>JAYPBC010000012.1:0-46165 GCA_038124025.1 Balneola sp. | reverse complement strand
AAATACGCCAAAAGAGATTCTGGTTTTTCAATTCCGTTTTCTTTGATGCGCTTAAATTACATGTTATCAATGTTATACTTACAAGTCAATTAATAAATGAATTTTTTTTAGGGGCTTTTTTCCTAATTACCTATTAGATTTGCAATATGTATCGTGTACAACTACAGAACTTCGAAGGGCCCTTAGACTTACTTCTTTTTTTTATCAAAAGAGATGAGTTAGATATTTATGATATCCCGATTTCCTACATAACCAATCAATTTTTGGAATACTTGTATCTGCTCGAAGAGCTAGATTTAGATGTTGCTAGTGAGTTTGTTTGGATGGCAAGCAATCTAATGTCGATCAAAGCAAAAATGATGCTCCCAAGAGAGAATGCAGAGGAGGATGATTTATTAGATGAGCAAGATCCTCGTTATGAATTAGTACAACAGCTACTTGAATATAAGCGCTATAAAGAGATGTCATTTAAGCTCTCAGATATAGATGAGGAAACAAGAAAAAAGTTTAGCCGAGGCTACCCATCAGCAGATGAAGTTGAACAACAAGCGTCTGGAGAGGCATTACAGGATGTGACGCTGTTTGACTTAATTGCCGCCTTCAAAAAAGTATTAACGGATATTGACCGAAAAAATGTGGTTCACCGAGTAGAAAAAGTTGAGGCTACCCTAGAGCAACAATCTGAATACATATTAAATACACTTCAAGCTAAGGGGAAGCAAAGTTTTGTAAGCCTCTGCGCGGATCTTAAGCAGCGAATAGTCGTTGCCATTACTTTTTTAGCCGTATTAGAGATGATCAAAGAGAAACAGATCCACCTATACTTAGGTCAGAGTCCGACGGAATTTTATGTTGATTTGATGCCAGTCAGTGAGATTTTAGGTCAGGACTAATGCTTGAGAAGGTATCAGTAAACGGTTTTAAGCCAAAGGTGAGCGAAATTTAATCGGGCCAATCCGCACAAAATAGTGCGATTAGTAAAGTAATTATTCACCAAAAAGAGCGTATACAAAAGATTTTTTGTCAAATATCTGCAAATCTTCCATCCCTTCACCTAGGCCAATATATTTGACGGGTACCGATAGTTCGTGCGATATACCCAGAACAATACCGCCCTTGGCTGTACCATCGAGCTTAGTTAAAACCAAACCAGTAATATCCACGGCCTCTGTAAATGCGCGAGCCTGTTGTAAAGCATTTTGACCAGTCGATGCGTCAAGTACTAATAAAACTTCATGAGGGGCACCAGGAACCACTTTAGATAAAACCCGCTTTATTTTGGAGAGTTCATCCATTAAGGCTTTTTTATTGTGCAATCGGCCCGCTGTATCGATAATACTCAGGTCGGCGCCTCTTGCTTTTGCAGCAGCTACGGTGTCATAAGCTACCGCAGCGGGGTCTGCATTCTGCCCCTGTTCAATTATAGGAACACCCGCACGTTCACTCCATATTTTAAGTTGATCCACGGCGGCGGCACGGAAGGTGTCAGCGGCACCTAAAAGAACAGATTTATCGGCTGATTTATACCGGTGAGCTAGCTTTCCAATGGTGGTTGTTTTACCTACTCCGTTAACCCCCACTACTAGGATAATGTGAGGAGTTTCTGGGAAATCGGTGTCAAATTCAGCAGAACGTTCAATGGGGTTTTCCATGAGTAGTCCAATGATTTCGTCCCGGAGTAGTGTGTTTAACTCATCTTTGGTTACATATTTATCCTTAGCCACACGTGCTTCTATACGCCGGATTATATCGAGTGTGGTTTTCACTCCCACGTCGGAGGTTATTAAGATTTCCTCAAGCTCATCCAGTATGGTATCATCAATTTGGTCCTTACCCGCGATAGCCTTTCCAAGTTTATTCAATAACCCATTTCGGCTTTCTTCTACCCCTTTTTCTAGGGTGGTATTTTTCTTGAAGCCTAATTTTTCTAAAAATCCCATATTCTCTCCAATTAATTAAAACGAGCGCCGTTCATAATATTTCTATACCGTAAAAGATACATAATAAATGAGAACAACATGATGACGACTGATGCCCACAATAAAATGGTGTGAACTAGGGTGGCCGATCTAAAAAAGAACACGGAAATCCAATAGAGAGAAATAATATTAACCGATATTTTGCCCGAAATTGTACTCATAGCTACTTTTCCATATCTCAGTTTGATAAATGATGAGCCAAGTAATATCAACACATCTCGTGCAACGAACAGCCATAAGAACCACAAAGGAACCCAGCCAATATATACCGTGTAAATAAAAAGTAGTCCCGCCGCAATTTTATCAGAAATGGGGTCTATCATTTTACCCACTTCGGAAATGGTGTTGGTTTTTCGTGCGACAAATCCGTCTAAGTAATCTGAAATAACCCCATAACCGATCAAAAGGCCTATAATTGCATCGACCGAATACCCATTGATGTAATGGCGATAAACCACTGGAATCACAATAAATATTCGGGAAAATGATATAAAGTTAGAGATGGTAAATACTTTACCACTTACCTCAATTTTTCTACCATCTATATTATTTTGAACCGACAAGACCCAGGATTTATTACGATATTATTTTTGTCTAAAGTTAAAACCAATCCCTCGATAAAGCCACATGAAAAAAACCAGTTCAAAACTGCGGTTAAATGGCCACCTTGTAGAACAAAGGAAATACAGTGAAAAGGTATTTTCAGGAGAGCTTTTGCATGTTTTTAAAGACGAGGCCATCCTTCCGGATTCCAGCACCGGCCGAAGAGAGTGGATACAGCACCCAGGGGCTTGCGCAGTAGTACCTATGTTTGGTAATGGGGACTGTGTGCTTATTCAGCAGTTTCGGTATCCAGCTCAGCAATTATTCTGGGAGGTTCCTGCAGGAAAAATCGACGTTGACGAAGACCCGCTTAGTACAGCAAGTAGGGAGCTGGAGGAAGAAACGGGTTATCGGGCAGAGCAGTTGACCTATATTGGTCATTTTTATCCAGCCATTGGCTATGCGGATGAAATCATTCACATCTATCTAGCCGAAGGGCTTACCCAAGGAGCACAAAACACGGATCAAGATGAATTTTTGAGCATATATAGGGTTCCATTTGAGGAAGCATTAAGCATGATTGATAGCGGTGAGATTAACGATGCTAAAACCATTAGCAGCATCATTCGGGTTCAAGGCTTTCTAAAGCAACAAAAAAAGGCGAGGGCCTAAACGTTAATATTGCTGGTTACTATTGTTCAGAAAAGGTGCGGTTGAGAGTTGATACTATTTAAGTAAACAGGATGCTTAAAAGGCCTATTAAAAAGTCTTCTTATTTTGCTCCATATTGCTCAATGAAATCCCGAGCCTTAACAATTTGAACTATCTTATCACTGTTGCGCTCCAGAATTTTTACCTGAAACAAACTTAAAATAGCCTGCTGTTGAAGCAGCTCTATGGCTTCGGAGCGAGTCTCGCACTCTTCGGTCTCGCTAACCAGGTCATTTATACCTTGAACAATGTATCGGTAATTGTGGGTATTCGATGCATTGGGGATTTCCACGTTGGTCGCCCCCTTTTCTGGCGGGTTGAAGTACTCTTGTAGTGATTCTTCGGTAACATACCAACTGACGCCTAATTTGCGGCCTCTGATACGTCCACTACGTAAATAAGAACGTAAAGTCAGCTTAGAAACGCCCAACTTTTCATGAAGGTCGTCAATAGAGTAAAGTATTAAATTACCAATTTGCTTAGGCATGGTCGGGTTTTGATTCGGAAAGAGGGTCATCTGCCTGCTTAAAGGCTTCGGTGATGCGCTGATTCATAAGTCGTTTATAGTGCTTAAATTCGTACTCACTAACGGTAAATTCCGAAGCAAATTCGTCATTGGAGCAATGCACAGTATATTTGTTGAGCCGCTCTGAGGTACTAACGGTTACCTGTACTGCACCAAGTTTGTATTGCTCTATTATTGAATTTGTCATGTATCAAATGCCCATATTTTGTACTATTATTTATATTAAAGATACTATTATAATTAAATAAAATTGAGGCTAAGCAAAGATTGTAATGACTAAAAAATCTGTTATCGCCGTTGTTTTAGGGGCATTTTTAGGTGTATTTGTCTACAATGCTATACAGAAAACCGCCCCAGTAGAAATCCAAAACGCCCCTGACTGGCGTGGCTTGGGCGCAGGATTGCAAGAAGCTAGAGATTCTGATAAACTGGTCCTAGTTGATGTATACGAAGATGGGTGTAAATATTGTCGAGCCATGGAGCGGGAGGTTTATCCAGATAGCACGGTTCGTGAGGTGTTGGACGCTGGTTACATTCCTGTTAAAGTAAATGGAAATGCCGATGAATCAGTACGTTTCCGGGGACAGGAGCTTAGCTCCAGAGCGTGGGCTCAACAACAGGGTATTTACGTCTTTCCTGGCACACTCATTTTAGATCCTGAAGGGAATCAATTGAAGCGGCGTACAGGTTTTATGAATACTGACGAACTTAGGCAATTTCTTTATCGTTAGGTGATATTCTATGTCAAAAACGTATTCAATCATCTGTAGTAATGTTCTGTAACTGAATCGATTCTATTGTAGATTATCCTATAAATTCATTCTTAACCATCATTGATATGTTAAAAAAATTTTCTTTTTATCCGTTGGCTTTAGCCCTTTTATTTTGGCTTTCATGTGCGGCTACCCCCACCCCACAGGCTCAAAATGAGTACACCTTCACAAAATATGTTAGTGGTATTGAAGTACCCTGGGGAATGGATTGGTTATCTAGCGGAGAGTTGTTGGTGACCGATCGCTCTGGAATTTTGTACGTGGTGCGGGATGGTGAAATTATAGCGGATTATACCGAAGTACTTGGGGATCTCTATCCTGAGCGTCAAGGTGGGTTTTTAGATGTACAGGCACATCCTAATCATTCCGAAAATGGATGGATTTATTTTAGTTATTCATCCACCTCAGGAGAAGGTGAGGGTGCAAATACTAAGATTATTCGAGCAAAATTGGGAGAGAATGGACTCGAGGAAGTAGAAACAGTATACAAGGCAACGCCCAACAGTCGAAGAGGTGTGCATTATGGTAGTCGTTTGGAGTTTGGAACCGATGGAACGCTTTACTTTACCATTGGAGATCGTGGAAATAGAGATGTAAATCCTCAAAGTCTTTCTATTGATGGAGGAAAGGTCTACCGAATAAATGACGATGGAAGTATTCCTCAGGATAACCCCTTTGTTGGGCAGGATAACGCTATTGAGGCAGTTTATTCATATGGTCATAGAAATCAACAAGGTATGGAGCGGCACCCGGTAACTGGTCAAATGTGGGCCCATGAACATGGCCCAAGAGGAGGAGATGAATTGAACATCATTGAGCCAGGTAAAAACTACGGCTGGCCAGTCATTAGCTATGGTATAAATTATAATGGCACCCCATTTGCCGAGGATACGGTACGTGAAGGGATGCAACAACCCATTCAGTATTGGGTGCCATCTATTGCTCCCTCTGGGATGACCTTTGTAACTAGCGATCGATACCCTGACTGGAAAGGACATTTACTGATAGGCTCCTTGAAATTCGGATTGGTGGAGCTGCTGCAGCTTGACGGAAATAGCGTTGGGGGTAGAACAGAAGTGCTACAAGGCATAGGCCGGGTACGTAGTATTAAACAGGGACCCGATGGGTATATCTATGTAGGTGTTACGGGCCAGGGTATATTCCGCGTGGAGGGAGTTTAGAGCGAGCCTGTACCCCATCCGTCTCGGTATGTTCTACGAACAAATGTATTGGCTGGCTCGAAGTTAGTTACTTTCATGGAAGGGCCATCCCATAAAAGCTGAATACCCCGGCCTGGATAGCGTGTTCGCATTCTCTCCATTTCCACCCCTTCTTCGGTGTAGGTCTCTTTGTATTCTTCTTTATAGTCATAACTGCGTATAGCTAAGTTGCCCATAAGTACACTTTCTGTTAGTGGACCTGCAATATCAAAGGACGAGCTTAATTGATGCTCACCATAGCCTGCTAAACAAGCATTAACCCATTGATGATGGTGCCCTTCTGGAACACGGGGGAGGGTTTCGGGTACTTGTACATGCTCATTTAGCGCCGAAGGAAGTAATCGAGGGTTCCTCCCATAGGTATCGCACATCATTTTTCCGCGATCGCCGATAATTAACACTCCATTTCCTCCATCACCCATGATCTCATTGGGTTCTAGTTCTTCGGGCCTTGCAGGTTGTATACCTCCATCCATCCAGTGCAGTTTTATAAAATCCCCATTTTGGTAGGGAAAACGTAAAACCACATGAGAGGATGGAGGAAATCCATCGGGAAACTCACCTCGACGGAATTCGTCAACATAAACAGCACCAACACTACATTCTACTCGGTCAGGGTAGCTGAGATCAAGCACATTAAAGGGGGTTTCCATTAAGTGACACCCCATATCTCCAAGTGCACCGGTTCCATAATCCGACCAGCCTCTCCAGTTGAAGGGGGCAAGTCCCTCCACATAATCTTTATATGGCGCTGTACCTAGCCACAAATCCCAATCCAACCCATTAGGGACGGGCGCTGGAATTGCAGGCCAACTGATTCCCTGAGGCCAAACGGGACGGTTAGTCCACACATAAACGGTGTGAGCTTGCCCAATAATACCCGCCTGTAACCATTCCTTCATTTGCCGAACCCCATTACCTGAAGACCCATAATTACCCATTTGTGTGACCACTTTATATTTTGAAGCACCTTCAGTTAGCATTCGAGCTTCATAAATATCATGGGTTAAGGGTTTCTCTACATATACATGCATGCCTCGTTGAATGGCATCCATCGTTTGTACAGCATGGTTGTGATCGGGCGATGATACGACCACGGCATCTATATCGGATTCATGAACTTCCAACATTTTTCTGTAATCGGTGTAGAAAGGGGCGTTGGGATATGCTTCTCTAGCGCGGCTTACCATTCGTTCATCCACGTCGCAAAGATGAGAAACTCTCACATTTGGATGTAGTGCTAGCTGGCGAAGGTTATCATTTCCTCGACCACCAGCTCCTATAGCCCCTATATATAAGGTATCACTCGGTGCAATAAAGCCTTTACCCCCTAACACATGACGAGGAACAATACTAAACCCTGCCCCTGCTAATCCGACTCTGGTTAAAAAATCTTTTCTCTTCATATCCGCGACAATTATTATTGGTTAATACATGGAATTACGCAAAAATTGGCATCAATCACCAAGATCAAGTCGGTAAAATCATACAAAGGAACAAAATTTAACGTAAGGCTAATCCAAGGCGACGGTCTACTAGCTAATGTAATTCAAGCCCACTAAAGCCTCAAAGAGTGAATGAACCAGTAGTTAGAATTCTATGTCTATATATGTTCGGTATATCCCTTCATCGGTGGTTTTCTCTCTCTACCCTTACAGCTAATATAGCGATACAAGCAGGTTTTGGGTCACTTTTATTCATGTTGGCCATTCAATTAACCATGGCTTTATTTCTATTGTATAATAGTGGAGTAAGGCCTATGTACCATCAACGCTGGCACAGAAAAATCAGAAATCAGGTAAGGCTTAGTGCCGTTTACGCTGTCATTGTGGTGCTCAGTGGTATATTTCAAACGAGCCTAAATAAACAGTTGGAGGCAGAAATATATGAAATAGGCCATCATGGCAGTAAAACCAGCAGTTCAAGTCGTTTGTTACGCTTAGTAAATCCCGCTTATGCGGTTATTTCCGCAGGATTGAACAACCGTTATTCTCACCCCTCTCCCGAGGTATTTGATCGGTTACAGAAGTACAATATACCCCATTGGGATTTACGTGAAAGGGAGGCCCTTATCTTAGAGTCGGATGGCAATGAATGGATTCATTACGACTGGAAATACAGAAAAAAGCGAAATAAAATCCCAATAAACAGCTTAGATAAGGCCCATGAAAATGGTATCTTTCAGGATTGACTAATTATCGTACTATCAGGAGTGAAGCAGAGCGAGTGTCTAAGCAAGCCACGAAACATATAAGACAGAAGAAAGATAACCGACAAAAGTCGCGGCCCATAGTGGTAGAGGGAGCGAGAACTCATAATTTGAAGAATATAAGGGTTCAAATTCCTCGGAATAGTCTTACTGTTATAACAGGGGTTTCTGGCTCAGGTAAGTCTAGTTTAGCCTTTGATACCATTTATGCCGAAGGCCAAAGACGTTATGTGGAAAGTTTGTCGAGTTATGCCCGGCAATTTCTCGAGAGGATGGATAAGCCAGAAGTAGACCATATTCATGGCATCTCTCCCGCGATGGCCATTCAGCAAAAAACCACCTCATCCAATCCTCGTTCTACGGTCGGAACTACTACAGAGATCTATGATTATTTGCGCTTATTATTCGCACGTATTGGAAAGACTTATAGTCCGATTTCGGGAGAATTAGTAACCAAGGACACTCCAGGGGATGTAGTTAACTATATGGAAGAGCATCTCGAAGAAGGAGCAAGGTTCTACATATTATATCCTATACCTGAGCATGGCAGCCACACGGTCAGTGATGAATTAAAATTACTCAAGGAAAAAGGCTTTACGCGTCTTTTGCACCTTTCTACAGAGGAAATAGTAGACCTAACTAACTTAAACCCTCCGCAAACAGATGAAGATGAGGAGGCAAATGGCACTATAAAGGAAGGGAAAATATCTAAGAGCTCCACGAAAGACGCTGCAAAATCATCGAAAAAAGGTTCTACAAAAACGAAAAAAGATGAACTGCTATTACCCAATAATCATCGTCCAAGTGATTATAGAGTATTGGTGGACCGGCTGGTTAATAAACCCGACGATACCACAAGATCTCGTATGGTGGATTCCCTTGAAACGGCATTTAGACAGGGTTTGGGTAAAGCCTCTATTAAAGTTCGGGGGGAAGAAGAACAGCTCTTTAGTGAACGTTTTGAACGCGATGGTATGGAGTTTGTCGAGCCAACGCCACAAATGTTTTCGTTTAACAATCCATTTGGTGCTTGTTCTCAATGCGAAGGATTTGGCCGGGTGGCCGGAATAGATGAAAACTTAGTTATTCCCGATCATGAAAAGAGTATTAGAAACAACACAATCGCTCCTTTTGACTCACCTAAATTTTCTCAGCACTTACGAGATTTGATTCGGGTTGCCGCACGTGAACGCTGGCCTATTGATGTACCTTATAGAGAACTCCCCAAAGAGGTTAAACGGGCTTTATGGAAAGGAAAGGATGAGTACATCGGTATTTATGCCTTTTTTGATCAGGTACGATCTCAAAATTACAAAGTACACATGCGCGTATTGTATGCGCGTTACAGAGGGTATAGCCGCTGCTCGGAGTGCGAGGGATATCGCATTCGAAAAGATGCACAATATGTACGCATAGGCGAGATGCACCTTGGAGAGGTCTCGGAATTAACCATTGGTCATGCCAAACGATATTTTGACGAACTTACATTAAGTGAGTTCGAATTAGGGGTTGCAGGGCAATTAGTATATGAGATAAAGAAACGGCTAAAATATTTAGTAGAAGTAGGTCTAGATTACCTTACTCTAGACCGGCTGGCTAATACTCTAAGTGGCGGGGAGTCGCAACGAATAAGCTTGGCAAATGCCCTAGGAAGTTCATTAATTGGCAGTTTGTATGTGCTCGATGAGCCTACCATCGGCTTACACCCTAGGGATAATGACCGACTTATTAAAATTCTAGAGTCGTTACGAAACATAGGCAATACGGTTCTTGTGGTTGAGCATGATAGCGAAATGATGCGGGCAGCAGACCATATTATTGATATTGGACCTTTTGCCGGGGTTCATGGTGGGGAGGTAGTTTTTGAAGGGGCATATCCTCAACTTTTAGAGGCTCCCACCTTGACGGGCCGTTATTTAAGCGGCCAAGCGCTTATCCCTTTACCCGCTCAACGGCGACCCGGTTCAGGCTATTCTTTGGAACTAAAAGGAGCTAGTGAGCATAACTTAAAAAATGTGGATGTCACTATTCCTCTTGGGCTATTGCTAGTTGTGACCGGGGTTTCAGGTTCTGGAAAATCGACCCTCGTGCACGACACCGTTTATAAAGGGATAAAAAAGCATTTTGGAAATTACAATGAAACGGTAGGTCGCCACCGATCTTTAACGGGAATGGGAAGGGTTCATCATGTTGAGATGGTGGATCAATCTCCTATTGGACGGTCCTCAAGATCGAATCCTGCCACGTATACCAAGGCCTTCGATGGTATACGGGATGTTTTTGCACGTAGCAGACAAGCTAAGATCATGGGTTATACTCCTGGTCATTTTAGTTTTAATGTGCCAGGGGGCCGGTGTGAAAGCTGCCAAGGTGAAGGTGTTCAAAAGATTGAAATGCAATTCATGGCCGACATAGAACTCATTTGTGAGGAGTGCAATGGCGCCCGATTCCGAAAAGATATTTTGCAGGTTCAGTATCGCGGAAAGAGCATTGAGGATGTCTTAAACATGCCCATTTCAGAGGCCATTGATTTTTTTGTGGATGAATCAACCATTGTAAACAAACTGGAGCCACTGGAGAAAGTGGGTTTAGGTTATCTCACCTTGGGTCAAAGTGCCACAACCCTTTCTGGAGGAGAGGCTCAGCGGGTTAAACTAGCTCGGTTCTTAACCAAAACAAGTCATGAACACACCGTTTATTTCTTTGATGAGCCAACGACCGGTTTGCATTTCGATGATGTTGCGAAGTTATTAAAGGCCTTTAATGAATTGGTTGATGCCGGCCATTCGGTTATAATTATCGAACATAACCTGGATGTGATTAAAAGTGCTGACTGGGTCATTGATGTAGGCCCAGATGGTGGATTTAGGGGTGGACAAGTGGTAGCCGAGGGGACCCCAGAGGATATAATGGCGATGATAGACAGTCATACAGGCCGTTTTTTAAAAGAATATTTAAAAACACTAAATCAGTTCTAGTTATTTAATAGGTACTTTTGAGTATATCTCAGGCACGATGAATCCTATTAAATTGATAATACCATCATAAAAGAGCTTTCTGTATTATTGAGGTAGAATAAACAGGCACTAATAAACAGATGCCGTGAATCGAGCGCTTTAACCAACCCTTTAGCCATCATGTTTCCCATCCATTTAGATATAGGTTTCAATCAAATCTATTTTTATGAAGGACTTTATTTTTTAATCTCTATAGGTCTTGGGGTTTATGTCTGTTACAGGTGGGTACATGCCAATGGCGGAAAAACAGAGTTATTTGAAGGCTTGGTAACCTGGTCTATTCTAGGGGCTTTGTTAGGCGCTCGCCTCTCCCATTTTTTGTTTTGGAATCTAGATCTATTTTTGAGTAATCCGGCTATTCTTTTTAGTCTTAGTGGCGCAGGCAACAGCATAACAGGCGGGCTTTTAGGGGGTATGCTTGGTGGTTATTTCTTCACAAAGAGGAAAAAATTAAATTATTTCGAATACTTTTCACTGTTGTCCCCTGGAATATTGATTGGTCAAGCGGTTGGGCGTATTGGTTGTTTTCTGAATGGAGATGCCTATGGAACAGCTACCAATGGTATGTTTGGGGTTCAGTTTCCTAGATATGGAACATGGATTCCATCCTTTGAAACAGAGTTATCCTACTCATCTTCGGCATGGCAATGGTCTTTTGAGCGGGGATTAGTCGAAGTAGGTTCAACGATGAGTGCTCCGCTTCATCCCACTCAGTTATACGAAATGCTGGGTGATTTTGCCATTTTGGCCGTGGTAATCTACATATTTAACAAGTATTGGAAAAACAATAAAAACTCACCGATCATCTTTTATGTCCATACAGGTGGTTATGCTTTTCTTCGATTCGCTTTAGAATTTATCCGAGGGGACCGAGAGTTTGTAGCTTTTGCAAATATGACCAATCTGCAGCTTAGTTTACTTGCCTATGTGATTATTGCTGGTATATTGTTGATGAAGTATTTTAAAAAAGGGCATATTAAGACCAATTAACTCAAGACTAGTTAACGTGGGAGTTGAAAATGGATAGAAAAAAAGCCATCAAAGGAATTCTTGCTTCCGCACTGGGAGTACAGGCAACAAAAGAGACCATATCTGGTATTTCAGAAGCCTTACAACCATCTACACTAAATGCGAGAAGACTACCTGATGGGGTGGGTTCAAAAGTTTCTGAGCAAGGCTATAAGCACTCAGTGTGCCGTTGGACCTATTCAGCGGTGCCATTAGAAAAATTATGCGAGGTAGCCATTGAACTCAATATTGACTCCATTGAGTTGCTAAATCCCCCCGATATAAGAAAAGTTCAACAAAAAGGGTTAAGCTGTGCTGTTGCAAACAGTGTTCCTTTGAGCTTAACGGATGGCTTCAATAATCCAAATTATCACGCAAAATTACAGCAAGAGTACAGCCAGCTTATTCCAGTTCTAGCCGATTTAGGCATTCAAAACCTCATTTGTTTTTCTGGAAATAGGCAAGGTATTGGGGACCAACAAGGAATGGAACAGTGTGCCATAGGCTTAGATCCTATTGTTTCGTTGGCTCAAAAGCATGGTATCACGCTAGTTATGGAATTATTGAACTCGAAGGTAGATCATAAAGACTACCAATGTGATCATACAACTTGGGGAGTAGGGCTATGTGAAAAAATTGGATCGGAGCATTTTAAGTTATTATATGATATATATCACATGCAGGTCATGGAAGGAGATATCATAGCTACGATTCAAAAATATCACCCATATATTGCTCATTATCATACCGCGGGAGTGCCAGGTAGAAATGAAATTGACCAAAGCCAGGAACTAAATTACCCTGCTATCATGCAGGCTATACATGATACTGGTTTTAGAGGCCATGTAGCTCAAGAATTTATACCCACTGCAGAAAATAAGTTTGATTCCTTAGCAAAAGCCATTGAGCTGTGCACTCTTTCATAGCAATGAAGAATACGATGAAATTATTCCAGATCAACAACCCGCAAAATGCACCAATGAATCAGACCAATAGGAAGAAGGCGATCGTATTTGCGTTTATGGCGTTGACGGGCTTTTCCCTGTTAAGTTCATGTGCAAGCACGCATAAAATGTCAAGAGTAGAACATGTAGTCTTGCCCACAACCGTGCTAACTAGCCCTCGAGCTTTTCCTCAAGAAATTGCCGACTCATTGGGTTGGGGGGGGATTCATGAGGATAGCTTGGGAGTAGAAGAGGAAGAAATTAGAGTGGTTTTGAGCTCGCCGATTCCTCCTTATCATGCTTTGCGTATGAAAAAGACGAAAGACCTAGAAGCGGCATATATTTTGTTTTGGGAGAAAAAAACATCATTAGATCTCGAATCCCCTCAAAGTAATATTCGTTGGTTTATTCAGGGAGAGTGCGAAGAGTTTGAGGAGACGGCTCGTTATGAGTATTGTGTACCAGAATGGTTTGAAGAACCTGATTGGCCAGATGTATATGAGTCACTTGATGCGTCTAACATTTGGACGTTAGAGCCAGCAGATTCGTTAACCAGAGATAGCTTGTCGGTAGAGGATCAGTGGGTGGTGCATGTGGAGGCTCGTGTGGAGAATTATTTTAGACGGTATCAGCACACCAGCCCAGATACCTACGAGGCAAGCAGTACAGGCAGCGAATTGATGCAAATAGTCTCAGAGATGAGAGCCTTACGAGATGCGACCATTCAACGAGATAATTTTAATGTGTACAGGGGTTATATGAAAGGTCCGTCTGGGCCTGAATTCATTTTGTGTGATAAAAGTGAAACTTGGTACTTCGAGGGTCATTTAGAAGATCTGGTCGTCACAAGTGCATATCCAGTACAAATTGAAGAGGCTAGCGAGCAGTATTTTTACGTGGAACTTCGTGGTCAGGTTCGAGACCAATGGTATACTGAATGGTTTGATCAGTCCTACACCCGAATTATTATCCCCGACGAAATTAACGAAATTCAGTTGGTGAGCGGGCCAAGATGTCCGTATTAGAGGCTTTATAGTATAGCTGAGCTACTTGAATTACAAACTGGGGAAAGAAAAAAGCGAAAAAACAAAGGGCTCCAAGCCGGAAGTATACCTTTAAAAAAGAACTGCTAGGCTACGGCAGATTGCTTCCAGCAGTTCGGTTTGCTCTTTGGTAATCGAATTTTTTGTATTCGAATCCACATCTAATTGCGCAACAAAAACCTCATTTTTTAGTATGGGAACTACTATTTCTGACTGTACTTCGGTGCTGCAGGCAATATAATTATCCTCCGCATTCACATCTTGTGAAACGAAGGTTTGGAGTGAGACAGCTACTTGTCCACAAATCCCCTTTCCATACGGTATAGAAACATGATCGGTGGATGGCCCAACATAAGGGCCAAGTTTCAAATAGCCTTTCTTGTCCTGGTCATCGAGGTAAAAACCTACCCAATCAAAATGCTCAAATTCAGCATGTAGAATTCGCGCAATCTCCAATAATGTTTGTTTTAGTTCAACATTACGCTCTATGATGGTGTTTATGCGTTGTAACATAGTATCCGGACTCCTGCGAAGGGTGATCATTAATTGTAATGGCGAAGTAGAACGCCAACATCTAATAATACGAAGCTTAGGTGTAGCGTGCAGTGTTTAAGAAAATTTAGCTATACATAGATGAAATTCGATATAGAGTCCGTATCTTTATCTTTCATGGCAATTCTGCAACTCGAATACGTATTCAGGTGACCGCATGTATAGCATAGCGGAGTGCCAAACCTTTAATTTCCTGCCGAATATGGGTATTGGAGCCCTTTTATTTGCAAGTTTTACCTCGTTGTTCTCGGTGGTTAATCCCATTACTGCGATGCCGGTTTTTATGGCTTTAACCAAAGAAGACACCGTAGAAGAGCGTAAATTAACCGCTCGTAAAGCAACGATTTACATGTTTTTTGTACTAATTACCTTCTTATTTGCGGGAAGTTATATTTTACAGTTTTTTGGAATTAGCATGTCTGGTATTCGAATCGCCGGCGGCCTTGTCATTATGAAAGCCGGATTCTCCATGATGAATCCAGAAACAGGAGGAAGAAAGCTATCCAAGGAAGATCAAGTTGCCGCTATGGAAAAAGAGGATGTATCTTTTAGTCCATTAGCGATGCCACTACTTTCGGGCCCTGGTAGCATTGCTGTTGTTATTGGTTTCGGATCACAGGCAACCAGCGCAACGGATTATTTAGTGAATGGAGTCGCAGTATTATTAACGGCCCTTTCAGCTTTTGTCATACTCAGAGTCGCACCTTGGTTAAACAAATTTATTGGAAAATCCGGGATGACAGTGATAACCCGGATGATGGGATTCATTGCCCTTTCTATAGGCGTGCAGTTTGTAATAAATGGCTTGGGAGGCTTTTTTGATTGGGTTTAACTTTTAACCGTATCAAAAATGTCTAAATTAATCGCCTATTTTATTTGTGATTTCCCTCTTTTAGACCGAGTTTAAGGCCCTTATTACTAACTAAATTCACTTTATTCTGGAAACACTTGATCGCATATTAGCCGGTTTTTCATCATTCATGTGGGGCACTCCACTCGTTGTACTTTTAGTAGGTGGCGGTCTGTACTTTTTAATCTACTCTCGATTTATCCCCTATCGATATTTTTGGCATGCCATTGAGGTATTACGTGGTAAGTACGATGATCCAGATGATCCTGGTGATATCAGTCATTTTGAAGCATTAGCCAGTGCGTTGGCGGCAACGGTAGGTATGGGTAATATAAGTGGGGTTGCAGTGGCGATTGCTGTAGGAGGGCCTGGGGCAGTCTTTTGGATGTGGGTAAGTGCTATAGTAGGTATGGCAACAAAGTTTTTTACCTGTACTCTTTCTGTGATGTACCGAGGGTATGATTCGGATGGGCATTTGCAAGGAGGTACCATGTATATTATTACCGAAGGATTGGGACAAAAGTGGAAACCATTGGCTGGACTTTTTGCAGTAGCGGGCCTATTTGGACCACTGCCTATTTTTCAGGCCAACCAAGTCACTCAAATTGTACGTGATTTCTTGTTAATACCTAATGGAATTAGCGATCCAAATAACCATTTTAATACCGATTTAATAAGTGGTTTGGTCATACTAGCGGTGGTATCACTGGTCATTTTTGGTGGGATTAAGCGAATTGGAAAGGTGGCGTCAAAAATGGTGCCGGCCATGGTGGTCATTTACGTTGGAAGTGTCGCTTACATATTATTGGTCCATATAGATGTTTTGGGAGAATATCTAATGTTGATTATAACGGATGCTTTTACTGCAAATTCGGTGATGGGAGGTGCTGTAGGGGCGTTGATTATAACGGGGGTTCGCAGAGCTGCCTTTTCGAATGAAGCAGGTATTGGTACGGCTACTCTAGCTCATGGAGCAGCTAAAACTAAGGAACCGGTACGTGAGGGTTTGGTCGCGATGATGGGACCATTCATTGATACATTGGTCGTCTGTACAATGACCGCTTTAGCTATATTAGTAACGGGAGTCTGGACCTCAGGCGATGTAAATGGGATTAGTTTAACCGCTTCTGCCTTTAAAGAGGCGATGGGGCCTATTGGGGTGTACGTATTAATGCTGTGTGTATTAATCTTTGCATTTAGTTCTTTGTTCACCTATTCCTATTACAGTACCAAATGCTTAGGCTTTTTAGCGGGAGCGCATCGGCAGAAATATTTCAATTATTTTTATGGGGCAGCTATCATTTTTGGGGCTGTGGCAACCATTGAAGCGGTGTTAAACTTTACCGATGGTATGTTTGCACTTATGGCTATACCGACCATTACAGCGGCTATTTTACTGTCTCCAAAGGTGATGAGCGCCGCTCAGGACTATTTTGGAAGGATGAAAAACGAAACACGATAAGTTTACATTGACCCTAATTTAAAACCGTATGACTATGTGGAACAATCATTCAAGAACCGTTGAACCTACGACGATACAATTAACCCGAAAAAGTGAACTATTCAATTATGGGACAGGGACTAAGCTACTATTTCTGCTGGTGTTTCAACTCTTTTTTTCAGGGCTTAGCTATGGTCAGAATATCGCGGATAAGGTAGGCGAATTAGAAGCGACCGAAGGGTTTTTTACCTATTACTTCGATGAAGATGAGGATAAACTTTGGTTGAGGGTAGACGAGTTAAATAAAGAATTTTTATATGCCAATTACTTGGCTGCGGGGGTTGGTTCCAATGATATAGGCTTGGATCGATCTCAGCAAGGCGGTGAGCGAGTGGTATATTTCGAAAAAAGAGGGTTAAAATTATTACTTGTACAACCCAACTTACGGTATATAGCCCAGTCCACGAATGAATTAGAAAAAAAATCGGTTCGAGAAGCCTTTGCATCCTCGGTATTGTACGGTTTTCCTATTGAAGCCGAAGAAAATGGGGCGTTTTTAATTGATTTAAGCCCTTTTTTGATGCGAGACGCCCATGGGGTCACTAATCGGTTGCGAACAATGCGGGAAGGATCTTACAGTCTGGACAAAAGCCGTTCCGCGCTATATGCAGAAGGTACCTTCAACTTCCCAAAGAATACCGAATTCGAAACTATGCTTACTTTCACTGGGAGTAATCCCGGACGTGAAGTACGATCAGTGGTACCTGACCCGTCGGCCATCACCGTTCGACAACATCACTCATTTGTTGAGCTTCCAGATGATGATTACACCCCAAGAGTCTATGATCCAAGAGCCGGTTATTATCCAACGACTTTCATGGATTATGCCGCGCCAATTGAGCAGGATATGGCCGTTCGTTTCATAAACCGGCATAGGCTAGAGAAAAAAGATCCTACGGCGGAGGTAAGTGAGGCTGTTGAGCCAATCATTTACTATTTGGATAATGGAACTCCAGAGCCGGTACGATCAGCCTTGTTGGATGGTGCTCGCTGGTGGAATCAAGCCTTTGAGGCTATAGGGTATAAGGATGCTTTTCAAGTAAAAGTACTACCCGATGATGCTCACCCCCTAGATATCCGATACAATGTGATTAACTGGGTGCATCGCTCGACTCGTGGATGGTCTTATGGAGGGTCGGTGGTCGATCCTCGAACGGGCGAAATTATCAAAGGGAATGTTCTATTGGGCTCGTTACGAGTGCGACAGGATTACATGATTGCTACGGGCTTGTTGGCTCCATTTAGCGAACAGTCAGAAAGCGAAGGGGTGCTGGAGAACCTAGCCGATTCTCCGATGATGGATATGGCCTTGACCCGAATACGACAGCTCTCTGCGCACGAAGTAGGGCATACTCTAGGTATTTATCACAATTTTGCATCAAGTATGAACAATCGAGCATCTGTTATGGATTACCCACATCCTAAAGTGGATATTATTGACGGAGAATTGAATCTGGATGATGCATACGATACGGCCATTGGCGATTGGGATAAAGTTACCATTGCCTATGGATACCAGGATTTCCCAGATGATGTGAATGAGACAATGGCGCTGAATGAACTACTTGAGCAAGCTCATTCAAGTGGATTAGATTACATTTCTGACAATGATGCTCGACCACAAGGCGGATCGCATCCAACGGCGCACTTGTGGGATTATGGACAAGATCCGACCGATCAATTGGCTCATATTTTAGAGGTGCGAGACATTGCCCTTACGCAGTTTGGTATGGCTAATATACCTACAGGTCGTCCAACCACTTATTTGGAAGACGTGTTAGTGCCCATTTATTATTTCCACCGATACCAAGTGGAAGGTACAGTCAAGTTAATTGGGGGCATGGAATATACGTACAAAATTAAAGGGGATAATCAGCCTAGTCCTCGTATCGTACGCGCGAGTGCTCAGCGAAATGCCCTCCAAGCCGTATTATCTACCTTAGAGCCGGAGGTCTTGGCTCTTCCCCCGTCGTTACTCGATATGATACCACCGCGGCCGGCCGGGCTCCCATCAACCAGAGAATTATTCAGCGGCAGAACCGGTCCTTCCTTGGATGCCTTAAGTATTGCTCAGTCTTCTGCAAATATGACTCTTGGGTTGTTGTTGCATCCGCAGAGAGCAAATCGCCTGGTAGAGTACGGAGCCAGAGACAATAACCTAAGTTTGGAGGAAATGCTGGACGCCCTATTGACCGTAACTTGGGGTAAAGAAGAGTCACAAAGTTATCAAGGATCCATTCAGGAGGTGGTTAATTATGAGGTGGTACGTCACATGATTGCACTGCATGCGTCAAGCCAATCTAGTCCACTTACTAAAGCCATAGTGCTCGATAAACTTGAATCCGTCGCATCGATGATGGAAGGATTTATGCGGCCAATGGCCAGACAAGCATCGCTTATGATAGAGCAATATCTCGATGAACCCACTATTTTTGAGGCTTCTCCTGCGTTAAATTTGCCTCCTGGTTCTCCAATAGGCTCGGATTGGATGCGGTACTGTAGCACCGATTTTTAGCAAAATAATCAGGTAAGAACTCCGTTATTCGGTGCTCTTTTTTAACAGAATACTAATGTTAAAACAGAGCAAACTATGAATGATGAACAGTCTCATTTTAAGGTGCAAGAATTGAGCACCCAAGAGCAGCCACGGGAAAAATTAAAACGTCATGGCGCCTCTTTATTGACAGATGCCGAGTTACTGGCCATTCTAATTCGATCAGGGTCTAAAAAGTACAATGTGCTAGACACGGCGCGAATACTATTGAAGCAGACGGGGGGCTTACACGCAATGTCACGTAAAGAATGGAAGGAGTTGCGGATAGTTCCTGGCATTGCACAAGTCAAAGCACTTACCTTAGAGGCTTGTTTTGAGTTATCTAGGCGGGTGCAAAGTCCCTCGGATATTGTGCCGGTTCAAATGACAGGTCCTGAGGCAGTAGCGGCATTTTTTGGTCCGAAACTACGCCATTTAACCAAAGAGGTGTTCATCGTATGCTTTCTAAATAACCAGAAACAGATGATTGAATTTAAACAAATAAGTTCGGGCGGCAGTCGTGCCACCGTAGTGGAGCCAGCCGAGGTGATGAGGTTATCCATTTTGCACCATGCGCAGTCGATTATTGTGCTACATAATCATCCGTCGGGGAATACCAGAGCTTCCCATGCAGATATACAGTTGACAAAGCGCATTCAAGAAGCAGGAACGATGTTAGGCGTGCCCCTGGATGATCATATCATTATTGCTGGTTATGACTATGTGTCTTTGCGTAGTGAGGGATTGGTATAAGGGCATACAAGAGTATTTTTGCAACGGTTTTGGGGTAACACCATTCAGGGGAAAACTGTATCTTTGACTTATGAACAGTTACATCTATAATTTACTCCATACGGCTTTATTGGAACTTGATATTCCCGAACTGCCAGAGATTCAATTAGAATCCCCAAAAATTGCTGAATATGGCGATGTTTCCACCAATATAGCGATGCTTTTAGCAAAGCCACTTCGCCAAAACCCCCGTTTTATAGCGCAGCAACTTCTCGACGCGATGCCAGTAGACCCGCAAGTGTTGGAGGCCATCGAAATAGCCGGGCCAGGCTTTATAAACTTTCGGTTTGCGAAGGAGTATGTGTATCAACAACTGCGCGCAGTCATTGAAGAAGGCGTGGATTTTGGGAAAACAGAATCTCGGAGGGGTCAGCGGATTCAGATAGAATTTGTAAGTGCGAATCCAACTGGACCACTGACGGTAGGCCACGGAAGAAATGCGGTCTTAGGGGATACCATTGCTCGATTGTTGGAATGGACGGGCGCATCCGTTGATCGGGAATACTATTTTAACGATGCAGGCCGCCAAATGAGGGTATTAGGTCAAAGCGTTCAGGCTCGATATCAGCAGTTATTAGAACAACCCGCCGAATTACCTGAAGGTGGGTACGAGGGGGGCTACATTATCGATATAGCCCAAGGAATTTTGAATGAATACGGAAAAGAGTGGGAAGAAAAAGAGTGGGAATCGTTCAAAAAAGTAGCCCAAGAAGCCATATTTGCGGACATTAGCCAGACATTGGAGCGAATGAATATTCATATGGACAGTTTCTTTAATGAATTTGATCTGTATGAGAATGGAGATATAGATAAAGTCATTAAGGCCTTAAAAGAAAAAGGATTGGTTTACGAGGCAGATGGGGCAACCTGGTTCAAAACCACGGAGTTTGGTAAAGAAAAAGATACTGTATTAGTAAAAAGTACGGGAGAACCAACATATCGCCTACCAGACATTGCCTATCATGCCAACAAATTAGACAGAGGATACGATGAATGTGTGGACATATTTGGCGCCGATCATATAGCTACCTATCCAGACGTTTTATCTGCATTACAAGCACTAGGGTATGATGAACAGCGAATACGCGTTATTGTCTATCAGTTTGTGACCTTAGTCAAAGATGGGCAACCCTTTAAAATGAGCACTCGAAAAGCTAATTTTGTGACCTTAGACGAATTAATGGATGAGGTAGGTTCGGATGTTACCCGGTTTTTCTTTTTAATGAGGTCTCCAAATACTCACTTAGAGTTTGATATAGGGCAAGCAAAAGAAGCTGGCGAAAAAAACCCTGTATTTTACCTTCAGTATGCTCATGCACGTATTCATAGTATCTTACGCAAAGCGGAAGAAGAATATGGCGCACCACCAGAAGCCCCAACGGTAGAGCAGCTAAAATCATTGGTTCATCCCTCTGAACTAGCGCTTATGAAAACACTTTTTAAATTACCCAAAGCCATCGTAGGTGCCGCCAATGCCTCTGAACCTCACCGTCTAATTAATTACTTGAACGATGTAGCGACCGACTTCACTTCGTTTTATCATGATTGTAGAATCATGGGTGTTGAACAAGACTATGCCCAAGCTCGAGTACTTTTGGCTAGACAAACCGCAAGGGTCTTGCTCAATGGATTGGGTATCTTAGGTATTCACGCGCCGAAGCAAATGTAAGTCTCAAGGTGGCTGAAGGGTCATATCTTGGTCAGATAATTAACCTAGCAAAGCAAAGGCTACAATGCCCTTTGTCTCTATTCGATCTATGGTGAAACCAGCACTTTTGAACAGATTTTTAGACTCTTCGTAGGTCCAAAAATCTAAGCCACCCAGTGAAGTAGATTCTTGGGCAACTCGTCCCAACCAATGAGTACTCTTAAGTAAATACATGATAAAGAAACGGCCCTTGGGTCGTAATACTCTCCGGATTTCAGTAAGTACCTGAGCGGTGTTTGACACTTCGTTTAGGGTCCCACCCATTGCAATTACATCAAAAGTATTAGAAAAAAAGGGTAGCTGACGGGCATCAGCCTGTAATAAGTATAAGTCTACTTCCTCGCCAAGAGCTTTCTCACGAGCTTTTTGGAGCATAGGAAAAGAAAGATCTAGGGCCACCGTCTGTGCACCGGGTTCAAAGTCTTGTAGGCTTCTTGCATAAAATGCGGTGGAACATCCTACATCTAATATATTTTCCCCACCCTTTGGCTCGATCCAATCCAGCAATAGTTTTTTTTCCTCTTCTAAACTAAAATCTTTGCCGCTTAGTATTCCTATCGAACGCCTTCTCCATAGATCTTCATATACCTGTGCGGTGACAGGAATGTGATTGGCAAGTTGTGCTAGTGTATCAAAGGAGCGTTTATTATCAACTAGTTGAATGATATTGCGGTCGATGGAAAAGAGCCGTCCGTCTTCACCACAAATAGAGCCATTAAAAGGGGTGCTTAGCTGCGCAGCTTCTACCGGTAGCTCTAGAGAAAGGCGTTCATTGTGTGGGGCACGAAGTTCCAATGGCATAAGCTCTGGCTGATAAATTACATTTAGTGGGTGTAGTGGAACAGAAGATTCATTACTTAATTAGTATACGGGTGCGGACAGCAAACGTTTCGAAAACCAAGTTTTGTTGAAGCACTTAGATAGCGACTAATTCATTAACCGATATAATAGGCTGGCCCTACTTCTGTAGGACTAATGAAATTTGTGTGCCTTTATCTACACTTAACATTTCGGCGGCGTTCCCTCGGTTTATGCCAATTTCCATCATCCCGGAGCTGCCAACAAAGGCAGCAGGTTCGCCCGGAGCCACGTCTTCAAAGGTATTTACAAGATGATCGATCATAGTGTTTCCAACATAAATGCGCACTTTTCGGCGCCCTATAGTTTGTTCGATAAGCTCTTCAGATATGTTGGTAATGAGGTTCCCAAAACGATCAATATGGATCACCCATCCCTGCAAACCATCTTTATCCCCAATGGGAACAGCCCAGTGGTAACTTACCAAATCGCTAATAGGGTCTCCGAGCTCTTTCAAGCTTACGCCGGTGGCTAAATGAGCCGCTATAGGGGAAAATAAATCGCGGCCATGAAAGGTTCTGGAGCGTACATTTCTCCAAAATTTCGCTTTGTTTAACTTATATGCCTGATAGCTGAATTCCTCAAAAAAAAGTGAAAAAATTCCATTGTCAGGCCCCACAAATAGTTGCTCATTTACTTCTAGGGCGATGGGATTTCTATCGGTACCAACGCCAGGATCAACCACTACTAAGTGAATAGTTTTTGGGGGAAAGAGAAAGGCTGCGTTCCGGATTACCCACGCTCCAGCCATAATATCTTGAGGGGGTATTTCGTGAGAAATGTCAACAAAACGCACATCAGGAGCAATCCCAAGCATAACAGCTTTCATTGCGCTTACGTAGTGGTCTTGAAGCCCAAAATCAGTGGTAAGGGTAATTAATTTGCTCATAGATATACTAGGAGCGACAAAGGTTTGTGGCAGCTCTAGCTATAGCTATTTAACATAACCGGCATTACCAACATTAACATCTCTTCGCTTTCGTCACTTTGTGTGGGTTTTACAATTCCTGCCTTATTAGGTGAGGAGAATTCGAAGCTTACTTCATCTCCTTCGATATTTTGCAATACATCCGACAAGTACTTGGCATTAAATCCAATTTCCATAGATTCATTACTGTAATCACAATCTATGGTTTCTTTGGCTTCACTACTCATATCCAAATCTTCGGCGCGGATGGTCAATTTATCGGGACCTAATTGAAGGCGAATTTGCCGGGTGGTGCTACTCGAAAATATAGACACTCGTTTAACGGTGGATAGCATTTGATCTTTGCTAATAGATAAAAATTTGTCGTTGTCACGAGGGATTACCGATTCGTAATTAGGATATTGTTCATTGATTAAGCGCGTGATCAATTGAGTAGACCCACTCTTAAAACTCACATGGTCTTGATTAACCTGTATGGTGGTTAATTCATTGGATATACTCTTTTGAATTAATGCAAGCGCTTTATCTGGTACAATAAACGAATGCTCTTGTTCGGTAGTCATTTCAGTGGTACTGTACTTAACTAGCCGGTGCCCATCGGTAGAAACAAACTGAGAAGAATTGGGTCCAAGCTGAAAATAAACGCCCATCATTGCAGGTCGCAGATCATCATTAGATACAGCAAAAAGTGTTTTATTAATGGCTTGTTGAACCACTTCAGTATCGGTTTCAATGGTGGTTCCATCCATTAAGTCAGGTATTTCAGGGAAGTCATCGGCATTGTCACCCACCAGTTTATATGTCCCTTTGTCCGTCTTAAATAAGATATTACCCCGGTCATCAACCTCGAAAAAGACCGTGATGTTGGGTAGTTGGCGAAGTGTTTCTAGCAGTCTTCTTGCAGGTATTGCGATAGAACCAGCTTCTTCAATATCCGCCTGTACATGTTGAATAATAGAGATTTCTAGATCAGTGGCACTTAACTTGATGCTACTCTCTTCACTCTTAAATAGAATTGTTTCTAATATAGGTAAGGTTGCTTTATTTGGTACGGCGCCAATTACGGTAGACAGGCCTTTGTTGAGTTCGCTACTAGATACAGAAAATTTCATAGATAGTTGTATTATAGGGATTTATTCGACGGTTTAGCGGTTGGATTGCCCTTTCCAACATATGTACTTATACTAAGAAAATACGGTACTCTCTGCAACAAATCACCGTGCATTTTTACGAATTCACTTCCGAGCATTTTATATCTTAAATAAGTGGGTATAAAAACAACAAAGCACATCATTTTGTCTACATCAACATTGTCATTTGGCCGCTGGCTGTTTGTCGTTTGGTTCTTGTTTTGCGCTCCAAAGCAGGCTCTTTCCCAGTCTCTTCACGCGAAGTACGGCAGTGAATTTTTGCGGGTAGGCGCAGGAGCAAAAGCGTTAAGTATGGGTGGAGCACAAGCAGCCATAACAGAGGGGGTAAGTGCCGCATACTGGAATCCTGCAGGTTTACGATCGGTAGGAGAGGTCCAAATAATGTATATGCATTCTGAACGCTTTGGGGGAATCGTGGGCTATGACTATGGATCCCTAGCCTTACCTTTGCCACAGGATAGAGGAGTCTTAGCCCTTAGCTTCTTTCGACAAGGAGTTGATAATATCGCCAATACATTAGACGCCTGGGATCCGAATAGAGGAAATAATGGTGGGCCAAAAGCCAATGTTGAACAATATATTACACGTTTTAGTGCTACGGACATGGCCTGGTATGTATCCTATGCTTCCGAACAAGCACCAGGCGATTTACCCATATATTATGGTGGCTCTCTAAAGTTTATTCGACAAAAACTTGGTCCTTTTGCACATGCATGGGGTTATAGTGTAGACTTAGGTGCGCAGGGTCAATGGGAAGAGTGGCTTTGGGGCATTCAGTGGATAGATGCTACCACTTTACGGAAAGTATGGACGGTAAATCAGGATGAATTCGATGGGTATGAAGAAGTATTTGGGGATCAACGTCCAGAAGGATCTGACGAATATGTTCGTCCCTCGTTACGAATGGGAGTAGCCCGTAGTTTTCTGTATAAGGAGTGGACTATTAATGCCGCTTTCGATCTTCTTAGCATGTTTGAAGGAAGAGAAGCGTATTATTTAAACCTGGGTTCATGGAGTTTGGAACCGCGCCTTGGAGTGGAGGGGGTGTTTAGAGAACGCTTATCCTTACGATTGGGTCTAACAGATTTATATGAAGACCCACTTTCGGGTTGGACTATGCGCCCCACGCTAGGAATGGGAGTGGAGGTGTATAAATTTGCGATTGACTATGGCTTTATGGGCTTTGCCGGTAGCGGAGCTGAGTTGGGTAGTACGCACCGCGTCTCCGTACGCCTACTATGGGATTAATATGAGCAGGAGTTCAATACGTAAATTGGTGCTTTTAGGACCGACTGCGGTAGGTAAAACCAAGCTATCTATAAGGCTGGCAAATAGACTTAAAACAAGCATAGTTTCCGTGGATGCCCGCCAGTCCTATCGTTATTTAGATATTGGTACGGCAAAAGCGAGTGCAGACCAGCGGCAGCAAGCCTCCCATTTTAATGTGGATGTCCTAGACCCAGATGAGCCAGACTCCCCCTTTTCCTTTTTAAAACGTGTTGAGCAATGGGAGACCGAGCATCGGCAGACCTCCTCAAACCCGCCGTTGATTTATGTGGGTGGATCTACCTTGTATTTAAGCAGTTTAATCATCGGCTTAGACCCCCTTCCCAAGGCCAACCCTGAGCGAGTACATGAATTAAAAGAACAAGCCAGGACCGAAGGTATAGAATCATTATATGAAATTCTCCAACGGGTTGATGCAAACTATGCTCGCAAAATGGATGGCTTAAATCCGCAACGCATTATAAGAGCTCTGGATGTGTATTATGAATCGGGCAAGCCCTTCAGTTCTTTTCACTCAAACACTCTGCCTACATGCCCTGAAGATACCATCATCTTTGGCCTTAGTAGGCCTAGGTCAAGCTTGTACGAACGAATTGAAAAGAGGGTAGATCAAATGATTGAACAAGGACTAATTGAGGAAGTGAAGGGATTGTTACAGCAGGGTTATTCATCAAAAAATCAGGCCCTTCAAACGGTAGGCTATTCAGAAATAATTTCACATTTTAATGAGGAGCTCAGTCTTGAATTGGCCATTGAGAAGATCAAAATTCATACCAAGAGATATGCAAAAAGACAAGAGACTTGGTTCCGGAAATGGCCATTTATTCGATGGTTTTATCCTGAAGAACAGACCGAGGAAGAGATATTAGAGCTAATTTTACAAGAAATAAAATATAACCCCAACTAAACAATACGATGATGCCAATTTTTTAAGGATACATTTAGCAGCTAAACCTAAGAAACCCTACCTTTAGGTATTATTTAACCTTATTCATTTATGTACAAAGCAAAAGTTAACGTTACCTTACGCCCGTCTATTCTAGACCCTAAAGGAAAAGCGGCGCATCATGCCTTACAAAATTTAGGATTAACCAATATAGAAGGCGTTCGTATTGGTAAATTTATAGAGATTGATGTACAAGCTAACAGCGAGGAAGAAGCTCGTGGTATTGTGGAGTCGGCTTGCAGTAAATTGTTGGCTAATGAAGTAATGGAAGATTTTGATATACAGTTTGAATCCTAGTAAGGGAGAAATTCATGTATGCACCGGTAGCTCATACTCTAGTTTTTGCTAAGCAGGCAAGTACAGAGGGTGATATAGAAACCTATGCTCAAGAGGAAGTTGAGGAAGCGATACAAACACCTTGGAGACTTGTGCTGTACAATGACGAGGTGCATACTTTTGAGGAAGTTATACAACAACTCATCAAAGCATTGAAATGTGGACGCGGTCGTGCCGAAGAATTAACCTTAAAAGTTCATAGCGAAGGTAAAGCTATTGTATTTGAAGGAGAATTTGAAGAGTGTTTAAAGCGCGATTATATTTTAAGAGAAATTGAATTAATAACAGAAATTAAAGGCTAACCCTAAAATAGGCTAAAAGTGGCAACAGTTGGTGTAATTGTATTTCCAGGTTCGAATTGTGATCATGATGCATATCATGCTTTAAAACATGTAATGAATGCCGACGTAAAATTTCTTTGGCATAAAGACTCCGATGTATCCGGATTGGATCTGATTATTGTTCCTGGTGGGTTCTCATACGGAGATTATCTTCGTTCTGGAGCCATTGCGCGTTTTTCACCCATCATGCAAGAGTTGATCAAATACGCAAAAAAAGGTGGACCGGTGATGGGAATTTGTAATGGCTTTCAAATTTTGTTGGAGGCAGGGCTAATTCCGGGTGCTATGAGGCATAATGAACAACTTAAATTTATTTGTAAGGATGTTCATATACGGGTAGAAAGTACTCAGAGCATGTATACCTCCTCTTTGCAAAAAGGCCAGCTTCTTAGTATTCCGGTCTCCCATGGTGAGGGTAATTACTATATTGATAATGATGGGCTAAACGAATTACAAGACAACGATCAAGTTCTATTTCGATATGTAAATGCCCATGGCGAAACAACGCCAGAAGCAAATATAAATGGCTCCATTGATCACATAGCAGGCATTACGAACAAACAAAAAAATGTGCTTGGTATGATGCCACATCCCGAACGGGCGATGGAAAAATTGCTGGGTAAAGAGGATGGCAAGCCGATCTTCGAATCCATTTTACAGGCGCTGGCAATTGCGTGAGCGAAAATACACCTCATAGGACTCCATTATGCAGCGCCCAAGGTCAGGGTCACGTGTTATATGGAAAAAAGTTGGTCAAGCGTTATAAAAAACGCAAAGTGGTTGATGAGGTTTCTATCCATGTAGAACAGGGAGAGATAGTAGGACTGCTTGGACCTAATGGTGCAGGAAAAACCACTACTTTCCATATGATGGTAGGTCTAATTACGCCAAGTGAGGGAGAAATATATTTAAATTGTGAGCGACTCACCCAAACTCCGATGTATAAACGAGCGAGAAAAGGAGTCGGATATTTAGCTCAAGAAGCGAGCGTTTTTAGAAATTTAACGGTCTATGAAAACTTGGCAGCCGTGCTGCAGTACAGGGGCTTAGAAAAGGCTGAAATTAAACAACGATGCGATGAATTGATTGAGGAGTTTTCCTTACAAAAAGTCAGGGATAGTCAAGGATATAGATTATCAGGTGGTGAGCGGCGAAGAACAGAAATAGCCAGAGCATTGGTAACCAAGCCAAATTTCATTTTATTGGATGAGCCATTTGCAGGAGTCGATCCAATAGCAGTAGAGGACATTCAGAAGATTGTTTCCACACTGAAAGCTCAAAATATTGGGATATTAATTACCGATCATAATGTACATGAAACTTTAGCAATAACGGATCGGGCGTACCTCATGTTTGAGGGAAACATTTTAATGGAGGGGTCAGCCGATAAGCTAGCTAATGATGAGAAAGCAAAGAAGTTATATTTAGGAGAAACCTTTACCTTGGAACGCTATATCAAAACGTGATATAACAAATGGTTTATTTAATAGGCTTTTTAGATTTTTAAGTCTATTCTTATCCAAAAAAATAATTCTATGAAAGAAATTACGGTACAACAGTTAAAAGAGAAATTAGCCAACAAGAGCGCAAACTTTATGCTAATTGATGTTAGAGAAGATTTTGAATATATGGTATCCAATAATGGGGGCGAGCACATTCCACTATCCAGTCTACAAAGTAGATTACACACTCTTGATCAAGACCTTGAGTATGCTATCATTTGTCGTGCCGGTGCACGTAGTGCAAATGCGTGTGCTTTTTTGTCGCATGAAGGCTTTGAAAAGGTGCACAATGTAAAAGGCGGAATGAAAGCGTGGGCCGCTGAAATAGATCCCTCGATTACGGTAGCTTAGCGCATCAATTTAGGGAATATAGAATGGCTGGATTTACATAATATGATTCATCAATCGGACCAAATTACCCATTCGCTATTTTTAAACACTTCTGGGCTTACAGGTCTTATTACGTGACTGTAGTCGAAATATTCGTCGTGGTGCACAGTACTATAGGGCTGTATAGGCTCTCCTGATCGTCGATGCCACCCATAGATAGCTACTCTTGAACTATTTTTGTCTATATGTACTACGTTTTTTTGTGGCCAGCAATTAATTTAGCCTGTGAGCTCTGAAGAAATTCAAAAAGATTTATTGTATTACCATACACAATAGAATAAGTTTTTTTGGCCTCCTATTGTGTAGCATAATGGCGTATAAGGCAGATAATACACAAGGAGTCTATTATTTGGATCTTGACATCTGCAATGAACGTTACCCAAATGATCCAGAGGTAGACATAGACTAGTATATTATTTCAAAAGACCCTATGAAATCGCAGCGATTTGGTTGAGCAGTTCCTGGTTGCTTTCGGTATTTTTGAGTACTTTTAGGAGACCCAACATGGACTCCTTTGGTGATTTTTTGAGTAAATATCTTCGGACCATATTCCGCTCTTCTAAGGAATCCGTTATAAATTTAGCTTCATTTCTGGTTCCAGAGGCGGTGATATTAATAGCAGGATAAATACGATCGTTTGCTAGTTCTCTGTCCAAAACCAGCTCCATATTTCCGGTTCCTTTGAATTCCTCAAAGATTAGATCATCCATTCTTGAATTCGTTTCTACTAAGCAGGTTGCAATTATGGTTAAAGAACCACCGCCTTCAATTTTCCGTGCAGAACCGAATATCTTTTTAGGGATTTCAAGGGCTCGAATATCTAAACCACCAGATAAAGTTCGGCCGCTATTATTCTGTATAGCATTATAAGCTCGTCCAAGTCTTGTTAGGGAGTCAATTAGAAGTACCGCATCCTGACCCATTTCCGCCTTTCTTTTGGCGTATCCTAAGGTCATTTCTGTGATACGTATATGACTTTGTGTTTTACGATCATTGGAAGAAGCAAAAACTTCGGCATTCGAAGAACGTATAAAATCGGTTACTTCCTCAGGTCGTTCATCAACCAGAAGAATACTCAAATGAACGTCGGGATGATGATGCGCAATAGAGTCAGCTATTTGCTTTAGTAAAACAGTTTTACCCGTACGTGGTGGAGCAACGATCAAGGCTCTTTGTCCTTTACCGATTGGTGCAACTAAATCGATTACACGCATTTCGGTATCTTGTGCCCGGTCACCCAAGCGGATCCAGTCTACAGGCATGATTGGCGTCTGCCGTTCAAACTTAGAGCATTTAGCCCAGGTTTCTAAACGTTGATGATTAATACTATCAACGCTAGCAACATGTCGGTTACCTTGATGATCTTCCTCAAATTCGCCTTCTAAAATTAGGCCTTGGCGTAAATCTAAATCTTTAACCTCGTCTGGCTTTAGAAACGGATCTTTAGGGTGATAGCTAAATTCATGATCTAGTTTTCTTATGAGTCCCCAGCCTTTTTCATTGATCTCTAGCACTCCAGCAAAGCGCCCTGCGATACCTTGGTTCTGGTTCCAATGAAACTTTGGAATAAAAACATGATTGGACTTGCCGCTATTTTTTTTATTCCGATTCTTATGCCGCTTATTTTTGTGGCGGTTATTCTTATTGTAGTTCTTTTTGTTTCTAGCCATTAATAAATGTTCATTGTACGAAATTACTCCAAGTTCAACCGTCATAAGAGGGTTATCAATATACTCATCATGGATGGATGTGAAACTGAAGAGAGGAGCGTGAATAACTGTGGTGACTCAGAATAGGGCACCAACTAATGAATGAAGTATCAAAAGATACGAATGTTTTAATCGTTTACAAATGAATTCGATATAAAATTGAGGGCTAAACCGTAATTTAGCCCTCATAAAGAAGTTTATCTAACAACAGTGGATTCGTTAATCCAATTATAGCAACTGTCTAGAGTACCATTTACTTGTACTCTTTGTCCTTGCTCATACCCTAAGGTAAAGAACTTATCTTCAGTAGACGGAGTAACCGCTTCATATGTAGCAAGTTGCGAATTTACTGTGTTAGTCACTCCAGCGTCGACTGACTTTGCTCTGTTTAAATAATCTACCACCACCCAATATACTACCTTATCTCGCGCTTCTAATTTGCGACTCTCAGTACAAGAACTAACTGCTTGTCCGTAGATAGACGCTAATTTTATATAAGCACGACCGAAAGAATCGTCGATTGCTAATGCATCTTGAATATATTTTTTAGAGGTGGGTAATTCTCCTGTACTTGAGTATACGTCGGCTAACTCTAAATTTATATTCTTTTTATCATTGTCGTTATCAGCCATTGTTAATGCCTCTTTGAAGTACTCTGCTGCAGTGGAGTAAGATGAATTTCCTTTCTCTGTTTCAGCAAGTGTTAAAGCACTTTCAAAAGTTGGATCTAAACCATGAATAATCAAGGTTGTTTGTAGAAACTCAGCGGTCATGTTAAGATCCTCCTGTGCCTCTGCAACACATTTTAGATCTTCGATTGATTCAGGATTTTCTTCTAGTTTGGCGCCACAAAACTCGAGGCGTTCTTCAGGAGTATTGAACAGCGATTCAAGGGTATCGTCAAAATAGGTGCTCAACTCCATGCCCGCATAGGGAGTTGCTTGATCGATCATGCTAATAACCATATCTTTCTCACCTTTTCGTACAAGATCGTCAATTACTACACGCACATAGTATCCTTCTCCTAGCAGGGTAGTCTTTTCTACGTCCATATCAAACATGGCTTTGAAATCGTTATAAGCCATATTTAATCCACCCTCAATATTTTGATAGTTCTCTAGCAAATACCGTCCTCTATCCTGATGAAGATCGTACTTGTCTATTTCTTCGTCAGTAAACACAGTGAATTGTTCCTCAAATAGACTCAATGCGGTGTCTATATAAGCTTCGCGTATACTAGGATCTTGTTCACTTAAACCAATTTGGGTGTATATGTCAATAAACTTTGGGTATTGACTTGCTAAATTAAATCTGGGGTATCCTTCTAATTCTTTTGTTTTACTGCAGATCAACCACCGTCCATACATAAGTGCAAAGGAGTAATCTTTATTTTTGTAATTGTCTTGGAATATGGAAAATGCAGCCAATTCATTCATTCCATAAGGAGGAGTGGTGGCACAGTCTTGTGCTTTTAATCCAGAGGTAGTTAATAGTGTTAACCCAATTAGGGTTGCTAGAACTTTCATGATACGATTTCGTTAGTTATGTCGTGAGTTCGGTGATGAACAGCTAAGTTTTATTGTAATTTAGGCCGTAAGAACATGATTTCAGCAAGATTCACGGAAAGTCCAATGGCCCAAATTTTTTCTTCAATTAGGTTACTTTCAGTGGTTCCTCTGAATCCATATCGCAAGCTTAAATCTATGGAAGATGGGCTTCGCGATAAAAGTCCTAACCCAGTATGTAGCCATAACGTTCTAATTTGCTCATCTTGAACCGTTAAATGACCACTATCATAAGATAATCCAGCTGAATATTTAAAACTCGAAAAAAATCCACTTTGTGCTTTTTTATATGGATGGTATTGGGCACCAAAACCTACCCGCATTCGATCAGCCATAATCGCACCATCATTTCCAACCAAATCATTACTGTAGTCTGACCACTGTTGATACTGTCCCTCGACGCTGATATTAAAACGTGCATGAGGTGCGTAACCAATACCAGCTGCGTATTCTAATGGGAGATTCATTTCTCCTTTTTTACTGGTTAATATGTTAGATAAATCGACGGTTTTACTGCCAGATTCAATTTCCTTTTCAGTTGTGTAATCCTGCCTTAGTGTCATATTGAAGGGGACGTTTACCGTAGCGCCCACTGAAATTTTATCTTGGGTTCTGAACACATTCCGAAAACTACCTGCAACACCCAAGCGCTGTGAAAAGGCAGCGCCACTAATGGTTAATGTTTGCTTTTGTTGCGAAAATAGTGAGGAACTGAAAGAAAATGCCTCTGATGTTTGCATGCTGAAAAAAGCTACCGACGGAGCATAACCAATAGAAATTTGATCGGAAATTTTCCATCCAAATCCAATTTCGAATTTATTTAACCCCCCTATTTGTTGCAGTTCAGAATTGTAACCAACCGTATCACCATAGGTTAGAAACTGCTCTTCGTTAATTATTTTTAAGTTGGAGCGAGTAACTGGGTATAAGCCGACAGAAAGACCCAATTCACTTGACTTTAGAGGGAACAATAGCTGTAAATATCCCTTATCAAAGAGTGTGGATTCACCAGTATTACTGGTATTTTTCAATTGAGAATTTTGTAGCCCAACCCCGGATGCACCCTGAGTATAATAGGTTTGTGCCCAAAAAGCAGGATTGCTGAGACCTGCCACTTCTTGGTTAACGCTTGTGAGGCCCAGTATTCCATGAGATTTAGCAGAACCAGTCTCAAGTTCAACAGGATATCCAATACCATATGCGGAATAAATCGATCCACTCGAGTATAAATTGGTAGATTGAATTTGAGCCATGATCAGTGGAGATCCGAGCACGAATATTAGTATTGCTAGTAGAGCGAATGTATACCAATTTGACCGAATTAACGCCAGGGAAGTTGTTGGCATAGTAAACATTATTTTACCTCCTCAGACTGAATGGAATAAATAATAAGTCGAGGGCGCTTCTCAGGCGGGGTATCTTTACTGTATAGAATATTAGAGCCTATGTAACCTGCATTTACATAAGGATAAATGTAAGAATCTTTAATTGGATTGTTGTTATATATCTGGTCATTTAGCAACTGAGTAATATCGAATCTGAATCGACCTTTGGCAGGATACCCATTGATTATATTTTGATCTGAAAAACCAAACTGATAGGCTAAATCAATAAAATCACCCTCACTCATTCTAAAACCAGGAACATTTAATCGTTGCTCATGTTCAGAGAGACTAGTCTTAGCACGAGTTGTATCCTCTTCCAACACCAGTTCAGCTCGAACAAAATTAGTATTTGGTAGTTGATTGCCGAGACTGTTTAGGTCTATTTTTAACACCTGCTCAAAGGTGTTGTGAAGCATCAGGCGGTTAGGAATAGGATCAACGCCCGTCCTTTCGATATTATAGGCCCAATCCTGCACGCCATAAGAGCTAGTATCTTCCTGCCCAATAACCAATAAACGACTAGTACTCATTGTGGCAAAACGAATTCGATTAGCGGTGTTTTTTGGAACAATGGCCAAGCCAAAATCCTCTTCCGCATATCTGGTCAAGCGGATACTGTCATCGTCGATATTAAAGATTTCACGATAAAATGAATCCCAACTTCCCCCTAAGGCAATATGAACGTTACCATTCGTATCAATGTCGGCATCGCTAAAACCACCAATACGCTCCAGCCCTAGATCAATATCGGTTGATTGCCTAAAGCTAGGGCCGTGCCAACTTTGTTGAATTCGATATACATCAAATTCGGCGGTTGAGCTGGTGTCGCCATAAATTTCATCTTCCATTAGATGAAGTCTCATTTCAAAGCGCATGTAATCAAGCACGGTGTCGGTGCTAGAGGCATTAATTGACGGCTTAAAATAAAGCGTGCTACTTAGTTCTCCAAATAGAGGATCTTCAAAAGAGCCTAAGGCCGAGTAGGTTAATTGACCTAGGTAAGGATCAATTTCAACTAAGTCGATTTGGTCAATACGTACCGTATCCACCTGAATGGATGACTCTTGAATAAAATCTACACCTACTGTGTTAGTTTCTTCACATGCGGTAAGGCCGATCAGGGTAAGTACAGAAAAAGTAAGCCACCTTTTTGAGGTAGCTTTATTTGTTAAAAACATATAATAACAGTCTTCTTTTTTATGATTCCTATTTTGAGATGGTTTTATAGTAATCGGAAAATTTAGTTGATACATCTTCTGGCGCACCTTGAATCTTTACAGGAGAAACATTCAATTCGTTGAATACGCTATCAAATTCGTCTTTTAAGAAATTTCCAGTAACTACATGATCGCTGTATAGGAGTCCTAATTTCAATAAATCCACTTTACCTTCATCTGTTAGCTTGGCAATATCTACATTGTCAGGCAAGCCAAGTAACTCTAAAATTTTTGCTGTGTCTGCGGTACCTTCATTTTCTGGATGATGTAAATTGTAGATGATCTTAGAATTTTTGAAAATAGGTTCATCTTTATATTTAGTTTTAACCAGAAGTGGAATAAGACCCGCAGGCCAGTCATGACAGTGTATGATATCAGGTTCCCATCCTAGCTTTATAACTGTTTCGAGTACCCCTTTATTGTAGAAGGCTAATCGTTCGGCATTGTCTGGATAAAAGGTATCGTCTTTTGGGTTTTTGAAGAGACCTTTGCGTTTGAAATATTTATCATTGTCTAAAAAATAGACCTGCAATTTTGCATTTGGGATGCTAGCCACTTTAATTTTCATACTTTCCGCGGTATCTCCTACCTCCACCTCAATGCCGGCTAGGCGTATCACTTCATGTAGGCGATTTCTACGATCATTTATCGTGCCGTATTTGGGTAGTAAAATACGAATCTCAAAGCCTTTATCTTGTAATGAAGCGGGTAAAAAACGCAGCAAATCCGCAGTTACGGTCATGCGTGCAAAGGGTGAGATTTCAGCGGCGGCGTATAAAATTTTCATGTTGGGTAATTATTCTTGATCGTTCATTCCGTTCGCTTCAATCACTTGATCTAATTCATTTCCCTCTTCTAGTGAATAGAAGTCTAAAAGAGTATCTCCGCGCAAACCTAATCGAAGAGTTTCTAGGGGAATCACTTCTTCTGGTTGAATGTTTCCTAGGTTTACATTTGAACCATATTTGCGAATGAACCAAACTTGCTGTTCTTTTTTGGGGGCTTCAAAAAGTAAATGTTTGGCAGGAATTTGATCGGTAATTTCCTCGAGTAAACCCGAGCGAATTTCACCATTTGGGCGAAACATTCCAACCGTACCGCTTTCTCTAGCTTCGCAGATAACTTTTTCTGAACCAGCCTCTAATTCCTGTTGAATGGTCCGTACCCATTTGTAAGGAGGGATGACTTCATTAGGATTTTTGCTACCCACTTCAGAATACACCGTGTAATCGCTGCTTAATTCTTTTATAATAGCTTGTTTTTTTTCATCCGATAATAAGATGGTGCCGTTGGACACTTCCACATGTGTAATTTCGTAGCGCTCCATCATTTTTCGGTAATCTGAGAGTTGATTACGCATCAAATATGCTTCAAAAAGAGTACCGCCAAAGTACACTGGTATACCAGCGTTTTGATACACCTTAATTTTTTCTTCTAGGCCTTGAGTTACATAGGAGGTTCCCCAGCCTAGTTTTACGATATCAATATGATTTGAACATACCTCAACCAAATCTTCAACTTGACGTATGCTATACCCTTTATCTAATACTAAGGTTATACCTTCGGTTCTAGGTTTTGCAGATCGCTTAGGTAGATTCAACAATGAAAAAGACATGTGATATAAATTAGTTGCAATTTTATAATATACGAAAAAGGCAGTTTTAAATGAAAAATCACCTTTTTATTTGTTGGGCGCTTATTTTTCCAATATCGAACGGTTGCTTAATTCAACAAGCTTGCGAATTTTGTCCCCATCAATTTTTTCTAGCATTTCTGAGGTGTACCTCCAAAGCCAATTTCCGGATGAAGTTCCTGGAAAATTCATACGATGCTCGGTCGATAGGCCTATAAAATCCTGCAGTGGAAAGATCGCCTGATCGCCCACTGAAAGCATTCCTAAGCGAATAAAATCCCAGTTTATATGCGTACCATCGGATTGAGTGTAGGTACGGGCAAAATGACGTTCATGTTCGGGAGCTTGTTCATACCACCCTTTCGTGGTGTCGTTATCATGAGTGCCGCTATAAACCACACAATTCTGGGGATAATTATGAGGTAAAAAACTATTGCTGGAGTCGGCGTCAAAGGCGAATTGAATAATCTTCATTCCTGGAAACGCGTATTTATCACGCAACCTTTCTACTCCTTCGGTCACAAAACCTAAATCTTCGGCAAGAATAGGTAACTCGCCACACTCTTTTAGGATGGTATCAAATAATTTTTCTCCAGGGCCCGTAACCCAACGTCCATTCACCGCTGTTTTTTCGATAGCAGGTATTTCCCAATAGGCATCAAACCCTCTGAAATGATCTACTCTGATGGCGTCACAGGTTAAAAACATGTGCTTAAATCGTTTAACCCACCATGAATACCCATCTTTTTCTAAGGCCCCCCACTGATACTGAGGGTTCCCCCAAAGCTGCCCCGTTTCACTGAAATAGTCCGGTGGAACCCCAGCTACCAAGGTTCTATTTCCCTTTTCATCTACCGCAAAGTACTTGGTATTGGCCCAGACATCGGCGCTATTATGATCCACAAAGATTGGTATATCTCCGATTACACGAATACCCTTGGCATTGGCATACTCCTTAAGTGCCAGCCATTGATTTAAAAATTCGTATTGAAGCCAATACTCTAGTTTAATTTCTTGCGCGAAGGTCTTTTTTGCTTGGCTAATGGCCGATTTTTTACGTGTTGCAATATCAGAATCCCAAGTATTCCAAGGCTGCATTTGATGATTCTTAGCAACGGCCATAAACAATACATAATCATCCAACCAATGACCATGCTCCAGCTTGAACTGCTCAAACTTTTTTTCTTCATCACCGTCCAAGTTCTCATAAAATCGAGCCGATGCCAACTTCAAGGCCGCCGATTTCTTCTCAAAGGCCAGCTCATAGGCCACCATAGTAGATGAGGAAATAATAAGTGAGTGTGCTTCAGAGGCAGTTAAAAGACCTTTTTCAAGAAGGATGTCCGGGCTTATTAAATAGGGATTACCAGCAAAAGCCGAATAAGAGGCATAGGGTGAATTGCCATAGCCAGTAGGGGTAAGAGGGAGTACTTGCCAGATACTTTGCTGGGTATGCTCCAGGAAGTCTAGGAACTTTCGGGCCTCATAACCAAAATCTCCAATACCGTATTTTCCTGGAAAAGAAGTCGGGTGCACGAGGGTGCCGCAGGATCGTGGAAATCGCATAACTTATTTCTTTGGTTTTAATATGATACCAGCCAATGGAGGGATATCGATCGATATAGACGAAGAAAAATTATGAGATGACTCTGGAGACGCTAGGCATTCATCAACTCCGACATTACTACCCCCATAATACTCCGAATCACTATTAAACAATACTTCATAATTACCGTTCTCAGGAACACCAATCCGGTAACCACGATGTACAGTTGGCGTGAAATTTAATACAACTACTACAAAATCGCCCGAATCTTTTGCTTTTCTGACGAAGGAAATTAAACTATTGTCAGCATCATGGAAATCGATCCACTCAAAGCCTTTCCAATTGGAATCAAGTTCGTATAGCGAAGCTTCATTTTGGTGAAGATGATTTAAATCCTTTACTAGGGTTTGTAGTTGCTGATGAGGAGTATATTCACAAAGGTGCCAGTCCAGTGAGTGAGCATCATTCCATTCCCCCCACTGTCCAAACTCTGAGCCCATAAACAGCAGCTTAGCACCAGGATGAGCATACATGTAGGTATACAACAACCTGAGATTAGCAAACTTTTGCCAATCGTCACCAGGCATCTTAGACAGCATAGACTTTTTCATGTGAACCACTTCATCGTGGGAGAAGGGCAGGATAAACTGTTCACTAAAGGCATATACTAAAGAGAAAGTAAGATCTCCTTGGTGATATCGGCGGTAGATTGGGTCTTTTTCAATATAGCTTAGGGTGTCATTCATCCAGCCCATATTCCATTTATAATCGAAGCCTAAACCATCTTGTTGCACGGGAGCAGTGACACCACCCCAAGAGGTTGATTCTTCGGCAAAAGTCAGGCAACCTGGATAATGTTCATGGACGAAATAGTTGAACTTTTTTAGAAACTCAATGGCCTCAATATTTTCTCGACCACCATATTTATTAGGTATCCACTCGCCGTCTTCACGCGAATAATCTAAATAAAGCATTGAGGCCACCGCATCTACTCTTAAGCCGTCAATATGATAATAATCCAGCCAGAATAAGGCGTTTGATATCAGAAAATTTTGAACTTCGGTGCGACCAAAATTAAAAATGGCTGTACCCCAATCTTTGTGTTCACCCTGGCGTGGGTCTTCATGCTCAAATAGGCCAGTACCGTCAAAACGGTAGAGCCCATGCTCGTCCTTAGCAAAATGAGCGGGTACCCAATCAATGATAACTCCGATATTGGCTGCATGACATTGATCTACAAAAAACATAAAGTCTTTAGGGCTTCCAAAACGAGAAGTAGCAGCAAAATAACCCGTTTGTTGATATCCCCAAGAAGGATCATAGGGATGTTCTGCGACAGGCATGAGCTCAATATGGGTAAAGCCCAATGTTTTTACATATGGAATAAGCTGTTCGGCAAGTTCACGGTAGGACAAGAAATCTGATCCATTTCGTTTCCATGAGCCGAGGTGGCATTCATATACCGAAATAGCTTGTTCATCAGGCCCGTTTTGACGCTGATTCATCCATTTTTTATCGTTCCATTCGTACCCATTTAGATCTTGAACAATAGAGGCCGTGTGTGGCCTAAGTTCGGATAAAAAAGCATAAGGATCGGCCTTTTTCAGCGGAGGATCCTGACGAGGGCTTTTAATTTCAAATTTATAGGTGTCCCCCGAACGTACATGGGGTAAAAAAAGCACCCAAAGTCCCTGGTCATGATATTTTTTCATCCGGTGAACTCTTCCATCCCACTGATTAAACGAGCCTATAACACTGACTCGGGAAGCGGCAGGAGCAGATACCACAAAATGAGTTCCCTGAACCCCATCTAATGTTATGGGATGAGCACCCATAAATGTATAGGATTTGGCATGATTTCCCTCTCCCCAAAGCTGCAAGTCCAACTCTTCAATGGCGGGTTTAAATCGATAAGGATCCTCAATAGTGTAGGGTTGGCCTTGATATGGAGTAATGGTTAAGCGGTATGTAGGTATTTGTTTTCTTCTCGGAAATATCCATTCAAATAAACCGCCCTCGGATAGGCGAGTCATAACATGGCGTGTTTTTGATGAAATAATCAATTCAATCTGTTTAGCGTCTGGCCTAAAAACCCTAACAACTACTTTCTTTTTACGATCTATCTCGACTAAGTGAGGCCCCAAAATACTAAATGGATCTCCGTGTGATCCATTATCGATGGACTGAATAATTTCCGGCGGTAACAAATAACTTCCTATATAATTGGTTGTTTTGAACGAGAAATAGACACTTTCAAGAGGCTATAATATATGAATTTATGCGCTAAATAATGTTCTAAGTAGCTTCAATTATGTGGTTGAGAGGAACATTCTCTATTTTACCTTAGTTGTAATTTATTCATTTTAGCGTATGAACATTTCTAGAAAGATTGCTCGGCGGTATTTGTTTGCAAAAAAGCATGTTTCTTTGCTTTCTGTACTTACTTACATAAGTGTATCGGGAATTACCATAGGAGCGGCCTTACTTATTAGTGTATTATCTATTTTTAACGGTTTTTTTACGGTAATTCAGGGTTTTCTATTAGGTTATGACCCTGCTTTACGGGTCGAGAGTATTGGCGGGCCTGTATTAGAATGGAACGAAAAAATGGCGCAACTGCTCAAAGAGGATTCGAGGATTATAGACTTCACTCCCTTTGTAGAGGGAATGGCTTTATTACGTACCCGCACGCTTAGTGGAGTGCAGCCATACGAAAATAAGGTCGTGGAGATTAAGGGTATTCCAGCCAAGCTGTCTGCTGGCTATACAATGAGCGGCGATGAACCCATGAGCTTGGATAACATCAAGGATGTTGCAGGAAGTTCGGGGTCCATGGACCAAAAGGCCATAGATATCAATGAGGAGCAAGGCTTTTTAGAAAATCTACCGCTAAAAAGTGGCGACAAAGATTTGAGTGTTTTGCAAGGACGCCCAGGCATACTAATTCCAGAGTATTTACGAGCAGAATTACAGTTAGATCTCGGAGATGAAGTAGTTTTATTGAGTGCTAGGCATATGCAAAAAGCACTCACCCAAATAAGCATTCCAAGGTCCATGATATTTACAGTGAGAGGAGTTTATGAACTCCCTTACATATCATCTCCACCCCCTATTTTATTAGATATTTCTGCGGCGCATAGACTCTTCTTAACTAGAAATAAGATTTCGGGCATGGACATATCTTTGCAAGACATACAGCAGGCCGAAGAGGTCAAGGCAAGCCTAGCGAGCGTAAAGAATGACCTTTTTGGTTCTGCCATTGCTCTAAAAACATGGTATGATCTACAAAAACCTTTATATGATGTTATGTATCTAGAAAAATGGGGGGCATTTGTCGTGCTTATGATCATTATTTTGGTTGCAGCTCTGAATATTTTAGGCTCTTTAAGCATGATTGTACTCCAAAAGAAGCGAGATATTGGAGTACTACGTTCTATGGGATTAACAGCTAAACAAGTGCAAGCTATCTTTATCCAGCAGGGACTAATTATTGGCTTAATAGGGGCACTTTTAGGCGCTTTATTGGGTCTAGGCTTTTGTTACTTGCAAGACACATTTGGCCTGTTAAAGTTATCCTCTGCCTTTATTATTGACGCATACCCAGTAGACATTCAATGGACCGATGTTCTTTTGATTATGTTAGGAACCCTTGGCCTGAGCCTTTTAGCGAGTTGGTTGCCCGCTCGAAATGCAGCTAAGGTACACCCAGCCCGAGTTATTCGATACGAATAGTGCCACGCTGCCCCAAGATATCCAGGAGGGTTTATTCGTTGTAAATGTCAGGTAAGTCGTTTTCATAGAGTACCACATCTCCTGGCTTAATATGTTGTTTAAGCTTTTCATTAGCTACGAAAAGGGATTCTACCCGTTCTAAGCGTTTGGGGTCTCCTCCAGCTTCTAGATATCCCTGTTCAATTACTTTACCCCTTTCCAAACCGACAATAAAAGCAAAATCTAACTTAGCCTTAGCGATGTAAGCCCCAAATTTGTGATTTTCTTCTGCCTCAATATCCCCTAATTCAACCATTCCAGGCGTAATAATGAAACGTTGAACTGAGCTAAAAGCCCCTAGAATTTCCACGGCATTTTTGGCGCCCACAGGGTTGGAATTAAAGGCGTCATCTATCATGAAATAATTACCCATTGCTTTCAATTCAAGCCGATGTTGTATCGGTTCAATTTGACTTGCAGCCAATTGCATTGTATTCATACGAAGCCCAAGGTGATCGCCAACACCTAGGGCTAATAACAAGTTTTGCACATTGTGTTTGCCTAATAATGTACACTGAATATCCCACGATTCTGAGGGGCTGCCCCCCGAGTTTCTATGGAGTGTAAAGCGAGTTCCTTCGGTAGAATAGTCCACTTCGGAGGCGCTTAGATGTAATTCTGAGTTGGTGTCACTTAAGGAAGAGAGGCCAACGTGAATACGTTGGATGTCACTACGTTCTATGCCCATTTTTGATACAATGGGGTCATTTCCATTTAATACGGCCACCCCCCCTTTTTTCAAACGATCCACTAAAGTGCCTTTTTCTATAGCAATGACCTCTTGGCTTCCAAAGGTTTCCAAATGAGCAAGTCCTACATTTGAAACGATGGATATATCGGGTTGAGCAATATCACAGAGTTCACTAATATTTCCGGCGTAACGTGCACCCATTTCTAAAATCAATATTTGATGATGCGCCTTTAAGTCATTGTTAATAACTTTACATATGCCCATTGGAGTATTAAAACTTCCCGGGGTAACGCACACGCTGAAGCGCTCTTTTAGCACATCCCTGAGCATAAATTTGACGCTTGTTTTACCATAACTCCCCGTGATGGCGATCACTTTTAGTTGCGGCAGAGAGGCTAATTTTTTGCGAGCTTGACGTTTATATCCATTCTGTACTTGCCGCTCGATGGGGGCAGTGAGCAAGCCCGATATCAGTAAGAATAGGGGAATGAAAACATAGCCTAGAGCCAGGCCCAAGGCTAAACTTGGGGCATCAAATTGTATGCTGGCGGCTCCTTGCAACCGTGGGTGTGCAATAGCGGAATTGAACCAACTAACGAAACCTAAATAGACAGCAAGAAGTGGGAGAATTAGGCTAAAAAGTCCAAACGGGAGGGATAGACGTTTTACTCGAGCCGTCCAAACCAATGGCTTTTTTACTTTTTTAGGACGGAAGGCTTTTGTTGAGCCAAGGTAGGCTATACCCCACGAAAAAAGGATAATGGCCTCAGCTGATAAGCTTAGCCGTATTTTAAAGAATTCGGCTCCAAAAATGAGTAGCATGGTACTTATTAAAAAATAAACCAAGCTTCTAGGAATCACTTTTTCGTCCCAATGATCTTTTAACCAACCGCGTAATTCATTGCTTTTATATCCTAATTGTTGAAAAACATGTAAATAATAAATCCACCTGTAGTACAGAACCCGTAGGATGGTTAGGGTAAAAATCACCGCAAATAGGTCTAAAAAAAGCAGATAATAGGTATGTAGCATGGGAAAAGTAATCAAGGGATACAGCTCAAAAGAACAAGAGACTATCTTTGTAGCCCTTATTTCGTAAGAAAGTAATTCCTGTTTTAAGGTCCGAGGATAAAGATAGCTAAGAATAGTTGAATTTCTCGAGCTAATTGAATGGACAACATTGACTCAAGCCCTATTTAATTGTGAATATAGTGGTCCAGATTTTAGCATCCACACTTGGGCATTCAAATAAAAGGGCCGTATATTTAGCACGAAAAAATAACACATCTAGTGTTGTTTACGTAACAAATTTAAAAAAACGGGTAGTATGAAATTAATTATTCCAATGGCGGGTCGCGGGACAAGAGTTCGACCTCATTCACATACTGTTCCAAAGCCATTATTGCCAGTGGCTGGAACAATGATTGTAGAGCGATTAGTAGAGACCTTTATACGCACAATGGATCGAACTATTGAGGAGATAGTATATATTTTGGGGCCCGATTTTGGGAGCCCAATAAAGGAGCCTTTAGAGCAGATGAGCGCGCGACATGGCGCAAAATGTACATTTAGAGTACAAGAGACAGCCCTTGGCACGGCCCATGCTGTTTATTGTGCCCAACAAGATTTGGATGGAGAGGTGATTATTGCTTTTGCAGACACTCTATTTGACAGCAAAGAAATTTTTAATGTGGATGGGGCGGATAGTGTAATTTGGCTTAAAAAAGTAGAAGATCCTTCTAGATTTGGCGTGGCTGTTTATGAGGGAGATAAAATAACTGGTTTTGTGGAAAAGCCAGCGGAGTTTATCTCGGATTTAGCCATTATTGGAGTGTATTATTTCAAGGATGGGGCAAAGTTAAGGAAAGAGCTCGAATTTGTGCTTGATAATGATCTGAAAGGCCCTGGTGGAGAGTATTTCCTGACGGAGGCGCTAGATCGTATGATTCAAGATGGAAAATTATTTAAAACAGCTACGGTAGATGAATGGTTAGATTGCGGAACGTTACCCGCTTGGCTTGAGACAACCGGTATAATTGTGGAAAAAGAAGCTCATAACTCAGCAGAACAAATAGAGGCCTATGCCAAGCAGAAGACGACGATTATTTCGCCGGTTTACTTAGCTGAGGATGTCACCCTAGAAGGGGGTACTATTGGACCAAACGTAAGTGTGGAGAAGGGGTGCGTTTTAAAGAATAGTAAGCTATCCCATTCTATTGTTCGAGATCATGCCCGCCTTGATGGATGTACATTAACGGATTCTACTATAGGAGCACATACGAAACTCACGAATGTAGACGGAGAAATACATGTAGGCGATCACTCAATAATGACTAAGAAATAATATATAAAAAATAGCTATTAAATAAGCTATATTATAGCGTAAAAATAATATATAAATTATTAATTACGGTCTTTAAGCTTGCTTGAAGACCTTTTTTATACTTTTATTGGATTGAGTGTTCAGAGTAGTAGTTTTAACAGTAATCAGAGTGAAATAGTTGTTCTGACGCAAGAAGTTATACTTCTTATCATATAATGATTATTATAATGAATGATTTCATTTTGAAATATAGAATTAAATTTTTGTAGCAGTTTAAATTATACGGCCTGTTTAATTCTGTTGAGTAAAGAAAGCGAGGCTGAAAAAGCACATTCGATTACTTAATCCGTCGCTGATGCTACTCCTATCAATAGCCCCAAAAAAATCAGTAACCAAAATACAGACTAGGCAAAATAGAGCAGATACTAGGAAAAAAGAGTGCGGAAGAACAAAAGGCTGATTGACAAGACGAACATCCTTATCTTTGAGTATGGAATTCCCTCATGACATACCTACGGTGCATAAAGACCTCCTAAAGGAAATAAGTGTACAAGCTCATAAGCTAGGCCAAGAAAGCTTTTTGGTGGGGGGATATGTTCGAGATTTTTATTTGAATCGCATCCAAAATGATGTGGATATGGATGTAGTGACACTGGGCTCTGGGATTGCACTTGCAG
>JAYPBC010000011.1:0-66096 GCA_038124025.1 Balneola sp. | reverse complement strand
AAGTCGGGGAGACAGGATTTGAACCTGCGACCCTTCGCTCCCAAAGCGAATGCGCTACCGGACTGCGCCACTCCCCGATTATTTAGGCATAAAAGATACTGCAATATTTACTCGGATAACAAGCAAAATCTAAAATTTCTTTCAATAGTCATTGAAATGCAGTTATGTTGTTCATTATAAATTAAAATTATTCAGACAGAGCACAGAGGCCAATTGATGGTTAATTTTTTAAAATTGCATGAACGTAATTGGTCCAGCTCATCTTTGCTGCAGTCTTGCGAACATGCTTTCGGTCAATTGGCTGGTCAATCGATTTGAGCATTACATGTGTCATTGAATGAGTATCACTGGCTTCGGCTAGATATCCATTGTACCCATCTTTTATAGTCTCTGGAAAGTGTCCTACACGGGTGGCCAAAATAGGCAATTCAAAGTTGTAGGTGAGTGATTCAACTCCAGATGGAGTGGCTGTTTCATAAAATAGGATGCTAGAATCTGCTACTTGGAAGTATTTATGTACGTCTTCATTTGGAATGAAAGTATTTACAACAACTGTATTTTCTTTGAGTCCTAACTCATTTATGCGCTTAAGTGGCCTGTATTTACGTTCATCCGAATTCTTCGACAGAAGTATTTTTTTTATTCCACTAAAGAGCACATTTTTTAATTTGGTTGTCCATTTATTTGGGTCCAAAGTAGTCCAAAATTCCTCACCACAAATCAAGAAACTCACATCATCACGCGATTTCGCTACCTCCGAGAATGCTTCAATAGCCATATGTAGTCCCTTATATTTTCGAATAAAACCAAAGAATAAAAAAACGTGTTTCTTAAGTCCGAGCTCTTTTTTAAATCTTTCGGTATCAAATCCTGGGTCCGGGACATACAAGTTATATACTGGATGATAGAGTTTAATAACTGTTTTAATAGTTGCATTTTGCTTTCTATGGTTTGTGCCATCAGAATGATGAAGAGTCCGTTCTCCAGTCTCGTTCACCTCGAAGTGTTGATTAGGGAACAAAGTTTTTAGCTCATCAACAGTTTTGTATGCATGGGTGAGGTAGGTGTGTGCAGGCTTTATACCAAATTGGGTACATAAATTATCTATTTTACTACCTTCTTTTTGGATGACAAAGTGTAGATCAAATATAATTTCTGCTGAACTAATGTTACATAGTTTACGTGCTAGGAACCCCATTGGGATTCCTTGGATAGCAATAGCCCATTGAAATATTACCTTATCGGGCTTTAAGCCAGCAATAAATCGTGCGGTTTGTAGCCAGCTTAGGGGGTTATTATAATTGGTTAAGTAGTGTATTTGAATACTACTTCCTTCCATGAAATCAGTTTTTGAACTAGTGTCCTCGAACTTTCGTGGGATTATAGAAGGATATTGTTGGGTCCAAGAAACTATGTGAATTTCATGTTCGGTCTCGGAATCCAGTGTTTTGGCTAAGGAAGTATTATAATTAGCTATTCCACCCTTAAACCTGGGGCCTGGACCAAAACAAACAATTCTGCCCATTGTGTTAACTTCGAGTATACTTAGAAGTAGCTACATCGTATACTCGCTTCATGCCTTGTTCCAGTGTAAGCTTTGGCTTCCAGCCTAAAATTTTATGGACGTAATCCATATTTGCATAACGTGAATGAACACCTACTGGCTTGTCCAGCAGTGGTTTTATTTCTGGAGTATAACCAGCGAAAGAGGTGAAGACCTCAATTAAGTCTAAAAAGGAGGTCAGTTTTCCTGATCCAATATTGATGGCTCGCCCATCGGTAATATGATCCATTGCAAGTAGTGTACAGTCCATTACATCTTCTATATGAACAAAATCACGTCCTTGTTTACCAGAACCCCATACCTCGAATGGATTTTCCAATAAGGCCGCCCTTCTAGCAATGGCAGGAACTGGATAGCTTAAGTCTTGATCTTCCCCATATCCAGAAAAGGGACGAATACACGTAACCGAAACTCCGTAATGTGAGGCTGCAATTGATGCCAGATATTCTCCAGTTAACTTAGTCCATCCATAAGTCATATCCGGTTGGCCCATCTTTTTAAAATCAATATCAGATTCACTTAAAGCAATGGCATCTGTTTCTGTCTGCAGGTCAACTGGGTAAGCCGCGCTGGAACTTGGATATAAGACACGGTCGGGTTTATGTAGACATATCCATCTAAAAAATAGAGCATCAATGGCTAAGTCTAATGCTACTTTCATAGGATCTCCATCAATAGTAGCTCGGCCTCCGACAATAGCTGCAAAATGGAATACATCGGTGAAGTGATCAATGTCTAAAGCAAAATATTCAGATAGATAGTCTTCACGTTCAACAAGGCCATTTAAGATTGAGCGTATATCTTCTTTTATGAAAATTATTCTTTTATCTTCACCAAAATATTCAACATTACCCTCTTTATGTTTGGCTAAACTAGGATCTAGCCACTGTGTTGGGTGAGTACCTACCGATAAATCATCGATTACTATTAAGGTATCCCCTGAGGTTGAGTAAAGCCTTTTAACAAAATTACGTCCAACAAAACCGCAACCGCCTGTGATTAGATGGTACTTCATGATTCGAATATTCTCTTAAAAATTCCTGATTAAACTATTTAAGGATGTCTAAATTAATAACTGTATTTTGGAATCTAATTTAAGCCAATAAGATCTAGGAAGCGAATGAAAATCTGTTCAAAAAAAACTAAACGAATCACTCCGAGAGTCACTTTTTTGTTCAAAATAACCACAATATGGATGTATGTTGGTTTGTATGTGAGTGCTCAGGCACAAGATCTTCAGATTGCCGTGGTGGCTAGTGAAGAGTCAAGGATTCAAATTGAAACGATGATAACTGAAAATAGCATTATTATAAAAGATGCAATGGGCTTTGTATTACAGCAGGCAGCTTATACCTTTCCCACTATTCAAGATCCCACATTCATGGTCTATGCAAGTCCATATGAGAGTATAATCAGAGAAAATGTGGCTAATTTTTTGTGGATAAACCGACGGGGAAAAATTATACATAGTGAGTCAAATAGTTCCGGTTCTGAGGATGGCGAAGCCGTTTCGGAATTTGCAAGCGATCCGCAGTTTCGAACTCAGGTAATATATAATCCAAAAATAGTATTCGGTAACTCAATGGGTTCCTCAGCCCAAATAATTACATCTGGAAAAAAGCCCATTTCCCTTCATTTTAGTACCCATAGGCAGCTGCGAGGAGTGCATGTTTCAAGTAATGGTGCATTTATAGCTCTGGTTACTGCGCAAGACGGTCTAGACGATTTGGTTAAAGTTTTTGATCGCTATGGAAATTCTATTGCTGAATGGGAGTTTTCTCAACCGGTGGAAGGAATTGAATTCTCTGAAGAGGGTAGATATCATACCTTGTTTTCTGGGGGACGAGTAGGGGTGTATGATTCCTATACAGCAAAAAGAATTGGTAGCTCATCAATTAGAGGGAACCCCATATTGAGAGCGGCTTACCTACCGTTGAAAAACACTATAGCAGTATTAACAGCTGATGTAATGGGAACGTCTATTCAACAATCGGGGACTGAGCTAAGTACATACCCAACGGTTGAGGACTTGGAACTCCATGAAATCAATGTTGAAGAACGACGAATTACAAAACAATCAGTTCCGGTTTCTAAAACACAACAAATTTCACCATTCTATCTAAATCAAAAAGATAGTCGTCTCATTTTATCTGGTTTGACTAGTGAGATTATCTTGAGGTAATTATACTTTTTTCGCTTGTTCCGGCGAAGTGCTTGGTCTTCCTTTTTCTTCGGAAGAGTCACTTTTTAAACTGTCATTAACACCTGACTTTGATTTTGAATTGTCAAGATCTGTTTCAGTTTTAAAAGATGACTTTTTTGAAGATTTAGCAGATTTAGATTTCATTACCGCCCAGCTAAAACTTAAATCATCTCTGGATTTATTCAATTTTATCTTAATCGTTGAGCCTTCTGGTTTTTTATCTTCCAATAAAGCTTCGGCAAGTGGATCTTCTATATATCGCTGAATTGCTCTTCTAAGGGGTCGAGCTCCGTATTTTGGATCAAAACCTTTCTCAGTAATAAAGTCTTTTGCACCTTTGGTTAATTCAACATTATAGCCGACCTCTTTTATCCGATGAAATAACTCTTCACTTAATACATCAATAATTTGATAAATATCTTCTTTTTCAAGAGGCTTAAACGTTATAACATCGTCAATACGATTTAAGAATTCAGGGTTAAATACTTTTTTGAGCGCTTCTTGTATGGTGCTTTTCATTTTTGCGTAGTCAAATGTATTATCACCTTGACCAGCAAAACCGATGCCCTTACCCATATTCTTAATATCGCGAGCACCAATATTAGAGGTCATGATGATGATGGTATTTCTAAAATCTACACGACGCCCCAAACTATCAGTTAAAATACCATCATCGAGTACTTGAAGAAGTATGTTGAAAACATCTGGATGTGCTTTTTCAATTTCATCTAGTAAAATGACGCTATATGGTTTGCGACGTACTTTCTCGGTCAAAACACCACCTTCTTCATATCCAACATAGCCTGGAGGCGCACCAATTAGTCTAGATACACTAAATTTTTCCATATATTCACTCATATCTATTCGTATGAGAGCTTCGTCTTTGTCAAATAGATACTTAGCCAAAACTTTGGCAAGTTCGGTTTTACCCACACCTGTAGGCCCTAGGAAAACAAAGGATCCTATGGGGCGTGAAGGATCCTTTAATCCGGCGCGCGTGCGTTGAATTGCTTTGGTTAATTTAATTATGGCCTCGTCTTGACCAATCACTTTACCCTTTAGTTGCTCCTTCATATTGAGGAGCTTTTGTCCTTCGTTTTGTGAAATTTTATTAACAGGCACACCACTCATCATAGCAATGACAGAAGCAACATCATCTTCTTGTACATCAAACACTATATCCTCAGATTCTTTTTCCCAATCTCTTTGAGCTACTTCTAAATCTTCAATAAGTCTTTTTTCTTTGTCGCGAAGTCGAGCTGCTTCTTCAAAACGTTGCTTTTTAACCATCGTATTCTTTTCGGAACTGGTCTTTTCAATGGTTTCTTCTAGCTCGACTATATGCTTGGGAACATTGATATTAGCTAGGTGAACGCGAGCTCCTGCTTCGTCCATAGCATCAATTGCTTTATCAGGTAAAAAGTGATCGGGCACATAGCGATCCGTTAGCTTAACACATGCAGCAAGGGCGTCGTTGGTATAACTAACAAAATGATGCTTTTCGTATTTTGACTTAATTTGATTAAGGATTTCAAGCGTTTCTTCTGGGCTGGTAGGATCTACCATGATTTTTTGGAAGCGTCTTTCCAGAGCACCATCCTTTTCAATGAATTGACGATATTCATTTAAGGTGGTTGCACCAATTGCCTGTACTTCGCCTCTTGCTAATGCTGGTTTGAGCATATTAGAAGCATCCAGTGATCCACTTGCACCACCAGCTCCAACTATGGTGTGTAGTTCATCTATAAACAGAATGACATTATCCGTTTTTTCCAACTCAGTCATTACTGCTTTCATACGTTCTTCAAATTGACCTCTATACTTTGTGCCCGCAACTAATGCAGCTACATCAAGAGCAATAACTCGTTTGTCAAATAGTATTCGAGATACTTTTCGATCGATTATTCTTGAGGCCAATCCTTCTGCGATAGCTGTTTTTCCAACGCCGGGTTCACCGATAAGTACGGGATTATTTTTTTTGCGTCTACTTAATACCTGTGCTACACGCTCAATTTCTTTATCCCGACCAATGATGGGGTCAAGCTTACCTTCCTCGGCAAGTTGCGTAAGATCACGACCAAAATTGTCAAGCACAGGTGTTTTTGATTTGTCGGACTTTTTATCGCGAGAGCTTCCTGATTTTCCAGATCCACCAGATTCTGACTCACCAGAGGCTAGAGCTGAGGGACTTTTATTATCATCTCTGGTTTTACCTGAGATAATGAGATCTAATTCCTCACGTACGGAGTCATAAGAAATATTGAATTGCTGAAGAATTTGTGCCGCTATATTTTCATCGTCACGTAGAAGTGAGAGTAAAAGATGTTCGGTACCAATGGTATCGCTTTTATATAGTTTAGCTTCTAAATAGGTGATTCTGAGAACTTTTTCTGCCTGTTTGGTAAGTGGTATATTCCCTATGGTAACAGACCCACCAGTTCCACGTACCGTATCCTCAATAGTTTTTTTCAATTTAAACAGATCACAATCTAGATTTTTGAGTATGCGAACAGCTACTCCATCGCCGAGCCGGACTATACCTAATATTAAATGCTCGGTTCCTATGTAATCATGCCCTAGTCGCAGTGCTTCCTCGCGACTAAACTGGATTACGTCTCTAACCTTACTTGAAAAATTACCCTCCATGTGAATATCCTTATGCGCTATGAATTGAAATTACATCTATTTTGTTTACAATCGAAACTTCAAAGATAATAGCTTGAACCCCCGAATGAACGAGATTAAACGTTAATATATAATACAGATTGCTAATTGTTAAAGTAAACGGCAAAACTTACCGTATCGTTCTTATCGAATGTAGCAGGGCACCCACCTAAATGCAAACAAAATGGAGCTCGCTATATTTTTTTAACACAACTACGGTTAATTCATCAGAAATTAAATCTACCCTGGTTTTGTTATTTCACTAGTAGAATTACCTTTGTTGGTTGTTGTGTCAAAGTCATGTTATTATTTAATTCCGAGTAAGAATCAATATAGGGCACTACCTGTCATTTCATTGGGTTTATCTAAGCCCATCATTTTCAACAATGTAGGTGCTACATCGGCCAACTTGCCTTGACGAAGTGTTTTGTTGCCTAAGCCTACTACTATTGCAGGAACTAAGGAAGTGGTATGAGCTGTATGTGGACTACCATCCTCTTTGGTCATCTGATCGGCATTACCATGATCAGCTATAATTAACGTTTTGTATCCCATTTCAGTAGCTGTAGTTACCACTTTTTCGAGTTCCTTGTCCACTGCTTCAACTGCTTGTATGGCCGCTTGCATGTTACCGGTATGACCAACCATATCTGGATTTGCAAAGTTTAATACAACGAGGTCGTAGCGGTTTTCTTGTAGAGCGGAAACTAATGTCTCGGCCACTTCTGGAGCACTCATCTCAGGTTGTAAATCGTATGTTGCCACCTTTGGGCTAGGTATAACTTTGCGAAACTCACCATCGTTGGGCTCTTCAATGCCCCCGTTAAAAAAGTAGGTTACATGAGGGTATTTCTCAGTTTCTGCTATTCTAAATTGTTTTTTAGCATTTTTTGAAACCCACTGCCCAAGTGTATTTACCAAATTTTGAGGAGGATAAGCAACCGTTACATTCTCAAAAGTTGCATCATATGAGGTGAAACAAGTGTAATGTAGGTTTGAAATGTGTGTTGCGAATTCGTTAAATCCTTTCTGAGTGAATGCTCGAGTTATTTCACGAGCTCGGTCTCCTCTAATATTAAAGAATAAAACCGCATCATCCTGCACTATTCTGCCATGATTTGGATTCCCAACACAAATGGGTTCAATAAATTCATCCGTTACACCTGCAGAGTAGGAAGCTTGCATAGCTTCTATGGCATTATCAGTTACACTACCCTTACCGATAGTCAATAAATCGTAGGCTTTCTTAACTCGTTCCCAACGATTATCCCTATCCATAGCAAAATAACGTCCTACAATGCTAACTACTTTACCAATACCGATTTGTGATGCTTTTTGTTGAAACTCTTCAAGATATGTTAAACCAGACCTCGGTGAGGTATCTCTACCATCTGTGAATGCATGAACATATACTTCTTCTAGGCCTTCTCTCTTTGCTAAGCTGAGTAAGGCGTAGAGATGATTGATATGAGAATGGACGCCTCCGTCAGAAAATAAACCCATAACGTGAAGATATCCACGCTTTTTTGCTTCTTGAACAGTATCTAGGAGAGCTGGATTGGTAAAGAAACCACCTTCACGGATATCTTTATTAATTCTCGAGAGAGCTTGCCAAACTATACGGCCTGCTCCAATATTTAAATGACCTACTTCGGAATTTCCAAATTGATTCTCTGGCAAACCAACATCCTCACCACTTGCAGATAATTGGGTGTGAGGCATGTCGCTCAGAAGGGAGCGATAGTAGGGGAGATTAGCTTGATCAACTGCACTAACCTTGGGATCTTTAGCGATACCAAAACCATCTAGGATTACCAGCATAGCTTTGGTTGCATTCTCAGACATATGCCTATAGGGCGTTTACGTGACGAGTAAGTTGCGCTTTTTTTCTAGCTGCGTTGTTGGTATGAATCACCCCTTTGACACTCATCCTATCAAGGTAAGATACGGCTTCTTTGTATAGTACTTGAGCTTCATCCTTACTGGTTGATGTCATTACTTTTTTGATAAGAGTACGCATTTTAGAACGTCTAGCACGATTATGTGCATTTCTTTTTGCGTTTTGTCGGTCGCGTTTAATCGCTGATTTGTTCTGAGCCATTCCGATTGTGGAGTTTAGACTTTTTTATTTATAGTTATCAAAATTACGGCTTAGTTTTATTCTAATCAATAAAAGATTGAATAATAACTTAATTCCGCGTAATTTAACCGTTCTGTTATGATAGTGGTAATTGATGGCCCCGCTGGATCGGGAAAAAGTTCAACTGCTCGCGCTGTGGCTCATGAGCTAAATATACAATATTTAGATTCCGGAGCTTTGTATCGGGCAGCAACCTACCTTTTCTTGAAAAACGAGCATTCCTTACCCATGTTCTTTGAATCACTTCACTCTGCTCAGCTCAAATTTGAATTCAATGGTGAATTTCAAGTGACGCTCAATGCTGTAAATATAACCGAAGCCATAAGAACTCCAGAAGTATCAGCGCATGTTAGCACCGTTGCTGCCATGCCCAAGGTCAGAGAGTTTATTAATGCGTTGATGAATAAAGCAGTCCAGCACGATGTATATATCGCTGATGGACGAGACTTAGGTACAGCCGTATTCCCAAGTGCTGAATGTAAGTTTTTTATGATAGCTGATCTTGAAACCAGAGCAAAAAGAAGGCACCAAGAACTTAACTCGAAAGGTATTCAGATAAGTTACAATGAGGTGCTTACCGAAATCAAACAACGAGATCGAATCGATTCAACCCGAGAAAAAGATCCGTTAAAGCAAGCAGATGACGCCATTGTAGTGGATAGCTCAACATTTAGTTTTGATGAGCAGGTCCAATACATCATTAAAAAGATAAAAGAATTTATCCTAATAGAATAAACTGTAACCTTATCCCAAAGTCGAAAGTCGATTTTGAGGTATGAACAATAACAAATATTTCAATGTCAGAAGACAACAAACCAGCAGTTGAAGAAACTGAAGCAACAACTCCAAGTGAAGAAGTAGTAGAAGCTATTGAAGGCACGCAAACAACTACCCAAAATCAAACGACCGAAGCTATTGACGAAATAGCAGTCGAAGAAACAGAAGAGACTATAGAAGAGGAGAACCCTCTTGCAGGGGAAACTCAGACCGTGTTAGCTCATGTATTTAGCGGTGATGTAGAAGGAGAAGTTTATACGCTAGATCAGCTAGAAAAGCCCTCAGACGAGTATACAGAAGATGAGTATAATCAACTCATGGGTATGTATGAAAATACCCTTAATGAAATTGAAGAAAAAGAGATTGTCACTGGACGAATCATCTCAATAGATGACAAGTACGTCGTGATCGATATTGGATTTAAATCCGAGGGTATTGTTGCTGTAAACGAGTTTAATAACAAACAGCTCGAAAGTATGGCTGCAGGCGATGAAGTGGATGTATTTCTTGACCGTGTGGAAGATAAAGATGGTCAATTAATCCTATCTAGACGAAAAGCAGATATTCTTCAAGCATGGGAGAAGATTGAAGCTTCTCATACCAGTGGTGAAGTTGTGGAAGGACTCATAAAACGTCGCATCAAAGGTGGTATGGTGGTTGATCTGTTTGGAATAGATGCCTTCCTCCCTGGTTCGCAAATAGATGTTCGACCTGTGCGCGACTTCGATGCTTATGTTAACAAAACCATGGAATTCCAGGTTGTAAAATTAAACATGGTCGCAGAGAATGTTGTTGTATCTCACCGAGCATTAATTGAGAACGATCTAGAAGAACAGCGTGAGCATATTTTAGAATCAATTGAATCAGGTCAGGTTCTCGAGGGCGCAGTCAAAAATATCACCGACTTCGGTGTATTTATCGATTTAGGTGGAGTGGATGGTTTACTGCATATTACCGACCTATCATGGGGTCGCGTCGACAACCCAAGCGAAATTGTACAATTAGATCAACGCTTGAATGTAGCTGTAATCGACTTTGATGAGCGTAGCAAGCGTGTATCTCTTGGTTTAAAGCAGTTACAGCCTCATCCATGGGAAGGAATTCAAGCCAAGTACCCTGAAGGTATGAAGGTACAAGGACGCGTGGTTTCAATTGCTGATTATGGTGCATTCATCGAATTAGAGAAAGGCGTTGAAGGTCTAATTCATATTTCTGAAATGTCTTGGACCCAGCACATCAAGCATCCATCTCAGTTGGTAGATAAAGACGATGTGGTAGAGTGCATAGTGTTAAACATCAACGAAGATGAGAAGAAAATTTCACTAGGTGTCAAACAATTGACTAATGATCCATGGGCCGATATTCTCGAAAGATTCCCAATTGGTTCTAAGCATCAAGGTACGGTCCGCAACCTTACTAATTTTGGGGTATTCGTAGAATTGGAACCCGGCATAGACGGTCTAATTCATGTATCTGATCTTAGTTGGGAAGATAAAATTGAGCATCCTAACGAAGTAGTTAAGAAGGATCAGGAGATAGAAGTGGTTATTCTTGGAGTTGACTTCGATAATCGTAGAATCACTCTTGGGCATAAGCAAGTAACACAAAACCCATGGGAAATGTACGCCAAAGAATACACTCCAGGTACAGAGGTTAAGGGCTCAGTTGTTAAAGTGACCGACCGAGGGGCTTTTGTTGCTCTGGAAAAAGGTGCCGAAGCTTTCTTAAACATGACTAAATCGGTTGTGGCTGAGTTCAAAGAAGGAGATGAGGTCGAAGCATATATTCTGCGCTTCGACGAACAAGGTAAAAACATCGAGCTTAGTCAATTAGATGCGGATCAAAAGAAGGCAAAAGCAGCTAAGAAAAAAGCAGATGATAAAGCCGACGTGGAAACCGGAGCGCCAACGCTTGGAGAAATGTCGGGTTTAGCAGTTCTTAAAGAAAAGATGGAAGCAGAAGAGCAGGCAGGCAAAGCTCCAAAAGCAAAAGACGATAAATAATTATTGGTCTATTAGCATTCCGGTATTATTTCACTGATTTTACCGTTTAATTAATAAAAAGCCCCATTTGTCATACAAGGGGCTTTTTTATTAATAGACTACCATATTTATAACACTGATCATGTTATTCAAAAAGTGGCTGATGTCTTAGTCAGGGGACCTGAACATTATTCATAACTTTTTGAACTAATTCTTCAGCTCCTATTTCTTCTGCCTCTGCCTCGAAAGTGGGTATGAGTCGATGTCTAAATACGTCCAACGCTATCGTCCTAACATCTTCAGGTGTAACATAGGCTCTATGTTCCATAAAAGCCTGCGCTCTAGCTGCAAGATTAAGATTTATGGTTGCTCGCGGAGATGCACCAAAGCTAATTAAATCTTCTAATTCAGCAATGCCATAATCCGAAGGTTTTCTTGTAGCAAAAACTAAGTCTACAATGTACTGTTCCACCTTCTCATCCATGTATATTTCATTCACAACTTTTCTGGCTTCCAGAATGGTTACAGGGTCCACCACTTTATTAAGCGTTGGTTTGGAGCCTGTCTTTGCCATCCGGCGCATGATCTCCAGCTCTTCAGATGGGCTTGGGTAATCTATTTTTAATTTGAGCATGAATCGATCTACCTGCGCTTCAGGCAGTGGATAGGTTCCTTCTTGTTCTACTGGATTTTGAGTGGCCAATACCAAAAATGGTTCCTCTAACTTAAAGCTCTCCTCACCAATCGTAACTTGTTTTTCTTGCATCGCCTCTAACAACGCGCTCTGTACTTTTGCTGGTGATCGGTTAATCTCATCGGCCAGAATAATATTGGCAAAAATGGGTCCCTTCTTTACGAAAAAATCGCCTTCTTTTTGATTGTATATAAGTGTCCCGATAAGGTCTGCGGGTAGTAAATCTGGGGTAAATTGTATCCGTTGAAAATTAGTGTCAATCACGGTAGCCAATGAAGATATGGTCAGAGTTTTTGCAAGTCCTGGTACCCCCTCAAGAAGTACATGTCCATTAGTTAATAGGCCGATCATTAGCCGGTCGATCATGTACTTTTGTCCTATGACAACTTTATCTAATTCGGTACGTATGTCATCGATAAATGAGGAGCTTTTTTGGATTTTCTCACTTAAAGCCATCATATCTACTGCATATTCACTCATTCGAAATTCTCGTTTAGGTTTTGGTGGTTAAAGTGTAATTTAACACTCTTTCAATTTTTAAACATACGTAATGGATTTAATAGAAGCATTTATTTTAGGAGTTTTACAAGGTATCACTGAATTCTTGCCGATTAGTAGCTCAGGTCACCTAGCACTTGGAAAAATATTGTTGGACTCGGATGTCGAATCTGGGATTACCTATGAAGTAATAGTGCATTTTGGCACCTTAGTAAGCATTATCTATTACTACCGTGATGAATTAGGGCGTTTATGTACAAGTGGATTACGTTTTTTATTGAATCCTGCCAAGGAAAAAGAGAGCAAGGAGGTACAATTTCTCGGTATGATTCTCATAAGCATGATACCTGCTTTTATAGTTGGTTTTACTCTAAAAGATCAGGTTGAGTCTATATTTTCAAATCCACTTTTGGTAAGTATTATGCTATTGATCACAGGTGGATTGTTGTTTTCGACCAAATTTGTATCCAGCAAAACACATTTAGATGAACCGTCCGATGAATCATCCGAAAGAAGTAAGTCTTCTATTGGAATAGTAAAAAGTTTTGCGATTGGGCTTGCGCAGGCATGCGCTATGATACCTGGAATTAGCCGTTCTGGCTCCACCATAACTACCGCATTGTGGTTAGGGGTGGACAGGGAAACGGCCGCTAATTTTTCTTTTATAATGGTGATCCCAGTTATTGGAGGAGCAATGCTATTGCAAGTATTGGAATTATTAGAGCTTGGGATTCAAGGGGATGCATTGCAGGTATTGATTATAGGTTTTTTAAGCTCAGCAATTTCAGGGTATTTTGCTCTTAAGTATCTCATTATCATTCTAAAGAAAAGTGGATTTTACCTCTTTTCTTTCTATTGTTGGGCGGTGGGCTTAATGGGTGTTTGGTTGTTTATGTAGCCACAATTAAATAGTAAACTGGCACTAATTGTAGATTAAAAAAGCACGCCGGTTGAGAAAAATATCCCATATCCTTCCTCAGAAACCCCCAGATCGACCCGCAATATAAAGTCAGGTGAAAAGAAGGAAACAAGACCTCCAAAGCCGGCCGTATACTTTAGGTTATCAGCCCAGTCATCGCTTAGCCATGTTTGATCATCGGTAAATGATCCTGCATCTAAAAATAGGGTACCACCAATTTTAACGTTGTATTGGTTAACATCAAATAGCCAAGTTCTTAACTCGGTATTGGTAGCCCAAAATTGAGGCACTAGAAATCGATTATTTACATAACCCCTCAGGTATTCTTCTCCACCTAGGGAAGGAAAGCTCCAATAGGGTGTTTGCTCTTCAGAATTACTCCATTGGTAACTAACTCTTTGTGCAAAAACGATTGGGATGATGAGTTTGAAATCATGGTAAAACCTCGTGTCACTCAGGAAAGATGATTGATTGAAATCACTAAGAACCGATTCTACACTACCCTTGAATTGTTGTTTTGAATACCAACCTTGAGACGGATAAAATTCACTATTTCGAGTGTCAATTAACCCACCAAAACCTAGCCAAAATCCATAGGCACCCTGGTACCCTGTAGGTTGCTCTACCATAATTAGCTTGCCGGACTCATTATTCCATGGGGTTTTATATTGAAGATCAGCACTTAAAAATCCATATAAGCTCTTACTCAAGTATTCGCTAGCTAAGGGTAATTTTTTCACACTCATTCTATATTCAAGATTCAACTTCATGGTGAATGAGCGGTATTCGAAACGTTTTGGATTATTGTCTAAATTTAGGCGTGTGGCAGTGTAGACGCCATAGTATTGATCTTCTAGAAAACGGTTTAGTATAACATTCAATATGAATCTATCGGAACAAATGAAGCTACATGGTTGGTCTAAGAAAAAATTCAAGCCTGCCAAGCCTTTACTTGAAGCCAGTGAAGCGATTGAAATATGTTGGTTAAATGGGTATTGTTGACCATAGGCCAGCCTGCTCCAAATCAAGCCACCTGCTAGACCCACTTCAGTACTGTAAGAGAGGGCGGGCACAAAGCCAGTAACTACTGAATCGACAAGTACAGAATCTGTTGCTAGCTGTATTGTATTCTCTGATGAATAGGGAAGATTCGTCAAATCATTCTGAAGGTCTGCTACCTTAAAGTACGTGTTTTTCTTTGATGCAGTAGGAGCTGCGTTGACAGTGAAGTGATAGGAGTATACCTGTAAAAAAAGAAAAGCTAGCAAAGATATTCTAACACCTAAACTAGCTTTCGTATTATGCTGGAAAAAAAAGAACGGGTCCAGGTGTATTTTCTGGATCGCTCTATTGATTGCGCTAAATAAAGATAAATGTAACAAGTAAATAGATTGGGAGTAATATGATTGAGGCCCAAACTAAGTAACCACCGAAGCTTGGCATGTTGACGCCGTTCTGCTCTGCAATGGATTTTACCATGAAATTTGGGGCATTACCAATATAACTTAGGGCCCCAAAAAATACCGCGCCAGAAGAAATAGCCATGAGCGTTTGGCTCATTTCATTCATGAGAATGTGAGCGTCTCCGCCTGCAGCATTAAAGAATACTAAATAAGTGGGTGCATTATCCAAAAATGCAGATAACATACCAGTTATCCAGAAAAACATCGCATTGATAGGCTCTCCATTTCCGTCAAATACCGCATTATTTATGAAGGTAAGTGCCCCTTCTCCTACATTCGCTGCTTTCAGCATGGATATAGGAGCAATGATGGTGATAAAAATACCTGCAAATAATTTTCCTACTTCCTGAATAGGAAACCAGTTAAAACCGTTGGCATCTCTGCTTTCTTTTGATGTTACTTTTAGGCTTAGAAAGGTCAATCCGAGTAAGACTAAGTCACGAATGATATTTTCATAGTCCACCGTAACATGGTAAATATCAATGGTTCCTAGTGAAGCTATTCCTGAGAACAAGACCGCCCCAACTACCCCTAGAATAAGCACTAGATTAATACCACCTTCGATTCCGAAAGCTTCTTTATTCTCTTCAACAGGTGGTGTATTGGTTTCTTTCTTATAAAAATAGGTATCCACAAAATAGAAAACGATAAGTAATAGGATAACTACAAAAATCATCTCAAAAAACAGATTGGTAGTGGTCCAGAAAAACCCAACACCTTGTAGAAAGCCAAGAAATAACGGTGGATCACCTAAAGGGGTTAACGCACCCCCTACATTAGCCACTAAAAAGATGAAGAATATTACCACATGTTTTTTAGTAGCACGCCACTCATTGGCTCTTAGTAATGGTCTAATTAACAGCATAGCGGCTCCCGTTGTACCCATCCAACTAGCGAGCAGTGTACCGATTACTAAGAATCCAATGTTAACTAGAGGACTGCCTTGAAATGAGCCCTTTATTCGGACTCCACCTGAGATCGTGAAAAGTGCAAGCAGGAGAATGATAAATGGAAAGTATTCGAGCAAATAGGCATGTAAGACTTCATAAAGTGTAGCTGAAAAACCAAATGAAATGGTCATAGGTACCAAAAGTAAAAGGGCCCAAAAAGCGGAAACTTTACCAAAATTATGATGCCACCAGGATTCATTTACCAATGGGAAAATAGCTATAGATAGTAGTATTCCAGCAAAGGGGAGAGTCCAAAGCAAACCAAGCCCACCTCCACTAATTCCAAATCCTTCTGCTGCGAAAATTGAAGACCATGGGCTCAAAAGTAACGGCAACAAAAACCATGATGCTCTCTTGAATAAAGGCAATATTAACTTCATATAGTAGTACGTATTATATTTGGGGTTTAACCTGTTAATTGTACAATTTCTTGTAGAATAAGATAACTAAACAATTTTCTATGAGGAAAATGAGTAATATTTCCCTTATTAAAAAAACCTTAAACCTGAAGCTACTAAATATATATAATTTAAATTGTCTTCGGATTGTAGTTGTGTAAAAAAAATATTATTGGAATTACTAATTAATACTTAAAAAATGTTAAAAGCACTTACAAAGCAAGAAATAATTCAGCAATTAAAGGGTTCAGATAGATGGAGCATAAACACTCGAGAACTAAAGCGGACATGGGAGTTTTCTGACTTTCAGGAAGCAATGTCTTTTATAATGAGGGTTGCTTTTCTAGCGGAACAACATAATCATCATCCAGTGATAAATAATGTCTACAGCAAGGTCGAGTTACGGATAACGACCCATGATGCAGATAATCAAGTGACAGAGCGTGATATCATACTTGCCAATAGTATAAGTGATATTAGACATAGGGCGGAATAAAGTACCTTAATTGAAGTGTGAATTAGCAGAAAAAGCCCTATATTTATTATTCTGTTATCTAAATGAAAGCTAATTCATTTAAGATGACTGTTTTCCAAACTGAAAACATCCAAAGTAAACTTATGAATTCATACTACGAATTAACTTATATCATCAGTCCTGTTTTAGAGGACGAACAGTATCCAGCTGTTATTCAGCGGATTAACGACTTAGTCACCTCCAATGGAGGAGCGATAGAAGAAGTACAAGAATGGGGCCTTCGCAAATTTGCCTATGAAATGGACAAGAAACAAACAGGTTTCTATGTAAATCTATACTTTGAAGGGCCTGCAACTGCAATCGAACCGATCGAGCGCTCAATGCGGATAGACGATGAAATCATGCGATACCTAACTTTGAAATATGACGCTAAAATGATGCGACACAGGGAATTGGTCAAGAAAAATACTGTACCAGAGGTCTTCCCTGTGGTTGAAGAAGAAACAGAAGAAGATTAATAGGAACCACATTTTAAATTAGATTACCATGATTAAGAATCCATCGCACCCAAAGAAAAGCGTAAGAAAAGTTAAGCAATGTAAATTCACAGAGGCAGGACTTGAGTACATTGACTATAAAGATGTTGAAATGCTTCAACGATTTACCAATGATCAAGGCAAAATCTTGCCAAGAAGAGTTACGGGGACGAGTGCAAAGCACCAACGACAACTCACCACCGCAATCAAACGAGCACGTTTCTTAGGTCTTATGCCCTACGTTGCTGAAAACCTTCGATAAAAAATTTAAGTGATATGAAAGTTATTTTAACTCAAGATGTAGATAAGCTAGGTCAGTCAGGCGAGCTAGTCACCGTAAAAGATGGCTATGGACGTAATTTTCTTATTCCTAGTGGTAAAGCCGTGCTTGCAACCAAAGGATCTATTGCAGAGCTAGAACTGATGCAGAAAAGAGCGGAAAAAAAGGCAGAAGTTAATGTTCAAGAGGCCAAAGAATTGGCCAAGAAGCTTGAATCTAGTAACCTTACTATTGCAGTTACCACCGGTGAAGATGATAAAATTCACGGCACGGTAACCAATGTGCAAATAGCCGATGCATTGATGGATAAAGGAATCGATATAGATCGCCGCTCTATCACTATAGACGCGGATGTCAAGTCACTAGGCGAGTACACGGCAACTATTCACCTGCTTGGTGAAATAAAGCCGCAGCTCAAATTTTGGGTAGTTAAAGCCGACTAGTTGGAACGCTTGTAACCCATTTACTTGTCTAATTAAACAAAATACCACATTCCCAGTAATGTGGTATTTTGTTTAAGTCCATTGTGCTCTAATGCTGAATAACTCATTAGTTCGCAAGAATATGAATGTGCAGGATTGATTTCTTTAAAGTACACTAATTTTTTTCGACCACGCTCTATGCTAGAAAAATCTATTTCGATGTATAATTCAATTGGCTTGCTAGCCCTACTATTAGGGCTGTTTCTCGCTAAGAGTTCCAGTAATGTGACTGCGCAAATACCGGATCCAGTGCAATTCAGCGTGTTCAATATGCCTGATACAGTGTTAGCTGGAGAGTCCTTTGATATTGAACTAAGTGCGAGTATAGAGGGTGTTTGGCACTTGTATTCGGTGTTAAATGACCCTGATGCAGGTCCATTTCCTACTAGCTTTACTGCAAATTCATCCAACTTTTTCCTCACTTCACAGGTGCTGGAATCAAAAGCAGACATTGAATTTGACCCTAATTTTGAAACGGACTTAGGCTGGCACAGTTCCTTTGCTCAATTTACCCTTCCCGTTAGCATCTACACATCTAAGTTAGGAACTCAAATTTTAGATATTGAAGCTTTCTACCAGGTATGTGATGATAGAGTTTGCCTTCCTCCCACCTCAAAATCTATCATTGCCACGGTTTTTGTGGCAGGTGTGGCTGACAATCCACTAGAACAGGCTATACGTGCACCGGATACTCAGCTAAGTCAAGATTCTAGTAGATCTAATTCAGGTTATGATGAGGACATTTTTTCGTTTATTTGGATTGCCATTCTAGCAGGCTTTGCAGCCTTACTGACACCATGTGTGTTTCCAATGATTCCCCTAACGGTATCGTACTTTGCTAAACAGGAGGAGTCAAAACGTGGGGTAGGCAATGCAATCATATTTGGATTAGCCATAGTGGTTACCTTTACACTTATTGGTATCGTATTAGCTGCTTTGGTAGGGGTATCAGGTGCACAAAATTTTGCTTCCAATCCGTTTGTTAACTTTTTTATCGCCGTGGTACTTATCGGTTTTGCTTTGAGTTTACTGGGCATGTACGAATTACAATTACCTTACCAACTCACCAATTTCTTAAATAAGAAAAGTAATGAAAATTCCGGCATTGCTGGAGTTTTATTCATGGCAATGACCATTAGTGCGGTATCCTTCTCTTGTACGGCGCCTTTTGTTGGAGCTGTTTTTGCTGCTACCACTGGTGGTGATTGGTTTTTTCCTATCATCGGGATGATCGGATTCTCAGCCGCTTTTGCGAGTCCATTTGTACTGTTTGCCCTCTTTCCAAATTTACTAAACGCGTTACCCAAAAGTGGTTCATGGATGAATATGGTCAAAGTGCTGTTGGGTTTTATTGAATTAGCCGCTGCGATAAAATTCCTATCCAATGTGGATTTAGTTATGGGATGGGCTTGGATTAGTCGGCCTTTTGCTATTGCACTTTGGATGGCTATTTTTCTTGTTGCCACTTTCTACATTCTTGGTTTCTTTGCGCTGAAAAATGAAGAAAAACCTAGTTCCATTGGGGCTGGAAGAGTGATGTTAAGTCTTCCTTTTCTAATATTCAGTATATATCTGATTCCTGGTCTATTAGGCTCATCATTGGGAATTTGGGATGCTTGGTTGCCCCCTAAGCAGGCGACCGATGTAAGTGTGGTAAGTACATTAGCCTCCGTAGGTGCAAGCTCTTCACAAACATCTGCTGATGAGGGATGGCTAAGTAGCTATGAACAGGCTGTAATGGAAGCAGAGGCTGAAGGTGTTGCGATATTTATTGACTTTACAGGCTACACATGCACTAATTGCAGAGCTATGGAAAGCAATATTTTTCCTCTAGCTAGTGTGCAAGAACGGTTTGATCAAATGAAGCTGTTAAAATTATACACCGACGGTGGGAAGGATGCTCAAACTAATCAGCAACTGCAATTTAAACTTTCAGGTAATGTAGCACTACCGACCTACGTCATTCTTGATCCATCTACAGAGCTGGTACTTTCCCAAGAGTTAGGGTATGTAAGTGAGGAAAAGTTTATTGGATTTATTGATCAAGGATTACAACGCTTTAATGGAGTTGACTAGGGATTAATTCGCTACTAATTATATTTACCGATTAGGTTTTTACATTTGTAGTGTCTATGCCCAACCTTCATTTCTTATCAACTTCCACAAGTTCATGCTCTGTATATTATAATGCAGTCTTGAGGGTATTGATTTGGGGTGTTTTCATTACGGCGGTCTCTTGGAACGCTTCTCTAGCTTCTGTTCCCCAATCCATTCGAATCGATAGTGAGTTTAAAATTTACTCTGATACCCTTGCAGTAGATAGTGTTAATAGTAATGACCGGCTTACTATTCAATTAGGTGCTGTTCACAGTCGTTTGACAGTATGGTATAGACCTACCATTGAGCGTCTGCATGAGGCGGATACTACTATAGATTTTCCCTCTGCATGGACCTTACTGCCTAGTTCAGACTGGCAATGGAACCCAAATACGGGGGATTGGTGGGTAAGAGCCTCCGCATGGGATGTCATACATTTCCCCATTGACTTGGTTTTTATTTACCAACGCAATACAGTAGAACCCGTTCTCGACGAAGTAAAGATTCGAGAAAAAATCCGGCAGCAGATTGGTCCTGTTACATCGCCAAGTGATGAGCTCTTTGAACTAGAACAATCTGGCCGAATTACTCGAGGGATTGTTACAGGGACTAATCAGCAGCTAAGCCTGGAAAGTGGGCTTGATATTCAATTAACAGGGTCAATAGGTGAGCAAACGCAATTATCGGCGATTTTAACCGATCGAAATATTCCTTTTCAACCGGATGGGACAACACAAAGTATTAGGGAATTTGATCAGTTAATTATTCAAGTCACCCATCCTAATCATGCCCTCAAAATGGGAGATGTAGATGTTGGCATGATTGGAGCACCCATGCATCGCATTAACCGCAGAATACAGGGGGTCTATGCTGAACAATCATTCAACACAAAGAAAGGAGGAAAAAGTCGAATCACATCACTTGCATCACAGACTAGAGGAGTGTATACCAGTGAGCAAATTACTCCGGTAGAAGGGGTGCAAGGGCCGTATCGATTGCAAGGAGCATCGAATAATTCATTCACAATCATTTTGGCTGGAACCGAAAAAGTATATCTGAATGGGGAGCTTTTGAGTAGGGGGACTGATCAAGATTACATCATAGATTATTCGTTGGGTGAAATAAACTTTAGCCCACAACAATTAATTCGAAATGAAAGCAGAATTTTTGTCGAATACGAATATGTCGAAAATGGATTTAATAGGAGTTTGTTGGCTTCTGAGGTAGAATATATTTCCCCTGATAAACGGTTTAGCTTTAATTCAATGATTAGTAGGGAAGCTGACAATAATGGTATACTAGCGCAGAATATACTAACTGAATCAGACATTCAGTTATTGAAAAATGCGGGTAATAAGCCTTTTATTGGTATTGATTCCGGGCGTCCATGGACAGGTGATGCCGATCGGTCTAGAGCCTACATACGGGTTGATACACTTTGGAACAATCAGAAATACACTATCTATGTTAAGGCCAACGACCCAGAAATACCCCAAAGTGAATTAGTGCAGGTACAATTTACCCAAGTCGGGCTGAACGAAGGTGATTACATGCGATTAGAAACGGGATTGAACATCCCAATTTATGAATGGGTTGGTGAAGGTCGAGGTGATTATACCTCACAAACACAGTTGCCAACTCCAATCGCTCATCAAGTCGTTTCATTTACCGGAAGCTATGATCTTCAAGACCATGTTAGACTATCAGGAAACTGGTCATTAAGCTCCTATGATGTCAATCGTTATTCAGCCAAAAATAATGAGGAAAATGTGGGTCTTGCTTACCAGGCTGATGTGGAATGGAATAGAACCATATTAGGTGCTGATTACTCACGTTTTCATGGCTATCTGCGGAGTGTGGATGCCCGATACCAAGGAACAGAACGAATTAGAGAGGTCGAGTATGAGCGTATATTTGATTTGGACACATCAACATTTCAAGAACAAGTTAGCGGAGCAGGATGGGAGTGGCAGCAAAGGGAAAAAGAACTACAGCTTGGACTCACCCATTTTTCAGCCGGATCGGAGGAGCGGTTAAGGCAAACAAGTTCTCTTAAATTAGGTGAATCTGATGGAGTATCACTGGTATATGAGCAAGATTTGGTGAGAAGATTGACTTCGGTGGCTGGAGTTGGGTATTGGCTTAGGCAGAAAGGGTCTTTAGGGATCCCATTGGGAAAGAGTACGGGGCAAGGTAGTTCTAGCTTTATTATAGGTGTGGATTTTGAGCAGGAAGACCAGCAGAGACGAAGGGTGGGAACAGACTCCCTTATTTCACCCAGTCAGCGTTATTGGAGTATAGGGCCAAGTATGATGGGGCAGCATACCAAATGGGATTGGAAGGCTTCATGGATGCTTAGAGAAGAAGATGTTACACGTGCGGGTTTATGGGCGCCCAACAGCTCAGCTTTTGAGCAACGCTATCAAGTAAATTGGCAAGCTAATGAGCATGTTTGGGGTAAACAGGAGATTCACTTTAGAACCAGAAAAAACAACTCGGACCTAGTTGCTGCTCCTATTGAGCAGAATGGTGAAGGAGATAAGCAGGAATTTTCTCAAAAAAATGTGGGAATAGTAATTGGATCTCAATTAGAATGGGGGCAAATCGAAAAAAATGGAAAAGTATTTTGGGATTACAATGCATCCACACGACGTCGTAGTAATTTCCAAGAAATCTACGTCTACGTTGGTCCAGAATTGGGTCAGTATGTTTGGATTGACGATAATCAGGATTTGTTGCAGCAGATTACGGAATTCTACCCTGAACTTAGTCAGAATGAAGGTGAATATATAAAACGTTTGCTCCCAGGAGATGATTATCAATCTCTTATTCAGGTCAGTACAAGATTACGGTACAGTTGGACACCATTCCAACTTCGTTTACCGAACCGACCACTTTGGCAGGCTCTTCAACTAAACATTGACTTGCGGGTTTCGGAGGATAACAGTCAAGATGAAATTGCTAGAGTTCTTTTTCTACATCCAACAACTATGATGCAGCAACCATGGACAGTGGAGGGTACTTTGGGTGCTTCAGGGCGCTTGGAAATTACACCTAATTCGACTGGAATTCAGGCTTTTACCGAGTGGGAAAACTCTTCTGCTATGCATCAGAGAAATATTGAAATAGTTCAATCCGCCCAGCGTATTCTTAGATTCGAGGGTGGATACCGGTTCAATGACGCATTATTTGCGTATTTTATGGGTTCTCGAAGTTATTTATTTGAATATTCAGACCAATTAAATATTCGTAATTACTCATTTAGTAAATATAGTTTAGAGTCTTCGATTAGTGCACGAGTGAATCGTTCTTGGAACATCAAAGCTATCCTAAAGCATAGTCGACTCAACGATAATCACATGTTCGCTCAGCAATTTGTATCAATTGAGGATCCGGCCCTTAATTTTCCCACATTTGCACTTCAGCAATGGCAATATCGATTCGAACAAATTGTATATGTGCCAGGGGGTGTACAAGCTAGGCTGCAAATAACTCTACAAGAATACGAATCAAAGGATACCATTAATTCATACTTGGGGTATAGGCTGACAGAGGGTATGGGTATGGGTAAGAGCGCTCGATGGGATTTTAATACACAGTACCAATGGAAAGACTGGTTAGAATTTCAAATTGAATATCATGGAAGAACGGGGAAAAATGGCCCTGCGATACAAACGATAAAAGTAAGTTTCAATGCTCTTTTTTAACAACTTGATTACAATCTTTAGCTAAAAAGGGGTTACTTTTAAGAAAAGTTAATGACTTAATGGTGATTGATTTTTAGAACAGTTATTGCTTTGACATTTAATCATATTTGCGTTATTATTTTTGTCTTCAATTTACTGTTAAACAATAAACTATACCGGAGTGGACATGACATCGTCGATTGCTCTCTTTTTACTTCAAGCCCCAGTAGAAGAGGGCTTCTTCAATCTCATTGTTGAAAAATTTAACGAAGGTAATGATGGAGGATGGATGTGGCCAGTACTTATCACACTCATCGCTGGTCTTGCTATATTCCTCGAGCGGATCATTACATTAAATCTAGCTGACATTAACACGCGTGAATTTATCGTAAGTGTACAAGAAGCGTTACAAGAAGGTGGTATAGAAGCTGCCGAAGAACTTTGCTCTCAAACAAGAGGTCCAGTAGCGTCTGTATTCCAAGCAGGTCTTATGCGTTCTCATGAAGGAATAGATGCAGCTGAAAAAGCAATTGCTGCATACGGTTCCATTGAGATGAGCTTCCTTGAAAGAGGACTTGTTTGGTTATCTCTCTTTATTGCCATTGCTCCACTATTTGGATTCCTCGGAACTGTAGTTGGTATGATCGAGGCGTTTGATGACATCGAAGCTGCTTCGGACATTTCCCCAAGTATTGTTGCAGGTGGTATTAAAACAGCCCTTTTAACAACAGCAGGTGGTTTGATTGCAGGTATTATACTCCAGATTGGATATAATTATTGTGTGTCAAAAATTGATCGCCTAATAGCTGAAATGGAAGAAAGTTCTATCACGTTAATTGACTCAATCATTCTACTTCAGGAAGGCAAGTCACTGATTGCTGTTGCTGAATCAACTGAATCAGAAGACTAACCCATAACCCGAAGAGGAAGGAGGTCATTATGACTAGTGCATTAATAGTACAAATTGCTGTTATCGGAGCCTTTGTTCTAATGGGATTGGGTATTTTATCTATGATCTTTTCAGGAGTCCGAGGAATAACTCAAGGGAAACAAGATTTCAAGCGTATAGCGTTGATATCAACACCCGCAATTATTTTTACAATATCTTATGTTGCATTGAACGATGTAACTAAAGCTGGAGTGTTAACTACTATGGGGATGATGGCAATCATGATCGTCTCTATAGTGTTCACTGGATTACGCGGAACGTTTAAATTCTAGGGAGTCTTAACCATGATGTTAAAAAAGAAAAAACGCGAAGGTGCGGAGATAAACGGATCCTCAATGGCCGACATCGCATTTCTACTGCTAATTTTCTTTTTGGTTACGACTACGATAAACGTGGATACTGGAATTGGTATGGTATTGCCACCACCATTGGATCCAGAACAAGAACCGCCACCCATTCGTGAACGTAATCTGATGAAAATTTTAGTTAATTCTCAAGGATTGATACTCATGGACGAAGAGCCTGTTCAAATTACAGAGGTGAGAGATAAACTTATTGAATTTATTTCAAACCCTGAGAACAATGAAGAACTATCGATTTCACCAGACGCTGCCATTGTGTCTCTTAAGACACAAAGAGAAACTCCTTATTCCATCTATATTGACATGTTAGATGAAGTAATGGCTGCCTATAAAGACTTACGTGATGCTGCCTCTAGATCTAATTATGGGGTTCCTTATGATGCACTTGCAGATGATAGTCCTCAGCAAGATCAAATTAGGGAAATGTATCCTAAGAAAATTTCAATTGCTGAACCCGATAGTTAATCATGGCAAACTTCAAGAAAAAGCAAGCTGGAAGTAAGCAGGAAATACCCACATCTGCTATGCCTGATGTGGTTTTTATGCTACTCTTCTTTTTTATGGTTACCACCGTATTGAGAGAGGTCACATTAAAAGTTAAATTAGACCTCACTCAAGCAAGTAACATTGAGAAAATCGAGCAGAAGCGATTAGTTTCATACATCTATATGGGACCTGAGCGTTTACCTGGAAATCAACTAGGGGATGATAAAGTTCAGATCGATGATGCCATTGTGGATGATTTAGGTGCTATACGGAATCTAATGTATGACAAACTCATTGAAGAGCCAAGATTAATTGTTTCTCTAAGAGTGGATCAGAATTCTGAATTTGGTTTGTTGACTGATGTTCAAAAAGAACTTCAACAAGCAGGCACTTTCAGAATAAACTACTCGACTAAAAGAGAAGCTGAATAGTCTATCAACTGTCGAAGATTTTAAAGGCATCCATGTTAAGCATGGTTGCCTTTTTTTGTATATTCAGTTCTATGAAAAATTTATTTACACCCATATCACAGTTAGGGTACTTAGCTGTCCTTAAAAAGCTTGATAAGTATCGTGGAGAATACTCTTCACCCATGATTGGTCTAGAAGGGAATTTGTCAGGTCTATCGGTTTCTAGTTTAGTAGAATGCCATGGAGCAAACACCCAAATTTATCAGCGGAGTATACAGCTAATTGAGGGAATACATTTCGACCTAAGCTATACCCCTTTACAGCACATTGGTTACAAGGCAGTCTCATTGTTTTCAAATGAATGTTATGCTGAAAAAGGCAGACCTGTATCACTTTCATGTGATTTATCCCTTCCCAACAAGGTTTCTGTAGAAATGGTTGAATCAATTATTTCAGGAATAAATGAAGCCTGTATAGCCAACAATACGATCTTAGATAGAAAAAGTATTCATAGTAACTCCAATCAAATTATTATTCACATTCACGGTATTGCAATTGCTCAAGAGGATATGCGCACATCCTACAGTAATGTTCAGAAAGGAGATGCAGTTTGTGTTTCTGGGGATGTAGGAGCTGCTATTGCTGGTTTACGTATTCTTATGAGAGAGAAAAAGTTTTGGCAGGATAGTGGAAAAGGAGAGTTCCAGCCAGATTTAGGAGATTATGAGTACGTCATTCAACAACAACTCATGCCAAAATCTAGGAAGGATGTGATTGACTGTTTTGAGGAGTTTGATATCTCTCCAACCTCTATTAGTCACTTAAATATGGGGGTGATAAATGATGTATCTCAACTGTGTGAGAAAACGGGCCTGGGTGCACATATTTATCAGGCCACCTTACCTATAGCTATAGAAACTCGACAAGTAGCAGATGAGATGGAGGAAGATGTCGATAAATACGCATACTTTGGCGGTGAAGACACTGAATTACTTTTTACATTGAGTGAAGATGATGCGGATCGACTTTTTACTCTTTTTAAAGACTTTACAGTGATTGGCCGAATGACAGAAGCAGATTCTGGGTTAACTATACAAACTTCTGACGGAGAAATACTCAGTCTTGACGATATGAAAGCTTAATGTACCTTTTGTCAGTATAAACCATCTGGCACATTTTTTGCCGAGCATCTAACAACAATAAAGACGTTTTGTCTTAATCTTACAAATTTACAACTGTACTATTAATGGCCGAAAAAAAGCCCCCATCAAAAAATCCCTTAAAGTCACCACTAAGCAAAAAGGATGGTGCAAATCCCAAGTTTCCGACTTGGGGATTTTTAGTAATTATACTGTTTCTAATTGTGATACAGTTCATGTTTTTAAATCCTGAACCAGCCAATGGAATAAAGTACAGTGAATTCTTAGATCAGGTAAAGAATGGATATGTTGAAGAAATCATTATTAAGAATCAGGTAAATGTATATGGTAAGTATAATGAATCTGCTTTAACTGATGGGATTATCAGCCCGCCTGAACAAACAGATTCTCCACTGAACCTTCCAAATACTATGGTGGAGGAGTATAAAACGTTTGTGACCACCATACTTCCAAACGACGAGATTCGCCCTATACTTGATGAGCATGGGGTAGAATATGAGGTTCGTATAGAGGAAGAATGGTTTAGCGGTGTTTTTATGTGGTTAGTCATGATTGGCTTAGCGATCGGATTCTGGGTATTTATATTCCGTAGAATGAACCCTGGACAACAAGTTCTGAATATTGGCAAGAATAAAGCATCATTGTACGATCAGCAAACGGAGACTAAAGTTACTTTTAAGGATGTAGCAGGTCTAGATGAGGCTAAAGCTGAGGTAGAAGAAGTGGTAGATTTTCTCAAAAGTCCTCAGAAATTCACAAAATTAGGTGGTACCCTGCCAAAGGGTGTGTTGTTAGTGGGCCCCCCAGGTACGGGTAAGACCTTACTAGCAAAAGCCACAGCTGGAGAAGCAAGCGTTCCCTTTTTTAGTTTGAGCGGTTCTGATTTCGTAGAAATGTTTGTTGGTGTTGGAGCAGCCCGTGTTCGGGATCTTTTCAAACAAGCGAAAGAAAAAGCCCCTTGTATTGTTTTCATTGACGAAATAGACTCTATAGGTCGTTCGCGTGGTAAAGGTATGGCTATGGGATCAAATGATGAGCGTGAAAACACTCTGAACCAACTCTTAAGTGAAATGGATGGTTTTAACTCTGATAAAGGAGTTATTCTTATGGCAGCAACTAACCGTCCAGATATTTTAGATTCTGCCTTGTTGAGACCAGGGCGTTTTGACCGACAAATCTTAATTGACAAACCCGATTTAAATGGACGGGTAGAAGTATTGAAAGTACATGTCAAAAAATTAAAACTCTCAAGTGCTATCGATTTACGTGTTTTAGCATCACAAACACCTGGTTTTGCAGGAGCTGAGCTTGCAAATCTGTGTAATGAAGCAGCCCTTATTGCTGCTAGGCGCGGTAAAAAATCAGTTGAGATGGTCGATTTTCAAGACTCGATAGAAAAGGTTATTGCAGGTCTAGAAAGAAAAAATAAGTTAATAAGCCCTGAAGAACGTGAAATTGTGGCATACCACGAAGCCGGACATGCTATTGTTGGTTGGTTTTTAGAATATACCGATCCTGTGTTGAAAGTTAGCATTGTACCTAGAGGTTTAGCTGCACTTGGATATACCTTACAAACTCCGCTTGAAGACCGTTTCTTAATGACTACTGAGGAGTTAAATGAGAAAATATGTGCCCTCCTTGGAGGTAGAATAGCTGAACAGATTATTTTTGGTAAAATATCAACCGGTGCACAAAATGATCTCGAGCGTATTACCAATATGGCGTATGCAATGGTCGCTGAATATGGAATGAGTGAAGAATTGGGATATATCTCGCTAAGAGATTCAAATAATCCCGAAAATAGTTACGGGTTCAATAGAAAGTATTCTCCAGACACCTCTAATCGGATTGATGATGCGGTTCAGGCTATTATTAAAAATAATTATGATCGCACCTTCGACTTATTGACCGAGCATAGTGATAAATTAGAGCTATTGGCTAAGACATTGCTTGACAAAGAAGTCATGAATCACCAAGAATTACGCGACTTACTTGGTGACCGTCCGAAGGGTAAACATGCTGACGGTCTTTTTTCAGAGGCTAAAATAGTGGATGAAGTTATTTCAGATGATGAAGCAAATAAAGAATCATCTGAAGAAGAAATTTTGACTAAAAACAAATTGATGAACACTAATGAGGGTGAAACTGATCTTAAAAATACCAAAGAAGAGAAGTTAAAGAAAATTGGAAATAAGCCTAACGATGACACTAAGGAGCAAAATGAAAAAAATAAAGATTTGTTCTCTTAGCTTTTAATGTTTTCTTAGTATATAAATTCATTCATGAAGCATATCTACTTTTGAGTCTTATTCTGATAGTAAATAATGAAGTAGAAAGATTCTTTCCTCTATATTTAGGTACATCCATCCAATAATTTGATAATATTAAATTAACAATTAATTAAATAATTGTTAATGTCGTAACTGTAAACTCTGTCACACTATTAATCAGATCAGCAAAAAAGTGACAGAAAACAAAAAATACTCCTCCAACAATCTCATTGCGCTAATAAAACAAGAAAAAATCTTTATTGGCCTAGTAGGGATACTTTTTATAATAGCTGGATTAGCCACGCCCTATGCAAATATTGCAATGTGGGTGGGTTTCTTTTTAGCTGGATACTCAGCCATAGCAAATGATAGTATACAAACTATTGGCACATTTATAGCTTCAAATAGTGAAAGACCATGGTGGATGTTATGGTTGTACATGGGAGGTATTTTTTTAATAACAGTCTCGATTAGTTGGTACTTATTTGATGGAGATGTAAGTTATCAGAGACTTGCATCTAAAGGATTTGATGAGACACCCTCCCAATTCAATTTTTTACAAGTAGCAGCACCCTTATTCCTTCTTATCTTAACTAGATTAAGAATGCCAGTCTCTACAACATTTCTATTATTAAGTAGTTTTGCTACTTCTGCTTCAAGTATAACGGGCGTACTTGGTAAAAGCTTGAGTGGATACTTTTTAGCTTTTGCTTTAGGTTTTATAGTTTGGTTGTTAGTTACTAGAACATTTGAAAAGAAATTTAGTGAAAGTAAAGCGAGTAACGTTTGGATACCAATTCAATGGATTACTTCAGGTACACTTTGGGCTGTTTGGCTAATGCAGGATGCTGCTAATATAGCTGTTTATCTCCCAAGATCTTTAAGTCTATTACAATTTTTGGTATTTGCGGGTTTCATATTCATAGGGCTTGGACTTCTATTTTATCTCAGGGGAGATAGAATACAAAAAATTGTCACAGATAAATCGAGAGTAACCGACATACGATCAGCAACAATAATAGATTTCATTTATTCTATTCTATTAATTTATAAACTAACAATAAGTACTGTTCCCATGAGTACTACATGGGTATTTCTTGGTTTGCTTGCTGGTAGAGAAATAGGGATGAGTATTATGGGTAAAGGATATAGTCTTGGCCATCCATTGTCAAAGGTTTTTAAGATGGTATTCAAAGACTTAGGTTCTGCCTTATTTGGCTTACTTATATCAATAATTTTAGCTATTTCTATAAATGATGATGTGCGAGTTGAATTATTATCAATTATAGGCCTTTAATATCATTCGAACTCTTCAAGTAATTGTTAAAAAGCAGGTTGTAGCAATACCTGAATAAATATAATTGCATAAATAATTAAAAAAATACAGTGATCAGCAATATGAAAAATAAATATAGTGGAATTGGTGCACCCAATAGCCCCAAGAAAAAATTTAATATAAACTTTATACTTTTTTCTCTATTACTATTTGGTTTCACATTAAACAGTAATCATGTCTATTCTCAAACAGTACAAAATATTTATCATCCTTCTATTGCCAAAAAATTTAATTTGGCAGGTAAATCAATAAAATATAAAACTGCTGTATTTATAAATTTTGATTCAGAAGATAAACCAGATTTTTACCACTTTGAGAACCAAATATCATTAGACGTATATAAAGGAAATAAATTCAAATTAGAAGGTTCATTTAAATACCGTAGGTATAATATTTTTGATGAAAATACCACAAATGAGTTTAGACCAGCCCAAACAATCAAATTTTCAAAAAAATCTAATGATTTAACTCTTGATAACAGTTTCAAATTTGAGCAAAGATTTAGAGAAACATATAGCAACAGATGGCGTTATAAGTTTCAAATTGTTGGGTTGAATAAAACATCTAAAATTTTTCCTAGTAAGCTGAATAATGAATTTTTATATACCTTTAATAAAGATAAAGTAGGGTATGAGAATAGATTTATGATAACTCTATCTGATAATATGATGAATCTCCCAGTTTCATTTAGTATACAGCATCGTCTAAAGAATATTTTCTCCGAAAAGGATCTAAAACATTTGATTGTTTTTAAAACAGATTTTTCTTTTTGAGTACAAAATAACTTTGGTTTGTTTTTTTGTTAATAATTTGGTAACATTAAGTTAACAATTTATTAACAACCTACTGACATGTATCAAAAGTACTACAAATTAGGCTTATCTTATTTTATGAATAGAAGTTTAATGGGTCTAAAAAAGCCTTCTATAGCTACATATTTACTTTATTTTATCGTTATGGGTACAATAATTGCTATTTCTAGTTATATCTAAAGCCAGATAAATCTATCTACAATAATTAGCTAAAAAATAAATCTTACTGATTAATAATCTCATTCATTACCAGTAAGTTTGGGTACACATTAGTATGTAGTTGTGTTTTTAACCCTTTTTCTTCGTGCTTAACCATAATTGATTGGTTCATTTATTTATCTAGTTAAGAACCGACTCAATTAATGTTATGTTAACATTTTAGAGAAGTTAGCATAACAATTTGTAATTACAAGCATAATATTTTGATTACAAGCTCTTAACACTTGAGCTCTATTATTGATCAGTAAATTTTAATTGATCAGTAATTATGAACTTAAAATTGTTAATTGGAGTAATATTTTATTTGTTTCTGACTGTAAATTATACCTATTCACAAGATAATGAAGGTAGCTTAAATGGTATAGTCATCGATTCAGAGACAGGTGAAACCCTTATTGGGGTTAATGTTGTTTTGGAAGGAACATCAAAGGGAACGGCCACTGATATTGATGGAGAGTATATCTTGAAGGGCATTAAGCCTGGTACTTATACCCTTATTGTAAGCTACATTTCGTTTACTAATCAACGAATTACAGGGGTTAAGATTAAAGCGGGTGAGTCTGTTCAGATTGATATCATCCTTAATCCCGAGACCGAGTTTTTAGATGAAATTCTTGTAACGGCAAAAGTCGTACTCGACAATGAAGCTGGTCTTTTAAAACAACGTCAGAAGTCTATTTCATTTAGTGATGCAATATCTGCAGAGAGTATTGCTCGTTCTGGGGCCGGCGATGCTGCCGGGGCAATGAAGAAAGTGGTTGGAGCATCCATTGTTGGAGGGAAGTATGTTTATGTAAGGGGCTTAGGTGATCGTTATTCTTCTTCACACTTGAATGGTGTTGAGTTGCCATCTGCAGATCCAGATAAAAAATCTTTCCAGTTTGATATTTTTCCATCCAGTTTATTAGAAAATATCATTACCATCAAAACCTTCACCCCTGATAAACCCGGTAATTTTTCAGGTGGATTGGTAGATGTACATACAAAGGATTTCCCAGAAAAACGTACCTTCAGCGCCTCTTTTTCCGGTGGTTATAATTCCTTGGCAAGTGGAAAGGAAGGATATATGTCTACATTTAGTTCCACAGATTATTTAGCTAAGGATTACGGAACTCGCGCAATTCCTCAGCCTATCTTAGACTATCTGTCAAACCCAGAATTTGAATTACCATCAAGCAATGTAGCACGATTTCATACCAAAGATGCTTATTTATTGGATGATTTTTCTAGCCATTTTAACAACGAGATGGCTCCTAAAATTACAACTCTACCTTATAACTACAGTGGTAGTATTGCCTACGGTGATCAATTATATTTATTGGGCAATCCTTTTGGATACACAATGAGCTTAACCTACAGTCAGTCGTCGTCTAATTTCACTGATGGGCAATTAGGTAGATGGCAGTTAATCGGTGAACTCGATAAATCAGGTGGATTAATTAATTTATTTGAATTAACGGACCAAAAGTCCACTATTTCTGTTGATATCGGAATTTTGGCTGGCCTTTCATATAAAATTGGTGAAAGTCACAAAATCTCAACTAATCTTATTACCACTCGGAGTGGTCAACATGGTGCTCGAAATATAAATGGTGTTTGGAATGAGGAAGCTCCTGATCGTGAATATCAATCATCCGTTATACAATATGTTGAGCGCTCCTTAACAGCTACACAGTTTTCGGGTAAGCATTACTTTGAGGGTTTATTAAAATCGACGATAGATTGGAAGTATTCTGTAGCTTCCAACACCCAATTTGAGCCCGATTTACGATTTCTAACCTACTTAATAGGGCAGGATGATGAAGGACAACCATTTCTGTCACTATCATCAGGATTATTACAGCGTCCTGCCAGGTTTTTTAGAGAATTAGAAGAAGAAAGTGATAACCTAATTCTGGATTACTCAATCCCTTTTGAATTGTTTGGAAATACGGGAGGGAAATTCAAAACCGGATTTTATACTCAAAATATTAATAGAGATTTTGCTGAAAAGCGTTTTGAATATGAAATAGGCCCCAGATCCTTCACCGATTTTGCTGATGATATCAATGGATTTTTCTCTTACATGGGTATCGTTGACTCTTCCCAAATAGGTACACGTACACGATACACTTTCGGTAATTTAATCGATGACGATACCAATCAAAAGAATCAATACACCGCTGAAAAAGAAGTGACAGCCTACTATGTTATGCTTGAACTTCCTATTAGTTCTCAACTCAAGTTGATAACAGGTTTTCGTCCAGAAATGACGAAGATGAATACAACCTCAGGTGACACTTCAGCAACACCTGGTGTCCTTGATAATACAGATATATTACCGGCATTTAGTGCTGTATATAATCTGAACGACAATATGAATATTCGTGGGTCGTACACTAACACCATAGCAAGGCCTACCTTCCGTGAATTGGCACCATATACAACCTTCGATTTCGTAGGTGACTTCATTTTTACTGGAAATGCAGAATTACAGAGAACACTCATCAAAAATATGGACTTACGCTGGGAGTGGTTCCCCAATACAGGGGAAATCATTGCTGTTTCAGCGTTCTATAAAGACATAGAAAATCCAATTGAACGTATAGTTCGTTTGGATGTGAATAGAGCTCAAAGTGTTCAGAATGTTGCTCAGGCACAAGTCTATGGTATGGAATTTGAAATAAGGAAAAATCTAAGTTTCATCAGTGAATCGCTCATTAATTTTCAGTTTTCAAATAATTTTTCACTCGTTCAATCCGAGGTTTCCATACCGGACGCCGAACTATTCAATATCCGCATAAATGATCCAGATGCACCGGATACCCGTAGCTTAGCCGGTCAATCTCCGTTCTTGCTAAACTTCGATCTTGAATACTTTAACGAAGTAAACGGATTTTCAGCAAATGCCTCGTTCAACCGTTTTGGAGACCGATTGTATTCTGTTGCACTTGGCGCAATTCCTGATGTATTTGAGAGAGGTTACAGCACTTTTGATATAATTGTTAATAAAGCATTTACTAATGGATTTAAAGCAAAATTATCCGCAAAGAATATTTTGAATCCCGATGTAAAGTTATCTCATGAGTTAGATGGTCAAGAGTATATCTACCAATCCTATAAAACAGGACGTAGTCTAAGTCTTGGAATAAGTTATTCATTTTGAGTTTTTAACAACCCTAACATAATCTAAATAAAATGTATCGACAATCTATACTATTAATTATATCATTATTTATAGCGGTTAGTGCATATGCACAAACAACGGTAAATATATCTAATTCTGAACTATTAGAAAGCCAAGACTATACTTGGACTAAGGATAATGTATATCTACTTCAAGATATGGTTTTTGTAAAACCAAATTCTCGCCTCTACATCCAAGAGGGTACTGTTGTAAAAGGTGCTTTAGGTGATGGTAACGAAGCAACTGGTTTAGTGATTACTATAGGTGCACAGATTTTTGCAGAAGGTACGGCAGACGAGCCCATTATTTTTACCTCAGAAATTGATGATCTAAACGGATCATTAACCGAGCTTGATCGTGGTCTTTGGGCAGGTCTTGTCGTATTGGGTGATGCCCCAACAAACAACGCGACTGAAGATGGTACGAAGCTTATCGAAGGCGTGAACGAGATTGCAAACCCAGAATCGTATGCAAGCTATGGTGGTGATGATTTAGACGATAACTCTGGGGTTATCCGATATGTATCGATTCGTCACACAGGTATTAACGTGGGCGACGTAGCCGGTAACGAAATCCAAGGTCTAACCATGGGTGGCGTTGGTTCAGGAACAACTGTTGAGTATGTAGAGTCATTTGCCTCCAACGATGATGGGTTTGAATTCTTTGGTGGCACGGTCAATACCAAATACTTGGTTTCAGCTTTCAATACCGATGATGCCTTTGACTGGGACGAAGGATTCCAGGGTTCTCATCAGTTCTGGTTTGCTATTCAAAGTCCAGGTAATGCCAATGATGGTTACGGCCGTGCAGCGGAGCAGGATGGTGCAACGGGTGATGAGAATACGACTCCATTTGCTCATCCAGTAATTGCCAATGCAACCTACTTAGGAGCAGGTCAAGATGCTACCCCTAACGCAGGTGACGGTTCTCAGTTATTATTATTCCGTGACAATACAGGTGGAGAGTACTACAATTCGATCTTTAGTGATCACGCTGGTCTTGCGGTAACCATTGAAGCTTCTGGTAAAGTAGCTGGATTTGATGCCAAGACTCGATTGGCAGAAGGTGACCTTATCCTCCAGAACAACTTGTGGTACGGTTTTGGTGCGGGTAACACAATTGCGGAGTTTGCAGGTGGTGAAGATCAAGCGCATACGCGTGACTACTTGTCAGACGCTGCTAATGCGAACAGGGTAGCAGACCCTGTGCTAGAAGGTATTAGCCGTATAGCGGATTCTAATGGACTAGATCCTCGACCAAAAAGTGGCTCACCAGCATTAGATGCTTCAGCCGTAAAAACTATTGATAATGAATTTATAACATCTACTGATTATGTAGGTGCATTTGCTGATAATTACTTATGGATTCAGTCTTGGACGGCTCTAGATGCACATGGTTATGTTTCTAATCTATCTGTTTCTAATGATGAAGAAAGCATCATTTCAGAAGATCTGCCTACGGTAGTTCAACTACATCAAAACTTTCCAAATCCATTCAACCCTAGCACTCAAATAAGTTTCATACTCCCAGAAGCACAGCAAGTAAGCTTGGTAGTGTACGATATGTTAGGTAGAGAAGTAGCCGTACTTGCTCGTCAGCAGATGATGCCAGCGGGTTCTACTACTTTTAACTTTGATGCATCAGGACTTTCAAGTGGTATGTATATCTATCGCTTAATTAGCAATACTTTGGTAATTACTAAAAAGATGACCTTGATAAAGTAATTTCCTTCTCAAAAATACGTCTCACAGGAATGTGAGGCGTGCTGATCACAAAGGAGGTTTCAAGGAATTGGGGCCTTCTTTTTTTATCTGATAAATAACAATGGTGTTTCTGATGCAATTTAAATAGCAAGTAAGGAACCGTATATACAGCTATTCAGTTATTGTGAGTAAATTAACATTTAAAAAGTTTGAAATAAGCTAGAAACAAGGATAAACGTGGTATTTGTAACTCGAAAAACACACTTTAATGCAGCACACCGATTAGTTAATCCCAATAAATCTGACCAATGGAACCAAGAGACTTATGGCAAGTGTAATTATGCCAATTGGCATGGACATAATTATATATTTGAAGTTACTCTCGCAGGAATACCTGATCCAGAAACCGGCTATGTAATTGATTTGGGACGCTTAAAACAAATAATTGAGCAATATATACTAGAACCATGTGATCATCGTAACTTGAATATGGATGTACCATTTCTTGCAGGAATAATACCTACTTCGGAAAATTTAGTACGTGCATTTTACGACCAATTAAAAATACCAGTCGAAGCAGAAGCCAGTCAGGGAAGTGTACTTTATTCGGTAAAATTGTTTGAAACCGAACGAAATAGTGCAGTATATTGTCCATATGAAACCAGTCAAATTCACTAAACGAGAGACGCAAATCAATTAAATATCAAAATATGTTATCACAAGGTTTAAAACGATTTTACGACCCCACATTCACTGTTTCACCAGAATACAAAGAATCACTTCCTGACTTACAAAATGGACCTGCATCCTTGATACATGGCGCAAATGTACCTATACAGCAAGTTGGGATATCAAATTTTAAACTACCTCTTAATGTAAAGCAAAGAGATGGTAAGACTCAATTACTTGAGGTTTCAGTAGATGGATATGTCAGTCTTGATGCAAACAAAAAAGGTATAAATATGGGCCGCATAATGCGAACCTTTTACCGTTTTAAAGATGACATTTTCACTCTTGACACTCTTGAAAATATATTAAAGACGTATAAAAAAGATCTTAATGCACAAGAAGCTTTTTTACGACTTGATTTCTCTTTTCCTATGTTGAAAAATAGTTTACGAAGTGAATTAAAGGGATATCAATATTACGATGTGTCCTTAGAAGGTCATTTAGATTCCTATGGACGTTTCAATAAATTCATGCATTTAAATTTTGAATACAGTAGTGCCTGCCCATGTTCTTACGAACTCGCAGAACATGCACGAGAAGTTCGTAATCTTGCTGCTATTCCTCATTCCCAACGTAGTGTTGCAGAAGTTACTGTAGCCTTAAAGGATACCTTTTACGTAGAAGATTTAGTTGAAATATGTCGCGAAGCTCTTCAGACGGAAACACAGGTCATAGTAAAGAGAGAAGATGAGCAAGCTTTTGCAGAATTAAATGGAGCTTTTCAAAAATTTGTTGAAGATGCTGCAAGACTACTATATCAAGAATTAGATAGCTATAATTCTATACGTGATTTTGTTGTTCGTTGTGCCCATCTTGAAAGCTTGCATAGCCATGATGCAGTAAGTAGAATCTGTAAAGGGCTACCAAATGGGCTTAGGTGATAGTAAGTCAGTTGTGTAAGACGATTAAGATCTACCTATATTAACCTTTGAATAAATCAAAGGATAATATGACTAACTCTTCAAACTATCACTCAGAAACAGCGATTCATTTTCTCATTTTTGCACTGCTTTTTATATGGACAGCAACTCCTTTACGTGCGCAGTTAACTGAAGATTTCGAGGACGGTGAAAAAACGTCTTATGCGGGTTCTAATGTCGAGCTATCTTCTGGTACCTGGTATTTTAATGACGCACTACTAGGTAGTTTGGGTAACGATAAATTCAACGGTTCACAAGGCGTTCGAATGGATCGGAGAAACGGTAAGTCGGGCTCTGTTACTATGTTATTTGATAAGAATGATGGTGCAGATGTGGTGAGTTTTGTTAGTGCAAATTATGGATCCAATACCGGGAATTCACTACAGTTAGCGTATTCAATTGATCAGGGTGGATCATGGACTTCGATTGGCGAAGTTGTTTCACCGGGTTCAGAATTAGAATTATTTGAGATTGAAGTCGGGGTTTCCGGACCAATTCGTTTCCGGTGGATACAATCAGGTGACGGACGCATTAATCTGGATGATGTAATTATAACCGATTTTGTAGAGGCTAGCGAGACTCAAACGATTCAGGCTACCGCGAATGGGGTTGTTCTTTCAGCAGAAAATGGTATTTCATTTGAGCCAACAGTGCAGGGAGGTAACAAATCTGTTCAATTGCAGCTAACAAATTTGGGCACACCCACCCTAAAAGTAGAATCGGTCAGTGTAACGGGCACCGATTTTTCCGTGGGTGAACTCCAGGATAGTAGCTTAGCTTTTAAAGCTACCACGGAGTTTTTGGTGTATTTTAATCCGAAGAGTGTAGGAAGTTTTTCTGGGGAACTCACCATAAGCAGTAACGATCCTAATCAGGTTACCCTTAGTATACCTTTGAGTGCGCAGGCATTTGGGGCTGATGATGTCCTCCCCATTTCCAACGCACGTAGATTGAGCTTAGGAACCCGAGTTCGAATAGCAGGGCGTGTTACGGTAGCTAATGAGTTTGGAGGCCCGCTTTATTTACAAGATGGGACAGCCGGTTTGGCTGTTTATCATGAACCCTTGCATGAGGCAGCTACTATTGGCGACTCCATTGTGGTTGAGGGCCCTCTCAATGTTTTTCGACCCATAGCAGGAGAGGATGCTGATTTTTTATTACAAATTTCAGCTACTGATAGTGATAATTCAATTAATTATGAAATTTTGAATGTGGAATCGAAGATTCCGGATCCTAAGATGGTCACATTAGCACAAGTAAATTCAGGCAGTTTGGAAGCTCAGCTTGTGCAAATTCCTAACACGGTTATTGAGCATCAAGGTGCCTTCCAAGGAAATACCAATTATTCGATTGCAGATCCTACCTCTACGGCTGAAATGCGGGTCGACAATGATAGTGAGCTAGTAGGTGCAATGAGTCCTAGCGAACCCATTCAAATGATTGGAGTTGTGGGGCAGTTTGCTGGCATTTATCAAATATTACCTCGTTTTACTACCGATTTAAGTGTAGAAGCCGTTAGCTTTCCTAGTGATACCATACCCAAAAATCACACATTAGATATAGTCACTTGGAACGTAGAGTGGTTTGGGGATGCTTCAAATGGCCCTGATGATGATAACCTTCAAATGCAAAATGCTAAAACCCTCATAGAAACCATTGATGCGGATTTATATGCGTTACAAGAAATTTCTAATGCGAATCTTTTCGAGACCTTAGTGACCAATCTTGAAGGCTATAGCGGGGTACTGGCCAACTTTGATCAAACACAGCGTACGGCGTATATCTATAAGGATGAAACCATTAAGGTATACCAAGACCAATTAATTTCTAATGGAATGAATTATTCTGACTGGGCTGCAGGGAGGTTCCCTTTTGAACTGTTTATTGACGCCACTATAAACGGCGAAACGAGAGAAATGTACCTATATAATATACATGCCAAAGCATTTGGGGAACAGTCAGATTATACACAACGAATTAATGCGTCTAGACAGCTTAAGGTCTTTTTGGATAATCAGCGAAGAAGTGCTAATGTGATGGTTTTGGGTGATTTTAATGACGAAATACTGCAATCTACTTATAACAATTTAGCCTCTCCTTATAAAAATTTTGATGATGACTCCGAATACAGTATTCTGACTAAGAGTTTAGAAGTAAACGGCTATACATCTTATTCCCGGTTTTCTATGCTGGATCATATTCTAATAAGTTCAGAGCTAGAAGACGAGTGGTTAGAAGGAACACAGCGAGTGGAAAATCCCAACTACATTGGTAACTACCTCAGTGAAACCTCCGATCATTATCCTGTTTGGACGCGATTTCAATATGGAACCCCAACCAATACTGAGATTGATTCTGAGTTCGATAAACATGAGATGGGATTTATTTTATATCCTAATTATCCTAATCCATTTAATCCAAGTACGACTATTGGGTTTGAAATACAAACTCCTGCCAATGTGGAATTACAGGTAGTTGATATTATGGGACGTGAACTCACCAAAATAAATTACGGTTATATAACATCCGGAAGTTATCAATATAAAGTAGAAGCAGACAATTGGGCTTCTGGGATGTATTTTTATACGTTACGTGTGAACGATCAGGTGCAAAGCAGATCCATGTTATTGGTTAAATAAGATTACATGGGTCAAGCAACGAGCCTGCCAAAATTCATGATGTAAATTTTATGCGTGTTAGATTAGCCCAGCTAAACCCCACAGTAGGTGATATCCAAGGGAATACGAGTCGTATTTTTAGTCAAATAGAGCGTGCCCGGGAACAAGGCGTAGAGCTGTTAATTTTGCCCGAATTAGCCGTTTGTGGATATTCACCTATGGATTTATTAAATCTCCCCGAATTCAGAGATACGATTTATAAAGCAAATGAAACCATTATAGATCAATGTTCTGAAATCGCATTGATATTTGGAACTATTAGCCCGAATAAGCAATTGGGAAGGCCATGTTATAATTCAGCCTTTGTAGTCTCAAATCGTAAATTGATTGGCATACAACACAAATCACTTCTACCTAATTATGACGTATTTGATGATGTGAGGTATTTCGAACCAGCAACGTTGGTGGAACCCATTGAATTATTCGGGATCAAATGGGGTGTAAGTGTATGTGAAGATATTTGGCAGAATGATAATTCCTATATGCGTTATCATGTCAATCCTTTAGAGCAGTTACATCAACAGGGAGCGGAGATCATGGTTAATATATCGGCATCTCCATTCACACGTGGGAAAATAAATGAGCGTGCCGATATGTTAGCCAGACGCTGCAAAGAATTTCAATCTCCGTTATTATATGTAAATCAGGTAGGGGCACAAACGGAACTTATTTTCGACGGGGATTCATTAGCCATAGATGCATCAGGGAATCACATAAAAAGGGCCGCTCGTTTCAGGGAAGATTTTTTTGATGTAGAATGCAGTAAAAGTAGTTATGGATTTCGATTGAAACAGGTTAAAGCTGAACGTAGCAAAAATCTAACCCATGAGTCCGGAACCGAGGATACATCGGAAGCATTGGACGAGGCCTTTATTTTTGAAGCACTAAGACTAGGAATACGCGATTACTTGGACAAAAGTAGGTTGCCTAGGAAGGTTTGTTTAGGCCTAAGTGGAGGTATAGACTCGGCCCTAGTTGCCGCCTTAGCGGTGGAAGCACTAGGTAAAGAGGCGGTTGTTGGTATAACCATGCCGTCTGAATACTCCTCACAGGGTAGTGTAGCTGATTCATTACAGTTAGCATCCTCACTAGGCATCGAATGCCATCAGGTTCCCATTAAGCAAATGATTAAAGCCTTTAACAGCAGTATGGAGCCTTATTTTAAAGACACAGCATTTGGACTTGCCGAGGAAAATATTCAAAGTAGGATCAGAGGATCTATTTTAATGGCATGGGCTAACAAATTTGGTTCGGTAGTATTAAACACGGGCAATAAATCCGAATATGCTGTTGGGTACTGTACATTATATGGGGATATGAATGGTGCACTAGGGGTCATTTCGGATTTGTATAAGTCCGAAGTCTATGCACTTGCGGCATGGATGAATGAATATTATTACCAAAGAGAAGTAATTCCATCAGCTATTCTGACGAAAGCACCCTCGGCTGAATTACGTCCCGATCAAAAAGATTCCGATAGTTTACCAGATTATGCCACCTTAGACGCAATACTTAAAGAGTATATCGAGAAGGGAAAGGATCTCTCAGACCTGGTTCAATTGGGTTTTGATGTGGGATTAGTGCAAGATATTCTCAGAAAAGTAGATTTGAGTGAATTTAAGCGATATCAATCGGCTCCGGGATTAAAAGTTTCGGATGTAGCTTTTGGGGTGGGGCGTAGGCGACCATTAGTACAGCAGTGGACCCGCTTCAGGTTGACTCGTCCTTTTTGAGAATTTTAGTATATTGAAAGTATGTATATTTATTACCCTATTATCTGATCATTTGCTCATTATGCACCAACATTCTGCGGGTACACATTCAACAGATAGGCATGCAAGGTTGACATTTTCTACATCTAAGCTAAAAATTAAGACACTCTTTTTTTCCGTGGCTATGCTGGTTTCAATGCTATGGCTGGGTGTTTCACCTAATCTTTTGGCTCAGGATGCACCTCCAACAGTTGAATACCAAGAGATAAAAACCAAATATCTCCCTTATCATAATCCCATGCAGGCTTGGTCTTTGTTCTCCACAGATGTTGCAGCTGGTGACACAACAGAATTGATACCTATGGAGCTACAGCTGGACAGTTTTGAACGGGATATGATGCTTCGAATAGCCAATATATATTCGACACATGTACAGGCTTTAAAGGCACAGGTAAACAATGAACCCGTAGAAGCAGAACGTCTAATTAACGCATCGTTGACGGCTTCGCAGGATATGTTAGATGAGTATCCAGAAATTAGAAGTAATACACGCTTTGCTCAACTTTCAAGAGCAGTAGTGGGTGAGTATCGAGCTTTTTATGGGATAACGGAAGAGGAAGATCAGGTACAAGGTGAAATCTTTGCCATTCAAGAAGACTTTCTAGAAGATGAAAATACCTTGGCAGAGGATTTTAGTTTTCCCAAAGACACCGAACTCTTCAAAACATCCGTGCCTCTTTTGCAGAATGCACAGGTCAATCGACACTTGGTTTATTACACGCTAAGAAGGCCAGATGTGATGGAAAAGTGGAGAGAGAGGGCGGAGGTATACAAACCTATGATGTTGGAAATCTTTCGAGAAGAAGGAATGCCGGAGGAATTAGTTTATCTAGCATTTATTGAAAGTGGGCTTAATCCTACCGCCAGAAGTTGGGCCTCAGCAGTGGGAATGTGGCAGTTTATTGCAGCTACCGCCCGGGTTTATGGAATTGAAATTAATTGGTGGGTAGATGAACGAAGAGATCCTGAAAAAGCGACCAGAGCTGCAGCACGGCATCTTAAGGACTTATACAATGTTTGGGGAGATTGGCATCTAGCCATGGCGAATTATAATATTAGTCCACGTGGCTTGAATAGGGCGATAAATCGTGCGGGGGGAGTTAAAGATTACTGGGCAGCCTATCCTTATTTGCCCCGTGAAACCAGAGGCTATGTACCGGGCTTTATTGCTACCACCATGATCAATTTGAGTCCTGAGGAGTTTGGGTTTCAAACCAACTATGGAAAAGATCCTTACTCTTATGAAACCGTTGAGGTTGATGGTCTTATGTCACTAGAAATATTGGCAGAAGCTATGGGTGTATCCACAGAAACGCTAAAGGGATATAATCCAGAACTTTTGCGATGGGCAACGCCTCCAGGTACCAAATATGCCTTAAAAGTGCCGGTTGGGAAGGCAGATGATTTATTGGCTATTTATGATAGTTTACCTCGAGAGAATCAAAATCAAAGTATTACGATGCATACTGTGCAAAGCGGCGAATCCATTGGATTAATTGCTCGAAAATATGGAACAACCGTTAGTGGTATATATGCAAGTAATGATAATCTATCCAATGTAATTTATCCTGGTCAGCTAATAGCTGTGCCACTTCCAGCAGGATCGGTTGATCAGTTGTCCGTTAATCGTCCCACCAATCAACGTAGTGGTACGGTGACTACTAGGTCAAGTTCATCGAATAGTTCCATTCCAGCCAACTCGGTTAAGCTGTTATATAAGGTAAAAACGGGTGATACTATCGGTCATATTGCCGAATGGCATGATGTGCGTGCTTGGCAAATAAGAAGCTGGAACGGAATAGGTAATACTATTAGGGTAGGGCAAAACTTGACCTTGTATGTATCAAACAATAAAGAAGAACATTATAAAGCGATAAACAGCTTAAGCTTTAACGAGAAACAAGATTTAGAACGTCGCCAAAAAGCGGGGGAGAATATCTTTGGAGAAGAAGATGCCTCTACCTATGTGGTAAAGCGTAATGATACATTGATAGCCATCGCCCGTAGTTTTGGGATATCCACCTCGCAGTTACGAGAGCTAAATGATATAGCAGGCTCAATAATTTATGTCGGTCAAGTACTAAAAGTTCGATAATAATGAGCAAATCCCCCATCAGAAAGCCAGGTCATGGGCGTAAAACACTACTTTTTGCACTTCTGTTTCTTTTGGGTATTTCTTCGGTAGCCTACCAGCCAAGAGATCTTTTTTTCCGAATAAAACAAAGTCTGGAAATCTTCTCTGAGGCATTTAGTTTTATTGTGGTTGAATATGCTGACGAGGTAGATCCACTGGAACTTATGGGTGTTGGACTCAGTGCGATGTTTAATAGTCTCGATCCTTATACCAATTATTTCGATGTGAGTAGTAATGAGCAAGCAGAAATCTTAAGTAGAAGTAATTTTTCTGGTATAGGAATTCAAATCGAGAAGAAGGAAGATAAAGCAATTGTTGTAGGTGTAATTGATGGCAGTCCAGCTCAAAGGTCAGGTATACGTACTGGTGATATTATTCAATCCGTTGACGGGTTATCCACTGAAACTCTTGAGACCGATGAAATAAAAAGCTTATTTATGGGTGAGATTGGATCCAAGGTTAGCCTTGTGATAGAAACTCAGAACGCTACTGTTGATAAGCTGCAACTGTATCGCGCCAAATTTGAGCCAAAGAGTTTAGGATATGCCGCTTTACTTGATTTAGAAGGACGGCCGATCATTGAGTTGAATGCGGAATCCCAAGAATTATTATTCATGGACTCCACCGTAATGAAGCCTAATCAGGGGATTGCCTACCTCCAAATTAATGAATTTGGGCAAGGTGTAAATGCCGAATTCAGGCAAGCATTACAGATAATTATAGGTGAATCGGAGCTAGATGGACTTATTTTAGATTTACGAGGGAATCCTGGTGGACTATTACAAGAATCGGTTCAAATGTTAGATTTTTTGGTAAATCCTGATATAACCGTGGTTGAAACTCTAGGAAGGTTAGATGAATATAACGCACGATACATTACTCGCGAAAATCCTGGTTATACGGGTCCGTTGGTTGTTCTAATTGATCAAGGTAGTGCAAGTGCGAGTGAGATTTTATCAGGAGTGGTTCAGGATTTAGATAGAGGAGTTGTCATTGGGGAGCGTAGTTTTGGTAAGGGCTTAGTACAAATAGTCAAACCTTTGCCCTATAACAATTCTATGAAATACACTATATCTAGATATTTTATCCCTTCTGGTAGGAGTATCCAGAGTCTTGAATATACCCATGGATCAAATAATACGTCCATTCAGCTAGGAGATGAGGCAGAATACCAAACCAAAAATGGTAGAGTAGTCCGTGGGGGAAGGGGTATTGAACCTGATCTTCAGAAGCTCACCGAACTACTCAGCCCCTTTCAGTTAGAACTGCTACGTTTGGGATTGGTGAGTGATTTTGTACAGCAAGTAGAGTTACCCATACCCGTTACAATAGATGATGAGCTTATTGGGAAGCTGACCAAACGGTTTATGGAAGGATTTGACCCCACTCGGTTGCAGAAATGGAATAAGATGTTATCATTGACAGATTCTTTAGGTCATAGTCTGCAAAGAAACAACGGGATTAATGGTATAACCTATGAATCTTTACAGCGAATTAACGATCATATTTATAATGCAGCTAAGGCTAACTTAGATGAAAAACAGACAGAAATTGAGCAAATTTTGGGCTTAGAGTTAATCCGTTTCTATCAGGGTAACCAAGCCTGGAAAAGAGCAAGTTTAGCCTATGATCCAGCAGTGATATCGGGTTTAGAACTTCTTGCCGAGCCAGAAGATTATTACTCCATAGTGAATTAATATATGGCCGCAAAAGCCGATTTACATATTCATACCACCTATTCTGATGGGAAAATAAGTCCTTCCGAGGTGATCAATTTGGCAGTATCTAAAGGGTTGAAAGCTATTTCAATTACTGACCATGACACCATTAAAGGCTATTTAAATGGGATAGAGCTATTAAAATCAGAGCAATTAGCCATTGAGTTAATTTCAGGTGCAGAATTTACGGCCACCTATAATGATAAAGACATTCACCTGCTAGGATATTATTTTGACCCTGAGCATAAGGAATTATTGAAATATCTAACGGCCTGTTCTATTCAACGTAGACGCCGAATGAAAAGGATGATAGAATGGCTTAATAACAATAATATTGAGATAGATTTTCAAGAGGTTCAAGCAATTTCTAAACACGCCACGCTGGCACGCCCCCATTTAGCCAGGCTACTCGTAGAAAAAAATTATGTAGCCAATTCGATGGAGGCTTTCCAAAAATACTTGGTGGCGGCCCATAAGGAAACAAGGCAGGACTATTTTTTAGATGCTAGCTCCCTAATTTCAATGGTGCACAGAGCAGGCGGAGCAGTTGTGTTAGCCCACCCTGCGAACTTGTTCACTCTGCAAGAACTCGAGGAAATTCGAATGCTAGGCATAGATGGGATTGAATGCATACATCCCAGCCATTCGTATCAGCAGCATAATTACTATGTAAAATGGGCCCAAAAATATAACCTACTTCAAACGGGTGGAAGTGACTATCATGGACATCCTGATTATGGTTATACGCCCATTGGGACCATCGCAACTTCCTACAATAACGTAGTAAAAATGAAGGCGATGACCGAGCAAAGAAAAGTATTAATGCCCAAAAAATAAGTACCGATTATGAGTAAAAAAATAGGGATTCGCGAAATTTCGGAATCCACAGAAATTAAGGATGCAACCATAGGAATAATAGTATCAAGATGGAATTCTATGATCACTGAAACCATGTTGGAGGGAGCAATATCTACGTTAGAAGCCAACGGTGTAGCTCAAGAATCTATTACCGTGGTACGATGTCCAGGTAGCTATGAAATTCCACTTACGGCACAATGGTTACTGCAAACTGAACATTATGACGGTATAATTGCTCTAGGGGTTGTAATTCGTGGAGGCACACCCCATTTTGAATATGTTTGTGATGCGGTAAATCGAGGCGTTCTAGACTTGAATCTGCGTTTTTCAACGCCAGTTGCCTTTGGAGTACTTACAACTGATGATGTTCAACAAGCCTTGGATAGAGTAGGGGACAAAGGAAATAAGGGTTCCGAGGCTGCATTAGCCCTACTTGAAATGATAGCTCTTCGACGTAGCCTAGCCTAAGCTTAACTTAATTCACTAAATTAGCTTGCTTTTAGTGAAAGGGGAAGGTCTATTGCGAATAGCAGCAATGGTTTTTGATAGAAATAAGAAGTCTAAATAAAAAGAACAGCGGTTTATGAGGGGTATAATTTAAGTGCTTTTTTCTTGAATAAGCTTTAATAAAGCTCTAATTTGCTAAATTGAAACAAATCAATCATTGTCCCTTTGAAAGAGCTCAGTCTCACAAAAAATAAACAGACCCAGGAAGACAAGAATCGGCAGAAAGATTTAACCGATTCAGGCGTCATACCAGAACATATTGCAATCATAATGGATGGTAATGGACGCTGGGCTCAAAGCAAAGGGAACATTAGGCTTTTTGGGCACAAGGTAGGTGTCGATTCTGTACGAGACATCACAGAGGCCTGTGCTCAGCTTGGAGTAAAGTATCTGACGTTATATGCTTTTTCAACTGAAAACTGGGGTAGACCTAGTGCTGAGGTTCGTGGATTAATGCGATTATTGGTTTCTTCACTTAGAAAAGAAGCTGACAACTTACACCGAAACAACATACGTTTGGTTACCATCGGTCAGATGGATCGATTCCCTGATGATTGTATTAAAGAGTTGGATGAAGCCATATCTTTAACTCAGGATAATACTGGATTAGAGCTTTGTCTCGCCCTTAGTTATTCGGGGCGATGGGATATTACTGAGGCGGTAAAGAAAATTGCTCATCATGTAGAACAAGGTAGATTGGCTCCCAATTTAATTAACGATCAAATGATTGGGGATCATCTTTCGACTGCTAGTATACCTGATCCTGATTTAATTATCAGAACAAGCGGTGAATATCGAATCAGTAACTTTTTATTATGGCAATTGGCTTATTCAGAGTTGTATATAACGGAATTATATTGGCCAGATTTTAGACGAAATGAATTGTACGAGGCGATACATTCATTCCAAAAAAGAGATCGAAGATTTGGGAAAGTGCGCAAAAAAAATAAAGACGAAATAAATAATTAGTTCGTTACCAAATAAAAAAATATCAGTTTTAAGTAATATAAGTTGTTTATCAAGATTTCAAAGACCCCAAGCATTCTTTCTATGCATACTACAAGATATGTATTCGTGCTCGTTTCACTGGTGCTATTTAGCAGTACCGATTTAGTCAAAGCACAACAAATAGAAATAACCGACCCTACATTAGAGACCCCCGAGGAATATCGAATATCACAGGTTCGAGTTCAGGGTAATCAGAACACTCGAACGCAATTCATCATCAATACCAGCGGATTGGTTGAAGGAAAGGTGATTACTCATCCAGGAGACGATATACCTGAAGCCATTAACCGGTTATTTCGAGTAGGTTTATTTTCGGATGTCAAAGTGTTTATTGAAAACCAGACTCTAACCAGCTTGGAAATTTTTATACAAGTAATCGAACAGCCTCGAATGCTAGAATATAAGATTGAAGGGGTGAAAAAATCAGAGGCCCGCGACTTAGAGGATCTAATAAGCTTGGTTCAAGGCGCAGCAATTACAGATGCCAATCTAGAACAAGCTAAGCGAACCATTATTCGATTTTTTAAAGAAAAAGGTTTGTGGGGAACCGAGGTTTTTTCACGGGTAGAGGCTTCGGAAGAAATTGAAAATAGATCTATTTTGTATTTCGATGTAAATAAGGGGGGGAAATTAGAAATTGAGGACATTCAGTTTACCGGTCTAGATCGTTTCACCGAGAAAGAATTATTAAAGGTAATAAAGCCAATAAAGGAAGACGCTTGGTGGAAATTTTTATCCAAAAAACTCTATAAACAGGAAGAATTTGATGAGGGGGTGACTAATCTGATGACTCACTTCCAGCAAGAAGGTCATGTAGATGCAAGAATTGTTTCAGATAGTTTGTGGGTAGATGATTTTGGCGATGGCGAACAAGGTTTACGACTGGCCTTTACCCTTTATGAAGGCCCACAATACAAAGTTCGTGATATAAACTGGGATGGAAATACCGTATACACCGACGCCCAATTAACCCAATCATTAGGTTTTGAAAAAGGAGACGTATTTAACCAAACGCTCTACGATGAAAACTTGAACTTCAACAAAACCTCCACAGATATAAATAGTTTATATCAAAATATTGGATACCTATTCTTTCAGGCCATCCCAACGATTTCAAAGATCGGAGAAGATTCATTAGATATACACTTTGACATTTATGAGGATGAAATTGCCACTATCCGTAGGGTATCATTTAGTGGGAATACACAAACTCATGACGACGTTGTTCGAAGAACCTTACGCACAATCCCCGGTGCCACATACAGTCGTGAAGCTATTGTCCGGTCGGTACGTGAACTTAGTACCCTTGGATTTTTTGATCCACAAAATATCACCCCAGATGTGCAACCCATACCTCAAAATAAAGAAGTTGATGTTTCTTTCCAGGTTGATGAATCTGCGAGTACCTCAAACTTTGAGTTCTCTGGTGGATATGGGGGACGCGCCATCGGAGCACTAATCTCTGCTCGGCTAAACTTTAACAACTTTTCCTTACAGAGAGCTTTAGCAGGCGATTTTACACCATTTCCATCAGGTGATGGACAAAATCTCTCATTAGGGGTTCAAGTAACCGGAACGGGCTTTCAAAGCTATAGTTTTGGATTTGTCGAGCCTTGGTTAAATGGAAAGCCTACCTCACTCGGGGTCAACCTTTCATACAATTTTATCCAGTATCGGGGCTTCTCTGAAAAAAACCGCCTCTTTTCATCCTCTGTATCACTTGGAAAACGATTGCGCTGGCCGGATGATTACTTTTCGAGCAGAACGGCTCTAGGGTACCAACTGTATGATGTACAGGGTACTACATCCTTTTTATCGGCTGGTACTTCTTCTATCATCTCAATTAACCAGACTTTTGAGCGTAATTCTCTTGACAACTTTATCTCCCCGAATACTGGTTCGAAATTGGGTCTATCCTTCGAAGTAGCCCCACCGTTGCCAGGCCTTTCCGAATATTACAAGATCAAAACTGACTATCAATACCACATTCCCATCGTCGAAAAGTTGGTACTGACTAGTCAGGTTAATTTTGGCTTTATTGGCTTCTTCACAAATGATAGGCGGTCGAATTTCCAGCGGTTTCTAGTTGGTGGTACGCAACTCCAGCAGCGGCAAAGTTTCTTGTATGATAACATCGATTTACGGGGATATCCTGGTGGTAATGATGGGAGTATTGCTCCGATTATTGATGGACGTCAAGTGGGCGGACGGGTCTACAACAAATACTCACTTGAATTAAGATATCCAGCCGTTAGCAATGAACAATTGCAGCTTATACCCTATGGATTTTATGATGCGGCAAATGCATTCAATGATTTTGCCACTTTTGATCCATTTAATGTAAAGCGTGCGATTGGTATTGGAACACGATTGTATTTACCAGTGCTAGGACTAGTCGATCTGAGTTATGGCTACCGATTAGACGGAATAGAAGGAACGAATACGCTTGCAGGAGAATGGGAATTTTTGTTTAATATTGGTGCACCATTTTAGCCCTCTATATGAGTAAACACAGCTATTATATGACCTTGAAATTCGCTTCAACTTTTCTTCTACTTAATTGCGCACTAGTATTAGTCCTAAGTGGCGAAATAAATGCTCAAGATCAAAAGATTGGTTATTTTGAGTCTGATCTAGTGGTTGCGCAACTACCTGAGTACGCTGGTATTGAACAACGCTTACAACTATTGAGCAGTGGTTGGCAACAAGAAGCACAAGAGATGTTAGAGGAAGTGACCACTTTAGAAGAAGACTATCAAGCGAAAGAAATATTATACACAGAAGAAATTCGCAGTCAGAAACTAGCGGAAATCGAACAAAAGAAAAAACAACACCAGGCTTTTCTCCAACAAAAATTTGGTCCAACAGGCGAATATTTTCAGCAACAAAGCGATCTTTTAGAACCCATACAACGAAAAGTCTTTAGTGCAGCTAGAACGGTCGCACTAGAAAAAGGATATGATTATATCTTTGATCGAAGTGGTGACATTTATATGATTTACGCAAGAGCCGAATTTGATATTACCTCTGATATCCTGTTCGAATTAGGAATTGATTTGGATAATTGATGCAGAAATAAGAGTAGGTAATTAAGCAAAAATTACGGTATTTTTTTATTCACATTTAAAACGACTATGAAACAAACCTATTTACTATCCGCTTTCTTTTGGATATTCCTATTTACGACCGGCCTTCAAGCTCAAGTGAAAATTGGCTACATGAATCCATCTGTGGTGTTAGCCCAGTTGGATGAAGTTGCCTTTGTCGACCAACAAATTGAACAACTTGTTCAAGATAGAGATGCCGAACTAATGGCTAAGGCCAACCAACTTCAGCAAGATTTTACTGCATATGAAGAAGCAAGGAGTATGCTTAATGAAGAAGCACGGGTAACAAGGGAAGAAGATCTCTTGGCGCGTGACCAACAACTTCAAGAAGAAAGAGAAAACTATCTTAATGAGATTACTCAAAAAAGAGCGCTGATGCTTCAACCTATTATAGAAAAAATGGATCAAATAATGGCTGAAGTGGCTGAGGAGAAAGGTCTTGATTTAATACTTAATGAAGCTACCTCCTACGGTGATGCTATAGTATTTTTTAGCTCTGAAGAACTTAATATTACCCAAGAAGTGCTCTCTCGTATGATTACTTCTGGAAACGATACTGAAAATTAATATCAATTAAATTAATCTATCCACATGCGAACGTTACGTATTGCAGTTATTTTATTCCTGAGTATGGTCATCAATTACCAAGCTCAGGCGCAGACAAACAATTCAGAATTGAAAATCGGATACGTGAATCCGCAATCAATTTTAGCTAACATGCCTGAAATGCGTGCAGTCCAACAAAGACTGCAAAATTTCACCGCTCGTAAGCAACAAGAATTGTCAACCTTAGAACAAGATTTCCAAACACAAGTTGCAGAATACCAACAGAAAGTGGGTGTGATTTCTCCTGAGGCACAGCAACAAGAAGAAGCGCGCTTAGGTCAATTGCAACAAGAGCTCTTACAAGCTCAAGGGGTAGCTGAACAAGAACTTGCACAGCGTAGAGACGAACTAGTAGGGCCGTTACTCGAGCAAATCGGCGCTGCAATTGAAACGGTTGCGCGAAATCAAGGGTTATCTTACGTTTTGAATACAACCACAAGTTCAGGTGATATGATCATCTTGTATGCTTCTGAGGATTTCAGAAGCAAGTTTGATATCACTCAGCCCGTTATGGAAGAACTCGGTATGTTTAACTAACTCTAAACATTTAGATACGTACAAAACAAATACCTGAAAAGATCTGCTTGCAGTTTTATTAGTGAACAGGTAAGATTCTATTTTTAAGTCTGAATTTATAAAAACGCTGAGTGGAAAATTATTGCACTCGGCGTTTTCTGTTTTTGATATAGTCCTCAAAAATAAAACCACCTAAATTATCCAAGCTGGAGAAATAAGCCTTACCTTTGTTTGCTTCGGTCATTTCACGGACAAAATGTTGTAGATAAGGATCCGATGCAATCATAAAGGTAGTAATAGTAATTTTCTCCCTTCTACATTTTACCGCCTCATCCAATACTTTATTTACAATTTTCCGGTCTAATCCGAAGCTGTTTTTATAAAGTTTGCCACCTTCAAACATGCATGAAGGTTTTCCGTCTGTAATCATGAATATTTGCTTGTTAGCAAATTTCTTGCGCTGTAGTATATGACGGGCTACTTCCAAACCCTGCTTTGTATTTGTATGGTAGGGTCCTACTTTTAAATAGGGTAAATCCTTTACTGATATATGCCATGCCTCATTTCCAAAAGCCACAATGTCTAATGTATCCTTAGAGTAACTTCGCATAATTAACTCTGAGAGAGCCATCGCAACTTTTTTTGCAGGAGTAATTCGATCTTCACCATATAATATCATTGAATGGCTGAGATCGATTAAAAGTACGGTTGAAACTTGTGTATGATAATCTGTTTCATATACCTGAAGATCGTCCTCTGATAAATTTAGCGCATCTATACTACTGTGTTTTAGCATATTGATCATGGTGCCTGTGTTATCAAGATTAACAAGCTCTTCATGACCATTCCATGGACGGGTTTCTGACTGACGCTCTACTCCGGCGCCATTAAAATTTGTTTTATGATCACCGGGTCCACCTTTTCGTAAACTGCTAAATATTTCATTTAATGAACGATCACGAAGACTTTTTTCGGTCTTAGGAGTAATGATCATGGTGTTTGTATCATCATCCTGATTTATGTATCCCTTATCGATTAAATCTTGAATGAAATCGGCTATACTATATTCTTCCTCAAAGCTATCAGTTATTTCATACTCTTTATCTAAATTTGTTAACCACTTTAGTGATTGGGATACGTCACCACTGGCTATGGTAAGTAGCTGCTGAAACAGATCCAATAAGGTATCAAATGGGTTCTTACCCGAAATAGGTTTTACTTGTTTCCAATGGGTATATTTATAATTCATATATTGACAACCATTTATGATTTCTAACTCGTTCCTAATAAATTCGGTTAGGCTGATATTTTTTCACATGTATCTTATTTCATGGTCTAATGAGTAAACTTGAAATTGAACGAAGGCTATGGGAAGAAGGCTTCAATAGAATTATGGGCCTAGATGAAGTGGGTAGAGGTTGCTTGGCTGGGCCAGTAGTTGCAGCAGGGGTTATTTTAGATCCAAATACACCCATAGAGGGAATTATGGATAGTAAAATGTTATCCATTTTAGAACGTAGACGCCTATGTGATGAAATTAAAAAAAAGGCCCTTTATTGGGTGGTACATGAGGGCGATCTAGCAATGATAAATCGACTTAACATACTTTGGGCTAGTTTAGAAACCATGAATAACTGTGCAGAATCTAAAGATGCCAATCCAGATTATTTATTGATAGACGGTAACCGTTATGTCCCAACACTACTTCCACATCAGTGCATTATCAAAGGTGATAGTAAAAGCGCTTCTATTGGTGCTGCTTCAATAATTGCCAAGGTGTACAGAGATGAGCTTATGCGGAGCTTACACCAAGAGTACCCGGAATATGGTTGGAATAATAATGTTGGGTATCCAACTAAAACTCATAAACAGGCCCTCAAGAAATTTGGGTACAGTTCATACCATCGAACTAGTTTTAGTTTAGGAACTACGAAGGCTCGCTCCCCCAAGCTATGATTACAACACGTATGAATAATTTGCACTGGTTGATAGGTCTCTTATCCAGCCCAAACTCACTCATTAGCTGTAAATACTAAATTCTCTTTTATATAAATCCATATTTAGACAAATCGCGAGCATAAGAGTATTAGCGATAAATGCAGATCCACCATAACTAATAAACGGCAAAGGTATACCTATGATGGGTAATAGTGCTGTAGCACTTCCAATATTAATGAAAAAGTGCACGAAATATACTGCGGCCACACTTAGTGTTACCAATTGAGCAAAGGGGTTTTTATGGTTAATTGATATCTGTAACAAGCGAAGTATGAAAAGCATGAAAACTATGATGAGTAATGAAGCTCCCAAGAAACCAAATTCTTCTCCAACCACACAAAAAATAAAGTCGGTCCACTGTTCCGGTAAAAAGCGTAATTGAGTTTGGGTCCCTTCAAGAAACCCTTTACCAGACCAACCACCCGAACCAATAGCTATCTTTGCCTGTATGATATTCCATCCGGCTCCTGTTGGGTCATATGAGGGATTAGTAAAAGCAATTACTCGTGCAACTTGATGTGGTTGAAGTATTTTTGTGAGAGCTAATTGTACCACAACCACCGTTGTAGAACCCATAATTACAGAAAGGATGGTAAGCCATTTAGATCGCTGTAAAAAAAGAACTCCAGCAGTAATAACTCCCATAGCAATAAGACCATATACCCAATTAAATACACTCAAGTAAAGAATGATTGCAGGGCTTATCATAAGCAATGCTACCCCATAGGGTAAGCCTGACCAAAATAAGATTACGGGAATTAGGGCTATAAATATTATTGCAGTACCAAAATCATTTTGAGCTATTACCAAGAGTGTAGGTATAAAAATTAATAAGAAACTAACTAAGGCATATCGAATCTGCTCAGTAGCAATATTCCTTCTTGAGGTCAGGTAGTTTGCTGCTGCTAGTATGGTGGTAATTTTCATAAACTCACTCGACTGCAATCCAAATCCACCAAATCGCAACCAACTTCTAGCCCCATTAATCTCTTGACCAAAAAATAAGGTATATATCATTAATAAAAGGGAAGCGGCATAGGCTAAGTAAGAAAAATTCTTAAAGATAGATGGGTTAATGAATTGAATCGAAAAGAGTAAGCCCACTGAAAGGCCAACAAATAAAAGTTGCTTCCAGAAATTATTTTGAATGAATGAAGGAAGAAATTCAGATATAGGACCTTGAGTCGCACTGTAAATGGCAATGAGTCCTATGATACTTAATCCAATCCATAGCAAGACGCTCGCCCAATCTAAATCTTTTTGAATGGAAGCCATATATTATTCATCAATTTGATTAGAATTATCTTCTCTGGGTTCCCAATTCTTTACATAATTATACACATAATCATTATAGGTGCCGCGCAAGTAATATTCATGTAATAAGCGGGCAATTGGCGTAGCTGAATTGGTGGCAAAACCAGCATTTTCCAAAAAAACAGTTACCACTATTTCGGGCTTTTCAAAAGGTGCAAAAGAAGTAAACCATCCATGAGAGTATCCGTGTGGGTTTTGAGCGGTTCCGGTTTTGCCTGCAATGGCTATAGAGTTATTATTGACAAAGAATCTACCACTTCCTTCTTGAACGACTCCTCGCATACCTTTTTTCACTAAATCCAGATGTTGTTTTTGGACCCAATCAATCTTGAGTGGCTCATTTTTATTGGGGTAAATTGTGGAGTAGGGGGTTTCAAGTTGTTTTACAAGATGAGGACTAATTCTATAACCTCCATTTGCAATAGAACTTGTCATAGTGGCAATTTGAAGTGGTGAAACGGACATTACCCCTTGACCAATTCCAAGATTAATTAAATCACCAATCCCCCATTTTTTGACTCCAAACCATCGGTCCAAAAATGCACTATCAGGGACTATTCCCGTGGTTGCGCTAGGTAAATCAATTTCTAGATCTACTCCAAGACCAAAATCTTTCACTCGCTCACTCCAAATATTTAATCGACCCGAACTTGCAATGTCATCCATTAATTTAAAGAAATAGGTATTGGATGAATAGGTTATGGCTTTCTCCAAATTATAATCACCTTTTGGGGCTATATCACGATATAATCTTCCACGTTGATACCCGCCCGTATTCGGAATATTTGTCGATGGGGTAATCAGTCCTTCCTCTAAGCCAATTAGTCCCATTAATGGCTTAAAGGTAGAACCAGGTGGCTGCCGGCTAGATACAGCTCTGTTATAGAGTGGGCTAGTTGAATCAGTGTTAATTTCAGCCCAATAGGCTCTGTCAAGTCGACCTGCAAGACGCTCAACCTGATAACTAGGAGAGCTCACCATAGCTAAAATGGCCCCAGTATTTGGGTCCATCACAATAATGGCCCCAGTTTTATCAATCATAAGGTCTTCAGCGTATGCTTGTAAATCAGCGTCAATGGTGGTGATAATATTGGCCCCTTCAATGGGATTAGTGCCTTCATTTTCAACCAGAAATGAACCTAAGTATTGTCCGTATGCATTTACCCTTTTGAATTCTATACCTGATTCACCTCTAAGATGGTCTTCATATATTAACTCAAGGCCACTTTTCCCTATTTTATCCCCTAGGTATAATGAGGTATTAGTTTCAAAATCTTGGATATCAGCTTCTCTGAGGTAACCAAAAATATGAGAAGCATTGATTTTATCCGTATAGGTGCGTTTACTTTCAAGTTGATGACCAATGCCAGGTAGCTGCCATAAATTTTGCTGGATTATGGAGAATCGAGTAAAGTCGATATCCGACAATAGGGGAGAACTCCTGTACCAAGAATATCGCCGTGCGGTCGCAACCTGTTCTTTTATTTCAGATACATTTACATCCAGTAGTTCAGCAAGTAGTTCATTATTTGTGGTATCGTAGGTTGCTGGGTTTATAGTCAATGTGAAAATAGGTTCATTGGATACTAAAAGTTCTCCTTTTCTATCATAAATAAGCCCTCGGGCGGGTGGAATAATTTCTTGACGTATAGAATTCCTCTCACCTTGTAGCGAATATTTTTCATATTCAATAACCTGTAAATAGTAAACTCTTCCCAAAACAACCAAGCAAAGTGTTACAAATAATACCTGCATTACACGTAGTGAAATTTGGGTTCTATATTGGTTTATAATGTCGCTCATCGCATTATGACTTAGCTATTTTATGAAGAGCATAAGACAGTAGGGCCGTATAAACTGCCCTCAGCATTACAAGAGTAAAAGGCCACAACCCACTTGCATAGCTTCCAGCTATCATTGACAACAAGTAGTAAGAGGTGTTATGAGTTAGGGCAATGATTAAGGTAAATACCGCAAACTGAGAAGAAAATATATTCCCTTGGTTGCGTTCCAGCATAAAATTATAAAACAAGAGTACAATTAGGGTTTTGCTAAAAAGCATAAGCCCCCATGAATCGTAGAGTGCGTCTTGAAGAAGAGCAAGCGAGCCATAAATGTAAATAGCTTCTGTCTTTTTAAGTAGCGGTATGGTCCATACTAAAAAAAGTAATACCGCATCGAACTGTATTCCCCAAAGAGATAGATGTTGGAGTAGAATTTGATCTAAAAAAATAATAGTCAGACCACCGAGTAGATATTTAGTCCAATTGAAATTCATTCAAATAGTAGGTTAAAATCGTTATTTAATTGTACTAAATTGGTATCTGAGCTAAATAAAACGATAAAACCCTCCGAAACTTCACTTAATTTATTAAAGGGTTTAATTATTAATTGTTGGGTATTTGTTCCTTTCTGCGAACGATAGTCAATCACCTCTCCTATAGGAATTCCAGCTGGAAATTCATTGCCGAGTCCAGAAGTTTGAACTACCATTCCTGTATCAATTGGCACTGTTTTGGGGACGAATTCCATAATTAAATAGCTTGGACTCGATATGTCCCAGGTTATAATTCCGTTTGCTTTACCCCCTTGTAACTGGGCACTAACGCGAAAGAGTGGATGCGATAAAGGCATTATTTGCGAATAATTGTTTGCTACCAATATCACTTTTCCTATTAAACCATCCGAATTAATCAAAGGCATACCGCGTTGTATACCATCTTTGCGTCCTACATTCACACTTAAACTATTATTCAGTGTGTTCAGTTGCTTAGTTACAATACGAGTAATCCGCAAGGGCAAAGTGGAAGACGTTTCTAGGTCGAGTAAAGATTTGAGCTGTTGATTTTCTTTTTCTATCGATCGGAGTCTGCTTAATTCGTCTTGCAGTAGGATATTCTGCTGCTGCAAATAAGCATTTGTTTTTATTGCATTTCTATATATACGAAAATTTGAGACAGGTTCTTCTAAAATACTGGCAGTGGTTACCGTGATGGTCCTTAGCTTATTTAATCCATCCTGACTGCGAGTGAATACAAGAATGAGTGCGAAAAGTAAAAGTAAAAAAGCATGAAAGTAATGAGAAATACCATCCGTGTCGAACTGTAAAAATCTCATTGAACCACATGTTTAGGAAATTACGGGGCGGTAGTAATCCAAATTCTCTAATATTAGTCCTGTACCTCTTACAACAGCGGTCAGTGGATCTTCTGCTATATGTACAGGTAAATCAGTTGTTTCCATGATCAATTTATCCAAATTTTTCAAAAGAGCACCGCCTCCTGTTAACATTATACCTCGATCAAGTATATCTGCTGATAATTCTGGGGGAGTTTGTTCAAGAGATTTAGTTACAGATTCCACTATGGTGTTGATAGATTCCGCCAAAGCTTCTCTAGCGTCTTGAGAAGTGATATGGCGTGTCCTAGGGACTCCATTTACTAAGTCACGTCCCTTGGTAACCATTTCAAGTTCTTCTTCAAGTGGAGCTGCTGAACCAATTTCACATTTAATCTTCTCGGCTGTTCGTTCCCCGATGAGTAAGTTATGGTGCCTTCGGAAATAGCTGATGATATCATCGTTCAATTCATCGCCGCCTAAACGCACAGATTGGGCATATACAATGCCTGAGAGAGAGATTACTGCTATCTCAGTAGTACCACCACCTATATCAACAATCATATTGCCAACCGGTTCATGGACGTCCAGACCTATACCAATAGCTGCGGCCATAGGTTCATCAACTAGATAAACTTCCCTTGCGCCAGCATGTTCAGCGCTATCTCGTACGGCTCTTCGCTCTACTTCAGTGATTCCACTAGGGACACAAATAACCATTTGTCGGGTTGATGAAAACCATTTCACCTTAACTTTTTTGATCATCCCCCGAATCATATGCTCAGCAACTTCAAAATCTGCAATTACACCGTCTCTAAGCGGTCTAATGGTTCGGATTTTCTTATGTGTACGTTCATGCATCAATCGGGCTTCATGACCGGTAGCGACAGGGATATTCTGTTGATTTAGAGCAACGATACTTGGTTCATTTAAAACTATACCTTCGTTGCGCGAGTATATGAGAGTATTGGCCGTGCCTAAGTCAATCGCTATATCGGTGTATAAAAAATCTAAAAAGCCTTTTTTGTTTTGTTTTTTCTTATTTGAGGCTTCTCTTCCAGTAACTGATTGGGTCATTATCGATGCAAACTAATGTAATTGTTCAATATTAGAGCAATATCTTGTATTTTAGTCAATTTTGAAACTTTTTTCTGAGTTTGAGCACTTTTATTTTAGTGTCTAAAATGACGGACAGAAGTGAATACCATGGCTAAATTAAGCTCATTTGCCTTGTCGATCACTTCCTGATCCCGAACACTGCCCCCTGGTTGAATAACCGCAGTGGCACCTGCATGTGCAGCAGCCTCTACACCGTCAGAAAAAGGGAAGAATGCATCAGAAGCTATAGCTGATCCTTTTAAGCTGAGTTGTTCTTTAGCTGCTTTGGAAACCGCGATTTCCGATGAATCTACTCGTGACGTTTGTCCTGAACCTATACCAAGCGTTTGCTCATCTTTTGCAAACACAATTGCATTCGATTTTACATGTCGTACAATCTTCCAAGCAAAAAGCATATCCTGCATTTCTTTAGTAGTGGGCTTTCGTTTTGTTACCAACTCAAATGATGCCTCTTCGATAGGTTTATTATCTTGGTCTTGAACTAGTGTGCCACAAAATATTGACCGAAATTGTTTTTTAGAGGTGAGTCCCTGTTTGGCTTGGAGTCGAATTAAACGTCGATTTTTCTTTTGTGTTAATAACTCCAAAGCCTCATTAGAATAATTGGGTGCAATGATTATTTCTGTAAAAATAGAATCGATCGCCTTTGCTGTGTCCAAATCCAAGGGAGCATTACAAAGAACAATTCCTCCAAAGGGAGAGACTTTATCTGTGGAAAAGGCTTTCAAGTATGCTTCCTTTAGAGTAGAAGCACTTGCTACACCGCAGGGTATGGTGTGTTTAAAGATGGCACAAGTTGGATCGGAACGATTGAAATCTTCGTGTAATCTTAAAGCTGAATCTATGTCTAAATAATTATTGTAGCTAAGTTCTTTTCCGTGAAAACAATCGATGAATTTATCTGGTTTCCCATAAATAGAGGCCTCTTGATGAGGATTTTCACCATATCGTAAACTATTGTAAAGTGGCGTATTCACATAGAAGTTGATCTGATTATCATGTGATCCTTTTTTTGTTTCGCTAGCATCATCACCTATAGAGCGGTCGCTTTCGGAATGAACTATTGAGTCGAAATACTTGGCAATACCTTGTTCGTACTCAAATGTATGGTTAAATGCTTGTTGCGCTAGTTCTAGTCTAGTTTGAAAGGAAATGGCTGATTGAGCGTTAAATTCGGATAAAAAGCGGGAATATTGATTTGGATTGCTAAGTATAACCACATGTGCAAAGTTTTTGGCTGCTGCACGTACCATAGTTGGCCCCCCAATATCTATGTACTCAGTTGCCTCTTCGATCGCTACGTCGGGTTTTGCTGTTATACTGGAAAAAGGGTATAGATTGACTACTACTAACTCTATAGGATCAATTTGAAGTTGTTTTAATTCGGAATTGTCAGGTCCATAGGAAGTCCGAGCAAGAATACCTCCATGGATAACGGGATGAAGTGTTTTAACTCGTCCATCAAGGCATTCTGGATAGCCTGTAAGACTGGCCACTTCGGTTACCGGTATCCCAGCTTTTTGTATTTTTTTATAGGTGCCACCAGTAGATAAAAGAGTAACATTGCCAGCATGTAAAGACTCGGCTAGTGGTAGTATATTTGTTTTATCAGATACAGAAAGTAACGCTCTTTTGATGATAAGAGGAGTTTTTGGTAGTTTCTCTAAAGGGTTCAGTGACATAGATAATTTATAAAGATGATGAGTGAGTGGGATTATTGTTCAATTGAAATTAGTTATTGTCCATTTCCATTGGGCCATTTTGCCGTTTCAAATATTCTCCAATTGCTTTTGGATATAATTGATGTTCCATCGTTAATACTCGTTTAGCAAGTTGCTCAGCGGACTCGGTCTGTCTAACCACCAAGTGTTCTTGAGCAAGTATGGGGCCTTGGTCATATTCTTCTGATACAATATGAATGGTGCAGCCAGTATGGGTTTCCTTTTTTTCTAATACACTTTTATGAACATGAATACCATAGTAACCTTGACCGCCAAATTTGGGGAGTAAGGACGGGTGAATGTTGAGGATTCTATTTGGAAAAGCTTGTATAAGTTTTGGTGGGATTTTTTGCAGATAGCCCGCACAAATGATTAAGCGTGGATTCCATTCCAAACATTGATCTAGAAGAGCTGATTCGTAAGCCTCATAGCTTTCAAACTGTTTGCTAAAAATAACACGGAAGGGAATTCGGTGTTGCCTAGCCAGATCAATTGCTCCGATATCAAGTTTGTTTGTTACTAAGCCAACAATCTTGGCGTCAAGAGATCCTTTCTTGATGTGATTAATTATAGACTGGAAATTGGAACCAGACCCTGATGCAAAAACAACCAGTTCATTCAAGGGTATTCTCGTATATTTTTAATTTATATAATATACTCAAATTTGATTTGATTGGTCTAGTCGAAAAATCTGATAATTATTAAAACTCCAGATAATTTGTTTAATCGTTATTCGAACTGTAGTGGCTAATGGAATGGCAATGAGCATACCTAAAATCCCAGCCGTCTCCGCCCCGACTAAAATAATGAACAATATTGCCACCGGATGCATGTCAGCTGATTTAGAAAATAAATAGGGCTGAAAAACCAAATTATCAATCATTTGAACAACAAAAATAGCAATCACACAATATAAAACGAGACTAAAATCACCCGTTTCAACGATGGAAATAATAATGGAAAGCACATAGCCAATGATAGGGCCAAAATAGGGGATGGTATTCGCAATACCCACACATATCCCAACCGATAGCGAGTTTTCAAGACCAGCAATACTTAGGGTTGTCCATGATAATAGAGTAACTAAGGAACTTTGAACCAAGACGCTTCTGAAATAAAGACCCAAACGCTTTTCAACTAAGTCCAAAATCGTTAGGGTAGTTTCGAAGTATTTGTTTGGAATAATTTGTAATACATCTCTTCTAATTTTACTACCATCTTTTAGAAAGAAAAAAGCTGCAAATGGTACAACAAGAACGGCAGAAAATATATTTGTAAATATACCAACGGCATCGCTAAGCACGGTGGAGAGTTTTCCCAAATCAAATAGTTCCTCACTGATTTTTGTAATGTTTCCTCTGAGGAAACCTTCGGGAATAAAGCTGTATTCTTGAACTAATCGCGTTTCTATTCGAGCTGCAATTAGTTCGATAGTCTCAATGTTTAAATTATTTGTAAGTTCAAGCATTTCTTCAACAAAAATCGGTACTATATTTGTTGAAAAGAAAACAATAGCCATAATAATTACTGAGAGTGTTAAGGTTACACCTAGCGTTCTTTGTACACCCATTCTTTGCAGCCTATTTACTGTTGGGTCAAGTACATAACTAAGAATCATTGCTAAAATTAGAAAAGCAACCAAAGTTATGTAGTTGTACATTATAACAATGACAACGCCAACTGTTAGTATGGCCAATAATGTTCGAACAACACGTTCTAATGTGATGTTTTTCATGAACTTTTTCTTGGGGCTATTTTATTTGTTTTCAATTAACAATAATAGATTATTCATCTCACTCCAAATTAAAGTTGAATTATAGCCTTTACGAGCTAAATAATCATATATTTTCTTTTTGCGTTTGCTTGAATCAGTTCTCCTGAATTTAGCCTTATTTTTTTGCACCAACCCAAATATTTGTTCCTTCCAAATAGAGTCATCTAAACCTGATAGTAACTCACTTATTATAACCTTATTTACCCCTTTTTTCTGGAGTTCGACGTTTATTTTGGTGAGGCTCCATTTTCTGAACTCGATAGCATCGTGCATGAAATTTAATGCAAAGCGTTGATCATCAAGATAACCTTGTTGTTGTAATTCTTGGGTAATACGCACAAGAGTTTCTTTGAAAAACCCTTTTTTAATTCCTTTTAGGATAAGCTCCTTAACGGAGTGATCTCTGCGTGATAACAAACCCAAGCAATAGTCTTTGGCTTTGTTGTATTGCTCTACTTCTAAAATATGTTCTATAACATCAGTTGTCAATAAAGTTCCTTTCTTCAGTGAGCATTTGACTAGGGTTTGGCTTGATACCCCCAATAAAAAGCGATCCTCATGAAATAATGAAAATCGTTCTTTATTCTTTTTTTGTACTTGAATTGTGGTGATACTAAGAGGTAGTAATGGTAACAATTCATCATACTCATTACGCTCTGTTTTCTTCATGGTGAAGAGCTACCCTTACTTTTCTGCCTTTTCAGAAGACTCTTTAGTATCGGCTAATTCGGCTGTTGCTCCCTGTATTTCAATATCAAGGCCATTGAGCTGGGCGCGAACCATTTTCTCAATTTTGTCTAACAATTCAGGGTCTTCCTCTAAGAATTGCATGGCAGAGTCGGCACCCTGACCAATGGGTTCCCCGTCATAGCGAAACCAGCTTCCTCTTTTTTGAATAATATCATATTCGACTGCTAAGTCTAAAACCTCAGCTATTCGCGATACTCCTTTGCCATACATAATATTGAATTCTACTACTTTAAAAGGCGGAGCCACTTTATTCTTAGCTACCTTTACTTTTGTTCGGTTACCTATAACTTCATCGGCTTTTTTAATGCTACCAATGCGGCGTATATCTAGACGTACTGAAGAATAAAATTTAAGTGCTCGTCCCCCTGTTGTGGTTTCCGGGTTCCCAAACATTACGCCAATTTTTTCACGTACTTGATTGATAAATATGCAAGAAGTCTGCGTTTTATTTACAATACCTGTGATTTTTCGAAGTGCTTGGGACATAAGTCTAGCTTGTAAACCCATATGTGAATCACCCATTTCTCCTTCGAGTTCAGCTCTTGGTACTAAGGCAGCCACCGAATCAACCACAATTACATCCAATGCACCTGACCGAATTAAGGTCTCTGTAATTTCTAAGGCTTGTTCACCGCTATCGGGCTGTGAAACCAAAAGTTCTTCGGTATTGATACCGAGCGCACGAGCGTATCTTGGATCAAAGGCATGCTCAGCATCGATGAATGCTGCGTATCCACCTTTTTTTTGGGCTTGTGCAACGACTTGTAATGCTAAGGTAGTTTTACCACTAGCTTCTGGACCATAAATTTCAGTGATTCTACCTCTTGGTACTCCTTGAACACCGAGTGCATAGTCTACTAAAATAGAGCCTGTTGATATTACTTCGACATCTTGGGTGGCCTTATCCCCAAGTTTCATGATGGTACCTTTTCCGTGCTGTTTTTCGATTTGCCCTACGGCAATATCAAGTGCCTTGACTTTTTGATTGTCTGCCATGATTATTAGATGAAATTAAAAATTATACAAAAGGTAAGTCATTTGGGTGACACTCTATGTCACTGTATTTCCA
>JAYPBC010000010.1:64522-68684 GCA_038124025.1 Balneola sp. | reverse complement strand
GGAACGTCAAAGTAGACAAAGCTTAGACGCCCAACGAGCCGATGAAATAATGGCAGATTATTCGTCTTTTTTACGATATTGGGAAAATATAACCCTATTTAACACCCCTAATGCACGAAGTCTCAGTACAGCTTACAAACGTGTTCAACAGACTCAGCAACCCTCCTATATAGCTAATAGCTTACTCGGATTTGGTGCAGGAACCATGCCCTGCGTGGAAGATCGACTTTGCAGCCTGCGCATGCCCGTACTCCTAATGGTGGGAGAAGATGACTCAAAGTTTATAGCCATTAATCAGCGAATGCATCTAATGCTACCTTCTTCTTATCTTAGTATTATAAAAGGAGCTGGCCATCGCGTGCACTGGGACGCCCCAAAAACCTGGCTGAAAGAAATCGAACTCTTTATTTCTCAGCTATAACAGACCCACTTAACTGGATATCCAAAAGGAGTATTTATGAGTACATGGACCTCTAAAAAAACATATGAAGATATCACCTACGCAACCAGAAATGGTGTGGCGCGCATTGCTTTTAATCGTCCAGAAGTGCGTAATGCTTTTCGCCCAAAAACAGTTTTTGAACTATATGAGGCACTAGTTGATGCGAAAGAGGATAACTCTATAGGAGTCGTTTTACTTTCAGGTGAAGGACCCTCGGCCAAAGATGGAGGCTGGGCTTTTTGCTCAGGAGGTGACCAACGGGTGCGTGCAAAAACAGGATATAAGGCGGAAGATGGAATTCCAAGGCTGAATATACTAGAGGTGCAGCGACTTATCCGAATTATGCCTAAGGTGGTTATTGCGGTGGTACCGGGATGGGCGGTTGGGGGTGGTCACAGTTTACACGTGACCTGCGATTTAACGCTTGCTAGTAAAGAACATGCCATTTTTAAGCAAACCGATACCGATGTTGCAAGTTTTGATGGGGGCTTTGGCTCAGCCTACTTGGCCCGTCAAATAGGCCAAAAAAGAGCTCGTGAAATATTCTTCTTAGGTAGAAACTACTCTGCACAGGAAGCCTTTGAAATGGGAATGGTCAATGCGGTCGTCCCCCATGATAAACTCGAGGAGACGGCATATCAGTGGGCACAAGAAATTCTACAAAAAAGCCCAACAGCTACAAAAATGGTAAAATTTGCCTTTAATCTCATCGATGATGGCTTAGTTGGGCAACAAGTTTTTGCTGGAGAAGCAACTCGATTGGCGTATATGACCGATGAAGCCGAAGAGGGTAAGAATGCTTTTTTGGAAAAAAGGAAGCCAAATTGGGAGAAATTTAAGCGTTCCCCTTCTTAAGTTCGAATATTAGCGCTATTCAATAAAGCTACCCACCGAAAACATCTTTCATTTTTGAAAAGAATCCTTTCTCTTCTTCTGTTTGGTTAGATGTCGCAAAATTATCATTTCCTCTCAAACTTTGTATGGCAGAACGTTCTTTATCGGTGAGTTTCTTCGGAATATATACATTTAACCTAACATACTGATCTCCCTCACCCGAACCGTTTAATCCAATAATGCCTTTGCCACGCATACGTAATAGCTTACCAGGTTGTGTGCCTTCCTCAATGCGTAATTTGGCTTTACCTTTTAGGGTGGGTACTTCTACTTCTGACCCTAAAATTGCTTGAGGAATGGTTAAGGTGAGGTTATAATAAATATTATTTCCATCCCGTTTGAAATGATCGTGAGGCTTTTCCTGTATAAGCACAATTAAATCACCCGCTGAGCCACCACGTCGACCTGCATTCCCTTGGCCTCTAAGAGTCAAGTAATTACCATCGGAGACGCCCGAGGGGATGTTAACTTTAATCGTTTCTTCCCCATTTACACGACCTTCACCTGAACATGACGTGCATTTGTTGCGTATGATACGCCCCTCTCCTTGACAGGTAGGACAAGCCTGAACATTCACCATTTGCCCGAGCATAGTACGGGTTACTTGCCGAACTTCGCCCAAGCCATTACAAGTGCTACAGGTTTCAAAGTCTGAGTTACTAGCTGCACCTGTGCCCGTACATGTGTCACAAACTAATTGTTTTTTTACTTTGAGCTTTTTTTCCGCACCAAAAGCTATTTCTTCTAAACTAAGTGGAATACGAATTTTCAGATCTGATCCAGGGGTTCCGGGCTCTTTTCTACGTCCACGAGAACGACTTCTTCCCCCGCCTCCAAAGACATCTTCACCAAAAAAACCACCTCCAAAAATATCCCCAAACCGGCTAAAGATATCTTCCACATCGAAGTCCATATTACCACCACCAAAACCACCTTGCCCTCCCATACCGGCATGGCCAAACTGATCATATTGAGCTCTCTTTTGTGGATCACGCAGAATTTCATAGGCCTCTGCAGCTTCCTTAAACTTCTTTTCTGCATCCGCATCCCCTTTATTTCTGTCGGGATGATACTTCATAGCAAGCTTGCGGTAGGCTTTTTTTAGCTCGGCTTCACTAATCCCTTTAGAAACTCCCAATACTTCGTAATAATCGCGTTTTGACATGAATTCTTTATTTATAATTTGGGCTGGCTTTTATTCGCTAACAATGACTTTAGCATGCTTAATGACACGATTACCTAATTTATAACCAGATTCGAGCACTTGTAACACGGTGTTACTAGCAATTTTTGGGTCGTCAGTAGGCTGTCGTAACATGGCATCATGAATATCTACATCGAAGGGTACGTGAGCCTGGTTGATAGGTTCAACGCCGTAACGCTCAAACAACTGTTTAAATTTAGAGGCGACCATTTGTACCCCTTGGAGAAAATTTTCATCAATTTCTGTGCTTGCAGAAGCCTCTAGGGTTCGGTTCATGTCTTCAGCAATGGGAATGATATCTTGTAAAGCTTGAATACGAGCATCCTCAAATAAAGCAATACGCTCTTTTTGAACTCGCTTTCTTACATTCTCTAACTCGGCTGCTTTGCGGAGCAAGGCATCTTTCGTGTTGGCAAGATCTTGCTGTAACTGGGTAACTAAATCGAGTTCTTCTTCCGCCACTTCTTCCTCTAAAGCCTCATTAGGTTCAGTTTCTGCCACATTCGGTGCAGTGGTTTGTTCTCCGTCATTATTGGCTTGCTCGTCTAGTTTTTGTTGGTTTGCTTCGTTGCTAGTCTCTTCTTTTTTCTGGTTCATTTCCTTTTGAGTGGATTCTTTCACGTTTTGCTTACTGTATTCTTGCGTACTGTCTTGCATTGTATTTGGATTGTTTTCTCCTATGTATGGATATTCATCCAAGGACTACCAGTGGATTTTTCATGCCTGAATGAATCTATACGTTTTAATTTATTTTAATCTGAAATCACAATTAGTATGCCAAGCCGTTTCAAATTATAAAAAATGACAAAGTTACCCCTTTCTTGATCTATATTCTGACAAATTTGGCATAAAAAAAGCCCCTTCAAATAAAAAGGGGCTTAACATAGATAGATTTGCTTTAGCGTCTTAGCACGAACTTAAAAGGGAGCATAAATTGGCTCAAATGCTAGTGGATCAACCGTAGGTATAGTCGCCCCATATTTGGCATTTAAAACTTTGATTATTTCATTAGCAAGCAGTGCTTGACCTCTGGGATTTGGATGGACAAAATCAGTTGAGAAAACACTATTGTACAATTCTGCTTGTGTTAATGAGAGTGGTACAAGACTAATCCCACCTGACATAAAGCCAAGAACTCCATCAGCCGCTTGTACCCCTGCATTCCCCATACCAATGGCGGCAGCAATTTGGGGTGATAACCCAAACAGATCAGCCATTATAGGATGTATGTCTACTAAATGTACATTGTCATTAGCACCTACTGCGGCTGTTATTGCAGCGTTATATTGGGCAGCATGTGTTAAAATATTTCCCTGTTCTGCCGCCGTTAACGTGTATTGATCCGGTAGTGGAACTGACACGCCTGGAATACTACCATCTTCTTGTGGTACACCAATTGTAAATATTGCAGTCAATGGAAAAATATCAGCGGGTATGCCTAGTGATGCTACGCCAGGTGATGCTTGACGCATACTAGCTATTCCCATAGCTGATAAATCGGTTAATGATTCGTCAGTAATAACAGGTGCATTTGCCACGTCAGCGGTGAATGTAATTTTTCTCATCGCAGCTTCTTCAGCAGTAATCGCACCAGCTAAAACTACTTGTTCTAATGCAGCATT
>JAYPBC010000010.1:0-64422 GCA_038124025.1 Balneola sp. | reverse complement strand
GTTAGATTCCGTCGTATTTGACTCTATCCAATCACTAGTAAGTGTATCTTCTGAACTACAATTAGCTAGAACAATGATAGCTAAAGCTAAAGTAGCGATGTGTTTTAATGTCTTAATACTATTCATGATTTAACTATCTGTTTAAAAGGTTTTCAAAATTTAGCTGTATGTAGTAAATGGCTCCAACATTTGGATTTGCAAATGAAGTTGTGTACCGCTCGTTCAAGATGTTAGAACCTCCCACTTTTACGCTAGCATTAAGTGCGGGTAGTGCGTAAGAAACTTGGGCATCAAGAGTTTGAAAATCTGGAATTATACCAGAACCTATAGATGACTGCCATAAGTATGCATCCTGCCATCTATATGTCATATTAAACCCTATTTTATCGGTCAATTTTCTGTTACTTAAAGAGAAGTTATATCTCCACTCGGGCGTATTGAAGGCTACATTATACGTACGTTGAGTTAAGTCATCTAAATCCTCGATTTTATTATAAGTAGCATTACCTGACACTTTAAAATTACCAAATAGCATAAGGTCGGCACTCAAACCAAATCCGTAGGTATTCACATCTTCATCCATATTGGTATCATAACCATATCTCTGCAAACCAATACCTTGGCCACCACCCGTAACAAAGACTTGTTGCAGGTCAGAGCTGTGAGCTACACCTTCTGAGGTAGTGTAGCCAGTAGGAATGGCACCGGCTCCAGTTAAGCCACCAGCAATTGAATATGCTTGTGTTACATCAATTTCAGCGCCAAAATCCTGGTAAGTACTATTGTAATAATATAGATCTAAAAATAATTTACCATCGAATAAGACGCTTTTATACCCGACTTCAAAAGTAGTAACTTTCTCCGTCTTGTACTCTTTATAAGCGTCAGTAGCGACCACTAAATCACTCACATTACCACTAGCTTGCGCAGCCTGCACGCTTTCAGTGGTATACACTGTATTTTTATCTAGGTTATATCTGTCAGCAATTAATTCATTTCGCCCAAGAAGTCGTCGGGTAACAACATCTAAATCAATATATTGATCCTGAGTAGTTGGCATTCTAAACCCTTTCTGATAAGATGCTCGAAGATTTTGATTATTGGCAAACTCCCAAACAGCAGATGCTCTTGGTGATATCTGACCCTCAAAGTTTTCATTTTTATCATATCTCATGGAAGTCTGAATTTTTAGACTCTCCATAAGATCTCTAGAAAGTTGTATGTAACCACCATACTCATTGAAGGAAACCTCATCCCCATTATCATCTAGTGCAAAAAGGGTTCCTTCGGAATTTAAGGCAAACGTTCTAAAGTTAGCACCAACCAAGATGTTTGCAAACTTAATGCTCTCACCAAAATTGTAACTGCCTTCATAATGGTATAATGCTGATTTATCTAAAAATTTTGCTCCTCCTTCAGAAATAGCTTTATTTCTAAATTCATTCATACTGGCTTTAAATACGTCACTGTCAGCAGAAGGTTGTGCCGCGTTAGCAACTGCTCTCGCAGCATTATGAAGTGCATTGTAGTCTGTAGCATTAAACGTAATTCCTGTAGGGTTGGCGCCCGTACTATTACCACCTGTCAAATAATCCACATATGCTCCAAAATAAGCCGGTAAGTAGTGTCGTTGATTAATAAGCGAAGCTACCGTATTAGCAGCATATGAATTTCCTGAATTTTCTTGCGTTGTATACGCACGCAATGAAAAATTTGAACCACGCAATTCTAATTTACCAGTCCATATGCTCAGGTCATCTAAAATAAATCGGTCGTTAGCGGTATATACTGTATTTCCTAAACCAGCATTGAACTGAGCAATCGCCTCAATTTTATCGTTTAGTCTATAATGAAGAGCTGTACCTATCTTGATGTTTTCAGCTGTATTATCAACAAAATCACTCTCTCTATAACCAGTAGGTGTAAAGGCACCATTTGCACCATTTGGCAGTAAACTTCTAATAGCCATCAGAGAACCGACTAAAGCAGGATCTGAAGTTGGACTATTTATTGTAATGTCAGCAATAGTTCCAATATCTATAACAAAGTCGCCATAGGTGTTAATCCCGTCATAAACTCTATTTAGGTCGCGCATTCTTTCAGAATTATTCGGTATACCCTCTACGGTAGCACCACTTTGATCTCTATAATCAACCCCGACAAAATCTTGTGCATTAAGCCATGATGCACTTACTTTAAATGCAAATTTGTTATTGATAGCTTGAGCGTATCTAAAACCAGTATCTTGATACAAAGATGCATCATGGTCTATACCATCCTGATGAGTTGTTCCAACTTTGGTACGAATATCTAATCCTTGATAATCAAAAGGGCTTTTAGAATTAAGTAACAAAATTCCATTCATTGCATTAGGGCCATATAGTGCTGATGCTGCACCTGGAATAAGTTCAACACTCTCAACATCTAATTCTGAAGCACCTAATATATTTCCTATTGGGAAATTTAAACCTGGTGCTTGCCCGTCAACGCCGTCAAGTAACTGTACAAATCTAGTATTACCATTTGAACCAAACCCTCTGGCATTTACAGAATTGAAAGTGATACTTTGTGTACTAAAATCAACACCGTTAACATTACGAATGGCATCATAAAAGGAAGTTGCAGCAGTATTTTTAATATCTAGAATATCGAGCTTCTCAATAGATACTGGCGATTTCAGGATCGATTCCTCTACTCTAGATGCAGATACAACTACATCCATACCAAAAATCGTTTGCTCTTCTAGCACAACTTGAATGTTACTAACGTCATTATCCTCTACTAGTAACTCTTGCATTTGGAAACCCACAATAGAGAACTGCAAGGTGATTGGAGGATCGATTTGAACAGTTAAACTAAATTCCCCATTCGCATTTGTTGGGGTCCCTACAACGGTTCCTTTTACGACTACGTTAACCCCTGGCAATGGGTCACCGTCTACATCTAATACCTGCCCTGATACGGTGGTATTCATTTCGAGATGTAAAGTATTGGCGTGAAGAGTTGCCGTACTGTATGCCAAAAAGACAAGCGTTAACAGCAGCATCTGCCGAAGCATTTTACTCATAATGATTCCTAATTAATTATGATTGGTAGTTATATCCACTTAAACATGTGCTTGTATGAGTTAAGAAAGCAGTCTGTAGATGTACTATTTGCATTAATTTACACATAAATGCAAGCGCTTCCAAGCAAGCATCATATCTTGCTAATAATAATAAATAGTTTACAAATACACTCTTTTTTTAACGATATTAATCTTTCGAATCATTCCAATGAGTTTTCCTATAATCGTTCATACTTATTAGTCTGCACATTTTGCTGGCCTAAAACTACAGCTATATGTGCTTGCATAGCTCTCAATTGCCTATTGTACCATGCGTATTACCTTTATTCTCGGTTTCATTCTTTTAATGTCCATCAACGTTTGTAATCAATCTAAATCTTCAGAGACAAATAGCATGGTAGATGACGGAAACTCATTACCAGGGATTTCTTACTTAGCCCTAGGTGACTCCTACACCATTGGTGAAGCAGTAGATTCTACGCTACGTTGGCCCATGCAACTAGCCGACACCCTTCGAAAAGCCTACCATTTTCAGATTAACAGTCCTACCATTGTAGCAAGAACGGGGTGGACCACTGATGAGCTACAAAAGGGAATAAAAGAAGGCGATCTAGTAGAAAAATATGAGCTTATATCTCTTTTAATTGGAGTTAATAATCAATATCGAGGGTATAATTTTGAACAATTCGAAGAGGAATATGAAGCGCTAATTAAATGGGCAATTAAACATTCCGTTCATGGCGAATCCGGAATTTTTGCCGTATCTATTCCAAATTATGGGGTCACTCCTTTTGGGCAAACTCGTGGAGAGGATACTATTAGGGCCGAATTGTTAGCCTATGACGCAAAGGCCAAAGAAATTTGCACGCGTTATGGCATACCATTTTTTGATATAACCCCCATATCGGAAGAGGCAAAAAATAATTCCGAGCTCATTGCCGAGGATCAGTTGCATCCAAGTGGTCTTCAATACACCAAATGGGTTCGCTCTTTTGCTAGTCAAGTAGCTAAGTTGATATCGAATTGGCCTGGAAAAAGTAATTAATTAGATCCCAATCGTAAGAGCACTTCTAAACTGGCTACAGTCACTACTTATTTGATGGTTTTATTGCTAGTGAGTGCATCAACCAGATACCCCCAAACATGTTCGGCTACTTTTTTATGTCCTTTTTGGTTCGGGTGAATTTGATCGTCTAAGTTGAGCTTAGGCACCCCTCCTACGCCCTCCAATACAAATGGAATGAATAGCACATCGTTCTGTTGAGCCAATTCCACATACATTTGTCGAAACTCAAGCGTATAATCGGCCCCTAAATTTGGGGGTACCTCCATACCTGCCAAAACAATTAGTGCTTGTGGAAATTTAGCTTCTACCTTATCTATAATTCCTTGCAGATTGGCCTTGGTTTGTTCCAGATTCAAACCTCTTAGGCCATCATTCCCCCCTAATTCTAGCACAAAAATGTCTACACCTTGCTGTAGAACCCAGTCAACTCTGCGAAGTCCACCGGCCGAAGTTTCACCGCTAAGCCCTGCATTCACTACCGTATAATTTAATTCCAATGAATCGATTTTCTGCTGGATTAACGCAGGAAAAGCTTGATCTGGGTTAAGTCCGTATCCGGCCGTTATACTATCTCCAAAGAATAAGATTTTTTGAGGGCTTTGCTGGGCTGGAACAGCTCTATAATTGAGCAGCACGATTAGCAGTCCGATTGTTGCGATAAAGCCTTTTTTAACGGTACGGAGATAGATGAAAAACATGAGAACTGTGATTAACATTTTGTGGTTATACTCATACAACCATATTGTGTTGAGAGCCTGTCGAATGTACATAAAATGTTACTTTACAAGCACATTTGAACGGCGTTAAATATATAAACTATCCATGGTTTTATCTATCAATACGTGCTCCATCAACACGCAACATTCCAGCGTTGATAATAACTAAATTTTTTCGCTAACCTTTACATTACAAATGATTAGATCAGCAGGACCAAAAGAATCTACCCCCTTACCCATATTACAGTTAGAGCATATAAATCGAAGCTTCAATAGCGGTAATTCTCGTCTGCACGTTTTAAAAGATATTGATTTTAGTATTTCTAAAGGAACTACCTGCGCTATTGTTGGACCTTCCGGAAGTGGAAAAACTACATTACTGGGATTATGTGCAGGTTTAGATACTCCTGATTCAGGCAAGGTATTACTGGATGGAAGTATACTGAGCGGTATGAATGAAGACCAACGAGCAGATATACGGAATAAAAAGGTAGGCTTTATTTTTCAAAATTTTCAACTCCTACCCACCCTCACCGCCCTTGAAAATGTAATGGTTCCCTTAGAATTACGGGGTGGAAACAGCGATGAAATTGAATATAGGGCTATTGAACTGTTAAGCAGTGTTGGCCTAAAAGATCGCTTGACTCACTACCCCACTCAACTCTCTGGTGGTGAGCAGCAACGAGTTGCTATTGCTAGGGCTTTCATCAATGAGCCTAGTGTACTCTTTGCTGATGAACCCACTGGCAATTTAGATGCTGACACTGGCGATCAGATCGAGGAATTACTTTTTAACCTGAATAAAGAGAAACAGACCACCTTAGTAATAGTGACTCATGACCTTTTACTTGCAAAAAAATGCGAACAAGAAATTCGCCTGAGTCGAGGCCAAATAGCCGAACGGCGCATTGGGGGTACCCTCACGCAAGTCGATAGCAAGCAAGCAATAGTGCAGCCGTCATGAATAAAGGATCATCAAACATCCGGTGGTTGGTCAAAATGGCCTGGCGCGAGTCACGAACTCACCGCGTTAAACTAGCTTTGTTCCTTTCTGCAATTATTATTGGAGTCGCTGCTCAAGTTTCCATTAGTTCCTTGAGAGATAATCTAACTCAGAGTATTGATAGTCAATCTAAAGAGTTATTAGGTGCTGATTTGGAAGTACGGCATACAGCTCCTTTTGATTCGGTTTTAAACAGTTTTTTAGACAGCCGATTCGATGAAAGTGCCGATATGGTTCGTTTCGCCTCAATGGTATCTGATGATTCTGGATTTACTCGGCTCTCACAAATATTCGCTTCTTCATCTACTTATCCATTTTATGGAAGTATAAAAACACAACCATTGAACGCATTTGAGGAGTTCCAGGACGGAGAGGGAGCGTTGATTGATCAAAGTGTATTGGATCAATTCAATTTGAGTATAGGTGACACTTTAACCATTGGCTTAAGCTCGTATCCCATATTGGGGGGTATGCTATCAATACCCGGGCAAGCACAAGCAGGATCTTTTTTTGGACCTAGAATATTTATTCCCATCGAGGGCTTAGAAGAAACCGGACTGTTACAACGAGGCTCTAGGGTTGAGTATCTTCGCTACTTTACCTACCGAGACAATCAAGAACCAGAACAGATTCGGGCAGCCTTGGATTCGCTACGGAATTTGAGTTCCTTTGGCTTCGATGACGTTGAAGAGCGTCGTTCGGAAGTAAGCTCGGCCATCGAGCAGCTGAGCGACTTCTTAAATATGATAGGGTTCATAGCATTATTACTAGGTGGACTTGGCATAGGAAGTTCTATGTTTGTCTACATTCGAGAAAAAATACCTCAAATTGCCATTCTTAAATGTGTTGGCGTTAAAGGAAGGGATGCTATACTAATTTTCTTATTCCAATCCTTTGTTATGGGGGTACTCGGGGCTGTACTCGGGACTGCTTTAGGGGTAGTAATTCAACAAATATTACCCTTCCTAATTACTGATTTTTTACCCGTTGAATTACAATTATTCCTGTCCTGGCCATCCATCTTAGTGGGTACGGCTGTAGGGGTACTAGTCACCCTTTTATTTGCAGGATTACCACTTGTAGACTTAACACAAATATCCCCACTTCAAACCCTCCGTCGAAGTAGTATAACCACCTCAAATATTCTCAGCCGAAGGCGATACGCAATAATGGGGTTAATATTAATAGGTATTTGGGGATATGGCTTCTGGATGCTGGAAAGTGTTAAGGCTGCATCATGGTTTAGCTTGGGTGTAGTAGTTCTCTCAGGTGTGTTAGTACTCATTTCTCTGGGTTTAATGAAGTTGACCCGAATACTTATTCGTCCACTTTGGCCTTACGCAATCCGGCAAGGTCTATCTAATTTGTATAGACCCCAGAATCAAACCACCACATTGCTGCTAAGTTTTGGATTGGGTATCACCCTGATTAGTTCACTCTACTTAACTCAAGACTTATTACTAAGTGCACTTAATTTTTCTACCTCTGAAGATATCCCTAACGTTGCGTTCTACGATATACAAGCCGACCAAAACAATGGAGTGAATCAGGTAATCAACGAACTAGGGCATGAAAGCTTACAAAATGTTCCAATTGTAACTATGCGTTTAGAAGCAATTGGAAATAATACCGTAACACAGATTTTAGCTGATACTTCACTTAGCGCACGCCGCTGGGCCCTTCAAAGAGAATATCGTTCAACCTATAGAGATTCACTCATTGACACCGAAATACTTAGTGAAGGTGAGTTTATAGGCCAATATGAGCTGGACATGGATAATCTCGCCAATGACTACGTCCCAATAACAGTCAGTTCAGACTTGATGGATGATTTGGCTGCAACTATAGGTGATACTCTTCGTTGGAACGTTCAAGGAATTACTCTTTCAAGCACAATTGTGGGTATTCGGAAAGTCAACTGGGAGGAACCTCAACCCAACTTTTTTGTGGTGTTCCCTGATGGAGTGCTTAATTATGCCCCTCAATTTTTTGCCACAACAGTGCGCACATCTACACGAGCAGAGGCGCTAGTATTACAGCAACAAATTGTTAATCGTTACCCAAATATTTCTGCCTTAGATATTGGTTTGCTCATTGAATCCTTCAGAGATTTCCTGAATCAAATCACCTTTGTTATACAGTTTATTGGTCTTTTTAGCATTCTAACTGGACTTATTGTTTTAGCTGGGGCCGCCGCAAGCTCACGATATCAGAGACTAAAAGAGGCACAACTCTTGCGGGTACTGGGTGCTCAAAAACAAATTATTAAACGTATTTTATTTATTGAGTTTTTTGCAGTCGGTGGCTTGTCTTCCCTACTTGGTGTAGGACTATCACTTGGGGTGAGCTACTTAGTTGGATATTTCGTATTTGATTTAGTGCTTCAACCAAGTTGGGGTATTTTATCTCTTGAAGTTCTTATTATTATTGGCTTGGTAACCCTGGTAGGTGCTACAAATTCAAGTATTTCAGTAGATGGTGAAAGATCTTGAAAATACTGGCAGATCTGGCTTATTTGAATTGCATTAATGCAACGCTAGATCTGGTTGAATGTAGGGCTTAAACTACAGGGTTTGTTTGCAAGGTTTGAACTGCTTAGACTAATTGAATGTGGCATAAAAAAAAGCTTCTGTCACGAAGCCTTTTTACACTAACTACGGAGATCAATTAAGGATAATGAGGTCATATTTTAATTTTTATCCCAATTAATACATTTACTAATTGATTGCTTTCGGAAATACTTTCTTGAATGGGCATGCTTGACGACATGTCTTGGTACTCATATAAAATAGAACGGTCATTCCATTGATAATATTGTGTAGTAATATCAAGGAAAAAGTCCCTACTCAACGGTATTCCAATCCCCCCTGAAAAAAGCCTGCGAGTTTCATCAATCTGGACCGATTTAGATGGCAATAAGCTGGCTCCTGCTCTTAGCTCCGCCCCATTTCTGAAGCGATACTGAGCTCCAACCCTTGTGTTCATGACGGATTGATATCTCTGGGCTATACTTTGCTCAATATCGGCTTCTTGATCACGTAAGAAAGCCATCTCATCGAAATCTAAACTTTGATCATAAGTCAAGTCAATGTCTGTTTTGTCATAGGACATAAAATCAACCGCTACACTAAGATCAAAGCCTTTTAGTTGATTAAGTGCTACTCCCAATGAATACTTTGATGGACGTGTTACCGCATAGGTAAATTCTCCCTCAAAGCTGTCAAAAAAAGGACCTATGGAATTATCAAATCTAGTGGTTATAGTCGAGTTATATTCCTCGGTTATCTCCATAATAGAAGGTAATGACCAAGATGCTCCTAGATGTACATACTGGCCTAGTTGATAAACTGCTCCCAGCCTTGCTTCAAACCCTAAAATATCGGAACGTAACTCATCACTAAGCTGAATACTATAAATATCTGTACCATTCTCACCATTTTCATCTTGTTCGATGAAATCACCGTCATAAACGTTATCCAAATCTTCTTCCAAAATATTTCGGCTCATATTATGAAAAGCATCACTTATGCCAAGAGAAAATCCGATGTGAAGGTTTTTTTTGAATTCGGTCCCCATAAAAAAAGCGAATTCACGTGAGCGTCCATCTTGGCTTAGGTCACTTTGTTGATAGGTTCCAGGAAAACCGTCATCAAAGCCTATACGAAATATGGACTCGAGTTGAGTTTGTGCCTGGTCAGCATAGTCAATAGCATAAGTTTCAAACGCTATAGTACGATAATCACTAGTTTCGCCTTTAAACACATCCGTTATGGTACTCTGTTTATTAAAAGCACTGGATCCAAGGGATCGATTATACAGACTATTTGTATGAATTCCTCCCCCAATGACCAAGCTTCCAACTCGAGTTGGCACCTTATATACAATTCCAATATTATTCAAATAATTAGCTTTGGAGTCTAGTAACAATTCATTTCCTCTAAAGCTTTGATTAAACTCGGATCGATTACTTAAATATCCAAAATTCATATAGCTGCCCTTTATTAATGACATTACTGCTGGATTCTCCACGAAACTAGCATAGCCATTTTCCATCGCTACCGAGGGTATGGTACCGGAATTAGCGCTACCTAGATATTGCTGGGAGCTAAATGATTGGCTCAAACTACTATAACTCATCGGATCATAACCATCTTGAGCCATGGCAGATGAAGCAGTAATTAATAGGGTGAAAATACTAAGGATAATGATTTGCCAATTAGGACTCTGTCGATATCGTTTTTTCATCATGACCCCCCTCTTGATGAACGACTAGACGTAGAACGTCCTGTAGATTTAGATGTACTCGATTTTGACCGAGTAGAACTTTTAATTGCGCTTGAGCTGCGACCAGAACTGCTGCTGGAAGATCGAACGGCGCTTGAGCTGCGACCAGAACTACTGCTGGACGATCGAACGGCGCTTGAGCTGCGACCAGAACTGCTGCTGGACGATCGAACACGTGATGAGGAACCCGTAGATCGACCCGTTGAACGACTACCTGAACTTCGAACAGTACCTTTGGAACTACTTCCACTGCTACCTGAAGACCTTACCGTCCGTCCTGTTGAACGCCCTGTTGACCTAGTACTACCCGCATTATTATATATGCTACTAGACCGGGTTGATGTCGAAGGCGTACTTTCCCATCCTGAGCGGGCATTCTGTGAAGCAGATCGTGTATGAATAGCTTTTGAAGATGCATTTCCTCCAGCTCCTCGGGTTAACACCGAATTAGTTGAACTACTTAATCCGTATCGTCTTGCCCCTCTAAGTTTGTTGGAAGCAGAACGGTTATTGGCTTCTCCAATGAATATTGTAGTCCCACCATAAGGTGAATAACCCCAATACGCAAAGTTTCCATAATAGCCATACCGATAAGAGTTAAAGCCATAAAAACCATTCCAGCTGTTATAAAATGGATCATAAGGACTGTACCATGACCAGCCACCATAACCACTCCATGCCCAATAGGAGCTTGGACTCCAAGCACTGTAGTAACCGTAATGTCCTCCCCACCACCCAACATGCAGTCTCCACCAACGCTTTGCGTACCAATCGACCCAAAAGTCATCATTAAACCATCCATCTCGGTATCCTCGGTGGAAACCACGGTAATATCCTCGATCGAAGCCTTTATCGTATCCTAGATAATAGCCCGAGTCGTAACCATCAATCAGAAGATTATCATTGCTAACAGTAGGGATAGCGTCAATGTAGTGCTCGTTATACCATTGTTCAGTTTCGTAATCTTTATAGTAAATAACTTGCTCTGCAAGCTCTACCCCATTCGGTTTGTTTATTACAATCTGGGTTGATTCATTTAGAGTACCACCTTCCGCCCTGTAGTTTGGATTGGAGGTTTGTTTGGTGGATGACCAATCATAACCGGTGGAAGTCCGTTCATCATCATCCCAAGAATAAAATCCATTTTCGCTAACCTGAGTCGGACGATCGGAATCGTAGGTCAGTTGCATTTGAGTGTAACATCCTATATTAATCCAGCCAAATCCTAATAAAAACAATGTAAATGTAAACAAATGAGCTTTCATACGACCTCCGGTTATATTTGAATTTCTAAATTTAATTTGAACATTTTTGTTTTCAAGAACTATCACATAATGATGTTAGTAGATTCCATTACAACTCGCCTCTAAGCGACTTTGCAATGACTTCTGCTTTGGAATTAACATGTAATTTTTTGTAGATATTGCGTATATGGGCTCTAACCGTATCGATAGAAATATCTAATCGATCTGCAATCAACTTATAACTTAGTCCATCGACTAAGCCGTTAACTATATCCTGCTCCCTATTGGTAAGATTACTTTCTTGTTGCTTTTGACCTCTATCGTTAAAGTGTGTAATAACCTTACGCGCAATCTGGGGAGACATAGGTGCTCCACCTTGCATTAATAACTCAATAGCGTCTTTGATTTCCGGTAAGGAAGTGTGCTTTAGTAAATAGCCTGATGCACCTGCTTTTAAGGAGTCAAAAATTTTATGGGAATCGTGATATACGGTTAACATAATTATTTCGATATCAGGATACTTTTGCTGTATAATTTTCATCCCTTCTATACCGCTCATTCCAGGTAACTGAATATCCATTAAAAGTACATTAGGATGTGAAAATTTAGTTAGGTGTTCCAACATTTCTTCCACACTTTCGGTAGCTACTGGGCATGACATATCCTCTTGCATGTCTAAATACCTTTGCATGAGTTGCCGAATTTTTTTGTTGTCCTCTATTATACCAACCTGTGTCATGTGACTTATTTTAGGAGCGTATGAACGCCTATTGCTAGTTACTTAATGGAACCTGTAAAGAAACAGAAAAGCCATCCTTATTATCTATAGTAAGAATTCCATTCATTCTTTGCGCTCGCATTTCCATGTTACGCAACCCATGACCTGTTTTTTTTGAATTCGTAATAGCATATCCATTATCGGAAACTACTGCATTTAGGGTATGTTCTTCTAGTGTGAGTCTAATAACTACCCGGTCTCCATTAGAGTATTTAACCACATTATTCAAGGCTTCTTTTATAATTAGATACGTGTTTTCCCTTATTTCAACAGGAATTTTCTTTTCCATGGGAAGTGAATCAAAAGCATATTCTATATCAAATTGCATCAAATCAAGAACGCCTAAGGCATAATCCTGTATACGGTCGGTTAAATCACCTAAGGAATCGTTCCGAGCATCAATAGACCAAACAATATCATCCAGACTTCCTACAATTTTTCGACATTGTCGTCCTATTTGAGTGAGGGAATCTTTTAATTCTCGTTGGACCGTGCCTGCTAGCAAAAAATCGGATTGTAGAGCAATTTCAGTTAGACTTGCTCCTACATCATCATGTAAATCGCTCGCAATTCGAACGCGCATTCGTTCCATGTCGACTAGTTTAGTTACCATTGCGGTTCGACGAATTAAGTACAATACCCAAGCAATTAACATTATTATACCCGTCCAAAACCATATATTTTGGTAAATAGGTGGTTTTACCTTGAACCGTACCTCTGCTATTTCTTGACTTACTAGCCCATTTGAATTTAGCGATTGAACCTGAAAGGTATAATCTCCTGATGGTAGACTAGAATACCGAAGTGAGGTATTTTTTGTTTGTTGCCATTGTTCTTCTAGCCCAGCTAACCTATAACGATAATAGAGCTGGTCGGGAGCCGTATAATTAAGCCCTATAAATGCTACTTCAAAAAAATTCTGATTAAAATCTGTTCGTAATTTTTCAGTAGTGAGTAGATTCACGTTTACACCAGAGATCAGTACTTCCTCAATATGCACCCTAGGTGATACCTCATTGCCTCGATATCTTTTGGGATCAAACTTTGATAATCCTTCAACGGTACCTAACCAAAATTGACCTTGGGAATCTTCATAAAATGCCCCCAAATTCATTTCATTACTTATTAAACCCTCTTCCTGGGTGATTGTTTTAAAGGTGCTATCTTGGACATTATATTTAATGAGCCCACCGTTGGTTCCAATCCAAAGCAGATTGGAGTTTTGAGTATCCTCATATAAAAAATAGCAAACTCGACTAGGCAATCCATCCTTTTCGGTTATTGGCACAAGCTCATTTTGACTAATCTTAGCTAATCCCCCAAATGTGTGCGCCCAAATACGTCCCTGACTGTCTTCCATAACCCCCATGACCGATACATTGGGTAACCCTTCTGCCAATCCCCAAGTCCGAATCATTCCATCCTGATTCAATTCAACGACTCCAGCATAGGTAGCCACCCAAATTGTACCGTTCCTATCCTCTATGCTCTTTAACACCGTGTTTGATGGCCAAGTTGGGATTTGGGTGCTGAATTGAGTTAAGGACCAAGTCTCAGGACTATAAAGATCGGTGTATTCAACCTTTATTAGCCCATGATCATAGGTGCTTACCCACATGGTGGATGAATTGGCCCATCTGATATGTCTTATTTTACGGTATGGAAAATGCTCTTCCTCAACCGTCACAACCTTATCATTTCTAAAGTAACTCAATGCTTCTCGCATTCCTATCCAAGTTCTTCCATTTGGATCCTGACTTAGGTGGTACACACGTTGATCCGGTAGATTCTGTAAAACTGGCCACTTGGAGGTAGCTAGTTGGGATCGTGTGTCACTTGAAGTGGTAAAACTGGCAAAATCTTTGGATAAAATTTGGACACCACCTCCATAGCTTCCTATCCAAAGGTCTCCATTTTTCTTTTCGATGAAGCTTGTAACTAAATTATTACTAAGGGTATTCGAGAGGTCATAATTAACCACATATTCCCCCAGAAAAACATTAGCTCCTCCTCCATAAGTGCTAACCCATAAAATACCTTCATCATCAAAATAAAGATCATTTATCAAGGTATTAGACAAGCCTTCCTGACTCCCGTATCGTATTAACCCGTTCTCTCTTTGGTGCAACAATCCATCTTCGGTCCCCATCCATAGGGTACCATCTTGGTCAAGTTCTAAGGCTTGAATTCTAGACGCCAGACCTGAAATATTCCGTTCATAATGGACAAGTTGACCATCTTTATAGTGATGTAACCCATCTCGTGATCCAATCCAAACAAGGTTATTAACGGTATCTATGACAGCATCTCTAAAGCGTGAATCTTGGCTAACCGTCCTAATATCAAATGAGGTTGAATCTGAACGACTATTTGGCACTAATTCATACAAACCTGATCGTGACACTAACAAATAAGTCGAGTCCATATCAATAATTTTCCGGACAGGCCCATTGAAGGTTAAAGTAGCTGGGTTAAGATGCCTAAGTGCTTTAGTAGGTTTAGGAGTATACATATAGATGCCTTCCTCCTCAGTGCCTAGCCATAATCGGTTCTGGGAATCCTCAAATATACTAATTATTGACTTAGCAGGTACGTTTGAGACATAATGAATGCTATCTGTTCTTTGGGAATACCAATGAAGCCCCTGTGAGGTACCTATCCACAGTTTGTTACCTTCATCTTTATACAGCGTATTAATTTGAGCACTTTTTAAACCGTCTTCTTGAAAATAGGGTATGAAATCATGCCCATCGAACCGGTTTAAACCAAAACCTGTCCCCATCCATATGTAGCCTTTTTCGTCTTGGATTAGTGTGTTTACCACCGACTCACTTAACCCTTGCCCAATAGAATAGTTGCGAAATGCGTATTCTTGGGCAGAACCCACCCCTATATGACAAAATAGAAATACTAAGACCCCCCTGATAGCATTGAAAACCGGTTTAGAAACCCTCCATATAATTGGTAGTTGAGCCCGTTTTTCACTAGTAAAATGGATTTCTTTTTCGCTGTACATATTGCAATATACTAAGCTTAATGTTATTTATGTGGACTGAGTGGCTTCTTTCTATTCAACAATAAACAGCCTACGTGAGCACACCAGATTTTTCAATTACACTTCGTGACTTCGACAAGGAAATTAAAGATTTTCTGCATACCGCTCTCATAGGTAGCCCTGGTGGAATTCAATATCGAGTCCACAGGGAAAAAAACCTAAACCTTGAGGATGAGAAACTCCATTTTCTCTGTTTGTCTAGAAATAAAAAACTTATTGGAGTTGTAGGACTTGTTGATAGAACCGACATACAATCTAAGCGGTGGCTATATATTAGATATCTGTACATAACAAGAACCCAAGGTTATCCTAAAACTAATAAAACGTATTCCCTTGAAAGGGACCTAAAAACGAGTTTTCTTCGACCAGAACAACAAAGTCATAGCCAGCGTAGTCATGAGGTTCAAAGTTATAGCCAGAGTAGAACTAAGCTTCAAAGGATACTTCTTGAGCATTTAGAAGAATTTGCAAATACCTTAACTTCGTCGCAGATCCTTCCCGCTTATGCTTTTGTGGAAAATAAAAATCATCAATCCATGAAGCTTTGCAAGCGATTCGGTTTTACGAAAGTACAAGAGATTAACACTTTTTTGTTCCATCGATTCAGCCCTTCACTGCATTCCGAAGTATGCCTATTAACACCCGAAGAAGTTCAAGAAAGTAGGGCTACATTGAAAGAATTCTACGATGGCTATGAAGCCTATCATACCGAAGGGCTAAAGGAACAAGGATATTTTTTGGGATACAAGGTGCATGGGGAATGGCTGGCTATGGCACGAATAATGAGGCACCGATGGGATGTAGAACAGCTTCCTGACCATTTTTCTTTCTTGCGCAGATGGCGAGTCGATCGCTTACCATATCTTCGTCAACTTATACCAGGTCACATATTTCACTTTGTATCAGCTGACTATATTTGGTTTAAACAAGGACATGAACGCCGCTTTGAGTCTATTTTGGAGCATGCCTTAGCCAAAGAAAAGGTTCATACCGGGATGATTTGGTTGTCTAAAGAAAGTCCACACCGTAACCAATTACGAGCATCTATTTCTTGGGGTGCGTTAAACAAAATAGGAGATACCGGTAATATTTCTGTAGTTAAGCGAGTGTTTGTGGGTATCGGTCAAGAAAAGATGTTCGAAAAGAACGATGGAAATACAATGAATCCCATATTCATAAACGCTCACGATATGACCTGAGCAATTAGATCACGCATCTTACCAATGGACTGTTTGACGTTTTCTTAGCCTAGATACACGCGTAAGGCTGCACTACGGTTGTGGTGACGTAGCTTACGAAGAGCTTTTTCTTTTATTTGGCGCACTCGTTCCCTAGTCAGGTCAAAACGCTCTCCAATCTCTTCGAGCGTTAAAGAGTGCTCACGACCAATGCCAAAGTAAAGCCGAATAACTTCTGCCTCTCGCTTTGTCAATTTTGAAAGAGCACGTTCGATTTCAACCTTAAGGGATTCACCCATAAGTTCAAAATCTGGATTGGGTATTTCTTCGTTTTCAAGAACATCAAGTAAGCGATTATCTTCTCCTTGGGCGAATGGCGCGTCCATTGATAGATGCCGACCTGATATTTTTAGGGTGTCTGCCACTTCTCCGACGGTCATTTCTAGACTTTCTGCTAGCTCGTGCGCCGATGGTAATCGCTCATACTCTTGCTCAAGTTTTGAAAGCTCTTTCCCTATTTTGTTCAGTGCGCCAACCCGATTTAGGGGCAACCGGACAATTCTACTTTGCTCGGCTAATGCTTGGAGAATGGATTGACGAATCCACCAAACTGCATATGAAATAAACTTAAATCCACGGGTTTCATCAAATCGCTTGGCTGCCTTAATAAGACCCAAGTTCCCTTCATTAATCAGATCACCTAATGATAAGCCTTGATTCTGATATTGTTTAGCAACAGATACCACAAAACGCAGGTTGGCTTTGGTTAAATCTTCAAGCGCTCTTTGACTGCCTTTTTGAATTTCTTTGGCTAGACGAACTTCATCATCCGGGGTAATTAGCTTTTCTTTACCAATTTCGTGTAGATAGCGGTCTAGTGATTCAGATTCACGGGTAGAAATGCCTGAGCTTTTTGCCACAATAATAAAATTTAATTCGAATTGTTCAGAACAAATGTAGGTGTTATATCAGTGTAATAGTCACATCTACATGGTGCGTAGATTTTATGAATAGTAATACAATGTTTATGTTACAATCTAGGCAAGTTTAAATATACGGAAAAAATTCACTTTTCGTAGCCTTTAATACAGTTATTATGCAGCACTATCAAAGTAAACTTTCAGGGCCAAAAGTTTTTTCATACCCGAAGAAATCCATGACACTAGCTGCTATTTGATTAAACCCATTCCGCAGCCCAAGATTTTTAGCGGCAACTTGCTTGCCGTAAACAAAAACGGGAACAAACTCCCGGGTGTGATCGGTACTCTGTACACATGGGTCATTCCCATGATCTCCAGTAATGATTAAGAGATCTTCGCCGGTTAGCTCATCCATTATTTTGGGCAAAGCTGAATCAATTTCCTTTAGTGCTTCTGCATAGCCACTTGGATCTAAGCGATGACCATATAATTGATCCGTGTCAATCAGGTTGATGAAAATAAATTCCTCTTCCATAGCACGTAATCGCTCGAGGATACGCTCGATGCCATCGGTATTACCATTGGTTGGATACACAGTGTCAAACCCTTCACCATTAAATAAGTCTGCAACTTTTCCAATAGAAGCTGTTGTATGCCCTTTACTCTGCAGTTCCTTGACAAGATGATTTTTAGGTGGCGCAGCGGACCAATCGTGCCGTTTATGTGAAATCCTACCGAAGCTTGACGCTGTTCCTGTAAACGGCCTTGCGATTACTCGACCTACTTCATGCTCGCCAATTAACAAGTCATTTCGAGCCCATTCGCACCACTCATACAGGGTTTCGATTGGGACAACATCCTCATGGGTAGCAATTTGAAACACACTATCAGCCGATGTATATACAATAGGTAAACCCGTTTTCATGTGTTCAACCCCATAATCTGCAAGTACATTGGTTCCAGAATATGGAGCATTACACAAAACATCTTCCTTAGCTATTTCTTGGCAGAAAGAATGGATTAACTTTTTTGGGAAGCCATTTGGGTAAGTTGGAAAAGCTTTCTCTAAGATTATTCCTGCAAGTTCCCAGTGCCCAGTTGTTGAGTCTTTACCACTTGATAGCTCGCGAAGTTTACCATAACTAGTAACTGGCGCTGTTGCAGGAGGAATACTAGCGAGTTTAATGATATTGCCCAAGCCCATTTTTTGGAAATTAGGGAGCTTGAGCATTGTAGTTTCGCTAACATGTCCCATTGTGTGAGCCAATTGGTCTCCATACTCTTCTGCGTCCTCCTGGGCCCCCACACCCCATCCGTCCACAATCAATAAAATAACCCGTTTCATTAAGACACCTGGAGGTGTATTTGCTGATTTTTTGCCACCTCTGCTAGCTGCTGCTTGGCTGTACTGAGCACTTCATATGCGTTTGGATATTCAGCACGTAATTTTACGGCCCCGAACTTGAAGGAAACCGTGATATTCATGCCGGAACTCAGTTTTAACCCATGAGCAACTTTGGAACGAGTTTGTTCTACCCATTCTTCTAATGCTGTTTCTTTATTGCTCTGGATGATGAAACTGTATATGTAATCTGATTGGAATCCGATATATCCTTTTTGCTGGAACCGGTAAGGATTCAAAAAACGCACGATGTCTCGTTGCATTCGTTGAAGCTCTTCCATTCTAAAACGAGTACGAAACGAAGAAAGATTTTCTAAAGTCACAAGTCCCATCCAGCTATGTCGTTCAGTGTCGGTGCGTAACCGGTACAACTCATGCTCCACCGACTTTTCCCAAAGCTCTGTGACTAAAGCTTGATATTTTTCAGTGAAAATATCTTCCTCCATGGTGGATTTACGGGTGTTACTCTGCAACTGCAAGGATGCTACTCGAGCCAAATTAGCCAATTTATGCTTAGTGGATTCTTTAAAACTTAGTGGATCTTTATCGTATGCTATAAAGGCACCCTGTCGACGTTCGTGTACTAAAAGTGGCAGTACATAGCTCGCTCCCTCGGTTCTGCTTTCATAGGCAGAAACCAACTTTGGATTCGAGTTGAAATGCATATTAAACACAGGGGCACCCTTTTCTAAAGCGTCCCTAACAGCGCTTTTATCATCCACCCCAAGGCCGACATAAGGCGCATTTTTTGCAAATTTGGCATTAAGGGCGATGGTCCATTGATCCATAGCAGAACACAAAAAACTAACTCCTCCGTTGGGTAGCAAGAATTGCATCTCATCCAAACAGGTGGTGATTACTTCTACTTTGTTCAAACGTGAATGCACGTTTGATAAAGATTCTTCGTATTCCTCCCACTCCTTTTGCTGCTCGTGTAAATCTACTACCTCAAGGTAGGTGTCCAGCACATTAACCATCGCATTATTATAGGAGTAGATAGCATCAAGTGAGGCCTCCTCGTCCAAATCCTGATCCGATTCAAGTACCGTAAGCCCTACTGTCTCTCCTTTATTAATAAATGGGATAATTAACATACTTTTTGCATGTACAACACTAAAATAATGGCCTAATTTTGCTTTAGAAATATCTTCCCCAATTCTCAACTTTATTAGCTCATCAAGCTCTTTGTAGTCGTCCAAAAAATGATGGTGAAAATTAACTCGGTCCTTGAACATGACATTACTCAAACGAGTACTATGAGTTTCCCATACGAACTGCTGTCTTGACTGGTTTACCCAACACATATACGCTAATTGAGAACTGGTTGAAGCACGCAGTAAGTGTACTAAATCAGCAATTATTTGCTTGAATTCACGTAATGCTTTTTCTTGTCGGTCTAAACTCATAGGGGGGTAATTTACCGTAAGATAGTATCTTGAGTATTGACTTTCACCTCTTTATTTAGCTATTGGCTTTGGATCTGTGCGTACAGTTCCTCTGCTCGTAGTATTATGCGTTCAAAGGACGCCAAACCCTTTTGCCAGAATTCTGGATCTTGTATGTCCAGCCCCATCCGCGCAATGAGTTCATGTGGCCATTCAGAGCCTCCCGCTTCTAATAATGTCAGATAACGGTCGGCAAAACCATCGGGTTTTTCTTGATACTCCTCATACAATGCAAGAACCAAAAGTTCACCAAAGGCATAGGCATATACATACCCAGGTGTATGCAAGAAATGGGGAATGTAACACCACCAGTGACGGTATTCTGGAGTAAGTTCAACTGAAGATCCATATAGTTTTTCTTGCTCATTGTTCCAAAGTTCAGAAAACCGCTCAGTGGTAAGTTCTCCTTCTTCTCGCCGTGCCGTATGCATGGCCTCTTCGAATCGGTTCATGGAAATTTGCCGGAATACGGTTGCGATCGTATCATCAATTTTACCCATTAACAAGGCCAATTCTTCCATAGGATCATTAATCTGTTTTAAGAGTCGTTGGAATACCAACATTTCACCAAATACGGAAGCTGTTTCTGCGGTGGTCAAGGGAGTGCTAGATTGAAGGGCTCCTTGTTTCCTGGAAAGGAATTGATGTACACCATGTCCCAACTCATGGGCTAAGGTCTGTACATCACGCAATCGGCCATCATAATTCATAAACACATATGGATGAACTGAAGGAACGGTACCCGCCGAATAAGCCCCCCCTCTTTTACCCGTTTGTATTGCCGCATCAATCCATTTTTCATCAAAAAAACGCCTGGCGATCTCTGCCATCTTTGGACTAAATTCTTCATATGCATCCAACACCATTGAACGTGCTTGCTCCCAAGGAACTATGGTCTCGGTCTTTTTCAAAGGTGCATATCTGTCGTAATCTTTAAAGTCTTCTATGCCAATAAGCTTAGACTTCAGGCTGTAGTATCTCTGCGCCCATTGATAATGCCCAGTTACCGCTTGAACTAGCGCATTTACCGTTTTGTCATCGGTTTCATTGGATAAATTACGAGCATAAATCCACGATGGGTAACCACGCAATTCATCATTGGTGGCTTTATCTGCAAGTAACGTATTGAATATGAAGGTCAAACTACGAGAAAGTTTACTAAACCCGTCTGATAACGAGGCATGAGCTTCTTTACGAACCTCTCTATTTGGATGATGCAGAAGGCTTAATACTTCTTGCTCTGATTTTTCCTCCCCGTCATAATGAAAGGTTGCCGACCCCAAGGTCTCGTCAAAGTAGCGTACCCATGCACTCTGCCCAGTTACACTCTTGGCTGAAAGTATTTGCTCTTGCTCTTCGCTAAGTGAGTGGGGCTTGTAAGAGCGGGATGACTCTAAATAGTGGGTATATTTGCTTAAAATAGGGTCATTGATTAGCTGCTGAGCTTGCTGTTCGTCAAGAGCTAACCATTCTACGCGAAAGAATACCATCACCTGACTTAGCTTGGAGCCTAGCTCGTTGGTTGATTGAACGGTTTTCCCATACGCTGCATCTTGTGTATTCGTACTCCATAATAAGTAAGCAAAAGATCCGATTTTGCCAGCCATATCTTGGATAGCCTCATATTCATTGAGCAATGCTAAAAATTCTGAGGCTGCTAGATCCGCAATTCGTCCCCGGTATTTTGTGGCAAAAGATTGGGCTCGTTCTAGTACGTTTACTTGGTCATTAGCAAATGCTGGATCGTCGATTTCCGCATATAAATCACCCAGATCCCAGTGTATTTCTTCGGCTCCTGTAGTCTTTTTCTGCGCTGATTTCATATGAGTTAATTGCTGGTTTATAGGGTTTTTAAGGTGTGACAACCACAATGGTCAATCAATTTGAATAGCAGAGAATATACATTTAGATTAAACCAGTTTAAAGTGTGAATAAGCTATAGATTAAATGAATGTTTGAGTGCTTTTTTACTTACATCTACTTAATTTACACGTAAACCAATAAGGGCTTTACGGCCTGATGTATGTCTTTACAATTGTTCAACCCATAGAGTTTATCCCATCTTGAAATCACTAGAAGCCGCATTCGGCCCAAACTCAGCATTAGTAGAAGAGTTATACGAGCAGTACCAAAAATCACCTAACTCAGTACCTACGCACTGGAAACGTTACTTTGATGAATTAAATGGAGTAGAAAGCCACGGCAGCAAAGCTGATCAGGACACAAGTCAGGAAAGAAAAGTCAATCAGGTTAATCCTTCAGCCCCTCAAAAACCAACCCCTTCGAAAGTAGCTAGTAAGCCAGCTCCTGCTGGGAAACTGCAAAAAATAAAAGGAGTTGCCACTAAAATTGTTGAGAACATGGATGCCAGCCTAGAGGTGCCCACGGCCACCTCATTGAGAGTGCTTCCTGTGAAAATGATGATAGAAGACCGAACCATCATCAACCGGCATTTGGTTAAAAGGAATGAACCAAAGGCCTCCTTCACTCATTTCATTTGTTGGGCTGTCATACAAGCCATTAAAAAATTCCCAACCATCAACCATACCTATCATAATGATGGCAAGGTTCATTACCGGGTAGTACCTGAGCAAATAAACTTAGGCGTTGCAGTTGATCTACCGAATAAAGATGGGAGTCGTAATCTTGTTGTGCCAAATATTAAAGGTGTGGATAAAATGAACTTCAAAGAGTTCCTGTATGCCTTTGCAGAGTTAGTTAATAAGGCACGTAGCGGCAAACTTCAAATAGAGGATTACCAAGGAACGACTATTTCGGTTACTAATCCTGGAACACTTGGCACTGTATCTTCTGTACCCCGACTCATGCCTGGCCAAGGAGCTATTATTGCAACTGGGGCTATTGACTACCCCGCTGAGTTTCAGAACATGTCGAAAGATGTGCTAAATCAACTAGGTATTTCGAAAGTTATGTCGATGACCTGTACCTATGATCATCGAATTATTCAAGGTGCTGAATCAGGTGCTTTTTTAAATGAAGTCAACCATCTTCTCAGTGGTCAAGCCGATTTTTATGATTCTATTTTTTCTGACTTAGAAATACCGTACGATCCTATTCCTTATGGTGAAGATTTTTATTCGGGGCCGTTTAACGGGGGTGGGAATACACTCGAAGAGGATCGCCGGACCATTGGTGTATGGAGACTGATAAATATGTATCGCATGCGCGGGCTTGTATTAGCTGATCTAGACCCTTTGGAAAAAGAACCTGGATATAATCCTGAATTAGATTTGGCTTATTACGGGTTGTCTGTTTGGGATTTAGATAGGGAATTTTATTGTGGTGGACTTGGGGGTAAACGACAAGCCACTTTGCGAGTCATTATTAAGCTTTTACGAGATACTTATTGTGAACAAATAGGTGCTGATTATATGCACTTGCTCGATTTGGATGAGCGGAAGTGGCTGCGGGAGCGCATGGAATCCTCACTTAATGAAGCTGTTCTAACCATCGATGACAAAAAGCAAATTCTATCAAAGCTTAATCAAGCCATGGCTTTTGAAGAATTTCTCCACAAAAAGTACATCGGCCACAAACGTTTTTCATTGGAGGGCAATGACACCTTGATACCCATGATGCATTTTCTATTGGAGAAAGCGGGTGAATATGATGTGGAAAAAGTGTTTATGGGCATGGCACATAGGGGTCGACTAAACATGCTGGTAAATATCATGAATAAGCCCTATCACAGGGTATTTGCCGAATTTGAGGGCAATGTAGACCCTGATACTATTCAGGGTTCAGGTGATGTTAAATATCACTTGGGCGCGAAAGGTACTCATATAACTGCTGCTGAAAAGCATATCGAAATTGAACTGATGCCTAATCCTTCGCATTTAGAAGCGGTTAATCCAGTGGTCGAGGGAGCTTCTCGAGCCGTACAAGATCATCATGAAGCCGATGATGCTCAAAAGAAAATTATCCCTGTACTCATGCACGGTGACGCGGCATTTGCAGGTCAAGGGGTAGTGGCTGAAACTCTAAATATGTCACTTTTAGAAGGATATAAGACCGGCGGAACGGTTCATATTATCATTAACAACCAGATTGGTTTCACTACGCTACCAAGTGACGGTAGAAGTACAGAATATGCAACTGATTTAGCAAAATCTGTTCTTGCTCCCATCTTTCATGTAAATGGTGACCATCCTGAAGCGGCAGTTCATGCGATACAAATGGCCCTTGAGTACCGCCAAAAATTTGGCAAGGATGTCATTATTGATTTGATTGGGTACCGTAAACATGGCCATAATGAAGGAGATGAGCCTGCTTTCACCCAGCCTGGCATGTATAAGGAGATCAAGGGCCATAAGACGGTAAGGGATTTATATACCGAGTGGCTGGTCAAGCACCAAGAACTCACCACCGAGGAAACCCAACAAATTTTTACTGAGTTTGATGAGTTGTTAATGGCTGCGTTTGAAGATGCGAAAAAAATACCTCACTTGGAGGTTACCAATGAGCTCATTGATAGAAAAGAAAGTATTCAAAAAAACCGGAACATATTCCCAGATACTACTTTTTCAAGGGAAAAACTGGAAGAGATTGCTGTTAAATTAAATACTGTCCCAAAAGATTTTGACGCCAACCCAAAACTTTTGCGTCAACTGGCCAAACGAGCAGAAATTGTCCAAAAAAACGAGAAAAAATTGGATTGGGGTTTCTCTGAGGCTCTGGCATTTGGCTCTTTGTTAACCGACGGAAAAACTGTTCGCGTTACTGGTCAGGATGTAGAACGAGGCACCTTTTCCCATCGTCACGCAGTACTGCATGGGACTGCTACCGACCAAACCTTCACTCCATTAAATCATCTAACTGAGGGGCAAGCTTCATTTCACGTTCACAATTCCCTGTTGAGTGAATATGCAGCGTTAGGATTTGAGTTTGGTTACTCTGCGGTTAAAAAAGACGCCTTAGTAATTTGGGAAGCACAGTTTGGTGACTTTGCCAATGGTGCTCAAATCATTATTGATCAGTTTATTTCTTCAAGTGAAGTAAAATGGGGGCAAACATCCTCTCTTCTATTGAATTTGCCGCATGGATACGAGGGTCAAGGCCCTGAGCATTCTTCAGCCAGATTGGAACGCTTTTTACAATTGTGCGCCGAGGATAATATGCAGGTATTTAATTTAACTACTCCGGCACAATATTATCATATGCTGCGAAAGCAATGCCTTCAGGAGCATAAAAAGCCAGGGATACTCATGAGTCCAAAAAGCCTTTTACGCCATCCAAAAGCTGTCTCTAATGTAGATGAATTAGCGAACGGTTATTTTCGTCCTTTCTTGGAAGACAATCGCTTAAACGACTCCTCATCGGTTGAGCGGGTGGTTATCTGTTCAGGTAAGGTGTACTATGATTTACTCCAAAAAGCCGAGGAATTATCGCTGAATAAGGTCGCGCTAGTGAGAGTTGAGCAACTTTATCCCTTCCCAGACCATGACATACAACAGTATCTAAAAAGCTTTAAAGCAGCAAAAGATATTGTATGGTGTCAGGAAGAGCCCAAGAATATGGGCGCTTGGTTCTTTGTATCGGATCGTATTCAACAAATTTTAGCCAAAGATCAAAAACTCCGCTACGCCGGGAGACAAGCGTCTGCATCACCCGCTGCTGGGCAGAAAAAAATTCATGATGCCGAACAATTGCAACTCGTGATGCAGGCTTTGCAACCCGCTAAGTAACGAAAGTTTTTAAGGTTCTACAACCGTTTGAGTTCGGGTAAAGGCTCTAATACCTTGCAAACCTAGTTCTTTACCCCATCCAGACTCATTATATCCCCCAAATGGCAGACGAGGATCGGATTTAACCATATCATTTATTGCTATGTTTCCTACCTGCAACAAGGTAGGATATTGAGCTATTCTAACAGCGGATTTGGTAAATAGCGCCGCTCCTAACCCATAGGTGGTTTTATTTGCCAGTTCAATGGCGTGTCGATCATCTTTAGCTCGGATGATAGCGGCTACTGGGCCAAACAACTCTTGATCAAAAGCTGGCATACCTGGTGTTACTTTGGATAAAACGGTGACAGGATAATACGCTCCCTTTCTATCAGGAATCTGTCCTCCTAGTTCGCATCGAGCACCCAGGTCAACAGATTCCCTTACCTGTTTAGCAAGTTGATCTCTTAAATCTAGTCGTGCCATTGGGCCCACAAAAAAACCATTGGATGAGCGGATCAGTGGATCTATGTAGTCGTACTGTCGAGCAAAAGTTAAAAACTGTTCCAGAAACTCTTGGTAGATCGAATCTACCACAATAATCCGCTTAGCAGCGATGCAGGACTGACCGGTATTCAACCATCGAGACAGTGCACACTTTTCAACCGCCTTTTTAAGTTCTGCATCTTCAAATACCAGATAAGGATCACTTCCTCCCAATTCTAGCACACTAGGTTTGAGATTCTCAGCTGCTTGCTTAGCTACTTCCCGTCCTGCCTCCGTACTTCCAGTAAAGGTAATCATATTCACTTGAGGATCTGCAATAAGCGATTTTACTCTGCTATTTTCTACCTTTAGGTGGACCAGTAATCCCTTGGGGAAACCCGCATCTAAAAATAGTTGTTCAATCATTTCTGCGCAGCCTTGGGTACTTGGAGCATGTTTCAAAATGATCCCATTTCCCGCCATTATTGCCGGTACAGCACATCGAACTACTTGCCAAAAAGGAAAATTCCAAGGCATAATGGCTAGAATACATCCTAAAGGCTCGAATTGGACATAAGAACGCTGGTATTCCGTGGATATGTGATCTGTTGATAGATAGCTTTCCGCTGAATCGGCGAACCATCGGCAAAGCAGCGCACATTTGGAGATCTCCCTGAGGCCCTCTGCCCATGGCTTACCCATTTCATAAGCCATAGTTTCCACAGCATGTTGTTTAATGTGTTCTAACTCCGAGGCTAGCTCATACATACAGACTTTACGCTGGGTAAAATTGGTTGCACGCCACTTTTTTTGAGCAGCACCCACCTCTGCCAACCGTTCTTCTATCTCCAGCTCGCTATGCTGTGGATATTCCTTCACCAACTGCAAGCTTGATGGATTTATACTTTTCATTACCGGCAGTGTACTGTTAGGCATCGTGTTGATGGGATTTAGTGGACAGATTTTGTCGAGTAATCAGCGGCATATTCTATTGATTCTTTAATTGTCTCTAATGTTTCGACCAACAGGTTAGTGGATATAGTTAAGGGGGGTGCAAGTCTAATAAGGGTATTTGAATGAAGGGTCCAACCCAACAATATGCCTTTGTTAAAACAGTGTTCAACTACCCTTTGCGTTAATACTCGGTCACGTAACTCAAGGCCTAGCATAGCTCCCATACCTCTTACTTCTACGATGCCAGACCCTTTCAAAATAGCTCTAGCATGTTGCTCAATTGTCTTTGCCTTAGAAATAAAATTTCCTTGTTTTAGCACCCTCAAATTCGCTAAGGCCGCCGCCGCACTTACAGGATGGCCTCCAAAGGTAGTGACATGATTGAGCGGTGGATCGTACATGAAACTTTTGAACCGTTCCTGAGAGGACACAAAAGCACCCATGGGCATTCCACCTGACATGGCCTTTGCCAGACATAAAATATCAGGGACTACTTGATAATGCTCGAAAGCAAAAAAGCGGCCTGTTCGCGCAAAACCGGATTGAATTTCGTCAAAAATTAAGACCGCTCCTACATCACTGCAACGCTTTCTTAACGCCTGTAACCACTCATGAGCAGCGGGTATAATTCCACCCTCCCCCTGAATAGGCTCAACAATAACCGCCGCTGTTTCTGTGTCAATCTGGCTAAGATTGTCCAGATCGTTGAATGATAAAAAAGACACATTTGGAAGTAAGGGTAAATAAGGATCTCTATAGACATTACGCCCTGTCACGCTTAGCGAGCCATGGGTATCACCGTGGTAAGAATTATGAAAAGCTACTAATTTTGTACGTCCGGTAGATTTTTTAGCAAGTTTAAGTGCACCTTCATTTGCTTCGGTACCGCTATTGACCAAGTATACTTGTTCTAATGGCTCGGGCAATAACTCTACTAATTCTTTGGCAAAATTCCATTGTACCTCTTGCACAAACTCACCATAGACCATAACATGTAAGTGTTTATCCACTTGTTTTTTTATAGCCGCCACTACGGCTGGATGACGATGGCCCAAACTACTTACTGCAATTCCAGAGATAAAATCTACATAGCTTTTCCCTTGTTTAGTATGTATATATGGGCCTTCTGCCTGCTCAATCTCTAAGCCTATCGGGGCATCACTGGTTTGAGCTACAAAGTGTTTAAACTGCTCTAATGAATTTGACATTGTTCTATTGGAGAAGGTTTGAAATATCAATATGATAACTCAGAACTACTGAGTGTGGATATTTTAAGGTAGATCATAAGGTTATGTTAGAATTACCCTATGAACAAGATCATAGGTCTGTATTTGTAATCACAAATAGAACGTCTTTAATTGTACAAAACGTTGCAGTGTAAACGTAAATACAATAATATGGGTACAATTAATATCGGAAAAAATTGAGGTAGTTTCAGTTTGAATCGTACTGCAAAATATTTTATAAGAATAATTTGTATTCCATTATATTAATCTATGTTGCTTTGAAGCAAATATAAGTCTGATAAGAGCAGGCTAAATCATAATTAACTATCTTAGTTACATTACTATTCCTCAAAGAAATTATTTATTTATGAAAAAATCCTTTTACACGGCTCTCTACCTACTTTTTGGTACGTTAATAATAACGTCGATTGTATACCTACCCTCTACTTTGGAAAAAAAGGAAGCCGAAAGATTCCACTTACCTGATGACTTTTCTGCCGTTCTACCGAAAATGAATAAAGCGATGGATTACCGAGCTACGACCAATGAAGGCCGGCAGGAATATTTGTTTAATATGCTAAAAGATCCTGTTAGCCAGGAAATACCTAGAGGAATACGATCAAGAGAACTGAACTTTGGCCAAGAACTTGCCAAAGAATTAGCTCCTAAGGCCAAAATAATAAGCGATATGGCCTGGTCAGAAATAGGTCCCTACGATGTTGGTGGTAGAACTCGTGGTTTGGCTATCGATCAGCGCAATTCTAACATTTTATTAGCAGGTGGAGCCTCGGGAGGAATTTGGAAAAGTACTGATGGGGGCAAATCATGGACATTAAAATCAAATCCTGGCGAAAATCTAGGCGTGACGGATATAGTGCAACATCCCAACTCGCAAAATACTTGGTATTATTCAACAGGTGAATACTACAGCTCAACCGATGCACGAGGCGGTGGCGGTGGAACCTATTATGGTTCAGGTATATACAAATCAACCGATAATGGGGAGAGTTGGAACGTAATTGCGAGCACAGAAGACTCGGATAATTCATTTAACTCACCTTTTGATTTCATTAGCTCAATCGAAATTAATCCAACCACTGGGAGTATCTTTTTTACCAGTAATGCCTTTGGTATTTTTAGAACAACGGACGATTTTAACACCTATTCATTAGTTTTGGGTGGTGTAAATGAACATCGATATGCAGATATTGAAATCACATCAACTGGAAAACTATATGGAATTATCTCTTCCGGCTTTAGTAGTAGTGAAGGTAACTCAAGCCCTGGTGTTTATGTATCAACCGACGATGGAACCAACTGGCAGGATATTACCCCTGAGGACTTTCCAACTACTCATTATCGTTCTGAAATTGGTGTAGCCCCATCCTTTGAAGATCTATTTTACTTGCTTACCGATACAGGCGGTGGAGCAAATGGACTAAGCTTTTATTTGTTTGTTACTAGTGATTTAAATTATGTAAGCGCAATCAACAGAAGTGAAAATATTCCAAATTTTGGTGGAAGCGTTGGTGATTTAAACCCACAAGGTGGGTATAATTTAGTGTGTGTGGTTTCTCCAGAAAATCACAATATCGTTTTCATTGGAGGTACTAATTTATTCAGATCAAAAAATGGGTTTGGAAGTCCAGTAAATTCCAGTAACGACCCAAATATTTGGGTTGGTGGTTATGCCTATGCCAATAATGTGAGTGGGTATAAAAACCATCATCCTGATCAGCATAACCTCGTTTTTGATCCTAATAATCCAAAAAGAGCTTTTAGCGCACAAGATGGTGGTATAAGTGTGACATCTGACATAACCACTACACCTGTTTCTTGGAGCTTGCGAGAAGACGGTTACAATGTTACACAGTTTTATACCGTGAGCGTACACCCTGATTCCGATGACAAACGAATTATAGGTGGAACACAAGATAATGGATCTCCGTATTTTCGCTACAATACTTCCGGTAATCATTCAGCATCTTCTGATGTGTCTTCTGGTGACGGTTCGTTTGCGTATATGGGTAAAAATTATTTTCTAACGTCTTCACAACGAGGAAGAGCAATTAGGTACAACTATAATTCAACCGGAGATCCTACAAATTGGTCTTATGTTTCTCCATCTGAAGCTAATGGTCAATTATTTATACACCCCTTTGCTGTTGATCCAACGGACGAAAATTATGTAGCTTATCCTTCTGGAAATCATATTTTCTTGAATAAAGAAATGACTACAATCGCACGTAATACGGGCGAGGAAAACATGAATGGCTGGACGCGTTTGCGACACGTTTCCGTCGGATCAGGACATACAATTACCGCCTTGAGTTATAGTAAGACCAAGCCTAGTACTCGTTTATATCTTGGTGGAAGTTCAGGCACTGAAAAACCGAAAATACTTCGAATGGATGACATGGATGATGATAGTACGTTTACTATTACTGTCATAAATGGTGCTGATGAGGGCTCCTATATACATGACATTCACGTTAACCCAGAGAATGGGAACGAGCTTTTGGTTGTATTGTCAAACTATGAAGTAGAAAGCTTGTTCCATAGCTCAAATGGAGGTGATACTTGGAGCGCTGTTGGAGGTAATTTGGAGGGTGAAAACGGACCTTCGTTTCGGGCAGCGGCCATCGCCCCAACCGATGGTGGAGGTTCGTATTATTATGCAGGTACAAGCATTGGCTTATATATGACCGATGATCTAAATGGTGTTGATACTGAATGGATACCAACAGGTCTTCAAACCATGGGGGCTCCTATCATAGCCGACTTGGATTATAGGGAATCCGATGACTTACTTGTTGCAGCAACCCATGGACGAGGCATTTTTGTCGGTGAAGTACCACGTAAAGTTTCAAGCGAGCCAGACATTGCTCCTATTTCATTGGATAAAAAAATTGAACTCATAGGTAACTATCCCAATCCATTTAACCCAAGTACTCAGATTGCTTTCCAGCTCTCAGTACCTGCCAGAGTACAGCTAATGGTGTACGATATTCAAGGACGTAAAATAGATGAGTTACTTTCTGGAAATGTACTCTCTGCAGGCCGGCATGAACAAATTTTTGATGCCAATCGCCTATCAAGTGGAACCTATTTTTATCGATTACAGGCCTTTAGCCTTGAGGGTGAGATGCTGATTAATACCACAAGAACAATGAGTTTGGTTAAATAATCGGCTTTTTATTTTCACCAATCTGCATTGCTTTAGGGAATCAAATAAGGCAAAACTAGGGCGTCAATACCATCTTAGCTCATACCAGCTAAATGATATGATCTAGCTAAAATCAGCGTGTACATACCAAGCCGCTACAAGGATATATAAAAGAAAGCTAAATGAAGAGAGATATTTTATTCTCATGATCTGCTTATACTCTTTACTAGTACCCTCAAGTCTTTTGAGAACGCTGTTCGTTACTATGAAACCCGTACCTGAGGCAATAAAGAAAAACAGTGCGAGCTTATAACTGACGAGCCACAAACAACCACTCACTAAAAAGGACCCAAAAGCATACATGGTGAAATAAAAGATACGCACCCCTTCAACACCAACCTGTAAGGCAAAGGTCTTATCTCCTCGATTGCGGTCTTCTTTTAGCTGAAACAACTGCGATATGGGATATAAACTGACAAGTATACTGGCAACCCCTAGTGCTGCTAGGACCGAATGTAAGGAAAATGACGTTTCACTACCTGCAAAGTAACCTAAAAGAAAGCCATTGGTTCCCGTACTAAAAAAGATAACAAGTACACTAAGATATGGGTGGCCTTTCCACCGAAGTATTGGACTTGAATAAGCCCAAAAAAGAAAAAAACTAAGGGTATAAATACCAAATACAGCTATTGGCAAGATAGCTGAGTTAATATCATACAGTAGATATGGAGCGGGAAGTACCATCATGATAAAGGAAGCCCACCGCATCCATGGCCGCATAGGTGGTGGGTTCTTTAACCCCCCTATAGGTCCCTCATCTTTATCCCAATATGAATTAAACGCGGTCGCACCTCCATATAACCCTAAATGCCAAAGGAAAAAATATTTTGCAAACAGCCCAAAATCTGGTTCTGAAACAAACAAAATTGACAGTGTATAGGCACCTGAAAGAAGTAAGGTTTGGTATGGCCATCGTAGATGCGTTATAAAGTATATTACTTGTTTGATCAATGTGTTACACTAAAGATTTGAAGTACTGTAAGGAGTAAATAAAGGACTCTACTATTTTGATGCTTGCTATATATATCGAGTCGGAGCTTAATTGAATCTTCGATTTTCGTATCTTTATACATGCAAAAAATTGACTTGAAATGTACTGAAGCCACAGAGCTATTGGAAGTTGAACATGCACTTTCTTTTGAGGAGTGGACTCAAAGGAAAAAAGAACATGAACAGCGTACAGACGCTCTGCTATCCGAGTATCTTGACAATCGATCAAGGCAACAAAAGCAGCCTGTGCTCGATTTTCTGTTTGAATATTATAAATTTAGACCCAGCAAACTAAGAAATTGGTCACCTGGGCTAAGGCATGTTCTGGAATTAGATTCAAACTCACAAGATTCTGTCATCGATAATGAAGGCAGAGAGGCCACCTACACCCATCTACCGGCTCTAAGCGAACTTAGTTTAACCCATGATACAGCCTATTTAGACCCTATGCTCTTTCCTGAAAAAAGACGTAACTCTTTGGCATGGGTAATTAAAGTATTACAAAATACTCAAGTTAAAAAACCCCAATACGGGTGCTTTGGACTACATGAATGGGCGATGGTATACCGTTCAGAAGAGTCTAGACATAATCAAGTACCCCTTAGGTTTAGCCAAGAAAAGATTGCAGAAATTGTTGACAATCACCATCTACTCTGTACTCACTTTGATGCGTATCGCTTTTTTACCCCTTTAGCCCAGCCTTTGAATCGGAACTCACTTAGTCGAGATGTATTTGCCGAATTTGAACAACCAGGCTGCATTCATACAAACATGGATGTATATAAATGGGCCTATAAATTTTATCCCTGGGTATCGAGTGAACTCATTCTAGATGCTTTTGAATTGGCTGTCCAAGCGCGACATATTGATATGAGAGCAAGTCCTTATGACTTAGCTTATACGGGTCTCAAACCAATTAAAATCGAGTCAGAGGATGGAAAAAAAGAGTATCGAGTAGCCCAAGAAAGCTTGTCCGTTGAAGCAAAAAAAATTCGAGCACGCCTTATCGATGAGCTTGAATTTCTTTGGAATACCTTCTCTCTTGGTTAATGTAACTATGAACCGGGTTGATGCAGCTTTGAGCCGGGTTAATGCAGCTGTTAGACCTAGCACAGATAAAAAAATCAAATGATTTGCTTGCGTAATCTTGCAACGGGCTCATTTAATTGCTCCCGGTATTTACTCACCGTTCTTCTAGCCACCACATAACCTTCTTGCTTAAGGGCATCAGATAGAGCCTGATCGCTCAACGGATTTTTCTTGTCTTCACTATCAATAATTTTTTGGAGTAGATTCTTGATTTCTCGATTAGAAACTTCTTCTCCAGATTGGGAGACCAAGCCTTCATTAAAGAAATATTTCAATTCAAATACTCCAAAATGAGTTTGTACATATTTCCCGTTAACAACTCTCGAAATAGTAGAAATATCCATCCCTATACGCTCAGCAATATCTTTCAAAATCATTGGCCGTAAAGACTCACCATATTTAAAAAAATCTTCTTGCAAAGCGACAATGGTTTTCATTGTGTTCATCAGAGTTCGTTGTCGCTGTTTTATTGATTCAATAAACCATTGAGCCGAATCTAATTTAGTTTTTAAAAACTGTTGAGTTTGAGGGTCTGGACCTTCTGCTTTCGCTTTAATATTCGACCACATACCCTCATAATCCGGTGAAATCCGTAACTGAGGAGCATTCCGTTGATTCAAGCGAATGATGAACTCACCAGTTTTGGAAGCCTGATGGTCATTAGATTCCCAGTATACCTCAAAATCAGGGTCGATATATTGGTTATTATGTTCATCCTTATTTTGAACAGCACCTGGCTTAGGATCCATGCGCCGTATGGCATTAAAAGCCGCCTTTAGTTCTTCTTCTGAGACTTCGAACCGGCTCATTATTTTTTCAAAATGCTTTTTTTCAAATAGATTCCATGCATCCGAAACAATGTGCAGAGCCAATTTTTTTCCTGGCATGTCGGTATCAGTGTGAGCAAGTTGAACCTGCAAACAATCTTGTAAATCTTTGGAAGCAATACCTAAAGGGTCCAATTGCTGAATTTTCCGACGCACCACCTCCACATCCTCTTCATCTACATATACTCCATGGTTAAATGCTATGTTATCCGCTATTGCAATGGCTTCCCTTCTGAAATAACCATCTTCATCCAAAGACCCTAAGATTTGATCGGCAATTAATTGCTCATCCTCTGCTAAATCTAATAGACTAACCTGTTGCTCTAAATCCTCTAATAAGGTAGAATGATAGGGATCCGGTAAATCATCAAATTCTTCCCGCCTAGCACTGATATAGGTATAACTTTCTCCATCATATTCTGTATTGTCTTGGTAGGTATCCCAATCCACTTTGTATTCTTCAAGGCTCTCTAAGCCTTTTTCAGAGGATTGTGATGGTTCGTTAGACAAATCAAGGTCTGAGCTACCCAAGGGAGAGGATTCCATGCCATCCTGATCGGAACGGTTCCACTCTTCTTCGGTTTGAACTTGTTCCAATATAGGATTTGTTTCAAGCTCCTCTTTTATTCGCTGCTCTAAACCCTGTGTGGTTAGCTGAAGGAGTTTTATGTACTGCAGTTGCTGGGGAGAGAGCTTTTGCTGCATCCCTTGCTGTAGTCGTTGCCCTAAATTTTGTTGATTCCTTAGCATGTAGCTTGTGACAAATTTTGACCCTGTGTGTGTTTTTTTTTCTCTTGTATTATGTGGAAGGCCTCGTGTTGTTAACTCCTTTTTCAGCCTCTACTCTGGATTTGTTATTGGTTAATTCACCACTACTTAATTCATTTATAGCCTCATTTGAGTATTCTTTTTTCATTGTTCGAATGTGCTCACAAGCAGCAACAAATTCTGTATACCAAGATTCTCCATATCTTCGAATCAATGGTTTTTTCAAGAAATCTGCAAGATAAATCCCTTCTTTTTCTGCCCGATCACACGCAGCGGAACAAAGTGATGGAATATACTCATAATTAATCCATTCTAAACCACTAAGCTTTTTTATTCGCAAGGGATATAAGTGACAACTTATGGGCTTTTCCCAATCAAATTCACCTTTATAAAATGCATCTTGTATGGCACAGGTAGCCACACCGGTATCGGTATACTGCACAAATACACATTCCCCTGAGCGTACACATGACAATTCAAGTTTTTTATCTGTTGATTCCTGTATTAATCCATTGACAATCACCTTATCTCTTGACTCTGCGCTAAGTCTATCTTTGAGCTGGGAATACGCCTTTTTGAGTACGGCTACTTCACTTCTGGACACGGGTGCCCCTGCATCCCCTACCACACAGCAGGCCCCCTTACATCGTGAAATATCACACGCAAACCTTGCGTGGGCAATATCATCAGATAATAATGTATGTTGAACCATGAACATATTGGAATATACAAACTCGTTTTACTATCCTTTTTATTATTTTATAGTCTCCCCTTAGTCATCAATAATACGCCAATGTCTTCCAACATTACCGGATTTACTGCCATAGAGAACCAATTAGATGCTACCACCATTGCAAACATTCAAAAATGGCTAGATGGTTCCTATGACACAGACACCAAAGAACAAATAGTAAAGTGGATTGAACATAAAAAGATCGAAGAACTCAGCGATAGTTTTTACAAAGACTTAGAATTTGGCACAGGTGGACTCCGAGGTATTATGGGAGTGGGTAGTAACCGTGTGAACAAATATACCTTTGGCGCTGCTACTCAAGGTTTGAGCAACTTTCTAAACAAAACATACGCAGACCAAGAGATAAAGGTAGCCGTTGCCTATGATTGCCGAAATAATTCTGATAGCCTTGCACAAATAGTTGCCGATGTATTTTCAGCAAATGGAATTAAGGTCTACTTTTTTGAATCTCTAAGACCTACTCCAGAACTTTCATACGCCGTGCGACGATTAGGTTGCCAGAGTGGAGTAGTGTTAACGGCTTCCCATAATCCCAAAGAATATAATGGATTTAAGGCGTATGGGGCCGATGGTGGGCAGTTGGTAGCCCCGTATGACCGTGAAGTAATGGAAGAAGTTCGTTCTATCGAATCTATTGATGAGGTCCATTTCACGCCAAACCCTGCACTCATTCAATTGATTGGAAAAGATATAGACACCCCCTACATAGATGAGTTAGTTCAGCTATCTCTCTCCAAAGAGGCCATCAAGCGTCAACATGATTTAAGTATTGTTTTCTCACCCATTCATGGTACTGCCGGGGTTTTAGTGCCCCCTGCATTAGAGGCTTTTGGGTTTACTAATGTAACATTGGTAGAGGAACAAATGATGGTAGATGGTAACTTCCCAACCGTTGTCTATCCCAATCCTGAGGAAAAAGAAGCCCTCTCTATGGCCTTAGAAAAAGCTAAAGATGAGAGAGCTGAGTTGGTTATGGCAACGGATCCAGATGCTGACCGAATTGGTATAGCCGTTACGGATACCGAGGGTGAATGGGTCCTTCTAAACGGAAATATGACGGGAAGTTTGCTCATTGGATATATGCTCGAAGCATGGAAAAATAATAAGGGCTTTGCCGGTAATGAATACATTGTAAAAACTATAGTAAGCTCTCAACTTATGGATGCAATTGCGGCTCATTATGGAGTTACGTGCTACAACACTCTTACTGGCTTCAAGTTTATTGGCTCGCTTATGAGCTCACTGGAAGGTAAGGAGCAGTTTATTGTTGGTGGGGAAGAAAGTTATGGCTACTTGGTTGGCGATCACGTTCGTGACAAGGATGCGATAGTCTCGGCTGTGATGATCGCTGAGATGGCTGCTTATTATAAGGACAAGGGTTCTAGTTTGTATGAGGCTCTGATAAACTTATATGTGGAGCATGGCTTTTATAAGGAACGGTTGATTTCTGTGACAAAAAAAGGAAAGGCAGGTGCCGAAGAAATTCAAGCGATGATGGCTGGATTTCGAACAACACCTCCTTCTCATCTTGGTGGTTCTAAAGTGATAGAAGTGAAGGACTATGCAAGTGGCGAGGCTAAAAATTTAATGGATCAAACGGCTGAACGCATGAATTTCCCTAGCTCAAATGTGCTACAATTCATAACCGAGGATGGCTCGGTGGTTTCTGCCCGCCCTTCTGGTACTGAGCCTAAGATTAAGTTTTATTGTTCGGTGAATACCCAGCTGGTGAGTGCGTCAGAATTTCGTCGAACCGAGAGGATACTGGAACAACGGGTTGATGCGATTCTTGTCGATTTAGACGTATAAGGACCTATCACCTTGTATTTTCAATTGACAGAGGAAACTGAGGGGAAAGTCCACCCTTGGGCGGTAATTGATTTATGAAAGCATCGACCGAAGTGAATGGCCCAGCAGCTCCATCAACCAGAAGTGATATATTTCCAGCTCCTTTAGGATTATCTAAATTTTGAGGTAAAACAGCCACTTCTCTGCCTTGGTTTAATGCCGTGTGAGCCGTGTGCATACTACCTCCCAACAACTCTGATTCCATCACAATAACACCTTGACTTAAGCCCGATATAATGCGATTGCGCTGCGGAAAATGGTGAGCTCTAGGAGAGGTTCCTGGAGGATATTCTGAGAGGAGTAATCCACCCTTCGATCCTATTTTTTGTGCCATTGCTTTGTGTTGACTTGGATATACTCGATCCAGCCCGCAGCCCATGACAGCCACGGTGGGAAATTGATGGCGCAAGCACTCAGAATGAGCCATCCCATCAACCCCTCGAGCTAGACCACTGACAATCACAAAGCCTTTTTGGGCTAACTCTCGGGTAATTTTCTGAGTATGTCGCAGAGCATAGGCAGATGGGCGACGAGTTCCAACAACTGCAACCATAGGTTTATGTAACAGACTCTGATCTCCCTTAACCCAAAGTACTATGGGTGGATCTACTATCTGCCCAAGGTGAGCTTGGAGTAGTAAAGCACGATAGGGTATCAACTCTAAACCCATATCTCGGGTTCGACCCAAAGTTTGCCGCACCCAACTCCAGTTATTAAAGTTGCGAATAGCTTCATATTCCGTCTTACATATGGCTGTCTGCCAATGAGGGGCTTGCTCTGGATCACCTACCTTCGCCCAGTACTCAGGTGATGCCGTCCAAATGTGGTGGGGGGATTCGAGCTGTGAGAGTAACCACCCCACCTTTCTGCTACCCAAGCCCTTAATAGACTGTAAGGCTACAAGCGTAGCTAGGTCTTTCGAACTATCGTTTTTACGCCATTTATTTGGCTTGGTATCTGTGAAAGACGCAGATTTAGCCTGTTTCTGTGTTCTCTTTCTCTCTTGCATGTTGTATTCCCTTCCAAAGTGCTTCTCTTAACTGATCTAGGCCATAACCAGTGGCCGAGGAAATAGTAATAACGGGAATATCCAATGGCAAACGCAAATCTTTTTTCAGCTTAAAGTCTTGTTTTATATCTATTTTAGACAGAGCGATAATCTTGGGCTTATCTAAGAGGTCTTTGCGGTAAGCTTTTAATTCATTTAATAATGCTTCGTATTCATAGCAAACATCTGCTTCAACACTCAATACAAATAAGAGCACATTGTTACGCTCAATATGGCGTAGAAACTGCGCTCCCAATCCTTTTCCCTTGTGAGCTTCTTCTATAATTCCAGGTATATCCGCCATCACAAAACTACGGTAATCCGAAAAACTCACTACACCTAAGTTTGGTTCTAAGGTGGTAAAAGGGTAGTCTGCAATTTTTGGTCGGGCTTCGGATAATACCGATAACAAAGTGCTTTTACCTGCATTTGGGAAGCCTACCAAGCCCACATCGGCGATGAGTTTTAATTCGAGCTCAATGGTTCGTTCTACTCCCTCTTTACCCTCTTGGGCATAAGTAGGGCTTTGTCGGGTAGAACTTTTAAAGTGCCAATTTCCTAGACCACCTTTTCCACCTTTCGCAATAACTAATTCTTGGCCATCCTCGGTAATTTCACCTACTCGTTCTCTTGAATCTGCATCGAAAGCGACAGTCCCCAAGGGTACTTCCAATCGAGTATCCGCACCTGAAGATCCCGTTTTTCGACTCCCTGCACCATTCTCTCCTTTATTCGATTTTATATACTTTTTGTAGCGTAAATCGAGCAAGGTGTTTAATTGATGCTTACCCACTAATACTACATCCCCCCCTTTTCCACCATCACCCCCGTCGGGACCTCCTTTAGGAACATACTTTTCTCGTCTGAAATGTGCAGAACCATCTCCACCCTTTCCGGCGGTAACATAAATTTTAGCGTAATCTGCAAATCTCATGGCGGGTCTGATAACTAAGGTCTGAACCTTTGGTTGTAGCTATTAATTGGTATGCTTAATGGCTAAGTAGCTTGAGCAATTAGGAGGCTTTGAAGCCTAGCAACTCAAAAAGCTCAGTAAGTTTATTTTTCATCTCTTTTCTAGATACGATGAAATCTAAAAATCCATGTTCTAATAAGTATTCTGAGGTCTGAAATCCATCGGGCAAATCACGTCCGATGGTTTGACGGATCACACGTGGACCCGCAAAACCAATTAAAGCTCCAGGTTCAGCGATATTAAAATCTCCAAGCATGGCATAGCTAGCTGTAACCCCACCCGTTGTAGGATTGGTCATGTACGACACGTAAGGAATTCCTGCCTCTGATAGTTGAGCTAACTTGGCCGACGTTTTAGCCATTTGCATCAAGCTTAGTACACTCTCCATCATCCTAGCACCCCCAGTTTGAGAAATTATGATCAGAGGTATTTTTTTCTCGCGGGCATAATCGATAGCCACACCCAAACGCTCACCTACCACAGACCCCATACTCCCACCTATGAAACTGAAATCCATACAGCCAACAACAATGGAGATACCATTCATAGCTCCTGTTCCAATTCGAACAGCGTCTGTGAGTCCTGTTTTCTTTTGACTTTGCTCTAGTCGGTCTTTGTATTTCTTACGATCGGTAAAAGCCAGCGGATCCGTTGACAGAATTTCAGCCCCTAATTCGGTAAAGTCACCATCAAACAGTAGGTCGAAGTACTCTTTTGATCCAATTTTGAAGTGATAATCGCTTACCGGATCTACATATAAATGGTGCTCAAGCTCTCTTTTATGGATCATTTCGCCGGTTGTTGGTACCTTTATCCAAACCCCTTCCGGCATTTCTTTTGGGGTGGCCGTTTGAATGTTGTTGTCTTTGCGTTTAAACCAAGCCATAGTGTACTGTACAATTAATTGAGTGAAAATAGGGAATATTGGCGTCAATAGGGAATTAAAAGCGAGGTGATCATTGCACTCCTCACCTTATCCTTTACTAGGTCTCTTTACTGATGGGTATATAAGTGTTGTTGACCTGATTATTGCCTAGGTAATAGGGTTCAAGCCTGTCAACCATTGCGATTTCAAGACCTATTTTTGAGGGTAAACAAACTAGTGTAAGAAGGTTTCTAGCATGAAAGAACTGCTTTTTCTCTTCCATTTCTAGCTGTATTGAACTAGTTGGTGCCTTAGTAAAATTAACCCACCCTGCTCCTGCTAAAACTGACTGATCATTGGAATGCAAAGCATTAATCACCGTTGAGTTGGCCACCCTCTTGGGTTCGGCAAGGATGCGTAAGCCCGATTCTTCCAGTGCAAAAGGTTGATAGTAACTGTAGCCTCCACGCGCGTCAATAACGGAATGAATAACTGCTCCTGCTGATTGAGCTGACGCCTTTGTTTGTGACAATGTCTTTGCTTGCGAGGATGCGTCTGATATACCAGAAAACGGCTTTTGTTCCTGAAGCACCGAGCAGGCTATGCTAGCTAAGGTAGAGGCTGCCCAAAACTCTACTTTCTGGTTAAATAACAAACCTCTTAGTGCACTTCCTGCAATTCTTAGGCCCGTATATGAACCAGGACCATTACTAATAATGACTTTCTGCAGTGAGCTCAACCCGTTCTCCACCGATCCAGAAGACTCTTCCAAGAGTTCACCAATGAATGGCACCAGTTTTTTTGAATGCTCGGCTCGTCCTTCGGTCCAACGATCAATTATATTCCCAGAGTTGGTTTGCAAGCTAACCGAACATACCGAAGAACTACTTTCAATAGCTAAAATCATGGGAGCATAACTTACTTTATTGGCAGCGGCTGAACAAAAGTCTTCGATTCAATGACAAATTGCCAATTGCCTCTATATTGAGACCACCTTCCAATAAACTCTACTGGGATACTATCCGCTGTATTTGTTGATTGCTCATGGTTTTGCTGGATTAGTTCACTGGCAAAATCAGCAAAATTAAAAGCCGGGGCATACACGTCGATTTGATTTCCCAGGATCTCGATATTCCCTTGGGTATTTAATTCGCCCTCGAGCTTAAAATACTGATCATAATAGCGCATTTCACTATAAGCCTCCCCAGTTTCAAAGGCTTGAGAATCCAGCAATTCTTCAGGCTGTGTATACTCCACAGCAATAGGTTTCCATAATTGGTCATCATTAGAACTATATGGACCTTTAAAGGCTTCTTTAGCTTTGGTAATGATCATAGATAAAGGTAAATGATCCGAATATCCACTACCTGTACCAAACGAAGACCACCGTTTAGGCATGCCCGAAACTGAATAGGTATTGAATCCAAAATCATCCACCTTAAAGCTTTGATTTACATACGAAAGCCCCTTGTCATCATACATTCCGTTAGAAATAATGAGCTGCATAAGAGTACCCCAATACCCTCGATAGGTATCCGATCCACGCTCTTCGGTAGGCCATTCGTACCACAAATTGTACCATTGGGGTTGTCTTTGCAGAGTGGCATCGACTACTAAGGCTTCATCCCCTTGTACCTGCATAACATCCTGCAAGGCCGTTTCGGCGAATCCATACCTTGTTTTTTGATTGTAATCGGCATTAAAATCACCGGCGAGGACCAAATCAACCATAGGATTTTCTTCGAAAAGCTCGTCAACTCTGCCTTTCAGCACCTTTGCATTTCCAACTCGCACCTTTTCCATTTCTTCACTACTAGCCCCAGACTTCCAATGATTCACAAAAACTCCTAGCTCATCTCCCTCCAAATCTATCCAGACCTCTAAAATTGGACGGGCACGTTCGGTAGGGTGTACACGAGTTTTCTCACGTAGAATGGGATATTTAGAATAGACAACATTTTTTTGCACACTTTCTGGCTTGCCCGAAGACCCTAGGTTTGGCTCCCCTACCTCCAATTCATATGGCCCTAAGAGCGCATCCTGCATTCCTTTAAGCAGTAACCACTCAGATGGCAATTGCGCAATTTTTTCGTCAAACTCTTCGTGCAACATACGCTGGAGAGTAGTGTAGGCGTACTGACCTAAAAAATCAGCTGGGTCCACAAGTCCATGATCCCTCGGGGTATGATCACTTTCTAACTCGACTAGCGTAACAATATCCGGACCTTCCCCATTTTCATATGCCTTGAGCACTTCTATGATATGGCTAATTTTGGTATGAACGTCTGCGGGTGTGTATTGAGAATTCCCTTGGCGGTCGGTTGGTAGATAATCAGAATAAACGGCCACACCGTCGGCATCAAACAGATTCTCAACATTATAGGTTATTAAGCTATAACTGGTTGATGTACTTTGAGCATGTGAAGTTGAGAGGCTGCTTTGGATGGTGAAAATAAGCAGTAAAATGAGTAGTGTGCAGGTTTGTTTGGGCATATCAAATAACAATTTCACGTGTAGTCAAATTATTTCAAAGTATTAACATGTAATTCTCCTTTGTTGACAATTGCCACTGCACGACCTGTCAACTTCCTATTTAAATAAGGTGAATTATGTGATTTTGAGCGAACATTTTTATCATCGAAAACCCACTGCTCATCGGTGTTAAAGATGGTTAAGTTGGCATTAGCCCCCTGCTCTATGGTAGGAACTGTTAAACGAAGAATTTTTCTGGGTTGATCACATAACTTATCAATCAACGAGGTCAAACTTAGATGACCCGGAGCAAGTAATTGCTCATTGGTAATGGCCCATGCAGTCTCAAGTCCAATTATACCATTAGGTGCATAGTTAAATTCCACCTCTTTTTCCTCAATCGCATGAGGAGCATGATCCGTACAAATCACATCGATAGTACCATCCTTTAAACCCTCAATCATAGCCTCAACATCATGCTGTGTGCGTAATGGCGGATGCATCTTTACATTAGTACTAAAATTGGTTTTCTCGACCTCTTCATCGGTCAAATGGAAATGATGAGGGCATACCTCTGTAGTAACTGGTATCCCTTTGGCTTTGGCTTTTCGGACCAAGTCAACCCCTTCTGCCGTACTGATGTGAGCAACATGAACGTGGCCTCCGGTATATTCAGCAAGTAATATATCGCGAGCTATCATGACTTCTTCGGCTATTCCTGGGGTACCATCTACTCCTAATCTCGTGGACACAGCCCCTTCATTCATATGTCCAGGTCTGGATAGGCTTAAATCTTCTTCATGATTAATAATAGGGGCATCTAGCATGGAGGAATACTCTAAGGCTATTCGCATTACCTGTGCATCGTATACAGGATCTCCATCATCGCTGAATGCCACTGCCCCACCTTTTTTCATATCCGCCATTTCGGAAATGCTTTCCCCCTTTCGATGTTTGGTTACACATCCAATTGGATGTACATCTACCGGAGTTAAATTGGCTTTGGAAATAATATACTCAACCACATCTCTGGTATGTATAGGTGGATTTGTGTTCGGCATACAAGCGACGGCTGTAAAACCGCCAAAAGCAGCAGCAGCACAACCCTGCTCTATGGTTTCTTTATGCTCATAACCTGGTTCACGTAAGTGTACATGCATATCCATCCAGCCAGGACTTACATAAGCTCCTTTAAAATCATGAACTTCCTCCCCATCATGGGCAGTCAATTCAGAGCCTATTTCAGCTATTTGTCCATCAGTAACTCGAATATGTTGAACTTGGTCTGTTAATGTGGTGGATGTTACAATTCGCAAGTTTTTTAGTAGCATGTTCGTATCTAGCAGGCTTAAAGTAATGGGTGTGAAAATTAAAACGGTTTATTAACACTTTAAATATACATAGAACAAAGCAAAGGATGTAGAAGCATCTGAGATTTGCTATCTTGAACTATGGATTTATTTGAAACACCACAGCAGCATATTCCAAAGGTTAGTGAACTCACTCAACGCATTAAAGTCCTGTTAGAACAACATTTCACTAACATTAGTGTACTTGGTGAGTTAAGCAATGTAAAGAAGAGTTCAAACGGCCATATATACTGTACACTAAAAGATTCCAACGCCCAACTCCCGTGTGTTATGTGGAGAAGCCAAGCTCAACGGTATGCCTCTTTATTTGAGGATGGAAGAGAAGTTATTCTACGAGGGTCTATTCAGGTCTACAAACCTCAAGGCAGGTATCAGTTAATCATTGAAGAAGTGGAAGCCATTGGGGTTGGGAAACTACAAATGGAATTCGAGCGGCTAAAGAAAAAACTAGCTGCAGAAGGTCTATTTGATTCCAGCCACAAAAAAACACTCCCCCGTTTCCCTACTAAGATTGGAGTGGTGAGCTCGCGTACAACCGCCGCCTTTCAAGATATTATATCCACCCTGTCTACTCGATGGCCATTGGCCGAAATAACACTCTGCCATGCCAGTGTTCAGGGCGAAAGAGCCGCAGGGGAAATCTGCGAGGCCCTAGAACTTTTGGGGACATCTAAGGACATTCAAGTAATCATTGTGAGTCGAGGCGGTGGTTCACTCGAGGATTTGTGGCCATTTAATGAGGAATCCGTTGCCCGTGCTATATATTCTTGCCCTATTCCGGTTATTAGTGGGGTTGGCCACGAAATCGATTTCAGTATATCAGATTTTGTAGCCGATCAGCGTGCAGCCACCCCTACTCAAGCTGCGGTACTGGCAACCCCCAATCGGGATGATGTATTAGCCGGCTTAGACGAATACGCCGAAAGACTTCATCGCCGTTTAGAGCAACGTTTGACCGAGGCTAGACAACGGGTAGATTACTTAGCCAAGTCATATGCCCTAAAAAAAGTGCAAGAACGACTCCAAATCTCTGCCATGAAGGTTCGAAATAATCGACAATCTTTAGAACACCTTTTAAGCCAAAGAATGCAACAAAATAGAGCGAATTTCACAGAACTTGAGCACCGACTAGAACGGATGAACCCTAATGAAGCTTTGGAAAAAGGATATACCCGAGTTTGGCAAGATGGACATTGGGTTCGTCACTTAGAGGCTTTAAATACTGATTCCAAGCTAGAAATTGAATTTAAACAGGGAAGAAAATCTCTTTACCCTCAGAGCAATTGAGCTAAGGTCATACCCTTAGTTTTGGAATATACACATCCAAGTTTAATCGCTGTTGAGCTGCTTTGGATAGCTGCCGAATATTTTCACCTCTTCGGCTTCCCTTCTCAACTCTTCTATTGCCTCAGCGGTATGGCTATCAAATACATTAGCTTCAATATCTACGTAAAATGAATATCGAAAAGGCTCATTCATTCGAGGCCGAGATTCAAGTTTGCACACATTAATCCCATGCCGGTGAAATACATTAAGACATTCAACCAAGGAACCTTCTTGATGGGATGTGACCATCATGAGTGAGGTCTTTGAGGGGAATTGTGGGTCAACTTCAATCGCTTTACGAGCTACCACCACAAAACGAGTGTAATTTTCTTGTTGATTGGCTATATCATGGGCAATTATATGAAGCCCGTATAAATCTGCCGCATGCGCACCAGCTATTGCCGCTTGGGATAGATCTCCGTCTTCGAGTACACGCTTAGCCGATATAGCCGTATCTAGATAGGATTCAACCGTGCACCTAGGAAGGCGGGATAAAAAATGTGTGCATTGCTCTATGGCTTTTGGGTGGGACAGAATGCGCCTAATCTTGCTCACATCAACCGGTTCAACTGCCAATAAGCAGTGCACAATTTTTATGATTTCTTCCCCTATAATGTGCAGATTAGACGCCCCTAAAATATCATAAATATCATTGATAGAGCCCGCGGTAGTATTTTCTATAGGTAGCATAGCAAAATCTACCTGTTCGTCCTTTAACGCTTGGGCTGCTTCTTGGAAGGTGTCGTATCCATAATAATCGACTTGTTTATGTCGCTCCTCAAAATGCCGAATAGCTGCAAGATGGCTATATGCCCCATCGGTACCCTGGTAGCTGACTCTTATATGGCCTTGACCATTTTTATTTTGAAGGTCCACTAACGAGTGAGTCTGATAACGAACCGAATTAGTTATTATTTCTCTAAATAAATGTTCCGCATAATACCGGTCTAAGCCTTCCTCATTAGCAAAATCTCGGATTTTATTGAGCAGTTTTTCTTCTCTTTCTAGATCTCTAATTCCACTATTAGTAGCGAGTTTAAGTGCTGCAACCTCTTTAACAACTTGTTGACGTTGGGCTAAAGCTTTAATGATACTTTTATCAATATCATCTAGCTTATTTCGTATAGAGTGAAGTTTTTCTTTCATTTCGTATTTACTGGGAATCTGGCCGCTTTTTGTAAGAAATAAATATAAAGTACTAAAGACCTACTCGAGTGTTTAAGAAATAACTCGTTGCCTTAAGTGGAGAATATAGCATAAAATTTACCTATTCAGAATCTGTATTCCTAGGCGAGGCAAAGCTTCTAAAAAAGTGATTTTTTTCTAGTTCTTCACATAAAGTTCATAATTAGAACGTATTTTTATTATTAAGTATAAAAAGCATCTAAGATTGGCGACTACTCACTCCTGCTTTAGATAGCAGAAGATTCCGGAGCGGTATTTGTTGTGGGTTGACGAAGCAACTGTTCTTAGTGCAACCATCATTCATCAATAATAAATACCATGACATTACTAATTAGTGCTTTAATCGCATTTACAACTACATTTGCTACTGTACTCACACCAAATGTAACAATGACAACTGAGGTAGAAAAATCAAGCGACAAAGTGAAAATCGTTATCGAAAGTAACGATCAGATGCGTTTTAATCTATCTGAAATTACCGTTCAACAAGGACAAACCGTTGTGTTAACGCTTAAGCACGTAGGTAAACTACCCAAGGCTGCAATGGGTCATAATTGGGTTTTACTCGAACCTGATACTGATTTAGCAAGTTTCGCTATGTCAGCTATGAAAGCCAAAGACAATGAATATGTTCCTGCAGATGCACCTGAAGTAGTGGTAAATACTATTTTATTAGGGGGTGGAGAAGAAACTACCATTGAATTCGAGGCTCCGGCGCCAGGAACGTATTCATTCATTTGTAGTTTTCCAGGTCATTATGCTTTAATGCAAGGAACGTTTACTGTAGAGTAAGGTATTTATTACAATAGCTGCTATTGGAAGAGCTTAGTGTCCCTAAGCTCTTTTTTTATTTTTTATCGCAGATGTGTAGAAGAAATTTAATTTACCCATGAGTAATACCTTTAAAACACCGGTCAAAAGCCGACGTGGACTTTCCTTTTTTGTTGGATTTATTGGTGCCTATTTAATACCAATTGGGCTAAATAATCTTTTAGTAGCCATTGGTTTAAGAGAAATATTTAGCGCAACTAACACAGAATACCTTGCATACTGCGCCTCTGGTCTAGTCTTGGGGTATGCCGCTATGGTTATAACACCTGTGCATAGGGTGCGCATACTCTCCTACCTTATTGGAAGTATTCTGTTGATGGATGCCATTGCCTTTTTTTCGGGTCGGCTACCGCTGGCATTTCTAATAGATCGGATGGTTTTCTTATGCTCATTTAGCTTTACTGGTATATTGAGTGTACTCATACTCAATTCAATTAGCAGTGTAACACCATCTAATACCCGCGAGTAATTAAGCTATTCGAAAGCGTAATTCCTCGATTCGTGCGAGTAATTCTTGCCGATCCATTTGCGAATACACCATAGGGAGTAATTTTTTAGAGGTACACTCCAAGACTGCTAATAAAGTTTGTAATTCAACCTCTTCTGGATAGGTTGGTGGAATAAAGTTTGAGATGACCTGCTCAAGCAGATGTAGATCTACCGAAGTTTTTTCATGAGCAACTGCCTCAAATTTAGCCCGTGTCAATATCGCTTCCATATCGGCACCTGACAGGTTATAAGTATCGGAGAGAAGAACCTCAGGGACGATCTCTTCTTCTAAGGTAATCTTGGTTTTTTTGACCATTGCCTTAAAAAGTTCTTCTTTTTCCTCCCTATTCTGAGGTGGGAATAAGGCTAGATGTTCTTCCGCTCTACCCTGCCTTTTCAAGTCAATGGGCATTAAATCGGGTCGAGCTGTCATTAAAAACCATATAATTTGCCCTCTATGCTGAGTATTACTCATAAAACTGGCAATTTGGGAGAATACCCTACTTGATACACCACTGTCTCCAGATGCCGAACGATCTCCCAAATAAGCATCTGCCTCGTCAATCATTACCGCTACCGGTGCCATTGCCTCAAGCAGGTGTAAAATTTTTTCAAGATTTCCCTCGGTAACTCCCTGCCACTGACTACGGAAATTTTTTAGTTTTACCATCGGAATACCTACATCTTTGGCAAAACACTGAACCAAAAAAGTCTTACCGGTTCCTACAGGTCCACATACAAGATATCCCATAGGGAGTACCTCAGGGTGACCCTGTTTTAGTGCTTTCGCAGTTAATTCTAAGTGCTCTTTAACAAGACGATGTCCTGCTACATCCGTCAGAGAAAATGGAGACTCAACAAATTCCAACAATCCATAAGCTTCCGCTTCAATTAGTTCCTTCTTAGTTTGGGTAATTGTATCAAGATTGAGCGGCTCTTCATTTTCTTTTGCATTGAAATACAACGATTGCAACTGTAGGATTGTTAGGCCTGCTGTTTGTTGGGCCAACACTTGGATGGGTAGCTCAAAAACGGTCGCGTATTCAGTTTGCGGTATTTGAGTTTCCAAATAGCTACGCCTTGCATCCGCGTTCGGATGAGGAATAGAAATTTCAGACGTATAAGGATGCTGAATTAGCGTACGATTAAGGTCATTTAAATTCTCGGTGAGAATCATATGAGTAAAATCACTACTTAACAAAACAGGATCTTGGGCCCAACGAGTTAAATATACTAAGGCATTCCTATCCTCTACTCCTGTAGATCCTGCAACATTCATAGGGACGATTGTTTCTGCATACTCAGTAATGAGGGCAATACTTTTTTTCTGCCCGAGTCGGAGCCTAAAGTACGATTCCAAGATGGAAAAAATACGTACTGGATCTTTGGGCAAGGATACCGCATGATTTGTACCTAGAAGAGAGTCGCGCGCTTTTAGTGCTTGTTCAAAATCCTCTCGAGATGCTTTATCTCTGAAATACACTCCAGAGGCACGGTTATAAAATAGAACGATATCCCGCGCGCCAAAGAATTCATCCGCTAGAAATTCATGTAAGCGCAGAAATTGAGGCGTCAAATTTTTTGATTCAATGGACACCAAATCATGTACATTACCATGTAAAAGGAAGGTATTTAAGGTTCTACTTAAATACTTTTTTGCGCATTCCTGTGACCAAATTGGATAGTGTGTAATCATGATCTGTACGACCTATAGATAAATATTTAAGCTATGTTCACGACTTAATATTAATCGCGATTTAAAACAACCATTTTTACGGTTTCAATTCTACTTTGTGTTGCTTTACTAATAATAAATCGGAATTCCTCGATAATAAATTCTTCATTTACTCTTGGAATTCGACCTAAATGGTTAATTATATATCCCGCAAGAGTGTCGTAGTCATTGGGTTCTTCGGGAATATTAATTTCCTCAAACCTTTGATTCAGTTCTTCGATTTCCACATTTCCGCTGACCACGTAAGTATGCTCAGCAATGCGTTTCATGATTTCATCTTCCACATCATGTTCGTCCTGAATATCTCCAACGAGTTCTTCTAGTACATCTTCGATGGTGACCATCCCAGCTGTTCCACCATATTCATCCAGTACGATGGCTACTGATAAGTTTGCCTGTCGAAATTCAGCCAACAAATCCTTTGATCGCTTGGTATAGGGTACTAATTTAACTGGACGAAGTATTTCTTGTATGGTTTTGGGGTTATTGAATAGGTCATAGGCATAAACCACCCCAATAACATCATCAATAGATTCATTGTATACCGGTAGCTTAGAATGACCTGAACCAATAAATAGCTGACTCACCTCCTCAATTGAGGTTTTTTTCTCTACGGCTTCTATTTCAATCCTAGGAACCATACTCTCTTTTACTCGTTTGTTAGACAGCTCGAGTACATTGTGTAGTATCTCTGAATCATCCTGATCTAAGTCTCCATTTCCTCCACTCTCCCGCAATTCCTGCACAATCCGCTCGACATCTTGACGCCTATAAATAGATGAGGTATCCTCAGCTTCATCAGATATCAATGATATTATTTGTCGTGAAGCTCCATCAGCTATGATGATAAGGGGCCTCAATGCAATATGTAGTATTCTAAGTGGTAAGGCTATGAAATGTATGAGGGAGTCTGCCTGTGCTCTAAATATGGCTTTTGGCAAGATTTCACCAAAAATCATAATAAATAAAGAGGCCAATATAGTTTGTAAGCTCAAGACCATGAGTTCACTGGGTAGCTCTCCAACATACTCCAGGTATAGTTGGGTTATTGGCTCTACCAAAAATATTGCCATCAAAGTAGCATAAACCACATTAACAATATTATTCCCCACCAAGGTGGTAGTCAAAAAACTTTCCGGTCTAGTTTTAAAGAAATCGATGGCTTTCGCTACCAAGTTATTTCGACGCGATGCCACTTCAAGTTTAAGCTTGTTAGCGGAAACAAAGGCAATTTCAGAACCCGAAAAAAAACCACTTAATACCAAAGTCCCAAGAATTAGGAGCCACTCATTCATTTTTGGACTCCTTAGATATGTAGGTTATGTGTAATCTACTCGATGGAGGTTCGTCGTTCATCAATTAATTATTGGTTCTCATTTATTTTGAAACACAGGCTTTCTTTTCTCTAAAAAAGCGTTAACTCCTTCCTGAAAGTCATGTGATTCAAAAAGCTTAGCAAACAGCTCCGCTTCTTTCTCAAAACTTATCGCTGAGTTCGTATTTTGTTGAGATTTCACTGCAAAAATAACATTTTTTACGGCTAAAGGCGCCATAGAACATAGTGGAGCCACCCATTTTTTTGCCTGATTCAACACATCTTCGGCCTTATCGTCTAAGATAGCATTAAAAATCCCTACATCTAGCCCTTGTTCTGCAGATACTGTTTTTGCGGTAGTCATCCATTCTATTGCTCTAACGTTTCCAATTAGTTGCGGGAGACGAACGGTTCCGCCAAAGCCAGGTATTAAGCCCAACTTAACCTCTGGAAACCCTATAATGGCATTAGGAGCCGCCAACCTAAAGTCGCAGGCAATGGCTAATTCAGCACCACCGCCCAATGCATATCCCTCTACAAGCGCTACAGTGGGTACAGGAAGTTGTTCAATTTGTCCAAAAATACGCTGCCCTCTACTCGATATATACTGTGCTTCTGTCTTGGTTTTACCTTTAAACTCTTTGATATCTGCACCCGCTACAAAGGCCTTAGTCCCAGCTCCTTGCAAGATAATACAACGTATGGAATTAGATGGCTGCTCTAATATCGAGCGTAATTGAGTTGACCATTCATCCAGCTCCTTCAGCACATGCGTATTTAGTGCATTTAAGACATCTGGACGGTTAATCGTTAGCACAGCTATATCATCCTCTACTTCCCAAATTAAATGCTCAAATGATTCTCGCATATTTATTGCCTTATGCTATTATTGGCTGTACTAGCTATACTGGTTGATTTGGCTGCATTGGCCGATTCAAAGGCATTCGCTGCTTCATTGATCGTCTGAGCTTCTCGTGTCTTTATTTTCCTTTCTTGAATCTGCGTTAGTAATTCGTCAAGTTCGTTCTCTGAGTAATATTCTTGAGATTGGCTCTCGTGTGTTTCCAAGTCCATTGCATCTAGTAATTCTGCTGTTTCATCTACATCAGTGAGTAGATTATCCAACTGGAATCCAATTTCTTCGGGTTTATTCATGGTCATGGATTGCTCATAAATATATCGAATAGCATCTTCAATGGTCTCTAAATGAGTCTCACACATAGCAAATTTTTCTTCAGCCACTGTAAATTTTTGAAGCCGCTTCTGCAAAATAGTCACTCGCCTAGTTTTTGAGTCTTTAAGCTTCCCGGGGTCTAATGTTTTGATATGATTGATTAATTCCACCAATTCAGACTCTATTTGCTTCTCTACGTGTACATTCAAGTAGACCTTATAGCGCCGAATAAGATCTAAAAGATTTAAATGGTTAGTCAATAACGTGTCTAGCTTCTTAGATATCGTATTCAGCAAGCCTTGTGAAGTATAAGGAAGCTTATCAAAATTTTCTGTAATGAGCTTAGTTAGATGCTTTGATACTAAAAAACGCTTCTGAGATGCTTGATCAAGTGATTGGAAAATGGTCTTGTCGTTATTGGTGTGATAACGCTCTTGCATTTTTTTGAGCTCAATTTTTTTTCGTATTTCAGGTAGCTTAGTAGCAATACCCAAATACATCAGTTCCGCACCCATTAGACCAGACAATAATGCTATCCCTAATTCTGGAACGCTGGATGTAAGCACAATCGACCCAGCCCCACCTACAACAAGTGCCGTTAAATTGAAGGGATGCTTAAAGACTTCTCTAGCATAATTAATTGAGCCTTCAGTATTCATTTATTCCTACTGCTTACCTATTGTTTTAGTTGCATTATCATTTCTCGCACTTTTATTTATTTCTTCGCTGATCAGCCCCATCTCGTTTTTTATTATTTCTAAGCTCTCTTTCGCTTTTAAATGTTTGATACTACTATCTGGCTGGTTTTCGCTTACGTTATAACTATTCAGCTCACTATTAGCCTCTACTGTATCAGCTGTACTGGGAACATTTCTTGATAAGTCTGAGAATTCCTGCGGATCATGTATATCGAATGTAAGCCCCAAACGTGATAAAGAGGCTTCAACACCCTTTAAGGCCTGGGTTATTTTTGCGTTTCGAACCACCTCTTTTTGCTGCTTTTTCAGCACTTTACTTTCAGCATAATGCTGTTTCCAAACATTTTTTAGAGCTTCGAAATCGGTATGCTGTGTTTCTCTAGACAATTAAACTAATTTTTTGATCCAATTGATTTTTTACTAGCCGTGTTTTCCTGTGCTGAGCTACTATACTCCTCCGTTGAAGACTCACTTTCAACACCGTCCTGCTGACTTAGAGCATCCTGATTATCCAAGGTATCAGATTGACGTTCATTTGACTTCACGCTATCAGGATTCATTTCTAGTTTAAATTGCTCTACTAACTCGTGTGCCCGTAACTTTTCAGCATTCGCTTCGATTTCCATAGTTTGAGTATCGAGACTGTCGAGTGCAATTTCCATTCTCGCCTCATTTTTTGCTGATTCTTCGTTTAGGCGACTAATCATCTCGTCATGCGTCTGATCTATCCCCCCTACCTCAAACTGCTCTAGGGTATCCGCAATCTTCGCCTGCCACTCTGAGCGCTCACTTGCTCTTAGAGCCTCTTTTGCCTCTTCAATTTTACGGTCTTTTTCACGCATGAATACTTCTTTTACCTTTAAAGCTTTTTCATAAGCTTTTTCAGCGAATTCCAACTGACTTTTTGTGGAATTAAGATCTTCTCTAGCTTTTTCCAATTGTAAGGCATACCCCTCAGCTATATCATCACGATTAGCCTGAATGGCTGATTTAATTTTTCTAGTAAGATCCTGCACCCTTGCCTCTCCTCTATTTGCCTCTTTTTTAAGCATAATCAAGTTAGCTTTGACCGTTGCTATATTCTCATTCATTTGAGGGATTTGATCATTTAATTCCCTAATATTTTGCTCCAAGATCAATTTTGGATTTTCCATAGAGCTCACTACGCCCCCGAAAAGTGATTTTATGGCACGAATAAAACGTTGAAACATAGGTTGTTGGATGTTGGGTTATCTGATTTGTTTAATTTGCTAGTAGTAATGTATCTAAATTTACGGATAAACTCAGTCATGAATACACTCGTAAACCGTTTTTATCTAATAAATGAGAAACCAGCGGCGGTTGTTTTGCTGGTTTAACGCTCAACTCAATCGAAGAAAATACCCATCGTTCGAGTTCTTCTGCGTTCAACTCTTTATTCGTATATAGAGTCATTAAAGTTTCACCCTTTTGTACGTAATCTCCAAGCTTTTTTTCTAGTCTTATACCCGCCAGGGGGTCAACATCATGATCTTTTTGTAGCCTACCCGCACCCAGTCGTACACTTAATGTACCCAACAAATAAGCGTCTAAACGGTTTAAGTACCCTTCATTTCTACTCGATATCGGGTAACTGTAGTTTGCTACCCCTCTCGAGTTGGGTGCGTCTATGTAGCTCAAATCACCACCTTGCGCTTGAACAATATCTCTAAATTTTTGGTATGCTGTTCCGGATGATATGGCTTTTTTTGCCTCTTTGACTCCGGCTTCAATAGACTCAACGGCGCCCCCTAGAAATAACATCACTCCAGACAATAATGTACTTAGGTACACGGTATCCGAAGGCCCAGTTCCCTGAAGTACATCAATAGATTCTTGTACCTCTAACCAATTTCCAATAGCTAAGCCTGTGGGTGTTTCCATATTTGTGATTAGGGCTATGGTAGGCTTGTTGAAGCTTTCCCCAACATCCACTAGTGTTTGGGCTAGCTTTATCGCATTGTTTTGGGTTTTCATAAAAGCCCCTGATCCATACTTCACATCCAGAACCAAGGCATCGATGCCCTCTGCTAATTTTTTACTCATTATACTTCCCGCGATCAACGGAATAGATTCAACGGTGGCTGTCACATCTCGCAGTGCATACATTTTCTTATCGGCGGGTGCCATTTCATCGGTTTGACCAGCCAGAACAAGATTATGTTCCTGCACTAAAGTACTGTATTCATCTATGGATAAATTAACCCGAAATCCAGGTATGGATTCCAATTTATCTAAGGTGCCGCCAGTGTGACCCAAACCCCTACCTGAAACCATTGGAACACATACTCCTAAACTAGCCACAATGGGAGCCAATATGAGGGATAATTTATCGCCTACACCACCAGTAGAATGCTTATCTACTTTAACCCCTGGAATATCCGTCAAATCCAACACACTACCTGAATGCAGCATAGAATAGGTAAGTGAGGTGGATTCCTGATCGTTGAGACCGTTTAGATATGCCGCCATCAAAAACGCACTCATCTGATAATCAGGTATATTTCCCTTAGCATACTGATGAATTAGATAACTTAATTCATTGTCTGATAGTATTTTACTATCTCTTTTTTTCCTTATTAAATCTACTATTTGATATTCCATATAGGCCTATAATTTGGTGTCTCCATAACAAAAGTAGCTAAGCTAGCGCATTAATTCTAATTTATTGCTAACAGCAAACCCTACCAAAATTTGCTATGTTAAATGCGTAAAGAATGGTTATATACAGATAGAAGATGTACCTTCGTACAGAGAAAAATAAAGACGCTCTAAGCTTGCCAGCTACAACCAAGCTTTGTTTTGCAACTAAAACGAACTTTAAGGTAAACGAAGACCACTCTGCAGCGTGAGAATACTAGCCGACCAACATATCTACTATTTAGAGCAGCTTCTCCCAGAGCATGCTGAATTGGTTTATTACGACAGCTCCAAAGCTATTCCTAAGCTAAACGGTTTTGATGCTTGGATACTCAGGACTGTAACGAAAGTAAACCCAACAACGATACCGGCCCTTCCAAAAAATCTTGCATTTATAGGTTCCGCCTCGGCAGGTACTGATCACATTGATAAGGAATATCTGAGCGAAGCTGGCATAGCCTTTGATCACTCCCCTGGCTGCAATGCGAACGCAGTCGCAGAATATGCACTTACCGCCATGCTTAGATGGTGTGCATTATCCCAAACAAAGTTAATCGACTACACCGTTGGAATTGTCGGTATGGGGCATACAGGAGGAAGGTTAGCAAAAAAACTAGACGACCTTGGGGTACCTTATGCCGGGTATGACCCACCAAAAACGCAACGTGACCGGACGTTCAACTCGTGCAGTCTGAGTGCCCTCAATTCCTGCGATATCCTTAGCATTCATCTTCCCTACATTACCCAAAACAGCAAGTCTACCCACCATTTTATACCTGACATTTTGTCGCTCAACCCCCATCACAAACTCATCATAAACGCAGCAAGAGGTGGAGTCATTAATGAAAGTTACCTATTGTCCTACAATAATTTACATAGATCACCAAATAATATAATTAGTATCGTTTTAGATGTTTGGGAAACCGAGCCAATTCCAAACAAGGCGCTAGTAAACCAAGCATTAATCGCCACCCCTCACATTGCTGGATACTCAAAACAAGCTAAATTAGAAGCCTCTAAAGGGGTACTTAGAAGGCTTTTGAAGTTTTTTAATCCAAACTGGACCGATCAACAATGGCAAGATAAACCCACAGATCATAAAGGGAATCTGCCCAGCGAAGCCATTTTCAAAGCCTCAAAAATAAAATATAACCCGCAGAGCTTAAGTATGTTACACGGTTTGCATAACTATGATTATGAGATGCGTAAATTAATTAATAAACCCACTCAAAGCGCCGAATTAAACCAACTCAATACAAACATAGCTCGAGGATTTCAGGCCTTAAGAAATACCATAGAACTTCGAAATGAATTTACACACACAGCTTTTCCTGAAACGTACCCCAATCGTTTACGACCGCTCTTCGCGCCGGATTGATTAGCCTACCCTGATTGCTGAGATCGGTGCTAAAGAGAAAACAATTCAGCCGCAGTTAGATCGGTTCTTTTCTCTACTTCTTGTTGGCTTAAATCAAATAGTTGAGCCAGTTTTTCCTGGATGTATTCTAGGCGAGCAGGCTCATTACGCTTACCTCGTAAAGGAGTTGGTGAGAGGTATGGTGAATCGGTTTCTAAGATGAGCTTATCTAACGGTAACCGCTGAATTACCTCGGCAACTCCAGCATTTTTAAATGTCACTACCCCTCCTATCCCTAGATGAAAACCTAGATCTATAGCCTGCATTCCCTCCTCATAGGTTCCATTAAAGCAATGCCAGACTCCCTTAACCGTGCCATCCTGATGCCTCTCTATAGTCTGTAGTAAGTCCTGTGTACTTTCTCTATTGTGTAAGACAATGGGTTTCTTGGTACTTTTTGCCAACTCGAAATGTATGTCAAGGCTCAGCATCTGTTCTTTTTTATGCTCATCTGACCAATAATAGTCTAAACCTGTTTCTCCAATTCCAACATATTGATCCAAGGAAGCATACGTATACAGCCAACTTTCTAGCTTTTTCTTCCAATCATACTGTCCCCAAGTAGATACATGCTCCTGTACTTCGCATGGATGTAAACCAATCATTGGATATAAATTAATGCCCTTGATACCACTACTTAGTTGAGAAATTGATTCCATTTGAGCAACGGAATCCGAATTAATGGAAGGCATTAGAATACGATGAATACCCACATCTAAAGCTCGATTAATCATCGAGATTGCATCTTCAGAATAGTCTGGTAAAAATATATGGGCGTGGGTGTCTGTCATAAAGTATATTATTAATGTAAACTATGGCTTATATGGTTAAAATAGCTTATTTTTACAATAATTTACAAAATGTCAGGCTTGTAAAATTCTCTAATCCTACTGCTTTTTACGAGGGTATTACAGTATTTTACAAACTCCATCTTAAAACCGATTTCTTTCGGTAAAATCGTGTCAATATAACCAAATTGCCCAATGTCAGTATCACTATCCGATTTTGATCTAACCAGCCATGAGCGCATACCCACTAAGTTATTTAATACGGCCATTGAGGGATCGCTGTATGTAGCTAATTCCATAGCTGCACTCATTGAATCTAGAAACAAAGAATCCAAACCTACGGTATTGGGTCTTGCTACTGGATCTACCCCAACCCAAGTCTACGATGAGTTAGTACGAAAGCATAAAGAAGAAGGGTTAAGTTTTGAGCGTGTTATCACCTTTAACCTCGATGAATATTACCCAATGTCTCCGGATGCCCATCAGAGTTATGTTCACTTCATGCATGAATACCTATTCAACCATATAGATATTAAACCAGAGAACATTCACATACCGGATGGTACACTAAAGAAAGACGAAATAACGAAATTTTGTGAACAGTATGAGGCAAAAATTGCCCAGGCAGGTGGTTTAGACATACAAATCCTTGGTATTGGTCGTACAGGTCATATTGGATTTAACGAACCTGGATCTACTATTGATTCTAAAACTCGTCTCATAACATTGGATCGATTAACCATGTTAGATGCTGCTAGTGGGTTCTTCGGTATTGAAAATGTACCGAGAAGAGCGATTACAATGGGTGTTGGAACAATCATGCAGGCAAAAAAAATATTCATGATGGCCTGGGGTGAAGGCAAGGCAACAATCATACGAGAGACGGTCGAGGGCGCCATAAATACATCCATTCCCGCAACGTTTTTACAGCAACATAGCCAGACTGAAGTTATTTTGGACACTGCTGCGGCTGCGGAACTGACTCGCATCAAAACTCCCTGGCTTGCAGGACCCATTAAATGGAATAATTTTCTTATTAAAAAAGCAGTGATTTGGTTGAGTTTAAAACTAAGCAAACCAATTTTAAAGCTGACTGAAGAAGATTATCGAGAATATGGAATGAATGATATTCTAATGGAAATAGGTACCGCTTACAATGTGAATATCAGAGTTTTTAATCAGATTCAACATACCATCACTGGTTGGCCTGGTGGCAAACCTAATGCCGACGATACCTATCGTCCAGAACGAAAAAATCCATTCCCTAAAAAAGCATTGATTTTTAGCCCTCATCCCGATGACGATGTTATATCCATGGGAGGAACTTTTATACGTCTGGTTGATCAAGGACATAAGGTTCATGTAGCATATCAAACATCCGGTAATATTGCTGTATTTGATGACGATGCCGTTCGATTCGCTGATTTTGTCTCTGACTACCATGACGCCTTTAATATTGATGATTCTCAAGTTGATTCAATTTTTAGTGGAATTCGGAGCTTTTTAGCTGAAAAAAATCAAGCTGAACCTGATTCTGAGGAAATCAAAATCATAAAAGGACTCATTCGACGGGGGGAAGCCAAAGCAGCTTGTAGATATGTAGGCATACCTGATGAAAATATTCATTTCTTAGACCTCCCCTTCTATGAAACAGGGAAAATTCGCAAGAAGCCCATTGGCCCAGAAGACATTGCAATCGTAAAGCGTCTAATTGAAGAGGTAAAACCCCATCAGATCTATGCGGCCGGTGATCTATCCGATCCTCATGGAACCCATCGAGTCTGCTTAGAGGCTATTTTTCAAGCTTTAAGAGAATTAAAGGATAAAGAGTGGATGAAAGACTGCTACATATGGCTTTATCGAGGCGCTTGGCAAGAGTGGGATATTGAAGATATTGAAATGGCTGTACCATTGAGCCCTGAGGAAACAGATAAAAAACGACGAGCCATCTTTAAGCACCAATCACAGAAGGATCGACCCTTGTTTCCAGGCACTGATAAAAGGGAATTTTGGCAACGTGCCGATGACCGGACCCGTTCTACCGCCGACACCTATGATAAACTTGGTTTGGCTGAGTACGAAGCAATGGAAGCATTTGTTCGTTGGAAAGAACTAGATACCTAACCCATCAACTCTAGTATCGTATAATGTCATGAAAACAAGCCTATATTTATTTCTGATAGCTATATGTACGCTGCATTGTTCGAAGAGTGAACCTCTATCTTACGATATTGTCATTGTTGGGGGCGGGACAAGTGGCACTGCCGCCGCTATTCAAGCAGGACGGATGGGAGCGGATGTTTTACTACTCCAAGAACAGGAATGGCTCGGCGGCATGCTCACCGCAGCCGGTGTAAGTGCTACCGATGGTAACCATAAGTTGCCGTCGGGAATTTGGGGAGAATTTAGAGACTCTTTGTATGCGCGGTATGGAGGTCCCGAGGCTTTATTTACCGGATGGGTTAGCAACACCCAATTCGAGCCACATGTTGGTGCTCAAATTTTTCAAAATATGATGAATCGGCTGCCCAATGTTGAACGCATCATAGGGTTCAGCCTTCAGAGTGCAAGATTAGAGCAGCAGGAAAATGGTAAAGAACGCTTGCAGGAGATTACGATATCGACCAGTTCAGGAAAGAATCTCATCATCCAAGCACATATATTTATTGAGGCAACAGAATATGGAGATCTTCTTGGCCTTGCAGACGTACCCTATTCCCATTATATGGAAACTAAGGACATAACGGGCGAACAATCCGCGCCCGACAATGAGCACCCTTACGTACAAGATCTGACTTATGTAGCGGTAGTAGAAGATTATTCCCCAATAACTGCACCCTTAGTAGAAAAACCAGAATCATATAACCCGACCGAATTTGACTGTATGTGCGCCCAAATATGCTCTGATTCTACTCAAAACCCAATATCATGTGATCAAATGTTGGACTACGGCCGTCTACCTAACAATAAATTCATGATAAACTGGCCAAATTTTGGCAATGATCATTATGCCGACATACTTGAAAAGAGTGCAACTGATCGTAAGCAAATACTCAATGAAGCAAAAAAAACCACCCTTTCCTGGATATATCATCTACAAACCGAAGGTGGATATACCCATATTGGTATTGCAAAGGATGAGTTCCCAACCGATGATGGCCTAGCTCTCATTCCATACATACGAGAAAGCCGAAGAGTAGTTGGGATAGATCGGCTTTACGAGTATGACTTAAGTGACCCCTATGCTTTGAAAGAAAGACCCCTATATAAGAGTAGTATTGCTGTAGGTGATTATCCATTAGATCACCACCGAAAAAAGAACCCGGAACCTAAACAGATCGATTTCCCATCTATACCTTCCTATTCTGTTCCTTATGGAGCCCTAATCCCCGAAAAGGTGAACGGTCTAATTGTGGCTGAAAAAAGTATTTCGGTGAGTAATGTGGTTAACGGAACGACTCGACTTCAACCAGTGGTACTTCAAATAGGACAGGCTGCGGGTGCAGCAGCTGTACTGAGTGTTGAGAGTGGAATACCGGCCGCAATGCTAGACGTGCGTAGCTTGCAAGAGATCCTCTTAGAATCTGGGCTCATATTGATGCCTTATATGGACGCAGTTCAGGATTATTGGGCCTTCTTATCCATACAAAAGGTAGGGCTCAGCGGCTTAATGCGAGGCGAAGGAATTCCTGTGGCATGGGCAAATGAAACTAGGTTCTACCCAGAAAAGGAGGTTGAGAACGACCATTTATTAGAAATTTTATCGCGATCGGATCAGATGAGTACGGAACAAATAAACCAGGCATTATCTACGGTGGGCAGTTCTAGTGAATGGACGATAGAGAATGGCTTGGAGTTTTTTGAGGTTTTATCAGAAATATCTAAGGCACCTACCTCTTCAGTACGTGATTCGCAAACAGAAGAAGCACCTCGTTCTTTTTCTTACGAACGAATTATTCAATTTTTTGACGCCCAAAACGTGGAACTCAGCTCGTTTCTAACCCGAGCTAGTTTGGCGGTTTTGATAGATTATTACCTGGATCCGTTCTACTCCACAGGTGTTCAGATTGGTTTTGACAACTCAGAACTCTAAAAAATAAGTGTTCGAAACCCACTAAGCTTATATTCGCCTCGAATTAGTACTCTCCTATGCCATTTTGAATTGCAGTGTTGATTAACTAATACCAAGCTTCATTATAGCTTAAATGGCTTCACAACGTCTCCCCCACCACTAGAGCTGTTGCCCCGTTAAATTCTTATTGAGTAATAACATAAAAAAAGGTGCCCCATATCAAGAGGCACCTTTCTACAAAGATATAAACGGCACTCACTAAGTGAGTAATCGCTTTTTGTGCATTTTTATTTAATTAACATCATCTTTTTTGTGGCTACAAAACTTCCTGCCTCAATGCGATAAATGTACATTCCACTAGCCATACTGCCCGCATCAAAACGGTGGGTATAGGTACCAGCGGCTTGCTGTCCTTTCGCTATATTGGCAATCATTCGTCCCTGTATGTCATATACTTTGATCGACACATCGGAGGCGACTGGGAGATCATACTGTATATTGGTTGATGGGTTGAATGGGTTCGGATAATTATCATATAGCTTAAAATTAACTGGGACGCTAGCTAAATTTTCATTTGAAACTAGCCCTGTTGCTAATAAATCAATTGCTATTACTGCATTGTTTGTTTCCATTAGGTACAATCTAGAATTGCTAGGATCAAAAACAATTTCACCCGTTCCATTACCATTTGTATTAACACCTAAAGGTCCAATTTCAGTAAGTAATTGCTCACCTTCTGTTATATCGAAAAGATAAAACTTACCATTAGCAAATGCTGGACCCAGAGCGACTAAATGTCTATTTCCAATCATTGCTTGATCATTAACCATTGATGAATTAATGATATTTTCTGTTACACTAGATGAAAAGAATGTTGAACCTAATGTACCATCTTTGACATTCATGATACGGGGAGCTGTACTAGTACCAGTAATCCATATTTCATCATCAATCGGATGATTTGAAAAACCGCCCCTAGCTTCACCAGGTGATACTGAATAATCGGAAGTTTTACTTAAACTGGAACCATTCCAATTAAAGACCACTACTTTATCAGTACCAGATCCACTTAATAGCAATGTTACATCATCACCAGATCCATAAGCAGCAAAAGAATCCCCTAATCTTTGACCTAGAGAATCAGCAAAAATTTCCTCAGGAGCTGCTGATTCGTTAGCCCATCTATAAATTTTTGTAACCCCATTTATGGCTAGGTTAGCTGTAAAAATTTGCCCATCTGACGTTGCTTTTATTTTGTTAAATGGAAATATACCTCCTGAGATAACCGGTGATGCAAAGAAGTCATTCATATCATAGGCTATCAATGCATTGTTTGTATCCATGAGATACAACATATGCCCATCACCATCAAATATTGCGCCACCAGTATTATTCAGGTTTTTATTAGTACCTAAAGGACCAAGTTCAGCTAATAAAGTCACTCCATCGGTCACATCTAGCACATAGAATTTACCATTAGTAAAGGCAGGGCCTACAGCTACTAAATGTCGGCCTTTATAAACAATTTGATCATTAATCATTACTGAATTCAGATCACCTGAAGCAACATCGTCAGACATAAGCTGAGTTCCTAAACCTCCATCACCTACATGCATAAATCGTGGTGCGGTACCAGTACCTGAAATCAGTATACTGTCTCCCACAACATGAGAAGAGAAACCACCACGGGCTTCCCCTGCAGCTACTGGGAATTCACCAAGTAGGTCTAAAGTAGATCCATTCCAGTTAAATGCGACCACTTTTTCTGCTCCTGATCCACTCAAGAACACACGTACGGCAGCCCCTTCCCCAATAACCCCAAAGGAGTCTCCCAATCGTCCACCAAGATCACCTTGGTATATAAGTTCTGGTGTACTGGATTCGTCGGCCCAACGATAAATCTTAGTGGTTCCATTAATCGCTAGGTTTGCAGTAAATATCTGCCCATCAATAGTAGCTTTTATCTGATTGAATGGGAAAATACCCCCACTTATCA
>JAYPBC010000009.1:0-68821 GCA_038124025.1 Balneola sp. | reverse complement strand
GTGTGAAATCATGGTAGACGAGAAATTTCTACACGATCGCTTTTCGAAAAAATGGATCCTTTGGAAGGAAACATTAATTCAGCATAGAAATAGAATCCGATTATGAGTCAGGTATATCGTATTGGTATGTTAGCGCCAACGAGTATTTCACTGGTTAATGGAGGGGTTCGAACTCAAATTAACCAAACCGCAGAAGCCCTACAGCGTCTAGGCCATGATATTATCTGGGTACACAGTGGTGAAAATCTACCAGCCATAGATATTCTACATGTATTTGTGGCGAGCAGTGAGCACTGGGGTTTTTTGCGCCAATTTAAAACACGGTCTCTTTCAAATAATCAAAAAAAGATTCCCATTGTTCTATCACCGATATTTTTTGCTCCCAAAAAAATTGGTGTAACCAAATTCAAATTACGCATTGAATCCATAGTAGGTACATTTTTTAGCGGCATTAGCTCCGAATACGGCATAAAAAAACAAATATGCCAACTGGCTGATGTGATCCTGCCTAATACGCAGGCAGAGATGATTCAAATTAGGCAGTTATTCGATATTCCCCTGCAGCATATGCACATCATACCTAATGGTGTAGAAACACGGTTTTTGAAGGCTGAAAGCACTGAGTTTGTGCAGCGTTATGGACTAAAAGATTTTGTTTTATTTGTAGGCCAGTCGTCATCAACCCGAAAGAATGTACTTAGACTGCTTGAGATAGCACCAAGTTTAGATGCTCCCTTGGTACTTATTGGTGATGTAGGATCCGATGAATACAGCCAACAATGCGCAGAACTAATAAAACGCAATAATGTGCTTCATCTACCCACTCAGGAGCATCATTCTACCCTTTTGGCTTCTGCATATGCTGCGGCAAAAGTATTTGTATTGCCCTCTCTTTTTGAAACTCCTGGGATAGCGGCTATGGAAGCGGCACTTGCAGGATGTGCCGTGGTAATTACGAAACATGGTGGTACCAAGGAGTACTTTAAAGAGATGGCGAGCTACATAGATCCACATGATAGCTCTTCTTTACTAAAAAATATTAATAAACTCCTAAACACCGATACTCAAGAACTAGTGAATCAAAATGCCCACCTTAAAACCCACATAACCACCCAATATAGCTGGGATACGGTCGGGTCGATGAGTTTAGCTGCCTATGAATTGCTGCTCAGTTGAAAAATACTCTCGTAGTCCGTCTATTATGCCTTTCAAAATATAGATTAAAATAACGGACATGAGGCCTAACTCTCTAAACAGTAAAATCAATGTAAAATAGGCCAAAAAGAGAAAGGATTTAAATCCATTTTGCTGAAAAGAAGTGCGATCCATTTTTGGAACTTTATCGAAGGGTAAGGTACTTAGCATAAGCACTGACAAAAGGATTATGAGCGGCCCTAAAACACTGTTAACACCATTTCGGAATATATCAAAGAGTTCGAGTTGCTGGTGGAAGCTTAAATAAAATGCCGCTAGAATAATAGCAAGTGATGGTATGGGTAAGCCAATAAAATGATGACGATTAGGGGTAAGACGGGTGTTTACATTGAATCGGGCCAGTCGTACTGCTCCACACATCGCCGGAACCGCACTAATGAGCATTCCTAGAAATTGAAATTCATGTAAAGCAAAGGTATAAATGAGAAAAGATGGGGCAACACCAAATGAAACAATATCACTCAGCGAATCTAGTTCTACCCCAAAATCACTATCTGCATTAGCTAATCTAGCAATATATCCATCCATTACGTCAAAAAAACCTGCTGCAACAATGAACCAAGCTCCTCGAAACAATTCCCCCTCCGAAACAGCTACAATCGAGAGGAAGCCAGAGAATAAATTCATTAAAGTAAAGAAGCTGGGTACGGCAATCTTATGGTTTATTGGGGGCTTTGATTCCTTTTTTGCCAGCCTTTTTTGCTTAAAACTCTGATATCTATGTTGAATAGGATACTTCATCACAAAGTTAATTTAGCAATAATCGACTCTCCTGCAACTACTTTATCCCCTTGCTTAACGAGTATCTCTGCTGATCGCGGGACTACAACATCCATTCTACTACCGAATTTCATAAGCCCAAATCGCTTAGCTCTTTCAAGGGTATCTCCCTCACTAAGATAGTAAACAACCCGGCGAGCTAAAAAACCGGTGATTTGTCTAAACAAAATCTTTTGTCCTGAGAAGTGTTTTACTCCAAATTTTGCTTGCTCATTATCCATTGTTGCTCGATCATCCCAGGCCATTAGGTATTCTCCGCTTTGATACACAAGATATTCAAGAATCCCACTTACTGGGAGCCGATTTATATGAACATTTAAGGGAGACAAAAAAATACTTATTTGAATAGCCTCCTGTTCTATGTATTCGACGGCTTCTACTTCTTTAACTACCACAACTTTCCCATCAGCAGGCGATAAAATGACTTCATCGGATAAATTAGATGGTGGTACACGCTCCGGATCACGGAAGAAATAAATACTCAGAAACCAAACTGGAAGCAGTACTATACCAAGAACTATAGTGGATATTAAAGATAAAAAGCACCAACTCAAACTTAGGGCCGCGACCGTAATAAAACCCACCAAAGTGATTGTGGGAATGCCTTCACGCGCTATGTTCATTAGAAGAGTCTCGATACATCGTTAAAGATGACAAAGACCATCAAGCTAACCAGTAATATAAAACCAAAATTCTGTGCTGCTATTTTTACCTTTTCTGTGGGTTCTCTCCTAGCTATTCCCTCATAAATGAGAAATACTAGATGTCCCCCATCAAGAGCAGGAATTGGAAGTATATTCATTATGGCTAATGTGATGCTCAGCAGTGCGGTTATCTCCCAAAAACCAATCCATCCGGCTTGATCGACTGCCTGCTTAGTCAAATCAGCGATAGCAACAGGACCACCGAGATTCTGCCGAACAGAGATGTCCCCAGAGAACATTCTAGAAAAGCCCCCTATGATGCCCATAGTTTGTTCTCCCACCTGATCCCAACCTTCTTGAATCGATTCCACAAAATTAAGTTGAGTGGATGTAGCACCAACTTGCGCTAGACTTGGGGCCGCTATCCCAATCGTTCTGTTTTCATAAGGCTCAATGTTCATAATTATTATCTGCCCTTCTCTTTCTACCACAAACTCTAAAATACCCTCAGAATTACGTATGGTCTGGGTTAATTCTAACCAATAATCTACCGGATTTCCATTAACTTCAAGAAATCGATCTCCGGCTTGCAAGCCCGCATCTTCTGCTGGTGAACCCAATGCAATACTAGATATGATCGGTGGATAGATATTTATTGCATGTAAGAATGTTTGTTCTTGTAAACTATCCAATATGGTGGACGGGATATTAAGATCCATTGTCATACCATCTCGCACTACTTGATACGACAAATTGCTACTTGTTAACTCAGAAATAGCAACCAATTCCTCGAATGCGTCCACAAGATTACCATTTACACCTACGATAATGTCATCGGTCTTAAAGCCAACTTTCTGCAATAAGCTACCTTCTGGTACATATATTCCGCTAACCTGTTCAATAGGTAAACTCAACTTACCTTGGCTCCAATTCATGCCTGTGTAAATAAGGAAAGCAAGAATCATATTAAAAATTACTCCAGCAGTAATGACCACCATACGCTGCCATACTGGCTTAGAACGGTATTCCCAAGGCTGTGGTTCGGCTGATAGATGTTCGGTATCCATACTTTCATCTACCATACCAGAGATTTTGACATATCCACCTAAGGGTGTAGCACCTATACAATAGTCCGTATCACCTCGTTTAAATCCCCAAATTCTAGGAGGAAAGCCTACAGAAAAACGTTCGACTCTCATACCGAACATTTTAGCTGCCAGAAAGTGTCCTAACTCATGTATAAATACAAGAATCATTAGGGCACCGATAAATATCAGTATAGTTTGGGTTAGTTCAATTAATTCCATGTTGACAAATAGTTCTTACATAATCTCTAGTTTGCTTATCTAAATCGAGCAGTGAGTCATAGCTCAGCGTCGAATTAAATTGTATTTGGTTAAGGCAACGTTCAATAATTTTTGCAATATCAATATACTTAATTTTACCCTTTAAAAAGTGGGCTACTGCAATTTCATTAGCTGCATTTAAAACCGCTGGGCCACCTTGATGCAGACCTACAGAACCAATAGCTAACTCGATGCAGGGAAAGCGTGTATAATCCACTGGCTCAAAATGAAGCCTATGCATTTGGCTCCAATCCATCCGAGAGCTATACAGTGGTAATCTACGGGGATAGCTTAACGCATATAAAATGGGAACTTTCATATCTGGTGGGCCTAATTGCGCTTTGGTTGAGCCATCACAATAAGTAACCATTGAGTGTATAATACTTTCGGGATGAACTACTGGAGTAATCTTTTCAATAGGAAAATCAAACAACCAATGTGCTTCAATTATCTCTAAACCTTTATTCATCATTGTGGCACTATCTATGGTGATTTTAGATCCCATACTCCAATTTGGATGCTGTAGTGCTTGTTCAACCGTCACATCTTGCATTTGATTGACACTGAACGATCTAAATGGCCCACCACTGGCCGTTATAATTATTTCTTCAATAGAATCTCTTTCTTCGCCAACAAGTGACTGTAGCATTGCACTGTGTTCGGAATCAATGGGTATTAAGCTGCCCTTTGATTCGCTTAAAAGTTTGGTAATAATTGCGCCACCAACTACTAAACTTTCCTTATTTGCTAAGGCAACTTTTTTATTTGCCTTTAAGGCATAATAGGTGGGTGAGAATCCAGCAAATCCCACTAAACTATTCAAAACAATATCAATTTCAGGCAAACAAACCAGCTCATTAATTGCTAGTGAATCAATATATGTTTTGGTTTTAGTAGGATTTCCAAGTTGCAAATCTAAATTTTCGTCATCAAATCCCGTTAATACTGCATATTTAGGATTAAAGAGCTGCGTTTGTTCGTCCAACAGTTTGGAGTTACGATGTGCGCTTAACAGTACAACTTCGAAGAGTTCTTCATACTCTCTGATAATATCCAATGCCTGAGTGCCAATAGAACCCGTTGACCCAAGGATAGCAATTCGGATTTTGTTGTCTGTTATGTTATCCAATTCCATTCAATTTTATAATGGCACCCATTCTTCCCGCATTCGAAGCCTCTCTTCGGAATGAATAGAAATCCTTTTCATCATTGAATGTACAACCTGCATCCATAACAATATGAGATTTTAGAATACCCATGTCTACAAGTTGATCAAAAAGTAATCCTTTCAAATCTATATGGGGTTTGACGCCCAGGTTTTTGTCTACAAATTGTTCTGGAAACAAATCAGCCACTTCTGTTCCAACTTCGAATGCATCAACGGATATGCAAGGACTTATATAAGCCTTTATTTTATTTCGGTCAGCACCTAGCTTCACCATTGATTCAACCGTCTTTTTAATAATATTTTTTTGAGCTCCCCTCCAACCGGCATGAGCAGCACCAATAACTTGATTGGTAGCATCTCCCAGTAGAACAGCTCCGCAGTCAGCTATCTGAATAAGAAGCGAAATGCCAAGGGTTGAACTCACAAAGGCGTCTGTTTCGGGATAAATACCGCCTTTCGTTACCACCTCTACGTGATCAGAGTGGACTTGTTGGGCGATTGCAATATGCTTTAGAGGTGTGTCGGTTTCTTTAGCTAGAACATGTAATTGCTCTAGGATTATATCCTGATTTTCATCGGAGTTGAATCCTACATTTAAGCCAGGTATACGAGCATTTGCAACAGTGTGATGAGTATTTTTTTTACTGAACCAACTCAGTATTCTAGATTCATTTAGGTTGCGAGGCCGTATAAAATTAAGTGGGGAAGACATGTGCTAAATGTTCCTTGATTTTAGGCATTGGAAATGACTGTTCTGTCCATATTTCAAAGGAACGTGCCGCCTGATATATAAGCATGGGTAATCCACCGATAATGGTGCAATCTTGCAGTTCTGCTTGGCGTAAAAACTTAGTTTTCTGTGGATTGTAAACAATATCATAACAAATAGAATTATCTAGGAACTCGGTAAATTGTTCATCAACAGGAGAATGCCCAGTGTTTGGATGCATACCAAGTGGTGTGGTATTGACAATCAGTTCTACTTCAACCGCATAATCCATCCACTCTTCATAAGAAATCAAATTTATGGGTAAATCGTTCTTTACGCGATCTGGATTTCTACTGACCACCCAACATTCATCCACGCCTAGTTCTCTAAGTCCATGTATTATTGCTTTTGTTGCGCCACCAAAACCAAAAATCAATGCTGTACTTAGTTTCGTCAGACCTGCATCCTTTAACGGTTGTACAAAGCCAAAACTATCTGTATTGTGTCCAATTAACTCATTACCAATCTTTTGGATACAATTAATCACCTGCATTGAACGTGCCGAGTCTGAATGTCGATCCACCGCATCATACAGTGTCTGCTTGTATGGTAAAGTTATATTAGCTCCTTTAAAATGTACCGAATTAAAATGAGCAATAAGGCTAGGTATTTCATGATCAAGCACCTCTACAGCTATGTACTCCATATCAAGCTCATGATAATTAATAGCTAGATTGTGCATTATCGGAGAAACACTATGTGAAACTGGGTTACCAACTAATAACAGATGATTTCGCGAAGAAATAGGATTACGTAAGAATTCAGAAAACTTCATATAAAAAAAAAGCGCAGCCACCGGCTGCGCATTATAACATAATTGCTTGTTAGCTTTATGCAGTGATTTCTTCGGTAGGTTCTAATGAACTTTCTTTAAAAGTATCACTCTCAGCTAATTTTTTAAAAGACTCTAGGTCTTTTACTAGTTGTTCCGCTGACTCCTCGATAAAAGAGGCTAAACCTTCTGTAGGGTCTCCAAAGAAAGTTCGATAATCTAGAGAAAATTCAACTCTAGTTCGATTACCATTGTCAAGTGGTGTAAATCGAATGGTACCCGTTTGATTGAGATTACCGTTAATAGTAATCCAAGCAAAACGTGTATTCCGTAAATTATCAATTAGGTTAGTTGTCCAGTGAAATGTTTCACCGTCAATAGTGGTTTTATATTCAAAAGTTTGAGAATTGATTCTCTCTACAGAATCAATACGATCTAGAAACTTAGGGAAATCAACCGGGTTACTTAAAAGTTCATATACCTTTGATAAGGGTAAGTCGATTTCTATACGTTCGTGCGCCATAAAATGTACCTTGGTTCTTGGAATAATAGTTATTTAGTAAACGATGAACCGTTTATGGGGAAACAGGTGAGATTCATCCATTATGCTTTAAATTTACGCATAATATGTATAAGCCTCAATGACTGACATGAATAAAATTCACAGTACGCTTAAATGTGTGATAGAATCTGTTTAGCGATGGATTCAATAGGTTGAGCCCCATCTAGTACGATGAATCGGGGATGTTTTTTCGCCATCATTTCATACCCCTTTAACACTCGAGAATAAAAATCATAGCCAGCCATTTCCATTCTGTCTTGGGCGCGTTCTTTTCGTCTCTGAAGCGCTAATTCTTGAGATATCCTCAAATAAAAAGTGATTTCGGGTACCAATCCATGTGAAGCCATCTTATTCAATAAAATAATCTCATCAATAGGTAAAACTGAACGACCATAGCCTTGATAAGCCGTTGTAGAATCATAAAATCGATCTAAAATAACTGTGATACCACGCTCTAAAGCAGGTATAATTTTATCTTGCACTAACTGCGCTCGTGCCGCTGAGAATAGCAATAATTCAGAGACAGCAGATATTTCATATTTAGAATCTAAAAGTATAGATCTTATTTCCTCTGCTATGGACGTACCACCTGGTTCACGATACACCTGAACCTTCTTACCCCTCTCTTCCAAGTATTGCTTTAACAGGTGAATTTGAGTTGATTTGCCACATCCATCTATACCTTCAAAATTAATTAGCATATCTACTGCACTACCACCTCTCTGGATAATCCAGATCTAAAGGTTCCTTATTTAAGATTAAACTAAGTGCTAAGTAAACTAGCAAACTAGAACCCCAACCCATAAAAAAGGCCACAACGAATATGGAACGTACCCAAATTGAACCGATTCCAAAAAAATCTGCGAGTCCTCCACAAACTCCCCATAATTTTTTGTCATTCCTTGATTTGTAGAGTCGCTTAGAACGTTTATGTTGGAATTGCCCCCAAGAATAGGTGGTTGAATCGGCTTGAAAAGTGTTCGTTCTACCCCGTTCAGGCCTAGCTGTAGTATAATCACTTTGTGTGTGACCCGATGTAAATGTCTTTGATTCACCTGATCCGAATACATCAAATTCGTCAGGCGTTTTGTTTCTATTTGTTGCCGTTTCTGAATTGGAATAATACCCTCGTTTATTACTTTCAGACCCAAATCCTTCATACCTGAGAGGTTCATTCGGATGATGTTGGCCACCAAACACATCATCCTTGCTTTTACTCTTTTTCTTTTTCTTTGGTTTTTTTTCACCAACAAACCGACTACTAATTGCGGCTAAAAGTAGAAAGAAAACCCCCAAGAACGGAAGTGCATCAATCGATGAAGGACCCACATCTAAACCGAGTTGAAACAATACGAAACCTATGGTAGATAGCAGTAAGAAAGCTCCAGAAAGGGATGCTCCGTTTATGTAGCTAGGTTTTTTTTCTTGTTCCGTATCTAGAAAATCTTCGAGGGTATGATCCAGAGAACTCTTGCCAAATGGCATTTGTTGATCAGTTGCACTTGAAGATTGCAATGTTTTGTTTTTTGTCTTGAACATGGTTAATGATACGATAAATATGAGACTAGGTTACAACAAATGAACCCCACTTTCACTTATATACCCATCTAATGGAATATCCCATGGTTCCTTAGGAAGGGCGCAAACATTAAAACCATCTAGTAAGAGGCCCATTTTACAGGTTGTTGGTAGTAATTTAGCAAGAAATCCGTCATAATACCCAGCACCGTAGCCTAATCTCGTACCCTGCCTATCAATAGCAAGTAAAGGAACTAATATTAAATCCAAATCAATTATATCCGCCTTAATTTGCCTTATAGGTTCTAATACACCCCAGTCATTTTTTTGCACATTGGTTATCTCATCAATATAACTATGACGGAGTTGTCTATTGCCTGCCATTATGGGCACAACTATTTTTTTTCTTTGCTTTAAACAATCACTAATAATCCTAAGCGTATCAATTTCTCTGTGTTTAGTCATTGAAATATAGCTATGCACTGTATGAGCTTGTTTGAAAACTTCCCAGTCAGATAAATGTTGAAAAATTGAATGGTTAGCCCTATTCCACTTTGTACTGTCAAGAGCTTTTCTCTTATGCATAAAATAAGACCGTAAGGAATGCTTTAATGATTTAGCTCTTACATTCATAAATAATGGCCGCCATAAGGGTAAAGGTTATCATCATAGTCTCATTAAAGGTCAATCAGGTAATGCTGGGAACACTCGGTATTTTGAGCTAATAATTCGTTGAGTACATCCTGCCAAAAACTATTACCATAGTGTAGCATAAAATAACAAGGATGTAGTACGCGCTCCATTGGTCCTTTTGGGAACAAATAGGATTGTAAAAAACGCAACTGTCCCAACTCATGACTAAACTTAGCGTCATGTACCTTTTTAGCTTTTTTAATGAGCGATTGGAACACCTTCCCAATATCATTTTGTGCCTTTCCTACACTTCCTTTTAAGGATTGGTCAAATGATAGAATATCCAATACCTGAGATTCAAAATTTTCTAGAAAATGCCGTTCTAGCTCGTCTAATTTAGCTTCGGGTAATTGTTTTGGTAAGGTGTTCAACCATTCCTTTTTGAGTGCGGGGAAATCTTGCTGATAATGCACTAATGAATATGGAAATTTTGACATTAACCGTTGAACTTTTTTTTCCCGAATAGTCGCAGTGAAACGAGGTATTAGTAGGGGCATGTCCAAGCCAAAAAATTCATAGACCTTTTTCATTTGCCCGTGATATGCTATTTCCGAAGGACCTCCTACATAGGCTATTACAGGAAGCAGGTGATCTTGAAGGATAGGACGTAAAAAGACATTGGGTGAAAACCGTTCCGGTTGTTCTTGGGTTTGCACCAAAAGTCTCTTGCTGCTTAACTTGTGTCTTCCACCTTTTTGAACGAAAGAGATTTCACCAGATGCATCGTACTGTAATTTAACTCGTTTAGATTCATCATTGAATACAAACCATTGACTATCCATCACAGTAACCTGACTCTGACCAGTCTGTTCTATGAGCTTAGAGGTTTGATCTTTAAGTAATTTAGTAATCTTATGATCGTTGGTAACCGCCTTACTAATAATTGGACTAAGAAGCCTTTTTATACAATCGTGATTACTACCTGCTACAAGAAACTCATGGTCTTCAAACACATGAATGATCCATTTTGCAAAATTTTGAGCATGGTTTTTATCGTCTGAATATGCTTTTTTAGCATCCTGAAGAAAGCTTTGAATCCAAGTATTCTTTCTAAATTGAGTAGTTTGCTCGGTGGCATTAGAGCCTTTTTGTTGTTCTTCTAGCTGGGTTTCTTCCTCGATATTATGGTAGTGCATAAGCCAATCTAAGAAATCATTCTTTATTAGCGAGCTATCCCCTTCAATTTTGCTTACAGGCATCCCTATTTGATGATGAATTGGGTCTTTTTCTACATCAACACGGAATTGTTGTAGTATGGAGATCTGATCTTCGTACGAAGCTTTATTAACATTTTGATACCAGTTAATCTGGTTTATCTCTTTGTAATCATGGTCTTCATCTGCTAACCAAAACACCGGTATAACCGTCTTACCCGTCGTTTCAGACAAACGTTTACTCCATTGAATAGCACTCATTAACTTGAAAAAGGTATAAAGAGGTCCACCATACCATGAAAGTTGCTGACCAGTAACCACACAATAGCAATCTTCCTGAAGTAATTTTTTCCGTATAGCTATTTGAGATCCTTCGATATCTAAGCTTTGATGAAACTCCTTTAATGCCTCCACAATAGTAGCCCTAGATTTTGCAGCTGAACTCTTTAATGATGTGACTTTTTTGTTAGATAAATCTTGTAACGTATTGTCTAATAATGGATAAAAGTCATAAAAAGGTTTTAAGGAATTAGATCCATTTGTGTAACTAGTTAGAAATGAATCAGGCTCTAAAGCAGATAGTGGAATAGGACTAAATTTCACGATGTACTTAACCTTTAAGCCGTTGTATTTGATCTCTCAGACTAGCTGCTTTTTCATAATTCTCTGTCTCAATAGCTATTTGCAATTGTTCATGTAACATTTCAAGGGGGCTTTTCGAGTCTTGCGGTAATTGCGTTGCAGTATTACTTTGTTTATTTATAGTCTCTTTCCGATTTGAATCATCTTCATGAACAACCCCTGCCTCTTCTAATACAAGCTCATCTACATAAATAGGGCAAGAAAAACGAACCGCAAGAGCAATGGCATCGCTGGGTCGAGCATCAATCTCATGTCGAGATATTGAACCTTTAATGGAAATATTAGCATAGTATGTTCCCTCTTTTAAAAGATGGACAACCACATACTCAATTTGACCGCCTAATTCAGTTATAACTTGCATTGTTAGGTCATGGGTCATAGGTCGGGGTGGTTTTATTTGCTCCATTTCCAAAGCTATTGCCTGTGCTTCATAAGCCCCAATAATAATAGGTAAACGGCGACTCCCCTCCGCTTCCATTAGTATGAGGGCGTAAGCAGAAGCAGTTCTAGTGCTTGTTGTAAGCCCAAAAATTTCCATTTCGACCATTAATCCAACGTCTATAATATACTTTAGCAGTGTTAGTTACCAATTGTACAGGGCGCGCTACGAACGCACTTATATGTCAAGCTAACGTAGTAAAGATAGCATTATTTGAGGTCGAACTAAAATACCTCGCTAGCTACTTTATAGACTGATTCACTCTTTCCCATGGAATAATAATGTAAGCTAGGCACTCCAAATGCAATGAGTTCTTTTGACTGTTTAATCGCCCATTCTATGCCAATTTCTTTAGCCTGTTCATTATTTTTGGCTTTTTCTAATTCATTGGTTAACTCAGATGGTAAATCGATATGAAAGACTTGTGGCAAGATGGTGAGTTGTCGAAGTGAGGTAATAGGTTTTAAACCGGGTACTATTGGTATATTTATATCCATCTCCCGACATTTTGTAACAAAGTCGATGTATTTTTGTGTGTCAAAAAACATCTGCGTAACTATGTAATCGGCCCCTTTTTCTACTTTTTGTTTTAAGTACTTCATATCAATTTCGAGGTTGGGAGCGGCCATATGTTTTTCTGGATACCCCGATACACCAATACAAAAATCTGAATGATGGGCCTGTTCTATTTCTTCATCCAGAAATACCCCCCTATTCAACTTAACTACTTGTTCCAAGAGTTCTGAGGCATAAGAATGCCCTCCCTCCTCTGGCTTAAAATCACGGTCTGGTTTTCGTGCATCACCTTGCAGTACCATAATATTATCAATGCCCAAAAAATTTAAATCAATCAATGCATTTTCTGTCTCTTCCTTAGTAAAACCACCACAAATAATGTGAGGTACCGCATCAATTTTATATTTGTTTTGAAGAGCTGCACAAATACCTACTGTACCCGGCCGCTTTCGCACCGTCTTTCTTTGCATTAACCCATTGGGAAGTTTTTTGTACTCAAATTCCTCTCGATGATAAGTTACATCTATAAATGGCGGTTTGAACTCCATTAATGGATCAATATGATCAAAAAGTGTTTGTATATGCTGTCCTTTTAAAGGGGGTAATACCTCAAAGCTAAACAGGGTTGAAACACCAGCTTTTCCAAAGTAGTCTGTTACTTTCATAATTAAATGGGCTGTTTATGGGGCTCGGTTGTAGTTAACGATTTAGGCTCGTAAGTAAGATGAGAACGAAGCCAATTTTCTATTTTATCAACGGGCATATCTTTACGAGCAGCATAATCTAAAACTTGATCTTGTTGAATATTACCCAGTGCAAAATATCGCGAAGCTGGGTGAGAAAGATAAAACCCACTAACCGAGCTTGCTGGCATCATAGCTAAAGATTCTGTTAAGCTTATTCCAACGCGCTCTGGAACCTTAAGTAATGAGAACAGTTTCCATTTTTCGGTATGATCGGGACAGGCTGGGTAGCCTGGAGCTGGCCTAATACCTTCATACTGCTCGGCAATAAGCGCTTCATTATCCGCTTCTTCCTGACTATATGCCCAAAATTCAGTTCGAACTTTATAATGTAAATATTCGGCAAAAGCCTCAGCCAAGCGATCGGCTAAAGCTTTCACTAAAATGATCGAATAATCATCAGAATTTGATTCAAATTCTTCAATCAATGCAGAGATATTTAAGCCTGCAGTGACGGCAAACATCCCCATATAATCTACCTTAGCATGGATTTTGGGACAAATAAAATCAGCCAAAGAGCTATTTGGTTGACCACTTCGTTTTTTTGCTTGTTGGCGTAAAAACTCAAATCTCTCGATGGGATCTACTTCGCCCAATAAAATATTCTTTTCACTGTATGGCGGATACAACTCAACCGATTCGTTCGTACTTAGGGCTGGGTAGATTCCAAAAATACCTTTGGCAGTCTGAGGGCAATCTCTACGCATTCGTTCTAACATGGCTTGCGCATCGTTCCACAATTCAGTGGCTTGTTCTCCTACCACCTTGTCCTGTAATATAGCTGGATATTTTCCCGTTAACATCCATGTTTTGAAAAATGGAGTCCAATCAATAAAATCAATTAATTCGTCAATGTTGCTCAACTCAAGCTCTTGAACGCCTTGAACCTTAGGTATACGTGGCTCATAATTAGCCCAGTCGGTAGACCATTTATTGGTTCTAGCTCCATCTAGGTCGATATACTCTTTCTTTCGAGACCTTTCTGCGTATGTGGATCGTATGTCATGATACTCTTCTTGGATCTTGGCTAAGTGTTCTGCCCCGTGTTCAGCACTTAGGAGATCATTACTTACTGTTACCGCTCGGGATGCATCCAACACGTGAATGACCCCATACGGGTACGCGGGTTCAATCTTTACCGCTGTATGTAACTTCGAAGTAGTGGCACCGCCGATTAACAATGGAATGCGAAGCTCAGCTTTGTTCATTTCCTTAGCCACATCCACCATTTCATCTAAGGATGGGGTAATTAAGCCACTTAGACCAATCATAGCCACTTTGTGTTCAATGGCAGCTTCTATAATCTTATGTGTGGGTACCATCACCCCTAAATCAATGACATCATAATTATTACAGGCCAGTACAACACCTACAATATTTTTCCCAATGTCGTGAACATCTCCTTTTACCGTTGCCAATAGAACTTTAGTTCGTGAGGTGTCTTGCTGCAATAGTTCTTTCTCTGCTTCTAGGTAAGGCGTTAAATATGACACCGCCTGTTTCATCACTCTTGCGCTTTTAACGACCTGTGGCAAGAACATTTTACCTTCTCCAAAAAGGTCTCCAACCACATTCATACCATCCATTAATGGACCTTCAATAACTTCTAACGGCGACGCATATTGCTGGCGTGCTTCTTCAACATCATCAATGATAAATTCAGTAATTCCCTTAATTAAGGCGTGTTCCAAGCGCTTACTAACCTGCTCCTCTCTCCAGGCTAATTGAACCTTCTGTTTAACCTGACCATCATCTTTGTAGGATTCGGCTAAATCTAACAGTCGTTCGGTAGCATCCTCCCGCCTATTCCAAAGCACATCCTCAACGCATGTAAGTAATTCCTCGGGAATTTCGTCGTATACTTCTAACTGAGTTGGATTAACAATACCCATATCCATGCCGTGTTGTATAGCATGGTATAAAAATGCCGCATGAATCGCCTCTCTGACTTTATTGTTCCCACGAAAGGAAAAGGAAATATTGCTAACTCCCCCAATAATATGCGCTCCGGTCAAATTTTCGCGAATCCATTTGGTGGTTAGAAAAAAATCGACCGCATTGTTACGGTGTTCTTCCATACCAGTTGCAACGGGAAATATATTGGGATCTAAAATAACATCGGAAGGATCATATCCTAATTCGTTGACCAATATATGGTAGGATCGCCCACAAATTTCAATGCGGCGTTCCAAGGTATCTGCTTGTCCATCTTCATCAAAAGCCATAGCAATTACTGCGGCACCAAATTTTTGAATGGTATGCGCGCGTTCTTTAAATATTGCTTCTCCATCTTTTAACGAGATAGAGTTAACCACCCCTTTACCCTGAAGCGTTTTTAGCCCAGCTAGTATCACCTCCCATTTTGAGGAATCTACCATAATAGGTATACGAGCAATATCTGGCTCTGAGGCAATTAGGTTAAGAAAATGGGTCATTTCCTGAGGGCTATCGAGTAACCCCTCGTCCATATTCACATCCAGAATTTGAGCTCCCCCCTCCACCTGATCACGCGCCACATCCAATGCCTGCTCATAGGAACCTTCATTAATAAGCCGTAAAAATCGCTTAGAACCGGTTACATTGGTACGTTCACCGACATTGATAAAATTGGTATTAGGACCAACTATAAATGGTTCTAAGCCGCTTAAACGTAATGGAGATGGTTTCATAGTCAAGCACCTTCCAAAGAGGCCCGTTCCCTTGGTTGATATTCTTTTGCAAGGGCGGCAATTTGTTTGATATGCTCAGGAGTAGTACCACAACAACCTCCTATTATGTTGACTAACTGATCTTGTAGATACGGACGGAGTTCTTGGGCTAATTTTTCTGGACTTTGATCATATTCTCCAAATTCGTTGGGTAATCCGGCGTTTGGATAAGCGATAATAAAGTAAGGAGCAAGGGAAGCTAATACTTGGACATAGTTTTTTAATTGTGCCGCTCCCAATGCACAATTTAGGCCAATACTCAATATGGGAGCATGAGATACAGATATAAGGAAGGCCTCGACAGTCTGTCCCGATAAGGTTCGACCGCTCGCATCGGAGATAGTACCTGAAATCAATATTGGTAGCTGTTCGTCACGTTCCTCAAATAACTCTAATAATCCAAAAATAGCCGCTTTGGCATTTAGAGTATCAAAAATAGTTTCAATAAGTAACAGATCAGCCCCTCCATCCATTAACCCGTTGGCTTGCTCTTTGTATGCCTGGGCAAGTTCATCAAAATGAACGGCTCTGTATTCAGGTCGTGTTACGTCGGGCGAAATGGATGCCGTTCGGTTGGTAGGACCTAAAGCCCCTGCAACATATTTTGGCTGGTCAGAGGCAAATTCAGAAATAGCCTCTTTAGCTAGTTGAGCACTAACTTTATTGAGTTCGTAGGCATAATCACTCAAACCATAATCGGCCTGCGCAATGGAAGTACTTGAAAAGGTATTGGTCTCAAGGATGTCTGCACCGGCATTCAGGTAAGCTAGGTGAATATCTTTGATGATATCCGGGCGAGTCAAACTCAGCAGATCGTTGTTCCCTTTTAGGTCTACATGATGTCCGCTGAAGCGTTCCCCTCTAAAGTCAGCCTCTTCTAGTTGGTGCTGCTGAATCATGGTCCCCATTGCACCATCCAATACCAAAATCCTTTTAGTTAAATCGTCACTAATCATTGATGTATTAATAATTATCAAAAATAAGCAAATTGTATTTAATGTACTCAACCATTAGCGACCTAGGTTAAGGTGTAACTTAGATCCTTTATAGCTCGACCACAAAGGGGTAGCCAGTGCCAATTGAACGTTTCCAAAGTCGGTATCAAACGAATAGCTAAAACCAGCCGACCACAAGGTTTGCTGGGTATGAACATCGCTAGAGGATGATTCAAAATTTTTAAAGTGAGCACCAGCCACAAAAAACTCCCACTTATCCCTGCCTCTAAAGGGTATTACATAACCAGATTTGAAGCGATAAGCCCATTGAGCATCAAACTGGCGTTCATAAAACCCAGGTAGGGTTTTAGCCCCACCAAATACTATCGCATAGGACCATGGCAACTCCTCTGCCCATACCCGGTCGTACACCTGTTGCAGTCGGATATTACCAATGCCGGTCTTAGGTGATTCAACAGTTGTCTGAAGGTGTAGGGTTTGGACCCATTGATCCGTACGACCATTAAGCTCAAGTTTTGATTGAGTACTTTTCTGATAGGTTAAGTGAATGTCCAGGGTACTAGCTAAGTTCCAATTTCCGAATGAGATTAGTTGATCCGTTCCAAACTGCAATGCGAGTGCTTGGTAGCTTTCTAAATAGGATTGCACGTTTTTCGATGATCGACTGTTTTCCCAAGCCATATGTAGCTTATACGTTTGACCAGCATTCACCAGCCAGTCCCCACCTATCCCCAGAATACTTTGCTGAAATACACTGTCTCTTTGCTCAAGTTCAATAACTGCATTAACAAATAGATTATGTTGAACCGGTTCTTGCAGCTTCAATACAGCAGAGGTGTAATCTATATCGGTTCGTGTAAATGCAAAATCCAAAGACTGATCGACTTTCCACAATTCTGGGATCTGCAGTTCTAAGTCTCCAACGATCATCCATCGGTTTTGCTCAATGGGTATGGCCCCTAAAACCCCTTGAATGGAACTTTTGGGGTTTCTCATATCCATGGTATTGTCTTCTTCGGTTGATTGCAGACTTAGGTATAATTCTACTTGTCCACTACTATCGTCCTCTATAAAGTGATCGATTTGAAGCCATTCGTTGAGGCCTAGCGGTCGTTTTTTTTTAACCAATTCACTCGCAATAAATTCATTTATCCATTCATCGCTATAGGGTATATTCAGCAACGTATCGATGATGACCTCCTTAATAAAGGCTTCAATGGCATCGGCATTTCTCTGTTCACCTGACGGTAAAGCATTGTCCTCAAATGCTTTTTGGGTAATTGTACCACTAACAAGTACAAGACGAGTCAGTTTTGGAGAAGTGGGTCCTAACTGAGCGTGTACCGGCTGTAGAATGCCTATGAATAGAAGGCAAGTAAATGGTACAATGAAAACAGATGGTCTACAATACAAAGAGCTCTTAACGTGTTGGTTTAGAATGGGCTTTTCGTTCACAGATAGCAGTGTATTATAGCATTGTATTGGTAAAATAGATAATAAAAAAAATTGCTGTCTATTCTTTTTAGACACAAATGTGAGTAATTTAGAAGGCTGTTTTATAGTCAATAGTGATTCATCAGTTACTACTTAATGTAGTTTGATGACCATTTTTTACCTACACTATATTTCTGAGCTCAACATTTTATATTTACTATCTACATGAAGAACAGTTATCAAGAACTTATCGAACAAACATACTACTTTCCGCAGGAAGGGTTTAATCTTCAAGAGGGTCACTTGCAGTTCAATGGAATCGATCTGAAAAAAATAATTGATACCTACGGGACCCCCTTTCGAATAAATTATCTTCCTAAGATTAGAGAGCAAATCCAAAAAGCTCGCAGTTTATTCAATCAAGCTATTGAAAAACATACGTATGAGAGCTCTTACGAATTTTGCTATTGTACCAAATGTTGTCACTTCAGTCATGTTGTAAAAACAGCCCTCAAAGAACGTGTCTCGTTGGAAACCTCCTCCTCATTTGACATCGATCTAATTTTAAAGTTATATGAGCAAGGTGCTTTAACCTCACAAACAACAATAGTACACAATGGTATAAAAACAGACGATTACATTAACAATATTCGATATTTACAACAGCAGGGCTTTAATAAGTCCATTACCATATTAGATAGTGTGCAAGAATTAGAGCGTATCAGCTCCCAAAAATTAGACAAACCGATGAAAATTGGGCTTCGCATAAGTATTGATGAAGAACCACAAGCGGCATATTATACCTCTAGGCTGGGAATTAATAAACGAGAGTTATTGGAATTGGTAAAGGATAAGATTCAACCTAACCCTTTGCTTGAGCTTCATATGATTCATTTTTTTGTAGATTCGGGCATCAATGACAATTTATATTACTGGGGTGAATTTAAAAAAGCTTTGCAATTATATACTCAAATCAAGCAGCTAGAACCATCCCTTCAAGCCTTAAATATTGGTGGCGGCTTTCCGATTAGAAATAGCTTGGGTTTCGAATATGATTACCAATACATTGTGGATGAAATCGTCCGAAATATTAAGGAAACTTGTGCCCAAGCTAAGGTAACAGAACCAACTATTTATACCGAATTCGGTAAATATACCGTGGGAGAAAGTGGAGCCGTTATTTTTAAAGTGATTGAACAGAAACAGCAAAATGATACTGAATTATGGTACATCATAAATAATAGTTTAATGAATACCATACCAGACGCTTGGTCCATTAACGAGAAATTCATCCTTCTCCCAATTAACAAGTGGGAACATAGTTATAAGCGAATTCATATTGGGGGAATAAGTTGTGATCATTCCGATTACTATAATTCTGAACAGCTAAATCAACAAATTCTCCTACCTGCCTATGACGATGAAAACGGTGATGATCCACTTTATATTGGATTTTTCCATACCGGTGCGTATCAAGATGCTATATCTGGTTATGGTGGAATTAAGCATTGCTTAATTCCATCTCCACGTCACATTGTTGTGGATAAAGATGAACAAGGCAAGCTTATAGACTATTTGTACCGGGAAGAACAGTCGGTTAGTAACATGCTATCCATTCTTGGATATGATGAATAACATTAGGTGACATATCAAAATGATGATCAATCCTCTAATTTAGAAAGTAATACTAGAACCCCACCTAGTAATAAAAAAATACCTAGGACGATTAATATGGTTTGAATAACCAACATATAACCCTCCTCTAACTCATTTAACTTTATAAAGCTAAAAGGCAATGTCAAAAGGACCTATTTCTAGTTTTTTACAAACTAATTTCAAGCACTTTAATGCGGCTGCACTACTGGAAGCCGCCCAGGCATATGAACAAAAGTTACAAGACGGACACAAGATGTTACTAAGTTTAGCTGGCGCGATGAGTACCGCAGAATTGGGTATAAGTTTGGCAGAAATGATCCGAGCAGATAAGGTCCATGCTATTTCATGCACGGGAGCAAACCTAGAAGAGGATGTGTTTAATTTAGTAGCCCACCATCATTATAAACGAATCCCTAACTATAGAGACTTGAGTCCGGAAGCAGAACAAGAACTTCTGGACAATCACTTTAACCGAGTTACGGATACCTGCATACCTGAAATGGAGGCCATGAGAGTTATTGAAGAACACTTAGTCCAACGATGGGTGGATGCCGCTAATAGTGGTACTCGCTTTTTCCCACATGAATATTTTTATGACCTACTACTTTCAGGAGATATTTCATCGTCCTATCAAATTAATCCAGAACATTCGTGGTTATTGGCTGCTGCAGAGAAAAATCTACCTATTGTTGTACCTGGTTGGGAAGACTCAACCTGCGGAAATTTCTTTGCCTCACACTGTATAGAGGGTCGAATCAATCCTCAGGTTGTGAAATCTGGAACTGAATATATGATTGAATTGGCAGCATGGTACCAAAAAGAATCAAATATTGGGATTGGGTTTTTTCAAATTGGTGGTGGGATAGCCGGTGATTTTCCTATCTGTGTGGTACCGATGATTGAGCAGGATTTAGGTATTTCCGTACCCTTTTGGTCATATTTTTGTCAAATAAGTGACTCAACCACAAGTTATGGATCCTATTCTGGCGCTATTCCTAATGAAAAAATTACTTGGGGTAAGTTAGGTATAGATACACCAAAATTTGTCATTGAATCCGACGCTACCATTGTTGCTCCACTAATTTTTGCGTATCTACTAGGCAAATAACATATGCTACATAAATGACATCGAGTCTTAAAAACTCTAGGAAAATAACATCCAAGCATCTAAAACAAGATGACGCTTTGGATTTGTACGAATCGCTGCTACTTCCTCGGCTCATAGAGAAAAAGATGCTTTCACTTTTACGACAAAATAAAATTAGTAAATGGTTCTCTGGTATAGGGCAAGAAGCAATCTCGGTGGGTGTGACTAAAGCCTGTTCTAATGAGGATTTTCTTCTCCCAATGCATCGAAACTTAGGGGTGTTCACAACTAGGAAAGTTCCCTTATATCCCCTTTTTTGTCAGCTTTTCGGCAAGGCAGATGGCTTTAGTCTAGGACGTGAGCGGTCGTTTCATTTTGGGAGCCTAGAACATAGAATCGTTGGTATGATATCGCATTTAGCTGCCATGATGCCGGTTGCAGATGGCTTGGCTCTAGCTAATAAATTACGCGATAAAGAATCAATCGCTGTATCCTTTTGTGGGGATGGAGCCACAAGTGAAGGTGATTTTCATGAAGCCATAAACTTGGCTGCGGTCTGGGATTTACCCGTAGTCTTTATCATAGAAAATAATGGGTATGGTCTATCCACACCAACGGAAGAACAATACGCATGTGAACATTTAGTTGATCGTGCTGTTGGATATGGCATAAAGGGTATTCAAGTGGATGGGAATGATATTTTTGCTGTGATAAATGCAATGAAAGAAGCAAAAACGAGTGCTTTGTTAGGTAAACCTGTACTAATAGAAGCTAAGACATTCCGAATGCGGGGTCATGAAGAAGCCTCCGGAACCGCATATGTCCCGAAAGATATGATGGCCGAATGGGCAGAAAAAGATCCCATCACTCGATATGAGAACTATTTGAGGAAAAACTTCGACTATTCTGACCAACAATTTTCTGAACACACTAGACGCTTAAAAGAGTGGTTTAAAACTGACTTAGATAAAGCATTGGTAGCCGAAGAACCAACTTTCGATGAGAATATCGAACGAGCAGCTATTTTTGCTCCCCAATTTAAGCCGAGCTCTGCAGAGAACTTATCTACTAATCAATTGGTGGAAGAAAAGCGTTTTATAGATGCTATCTCTACCACCTTGTCTCAAGTATTTCGTGAAGACGAAGCTGTATTATTGATGGGCCAGGATGTGGCCGAATATGGCGGTGTATTTAAAATTACCGATGGATTCTTATCCGAATTCGGACCGCAACGTATTCGAAATACCCCCATCATAGAATCTGGTGTGTTAGGCACCGCCCTGGGTTTATCATTGGAAGGATTTAAACCCATAGTTGAGATGCAATTTGCTGATTTTGTGAGTTGCGGGATGAACCAAATAATTCAGAATATTGCCAAATCACATTACCGGTGGACCCCTGGGATAAATGTAACCATTCGGCTACCGCATGGTGCCGGTGTTGGTGCAGGACCCTTTCATTCACAATCTCCTGAGTCTTGGTTTATGCCTCATGCTGGTTTGAAAATTTTAGTCCCCTCTACCGTAGAGGACGCCCAAAATATGCTTTATAGCGCTATTTATGAGCCTAATCCTGTTTTATTTTTCGAACACAAAAAGTTATATCGAAGTATACGAGCAAAGGTTCCTGCTACAGCCGTTTGGACCGATATTCATGCTGCGAAGGTAGTGCGAGAAGGTACTAGTATGAGTATCATAACCTTTGGTTGGCCTGTTCATTGGGCTCTAGATTTAGCGCAGGAAATGGAAGAATTAGGAGCATCTATTGAGGTTATTGATTTGAGAAGCTTGGCCCCTATCGATTGGAACACTTTACTAAGCTCCGTAAAGAAAACGAATCGCGTATTATTAGTACAAGAAGCATCTGAAGTTATGGGTCCTATGAGTGAAATTGCTTCCTATCTTTCAGAACACGCCTTTGAATGGTTAGACGCGCCTATTAAACGAGTATCATCCATTCATACCCCTATTCCATTCAATAAGCATTTGGAGGCAGGTTACTTAGGTCAAGACCGCTTAAAACAGCAGGCGCTAAACCTATTGAATTATTAATAATGTAAGAAGGCACAGCTCCAAATTAAGCGTAATTATTCGGGTGAATTAAACGCTTAATCAGTAGCATAAGAATACCGTTAACATCCATCGTTGAAAAGCCTTTGATGGCCCGATCGGCGTCTAACAATGCATTGAAGATACCTACCATATCGGCTGCAGAATACCGCTTAGCATCGGAGGATAACCGCTTAAAATAAAAGGGGGAATTGATATGGAGTGCTTGCTTGATTTCATTATCAGATTTAGAGGCCTGTCTTAGTCGAATGATCTGCCACAGTTTTAAAAAGTCGGAATACAAAAAAGCAACGATGCGAATTAATTCTCCAGTATCTGATTTACTTTGCTGAAGGATTCGTTGAGCAATAAAGAAGGCTTGGTTAAGATCTTTTTTGTTTATAGCCTCCTTAAGTTCAAATACATCAAAGCCTCGGTAAGACCCTACAATGGAACGAACTTTATCAAGATCAATTTCTCCGTCTATGTTGGCTGTGTATGTACAAATTTTATCAATTTCAGAGGACAGAAGCTTTAAATCGTTGCCTACCAATTGAGCAAGTAGTTGAGCAACCTGTTCGCTTAATAAGGTCTTATGTTCTTGTTTAGCCCAACCCATAACCCAATTTGCAAGTTGATAATCTGGTAGTGGATCGAATACTAAATTATGTATGCCTGAGCCATGTAGTCCCTTACCAATTTTTGTATTTTTTGGAATTTTTGGATCTAGATGAATGACCAGTATAGTCTGGGGATTGGGATGCTGAAGATAGTGGAGGAAATCATCTTGAAGATTAGAAGGCATTCGTTTAAACAAATCATTGGCATTCTTAACCACAACCAAGCGACGCTCAGCCATCATGGGATAACTCTTAGCCAATTGTAAAACAGCTTCCAACTGAACCTCATTTCCGTAGAGAAAATCACTATTGAAATCTCGTTCATGTGGGGGAATCATCTCAATAATTCGCTGTATGAATCGATCTACAAAGAAATGTTCACCCCCCTCAATTACATAAATTGGGTGAATCGTACCCTGGTTTAATAAGGAGATTGTTTCACGAAATAAATCTAGCGATGAATGCTTCTTAGCCATCTAAAACGTGTGCATATCAGGTTGATTATGGAGTAATCCGTCCCATCATGCGAGGGAATGCAATGGTTTCTCTTACATGATTTAGTCCACATATCCATGCTACTGTTCGTTCTAAGCCTAAACCGAATCCAGCATGTGGAACACTACCAAAACGACGCAAATCTGTATACCAATCAAATACGCCTGGATCCAAGCCCTCTTCCTCAATTCTGGTCAATAATACCTCCAAATTATCTTCACGCTGACTCCCACCAACAATTTCACCATAGCCTTCAGGTGCTAGAACATCCACTCCTAAAGCGTAGGTATCGGTTTCGTCTCGTTTCATATAAAAGGCTTTTATTTCAGCAGGCCAATGGGTGACCATAACAGGCACATCATATTGCATGGTAAGCACGGTTTCATCACTCCCTCCAAAATCAGCGCCCCAAGTAAATTCTTGTGCTGATTTTTTCCATTTAGGAATGTTTCTCAAGTCTTCCTCGATCTGATCTATACTTGTATGTATATCGATAAGTCTCTTTTCAATTTGCTTTTTTCTCCATTTTTTCGCGGAGCCATGTTCTTTTTGAATGGTAATCTGTTCCTGGCCCAGCTCTTCCCTTTCAGATTCACGTTGTTTAATCAAATCATCCAATACCTGAGCTGTTTTCTCAGAGGTTAAGATATCCACAGCATCGTCATATGTGATGCGCACAAAATCTTTTTCAACCAGCCGTTGTAGGGAGCTGGTATCTCGCTCCAATAAACTAAGTTCATGGCTGTAATTCTTTAGTATGTCGGATACAACAGATTTAAGCATATCTTCTGCTAAATCCATATTCATCTCTAAATTATAGAAGGCCATTTCAGGTTCGATCATCCAGAATTCGGATAAATGCCGGCGAGTTTTTGACTTTTCTGCTCTAAACGTCGGTCCAAAGGTATAAATTAATCCATGTGCCATCGCTAGCGCCTCTCCATACAACTGACCTGTTTGAGCTAAATAAGCTTTTTCGTCAAAAAAGTCAGTTTCAAATAATGTTGTACTCCCTTCGGCAGCATTGGGGGTAAAAATAGGAGTATCAGTTTGAATGAATCCTCGCGATTGAAAAAAGTTATGAATGGCAAATATGATTCCATTTCGTACCCGCATAGCCGCCCATTGTCGTTGGCTACGCAACCACAAATGACGTCGATTCATTAAAAATTCAATGCCATGTTCTTTTGGAGTAATTGGATATTCCGTTACCAACTGTAAAATTTCGACGCGTTGAACTTGTAATTCTACCCCACCAATACTGCGTTCGTCAGCAACCACTAGGCCATGCAGTCGTATTGATGATTCTTGCTTTAAACTCACCGCAGCTTCCCAGCTTTCTTCGGGTACCTCTTCTTTGTTCACCACGCACTGGCAGAGGCCAGATCCGTCTCTACATTCGATGAATACTAAGCTTCCACTACTTCTCACATTATACACCCATCCAGCAAGATCTACTTCCGATGAAATATGATTCTTTAGTTGATGAATATAGGTCAATTGTTTCTTCATTCTAATACAATTACTACTCTTTTGGGGTTAATTTAGCTTCAACAAATTCACTTTCGTTCATAAAGTCCTTTGCAAAAGATATTATATCTTCTACCGATACGCTATCAATATGTTCTACCAGTTCGTCTAGGTCTACATGGCGCTTGTAATAAATCTCACTTTTAGCTAATCGCATCATCCGATTCGACGTATTTTCTTGACTCAACAGAAGTTTACCTTTCAACTGTGCTTTGGCTTCAGCTAGTTCTTTATTGGCTAATTTCTGATGTGCAAGAAGATTAAGTTGTTCAACCACTAATTCATGTACGTGTTCCACATACTCGGTATCTGTGCCCGCATACACCCCCCAAATTCCGGTTTCTAAAAAGCTCTGATTAAAGGTTTGAACCGAATAACAGTAGCCATATTTTTCGCGAATATTTTGATGCAGGCGGGAACTCATTCCTCCCCCTAAAAGTGTGTTTGTGAGCAGTAGTACATACTTTTGATCATCGTCAAAATGTAAACCTCTTCGGCCCCAAATATAGTGCGTCTGTTCGATACTCTTAGTCAATGACAATGGTGTTGTATCAAGTGGACTTAGCTCTTCGTTTGTGGGTTCTACCAGTTTTCGGTCTTCTGTTACTAATACCGATTGACAGTAGCGTAAGACCGTATCGTGATCCACTTTGCCCGCCACAGCGATAATTAAGTTTTTTGGGGCATATCGGTCTCTCATATATTGGAATAAATCGTCATCTGTAAATGCTGAAACGCTTTCCTCATAGCCTAAAATTGGTCTACCGAGTGGATGGTCTTTAAATAGATGACTAGTAAACTCTTCAAATAAATAATCATCGGGCGAATCACGGTACATTTTCATCTCTTCGATTACCACTTTTTTTTCCTTTTCAATTTCATCCTTAGGAAAAACTGGATTCATTACCATATCAGATAATACATCCAAGGCCGTATGTAATTCGGAATCTAAGCAGCGAGCATAATAGCATGTATACTCGGTAGAGGTAAATGCATTAAGGTAACCGCCGACCGACTCCATGGATTGAGCAATCTCAAAAGCCGTACGATTTTTAGTACCTTTAAAAAGCATATGCTCTAAAAAATGGGTAACCCCAGCTTGTTGTTTAGTTTCATGCCGAGCACCAGATTTGACCCAAATCCCTGCTGTTACACTTTTTACACTGGGGATATGCTCGGTAACAATGGTTAAGCCGTTCGACAAAACAGTTTTCTTTATATGATCTTCCATTTATGTATAATGTATTAACTCTTATGAAATTTGGATTCTATGATTAATTACTAATTAAGTATTACTATCATTCCCTGGATTTCATGTATTCATAGGATACAGTTATTTCGTTATATCTAACTTAATTGTATGGCTATTTCTATCAACCAAAAAAGGCACTCCTATAAATGGAATGCCTTTCTTTTAACTATATTACCTTGTAATTAGTCACGAGGTATGAGTGCCTTTCGAGACAGGCGTAATTTTCCGCCATGTTCAACCTTAAGCAGAACTACTTCAATTTCATCGCCTAGTGCAAGGTAATCAGAAACCTTTTCCACACGTTTATGGTCGATTTCAGAAATATGTAGTAATCCATCTTTGCCAGGGGCTACTTCAATGAAAGCACCAAAGTCTTTGATAGATTTGACAATGCCTTTGTAGGTAGCACCTTCTTCTAAATGACCTACAATCATTTTTATGCGGTTTTTCGCATCTTCCGCTTTTGCAAGATCATTTGCAGAGATAGTAATAACACCTTTTCCTTTGTCATTTTCTTCAATGATAATTTCAGTGCCAGTCTCTTTTTGAAGGGTTTGAATTACTTTACCTCCAGGGCCAATAACTGCACCTATATCACTTCCATCAATTTCCATTTTAAGGAATTGAGGTGCATATTGAGATAGCTCTGGCCTAGCCACTGAGATACTTTCTGCCATTCGTTCAAGAATATGTAACCGACCAACTCTTGCTTGTTCCAAGGCTTCTTCTATAATCTCGAAACTTATACCTTGCACCTTCATGTCCATTTGACAGGCTGTAATACCATCCACAGAACCAGCGGTTTTGAAGTCCATGTCTCCCATAAAATCTTCTTCCCCACGTATGTCAGATAATACAACCGTATTCTCCTCTCCTACTATCATTCCCATGGCAATACCAGCAACTGGTTTTTTCAAAGGAACTCCGGCGTCCATCAATGCTAATGAACCGCCGCAGACCGATGCCATTGATGATGAGCCATTAGATTCGGTTATATCCGAAATGACTCGAACAACATAGCTGAATTCATCAAAACTTGGCATCATTTTACGTAGAGCACGTTCAGCAAGATGTCCATGTCCGATTTCACGTCTACCCGGTCCTCGCATAAAACCTGCTTCACCCACAGAATAGGGTGGAAAATTGTAGTGTAGCATGAACTTTTTTGGTTCCTGATCAAAAAGCGTATCGACATTTTGTTCGTCTCTTTTTGTGCCCAAAGTTACTGAAACAAGAGCTTGAGTCTCACCACGAGTGAATATGGAGGATCCATGGGTTCGAGGGATATATCCTACTTGTGTCCAGATATCTCTGATATCAACCGGCGTACGACCATCGATACGTCGTTTTTGGGTAAGAATCATATTTCTTAGTTCATTTTTTTCAATCTGACCTAAGATTGCTTTCGCCTCGGAGATAAATTCGTCTTCTTTCTCCTGCTCTACTAGCGTGGCTATTGCCTCATCTTTGATTTCTTTGATTTTGGAGTTGTACTCCTCTTTACCGAGGCCGATGCCAATAACTTCCTTAATTTTATCCTCGGCTAAGACTTTCACCTCGTCTTCGATTGTTTCATCTGCTTTGGCAGGAATGAATTCGCGTTTCTCTTTTCCTAGTTCATTGCGTAATTCATCTTGAAAGTCGCATAATTTGGCAATGGAAGCGTGAGCAGCTTTAATGGCTTCTAGCATTTCTGTTTCAGTAATCTCATCCATTTCACCTTCAATCATCAAAACAGAGTCACGTGTACCTCCGACAACCATATCTATATCAGAGTCTTGAAGTTCACTTACTGTTGGATTGATGATGTACTCTCCATCTACTCTTCCCACTCTAACTTCTCCCATGGGTCCGTCAAATGGAACATCGGACAAATGAAGTGCTAAGCTTGCTCCAACGGCACCTAAAACGTCCCCATCATTCTCATCATCTGAAGAAATTACAGAACTAATTATCTGCGTGTCATTGTAATATCCTTTAGGAAATAATGGACGTAATACACGATCGATTAATCTACTTGATAAAATCTCTTTTTCATTAGATCGTCCTTCTCTCTTCATAAAGCCGCCAGGAAAACGACCGGCCGCAGAAAAACTCTCTTTATGATCAACGGTTAGTGGGAAAAAATTCTGACCTGGTTTAGGTTCTCTTGCACTTACTGCGGTACATAGTACCATTGTATCACCCATGCGCACCACAACGGAACCATCGGCTTGTTTTGCTATTCTACCTGTCTCAATTGACAAGGTTTTGCCAGGGGCAAATTCAATACTTCTAAAATCTTCTTTCATTATTTGTCTCTTTTGTTGCTTTATCCCACTTAATTACTTGTTAAGTGAGAGAAAATATTTATAAAAAAAGCTCCAGAATGGAGCCTTTCGATTTATTTACGAATACCGAGTTCTTTGATCAGGACTCTGTACTTTTCGATATCGTTCTTCATTAAATAATTGAGTAAACGACGTCGTTTACCTACTAACTTAAGTAGACCTCTTCGAGATGAATGATCTTTTTTATTCGTCTTTAAGTGTTCTGTAAGATGATTGATTCGGTGGGTAAATAAGGCTATCTGACCTTCTGTTGAACCCGTATTTGTACTATCGCCACCAAAATTGGTGAAAAGTTCTTTTTTTTCTTCTGCGGTTATGCTCATGTAATTGGACTGTTATCAATTCTATATTATTCTTGAAATATACGCTTTTTTATGTAATTGAACAATAAAGCTAATCGGCTACTAATAAATTAAATGCCACGCCTGTGCAATATTTCAATACTTTTTTTTCTATCTAATTTTAACTGCTTAATTAGCTCATTTGAGCTTTTGAATTTTTTTTCATCTCTAATCCTTTCTATCAAAAATATCCTCATATTTTGCCCATAAATTTGTTGATTAAACGAAAATAAATGAACCTCTATACGTTGATTTTGACCATCAAATGTGGGTCTATTTCCAATATTCATCATCCCTCGGTAGGTAATACCATTTAATTTAGCCTCAATAACATAAGTACCCTCTTTTGGGATGAGTTTATCTCTATGATTTAATTGAATATTAGCCGTTGGAAATCCAATGGTTCTTCCACGCTCATCTCCATGAACCACTACCCCCTCAAAGCTATATGGTCTTCCAAGCAATTCCTCTGCCCGACCCACATTTCCATCTAACTCTAAAGACTGGCGTATTTTAGTGCTGCTAATGGTTAGATCACCCATTTCTTTCTTTTCAACTATCTCAACCTCAAAATCTAAGTCAGATGACATTTGTTGTAAAGTTTGAGCATTTCCATCTCTATTTTTACCAAAATGGTGGTCGTATCCAATAATGAAATAAGATAAACCAATTCTACTATATAGGATATTTTTTACAAACTCTTTGGAATTTTGAAGTGAAAAATCACGAGTAAAAGGGATCACACATAGAACATCTACTCCAAATTCACTCAACCGTTTTGAGCGCTCTTCTAAGGTGGTTAACAATCGAATTCCATTCTCTCCTGCATTGATAATACTTCTAGGATGTGGATCAAAACTCACTACTACACTTCGGCAATTATGCTTATTTGCTTTTTGAACAAGTCGGTTCATCAGTGCCATATGCCCTTGATGTATACCGTCAAATGTACCTACGGTCAACACCGATTCTTTTTGAAAAGGAATGTCATCGATGTAGTGAATCTCTGTCATAAGTGCAAAATTAAGAGATTATTGCCTAACTAAGGAGTCAAATACACGAATATCTATAGCTTTATTGGCCTCAAAATTACCAATTTTACATCTAGTTAATCCACTAAGATGAGCCCGGGAATTGAGAGCAGTACCAAGATCATGGGCTATACTACGAATATAGGTACCCTTAGAGCAGCTAATGCTGAGATCTAAGGTATCACCTACAAAGGAGTTAATATTGGTTGAATAAATATGAACCGGTCGAGGATCTAATTTAACCGTCTTACCTTCACGTGCCAACTCATAGAGTTTTTTCCCATTTCTTTTTAGAGCTGAATACATTGGGGGAATTTGTTGTATTTCACCAGTGAACTCAGAAGACAATTTCTGGTCAATATCTTCTTTGGTTATATGATGATAACGTGCATGCTGATCCACTGGAGTTTCGGCATCATAGCTAGGGGTACTGCCGCCAAATTTTATTTTGGCTATATACTCTTTGGTTTGTGATTGAATTTGATCAATACTTTTTGTCGCTTTTCCGAAACATAATACCAACAAACCATCCGCCATTGGATCCAATGTCCCTGCGTGTCCAACTTTCTTTCTTTGAATTCTCGTTCGTACATATTTTACCACGTCAAAACTTGTCCAACCCAATGGTTTATTAACTAACAGTATACCAGCAGGTGCTTCTTTGGCTTCAAATTCTATTGGAAAATTAGATGAGCTAAAAATTGGAAAATTAGTCCATTGCATATTATTGACTTAATCCCCAACTACTTCTTGTCTATTTTTTTAAATAATTGTTCGATAGAATCAACGTATTCGCTTGTATCATCCTCATAAAAATGAAGTTCAGGTATCTTTCGTACTTGATTTCGTATCCGAGTAGCTAAAGCATGTTTAATCTGCTTTTGTTGATCATCCAAATAAGTATATATAGTCTTTGGATCTCGGTTTGGCGAGAACACACTAAGATATACCTTGGCGATCGATAAGTCAGGACTTAACTTCACCTTTGTAATGGTTACAAAACTTCCGTCAGGTTGAAAACTGCGTTGAATTATCTCGCCCAAATCGCGACGAAATAATTCGTTAAGCCTTTTTAAACGAATACTCATATTAAATAGATTCGTCCAAGGTTCTCTTCTCTTCGGTCATCTTATAACTTTCAAAAGAATCACCAACCTTTAAATCATTGTAGTTACGAATACTAATTCCACATTCGTAGCCAGAACTAACTTCTTTAACGTCATCCTTGAAACGCTTTAAAGCACCAATTTCACCATCATAGATTACTACACCATCTCGAATGATACGTAATGGATTGTTACGGTCAATCTTGCCATCAGTAACATAACAACCTGCTATGGTTCCAACTTTTGAAACTTTGAAGATTTCTCGAACCTCTACAGAACCCATAATTTGTTCTTTTATCTCTGGTGACAGCAATCCCTCAAGAGCGTCACGTACCTCATCTACCGCATCATAGATCACGCTAAATAGCCGTACATCTATTTCCTCATTCTCAGCTAGCTTTCTGGCCTGTGCGGTAGGACGCACCTGGAAACCGATAATTATCGCATCAGACGCAGAAGCCAGCAATACGTCTGATTCAGAAATAGCTCCGGCTCCAGTATGAATAATACTTACGGATACCTCATCGGTTCCTAACTTTTGTAAGGCACCTGACAAGGCTTCTATTGAACCGTCAACATCGGCTTTAATGATTATGTTTAGCTCAGATACTTCACCCAAAGCCATTCTTCTAGACAAGTCATCTAGTGTCATGTGTTTGGTTTTTCTAAGTGCCTGTTCACGGCGAATTTGTTGACGTTGATTGGCAATCTCTTTTGCGGCTTTTTCGTCGATAGCAACACGAATCTTATCACCAGCCTGTGGCATTTCATCAAAACCTGTTAATTGAACAGGTGTTGCAGGGCCCGCTTGTGATATCCGAACTCCTAAGTCATTCTCCATAGCTCGTACCCTTCCATAACATGGACCAGCAACAAATGGGTCACCCACATTAAGAGTACCATTCTGTACCAAGATATTAGCCACAATTCCTTTACCTTTATCCAATCTTGACTCCAATACTACTCCGTCTGCACGTCGATCAGGATTGGCTTTCAGTTCTAATAATTCTGCTTCTATTACTACCTTTTCAAGTAAATCTGATATCCCCATTCCAGTTTTAGCCGACACTAGAGCAAACTGAGTAGATCCCCCCCAATCTTCAACGATTACCGAATGATCGGAAAGTTGCTGCTTTATCTTATCGGGAGTTGCACCAGGTTTATCCATTTTGTTGATCGCAATAACCATAGGTACACCAGCTGCCTTAGCGTGGTTAATCGCCTCGATGGTTTGAGGCATAACAGAATCGTCAGCAGCAACAACAAGAATTACAATATCAGTTGCCTGCGCACCACGAGAACGCATCGCAGTAAACGCTTCGTGACCTGGAGTATCTAAGAAGGTTATTTTTTTGTCGTTGTGAACAACCTCATAGGCTCCAACGTGCTGAGTAATACCCCCAGCCTCTCCCTCTGCTACTTGGGCTTCCCTAATATAATCCAGTAAGGAGGTCTTACCATGATCTACGTGTCCCATTACCGTAATAATGGGAGCTCTATTTTTGAGATCAGCTTCATCATCGATCTCCTCTTCAAACTCTTCAACCATTTCTTCGGCATCTACGAATTTAACTTCTTTACCGAATTCCTCAGAAACCAATTCAATGGTACCTGCGTCTAAGCGTTGGTTTATAGTGATCATGAGTCCAATGCTCATGCAAGCAGAAATAATATCTGTGACACTAACCTCAAGTTCTTCGGCTAAATCATTAGCTGTTATGAATTCAGTAACTTCAATTATGCCACTCTCTAACTCATTTAACTCCTGCTGTTGTTGTAATTCCTCTTCTCTTTCTTCTTTGCGCTGTCTTCTCCTTTTACCTCGTTTATTTCCAACAGTAGACCCACCCTGTATTTTTTTCAGAGTTTCTTTCATCATCCGATCTACATCAATCTCATCAACTTCGGTTTTTTTTACCTTCTTTTTTGATTTTTTCTTCGTGTTGACGGAAGGTTTAGTAGATTTTTTTTCTTGATTTTCAGTAGATGTGGCCGGACGGTCTTTTTTACGCTTTCTCTTCTTTCTTGGCTGGACATCAGAACTTGTATCACTTGTGAATGCCGCTTTACCTAATACCTTAGTTCCTTTTAGTTTACTAGCACGTCCACGAATAATACTTTCTTCAGTTTCTGCCTGCCCTGAAGTTTTTTGCTGAGGAGTAGCCTCTTCGTCCTTAGCTTTTTGCTCTTCTGTGATAGGCGTTGCATCAAACTCAGTTGAATCTTGCACAGGTTCACCGCTCGATTCACCCATATCAGTGAACGTTGATGTGTGTATTGACTCAGCTTTTGATTCAGATTCCTCAACAGCTGGCTCAGTTGATTTCTCCCGTTCTTCTATTTCAACTGCTGTTTCTACCTTGTCTTGTTCTTTAGACTCAACAGCTTCAGTTTTCTCTAAATTTACCGCAGTAGTTTCAGATTGAGTATTATTAGTAAGTTCTTTTTCGTCTTGCTCTAGCTCGGCAGCTACATCGTCCTGTTTCAACTCTTGAGTAGCACTAGGCGATTCATCCATGGGCTCAAGCCCACCTAAAAGGTCATCTTCAATAGAGGTAGTGGTTTTGCTTGCCGCTTCCTCTTCTTCTTCGAGTGGCTCCAAAAATTGATCAACCGTAACACTGTCATTTCGTTGGTTCATCATTTGACTGCGTCTTGACTCATAAGCTTCTTTAGCGCGTTCATGGTCTGCGCTTTTAGCTTTATCTTCCCCATAAACCTGCTCTAAGACAATATACATATCGGGGGTAATCTTAAAGTTTGGACGATTGGAGGCAGTAAGTCCATTATCTTCTAAGGTATCTACAATGGATTGAGTAGATACATTGAATTCAGAAGCTACTTTGAATAACGGTTTGGGTCTATTTATGGGCATGTATAAGTATTTTGTATACGGTCTAAACTACCAATTTATGAATGAATTGTACAATTCTAATCCTCAAATTCGTAGGCAATGACTTCTATAATTTTACGAGCCAATGCTTCATCGATTTCTTCGTTGGTTCGACTTACTATCTCATCGGCGCTAAGTTCTAAAACAGCACGAGCTGTATCGCATCCAATTGAGATTAGTAGTTGAATAGGTTCTTGTCCAAAATCATCCGTGAATTCCGCTAAATCTATATCATCTTCTTCTTCCACTTCACGGTAGACATCGATTTCGCACTCCGATAGTTTAGAGGCTAAGCGAATATTAACACCACCTTTACCAATGGCTTTAGAAACCTGATCTGCAGGCACTAATACACTCGCTTTTTCACCTTTCTCATCCAACTCAACCTTCATTACATCTGCGGGCTGAAGGGCTCTTTTTATGAATTCAACTCGATCTTTGGTGTAGTTAATCACATCTATGTTTTCATTTTGTAATTCTCGAACAACAGCGTGAATTCGTATTCCTTTCATTCCTACACAGGCACCAACTGGATCTATTCGCTCGTCATGCGACATCACCGCTACTTTTGATCGGTCTCCAGGTGCTCGAGCTACCTTTACTAAATCTATAATCCCGTCAAATACCTCAGGTATTTCATTTTCAAATAAACGCTCTAAGAAAAGCTCTGAGGTTCTGGAAATAACAACGGTAGGATTTCCGTTTTTCATGTGCACGCCCGTAACGACCGCTCGAATGGTATCCCCCTTACGATATCGGTCTTTGTAGATTTGCTCATTGCGAGGAAGTAACAACTCTACCCCATTATGATTAACCAGAATATCTTTGTTATGACGCACCTGGTATACATCACCCAGAATAATTTCGCCAACTCGATCTGTGTAATCCTCGTAGATATTATCTTTCTCAATCTCGCGAATGCGCTGCGCTAATTGTTGTCGCGCCATATTCACAGCTCTACGTCCAAAATCTAAAATGTTTACTTCTTGTGCTAACTCATCGTATAGTTCGATATCGGGGTCGATTTTTTGGGCATCTTCCAAGGAAATCTCCCCTACTGGGTCCGCTAGTTCTTCTGCTGGAACGACTTCTTGTACGTGAAGAATCTGAATTTCCCCTCTATCTGCGTTCAAAATTACCGAAAACGCATCATCTGTTTCGTATTTCTTACGTATCATTGTTCTGAAGACGTCTTCCAATATGGTTAACAGAAGATCTCGATCAATACCTTTTTCCTTTGCTATTTCGGCAAAAGAGGAAATAATTTGTTTAGAAAAATCAGGCTGCATTGAGGTGAAATTTAAAGTTAGATTGTAGGGATTATTTTGGCTTCTATAATTTGGACAAAGGGTATTTTAATGGATTTATCTTCAACCATTAATTGGATGTTCGCTGAGTCAACCTTGCTTAATTGACCCATTACTTTTTCGACTTCTGCGTCATTCTTTCTATATCGTACCCTGCATGTGCGGCCAATATTTTTGGGATATTGACGGATATCGCTTAACGGTCTACTCAATCCAGGCGAAGAGACATTGAGTCGATACCGATCTATCTCTATGTCATGTGCCTCTAATAAGAAACCTAATTCGCGGCTAATTTTAGTACAAACATCTATTGATAGATCTTCATCTTCTTTATCGAGATAGACCCACAACTCCATAGGGGTAGTGTGTTTAATTTCCACATCTACCACAAACACGCCGTGCGAGGAAGCGCATTGTTGCGCTAATTCGAATATTTTTTCCGTGTTGGTATCCAATTCGTTTGTAATGAGTAAACTTCTGCTTTAACTATAGTTATAAAAAATAAAAAAAGCGGGAACCCTTCGGCGCCCACTAATACTACAATATACGTTAAAATGGTGTCAATTTCAATTTCACCTTGATTATGTAGTGTCACATCTAACGGTATACAATCTAAATACAACAAATTTTGTTGTTCCTTTTTTTGTAGTAATGTTTAATACTTTCTACTTTGTACTTGCTGATACTCTATTTTCAGTAATGTGTACAAATCAGTGTCGCTTAAAACGAGTAGTTGATACTTGCATACAGCTTTAATATTGTAACATAAAGACATTGCAATCCATTCTAATCCAACAACTTTACCATACCAATTGATAATTATGAAGAGTTTAGGACTTTTTTTACTAACCAATGCAGTACTCACTCTCCCCCTCCAAGCTCAATTCACAAAACCTGCGGCTACATCCACCACAGAACTTAGCGCCAGTATACAAGAGCGTAATGAACACCGAACACAATCAATATTACATGCCTACCCTATTCGAAATGTAGGCCCAGTAACGATGAGTGGACGTGTATCTGACATAGCTGTGCATCCAGATACCACGCGAATTTTTTATGTGGGCTTTGGTTCGGCCGGTATTTTCAAAACAACCAATGGTGGAATTACAATGGAACCTGTTTTTGATAATCAAGGTGGTGCCTTGGGGATAGGTGATATTGCTATATCCAAATCTAAGCCAAACATTCTTTGGGCTGGTACCGGTGAAAATAATTCTTCCCGCAGCACCTATGCAGGTACGGGGGTTTATAAAACAACAGACGCGGGAAATACTTGGGAATTTATGGGCTTAGAGGGTACGCAACATATAGGCAGTATTCGCATTCATCCAGAAAATCCAGATGTGGTCTGGGTAGGCAGTATGGGGGCATTGTACTCGGAAAATGCCGATCGTGGGGTTTACAAAACGGAAGATGGGGGAATAACGTGGGAAAAAACACTTTTTGTCAACGAAGGAACTGGGGTCATAGATTTAATTATTCATCCCGAAAATCCCGATCACTTATGGGCCGCTACTTGGGAACGCTCTCGGGAGGCATGGAATTTCGTTGAGAGTGGCTCAGGGTCCGCAGTATACCATTCCAAAGATGGTGGAAACACCTGGGAAATAGCGAGCAATGGACTTCCCACAGGAACCACTCTGGGGCGTATAGGCTTAAGCATAAGTGCCGACAATCCCAATCGTATTTATGCGCTGGTTGACAACCAAGATGTTCGAAGAATTGAATCTAACAATGAAGGAAGTAACGAATTACAGGCAGATGCGTTTCGGGATATGACTTCAAATGAATTTTTAACTCTTGAAAATGGTGCCATAAATCAATTTTTAATTCGTAACGGTTTTCCAAGTACCTATACCGCTACAAGTGTTAAGGAAGACATTAGCTCCAAAAAATATCCACCAAGTGCTCTTGCAGACTATCTGGGCGATGCAAATGCTGCATTATTTGATACTGAGATTATTGGTGCTGAGGTCTATAAAACCGATAATGGGGGCGAATCATGGGAAAAAACACACGAAATAGCACTAGACAATGTGTACTTCACCTATGGATATTATTTTGGTGAGATTCGTGTAGACCCCAGCGATGCCAATACACTCTATATTATGGGTGTTCCTATGCTAAAATCTACCGATGCTGGTAAAAACTGGTCACCCATTGCTGAAAATCAACGTATCCATGTAGATCATCAAGCCTTATGGGTGAACCCCGTCGATGGCGAGCATCTTTTGCTAGGTAATGATGGGGGCTTATATGAGAGTAAGGATGGTGGAAAAAACTTTATACATCATAATGTAGCTCCAGTGGGTCAATTTTATACCGTGAACGTGGATATGGATACTCCATATCATATCTACGGAGGTCTCCAAGACAATGGCACTTGGAAAGGCTCTTCTCGTTCTACTCCAAATCGAGAACAACCATGGCAACGACTTTACGGTGGAGATGGAATGCATGTAAGCCCACACCCAGAAAATAGTGATATCGTGTATGTGGGATTTCAGTACGGGAATTATATGCGAAGAGATTTGGAGAATGGATCAAGCTACAGAATAACCCCACGTCATCAAGTGGGTGAAGACCGTTATCGCTATAATTGGAATACACCAGTAGAGCTTAGTCACCACAATCCTGATATTGTTTATTTTGGATCGCAACGACTAAATCGCTCCTTTGATGAAGGTAAAAGCTGGACTGCAATAAGTCCTGACCTCAGCTATAACCTACCCAACGGAGATGTTCCTTATTCTACCCTTACAACCATCTCCGAATCACCACTTTCTTTTGATATTATTTGGACGGGAACTGATGATGGTAAGGTACATCGTACCACTGACGCGGGCGCTAGTTGGGTAGATGTGAGTGCTGGACTACCTAGCTATCGTTGGATTTCAGAGGTTCATGCCTCTTCCCACGATCCTTCAACCGCCTATGTTTCTCTGAACGGATATAGATTCGATGAGTTTGTCACCTATGTATATAAAACAACAGACTTCGGGGAGACTTGGACCTCCGTCAAAGGGAACCTACCGGATGATGTGGTAAATATCATCGTTCAAGATCCTGTTCATCCACAGATATTATATGTAGGACTGGATCACGGTAGTTATGTAAGTTTCAATGATGGCCAAGAATGGCATCTTCTTAACAACATACCCAATGTAGCCTCCTATGACATGGTTGTCCATCCTCGTGATTTGGAATTAGTCGTAGCTACTCATGGTCGTAGTATATACGTTCTTGACACCACCCCATTTCATGAGTTGGTTGACCGATTAAATGAACCGGTAACCCTATTTAGCATTGATGACATCCGTTATTCTAGTAGATGGGGAAATCAATCGGTGGACTATCGTGACCCATTAGAACCAAATATTGAGTTATTATATTTTGCTCAGGAAGCTTCAAGCAGAAAACGGAATCAATCAACCGATTCATTCGAGGTCTCTATAACATTTAAAAGGGATGATACTACCCTTCATTCAACCACCCAGGATGTGAAAAAAGGATTTAACACCTTTCATTGGAATCTCTGGGATTCAACATCAAATGATTACCTAACAAAAGGTACCTATACAGTTCAAATAACCAATGGATCAAGCACTCATGAACAAACTTTTGAGATTAAATAAACTCGTTATTCCTGTAGTATTTTCATTGTTTGTATTTAGCAGTTGCAATGAGAAGAGAAATGCGCGTTCAAATGAATCATCATACAACGGACGGGTAGTAGTGCCAGAACAGACAGTCTACTTTCTAGATACTGATCGTAATGAAATTAGTAGTGTGGAGGTTCAAATTTCAGATGACGTAATGGAGCGAAGTCAAGGCTTAATGGACGTGCGTAAACTTCCTGAAAATCATGGTATGCTATTCAAATTTGATACTGAAGAGCCATTAAGTTTTTGGATGGCAAATACCCCTTTGCCATTGGATATCATGTATGTGAATTCCGATAGTGTGATAGTACGTATTTACCATTCCACCACCCCCTTTTCAGAAAAAGGCCTTCCTTCAGGAGCTCCTGCTCAATATGTGGTAGAAACAAATGGCGGATATGCTATAAATTACGGGATTGAAGAAGGGTATCGCATTCGATTTTAAGTTCGGAAATTAATCCAGAAACTTGGGTTTTTAGGTCCTCCTTTGTCTTGTTGTTGCTAATAATTTTATCACAATTCGGATTTAAATGCTGTGATAAATTTAAGGAGGATTGGTAACTTATTCTGGCGTCTCGATCGCTGTTGGTTAAATTTGGCCGTTGACTAATTCGATGCCTTCGCAGTTCTTTACTTGTTGCGACCCAAATTACAACATCAATCTCATTTGGGCGTCCTTGCTGAAGTAATAAAGCACTCTCTTTGGCAATAATTCTGTGTCCTTGTTCACTGAACTTTAATTCTAATCTAGCAACTTCGGAATAGATTTTAGGATGTACAAGTGCATTAAGCCGGTGAACCTGACCAGACTTAAATGCTTGGTCGGATAGATAGTTTTTATTTATTTCTTTGCCTAAGTAAGCTTGCTCCCCAAACTCAGCTTTTATTTGTTCTCGTAGTTCAATGTTGCTTACCATTATTGTTTTTGCAATCGAATCTAAGTTCAAAACGGGAATTCCAAAATCAGCCATGTAGCCTGCGACCGTACTTTTCCCGGCTCCAATTTCACCAGTAATACCCCAACGACAGAATGGCTTGGCCAACGTTTTCATGATTATGTATTGCTTAAGCTAGGCCTACCATAGGTCTCATAATCTACATTGTAGTGAAGTCCACAACTCTCCTTTCGTTTCATCGCTGCTTGAATAATTAAATAGGCAATACTAATAAGATTGCGTAATTCGAGTAGCTCAGGCGAGACGCTGGTTCTATTGTAGAAATCTTCTACTTCATAATACAATAAGGTTTGTCGGCGTAGGGCTCTTTCTAGTCTCATATCACTCCGTACAATTCCCACATAATCCCACATTACCTGTTGTAACTCCTCACGATTATGTGACACCAAAATCCATTCTTTATTATTCAGTGTACCTTCCACATTCCACGTGGGTATATTTTTTGCAAATTCGGTAATCGTATAATTTTGTAATGCATGATGTACCGCAGTGTCGGCATAATGTAAGGCTTCTAACAAACTGTTTGATGCCAGTCGGTTCGCCCCATGCACTCCAGTACAAGCCGTCTCACCAATAGCATACAGATGTTTTATTGAACTTTGTCCAAATTCATCTACCCGAATACCCCCACAAAGATAATGTGCCGCAGGTACAACAGGAATCAGATCCTTGGTAATATCTAATCCATACTTAGCACATTCTTTTGCAATATTTGGAAAATGTTTTAATAACGAAGTAGATTCAATATCAGTTGCATCTAAATAGACTGATTTGTCCCCACGTTTTTTTAGTTGATCATCAATAGCTCGAGCCACTATATCCCTTGGTGCAAGTTCGCCTCTGGCATCATAATCCTTCATGAAAGCATAGCCAGAGCTATTCCTTACTATTGCCCCGAAGCCCCGTAATGCTTCTGTAATTAAATAAGACTTTGCCTCTGGTATCTGAAGGGTTGTAGGATGAAATTGGACAAACTCCATATGTTGTATGTGAGCTTTTGCTCTGTAGGCCATAGCAATACCGTCCCCAGTAGCAATAGTTGGGTTGGTAGTATGGGCATACACTTCTCCAATTCCACCGGTTGCTATTACGGTTTTTTTTGCCAAAAATGTTTCTACTATTCCACTCTTTATATCCAATGCATAAGCCCCAAAACACTGGATTTCTGGCATATATTTCACCTTCATCCCAAGATGATGTTCGGTGAGTAATTCCATGGCAAAATAATACTCGAACACATCGATATTAGGATGATTTTTCACCCTTTTAGCCAGTACATTTTCTACCTCCCTACCCGTTGCATCTGCTGCATGTACAATCCGATGTTCTGAATGCCCACCTTCTTTACCTAAATCCAGTTGTTCCCCCTTTCGGGTAAAGCCAACTCCATAGTCTACTAGTTCGTTAATTAATTTAGGCGCTTGATATACCATATTAGATACCGCTTGGGTATCACATAACCCTGCTCCTGCTACCAATGTGTCTTGAATATGTTTTTCGAATGAATCCTGATTCAAATCCATCACCCCAGCGATACCGCCTTGAGCATACCAAGTATTGGTTTCCTTAAGCTCATTTTTGGTTATGACCGCAACACGAGCCGATGTTGCCGCTTTTAAAGCAAAAGAAAGACCTGCTAGTCCACTTCCAATAATAAGCATGTCATATTTATGCATGAGCCTGTAGTAATAGATACGCTTTTATAAATTCATTCAAATCTCCATCCATCACCCCTGAAACATTGGAGGTTTCATGACCGGTTCGGTGATCCTTAACTCGCTGATCATCAAATACATAACTTCTTATCTGTGAGCCCCATTCATTTTTTCCCTTTGTCCCTTCTAGTCTTGCCTTTTCAGCCTCTCGTATTTCTTTCTCTAATTCATATATTCTAGATTTTAACAGGACTAAAGCCTTCTCCCGATTTTGGAGTTGAGATCGTTCTTGTTGACACTCTGCTACCACTTTTTCTTCTCGACCGTCAGACAATGTTCCTGTCCATATAAGTCGAACCCCTGTCTCCACTTTATTTACATTTTGTCCACCTGCACCCGAGGAGTGAAAACGCTGTAGTTCTATATGCTTCTCGTTAATATCCAGCTCAATGGTATCATCAACCAGAGGAGAGATAAAGACCGAACAAAAAGAAGTATGGCGACGGGCATTACTATCGAATGGAGATACTCGCACCAAACGATGGATACCACTTTCGGCTTTTAAAAACCCATAGGCATTATCTCCTTGAACTTCTATAGTAGCACTTTTTAGTCCAGCCACTTCCCCATCCTGATAGTCCATTACAGACACCTTATATCCGTTTTGATCGGCCCACCGTGTATACATTCGATATAGCATTTCAGCCCAATCTTGACTCTCTGTCCCCCCAGCACCAGGACTAAATTGTACTACGGCGTCCCGATGATCATCTTCTTCCTTGAGCATATTTTTGAGTTCAAGAGCCTCTAGTTGAAGGATAAATTTATCGGTTTCTGCTGCCAATTCTTCCTCAACACTCTCCCCCATTTCAATAAATTCTAAGTAAACAATGATACTCTCTCTAAGACTATTCAGAGTATCCCAATCTTGAATTAAAGCTTTTTGATAACCCAAGTCCTTCATTACTTTTTGTGCCCCTACTGGGTCATTCCAAAATGCTGGGTCTTGAGTCTGTTGAGTCAGCTCAATAATTCTGACGCTTCGCTTATCATAGTCAAAGATACCCCCTCAGCGCATCTAACCGCTGAAAATGTTCTTGTAATTGATCGTTTATAACCGCCATACTTTTCTAATTACTTTTTCTGATGTATACTTTTCATGGTACCCAAACCTAACAGAAAGCCCACAAACAAGCCTCCAAGGATGGCTTTTTCTGGATGTATTCTGGCTTTCCTTCGCAAGATTCTATATTCCTTTTGATATTCACTTTTGATCCAAGCAAGTTGAGGGTTACTCAGTGCTGGTGAGCTTGTTTCTTTAGTGAAATCTGACCGGTTTTTGGATGGAAAAAGGACCCTACCTACCAGATGAATACAATACCATAGACGGCTTGCGGTTGATTTGTTATTTCCATTCATTTTGTACAAATCTTTAATTAATAGTGAGTAGTAATGTACGAATTTTTCCGCTTCTTAAATGGATACACTCAAGCTAATGGCAGCCCCCTTGGTCAATGAGTTTACCTAAGCTTTTCACAAAAAAACTCATCTATACCATTAGCTGGGAAGACGTACGGATTGACACAAAACTCCTAGGACTTGATCAAAACTCATCTATGCTGACCATAGCAAGTGCAGGTGATCACCTCTTGAATTATTCTTTAGAAGGAGTACGACATATACATGCAGTTGATATCAATCCAGCTCAATTATATCTGGTTGAGTTAAAAAAAATCGTTATATCGACCTATGACTTCGAGGTGTATTGGTCATTTTTTGGATTGGGAAAGGTGCCTGATTACCCGCACTATTTCGAAGGCTTATTAGACAAATTGACTCCTGGGGCTAGAAAATTTTGGAAGCGCAAACAACATCTATTTGATCCTGACCGAAAAGGATTTTACCGATATGGAACCACTGGTTGGTTATCTCGATTGTTGCTTTATAGTCTTCGAAGAATGGGTGTTTTAGAGTTAATTAACGAGTTAATCTATAGCGAGGATTTGGATAGCAAAAAGATTCTATTCGAATCACTATGGCATAAAATGAGCCAACATTCGGCCATTTCATTGTGGATACACCCATGGGTGCTATATCTTGGTGGTATTCCAAAAAGCCAGCAACATAGTATAGGGCCCTTACTTCCCTTTTTAAAGGATACATTATATACTATTCTTGTAGAACAGCAGCTATCCCAAAATCCGTATTGGCGCTTATATTGGAATGGATATTATAGCTTAGATTTTGCCCCAAAACATTTACAAAAAAAGTATTTTGAATCATTAAAAGAATCCATTTTTCGAATATCCATAGGTCATTCTTCATTGTTGTATGCACTCCAACATAGTCGATCAAATAGGTTTAGTCATGTTAATCTATTGGATCATCAAGATTGGCTATACAATAACCAGAAAAGATTTACGGAACTCCGTGAGACTTGGAGCACTCTGAATACATGTACATCGATAAAAAAAATTCTTTTTCGTTCTTCCTATGAAACTGTGCCGTGGATTGATAGCCTAACATCTAAGAACTTTACTGTAACTCAGATGAAACGAAAGGAATTGAAAAGTGACCAAGTGTACAGTTATTCGAGTACGTACCTATTAAGCCGCTAGAGCCCCCGATTCATGAATCAATCATCCTTATCCACAAGAAACGAACAATATCTCAAATGGTACTATAGTTGGAATAGCCACATATATGATACTACCCGATGGGCTATTTTATGGGGTAGAGACTGGTTTTCTAATTATCTACGGGTTGAACTAAGAAGAGGTATAAAAAAGCGCAAAGCTTTATCGATCATTGAACTTGGGTGCGGAACAGGGTATCACATTTCGGTCTTAGCTTCTGAATTCAAAGAGTGTACCTTTTATGGGTATGATGCGTCCGAGCATATGTTAAAAAAAGCCTCTATAAAAGTGGAAAAACTTGAAAATGTGCATTTGCAACAACACTATTTTCCGTCTTCTTCTTATACAAATTCATCAATGGATTGTTTTATATGTTCCTATTCAATAAGTATGAATAACGATATGCTTCATTGCATAAAAGCTATACATAACTCACTCAGCCCTTCTGGAACACTTTACGCAGTTGACTTTATTTCTTCTTCATCAATATTGTTTAATCGCTGGATGAACTTCCATGGTGTTTATATTCGATCAGAAATCATATCGATATTGCAAAACACCTTTAAAAAAGTGGAATACGAAACAAAGAGAGGCTTTATGGGTTTGTATCAGTATGGAATAATAAAAGCGATTAAATAAGGTAGACTAGACTTGAACTGATTGATCTTTATACTGTAATTCATACAACTTACGATAGATTCCATGATCTTGGGTAAGTAGCTCTTGATGGGTCCCTATTTCCCTTATTTGTCCTTTGTGCATCACCAAAATAGTGTCCGCATCCTGGATGGTAGACAAGCGATGAGCTATCGCAATGGTGGTTCTACCTTGCATCGCTTTTTTGCTAGCAATATTCACTAGGGCTTCCGTTTCAGAGTCAACACTCGAAGTGGCTTCATCAAGCACCATGATTAGCGGATTATATACCAATGCCCGGACAAAACAAATTAACTGTTTTTGACCCATGGATAAGGACGAACCTTGTTTTTGAAGCAAGTATTGATAATTGCCTGGTAGTTTTTCTATGAAGCTATTAGCTTCTACATCTTCAGCAGCTTTTTTTACCTTTGCTAAGCTTATATCAGCATTACCCAATGCTATATTTTCATAGACTGTACCAGTAAATATTGAATGATCTTGTAGGACTAGTCCGAATAAGGTGCGAAGTTCCGATAAATCCAACTCTTTTATATCAAATCCGTCAATACAGATGCTGCCTTTCTGTATTTCATAGAACCGAAGAAGCAGATTGATAATGGTCGTTTTTCCAGCTCCTGTAGCACCAACGATAGCTAAGTGTTGACCTGGCTGTACCTCAAAACTTACATCTTGAAGAATCCACGAACCTTCATCATTGTATCTAAACCAAACATTGTTAAAGGTGATGTGTCCTTTGGGACTGTTAAGAGTTTTCGGACTATCAGGAGTATGTATTTGGTGCTTAGTATCCAATACTTCAAATATTCTTTCCGAAGAAGCAAGAGCGGACTGAAGTGTGTTAAATTTTTCTGATAGGCCACGAATCGGTTGAAAAAACTGTCGCGCATACTGAATAAAAGCCAATAAAACACCAAAACTAACCCCTCCCATGAGAGCTCTTCCCCCACCATACCAGACAATTAATGCCATAGCAAAAGAGGCAAGTACTTCGATTAAAGGCCAAAAAATGCTGAAATATAAGATTGTTTCAACATGAGCTTCTTTATGCTTCTGATTTATTTTTTGAAATTTTTCGTGTTGATATTGTTGACGATTAAATATCTGGACTACTTTCATCCCATTAATATGCTCTTGAACAAAAGAATTTAGATGAGATAATTCATCACGCACTTTTAGAAAACTAACTCGAACACGTTCTTTAAACCAAAAGGTAGCTAGAAACAAAACAGGTAGAATGGCTATAGTAACCAAACTAAGCTCCCAGTTCATAGAAAACATGAAATAAAGAATAAAGATAATTCGAAATAAATCACCAATAATGGCAACCACCCCATCTGATAACAGTTCACTAAGTGCTTCAACATCAGAAGTCGTTCGGGTAATCAATCGTCCAATGGGACTTCGATCAAAGTACTGAACATGAAGACTTCGAATTTTCTCGAATACAGCACTACGCAGTGAATACAGTGCATTCTGCCCAAACCACCTAGTTAGATAGGTGTTGACCATGAGTAAAATAAATTCCCCGACTAAGGCGCCAAACAACAATAAAATAACGGTGAATAGCCCTTCAAAGTCATCAAATGCTATATAATCATCGACTGCAATTTGGGTCAATTTGGGTCGAACGGTACCTAAATATGCTACCGCTAAGGATAGAATGATAGCTAGCGCTATATATCCCACAAAAGGCTTAATAAAAAAGTAAAGCCGCTTAATAAGTATTTTATCAGCGGCTTTCTTTGTAGTCTTAGCCATAATTTATTGCAGTTGCTTACTCATAAATTTATTGCTATTGCTGCCTAGAATCGGTTGAAGTCATCGTAGCCAGTTCTAGGTGTAATAGATTTGTTTGGTTTAGAGTCATTGTACCGATTATTACGGTCGTAATTATTATAGTCTCTACTACCGCCAGAATCGCTCCTGTATGAACCTCCATCGTTCTTTTTGTAGCGATCCCCTCTATTCTCATAGTTACTAGACCCATATCGACCCCTTGTTCCACTAGCTGCGCCATCTCTACTTTTTCTAGGTCTAAAGTTCCTAGATCCCGATCTACCTCCACCATGTCTACCAGCACTTGATCGTCCACCTCTAGATCTACCTCCGCGATAATTATCACCACCGCTTTGTGGATTTTTCTTGGTCAAGTCGATTAGGTTCACTTTTGGCTCAACGATACCTCTTTCGTGCGATGGATCTGTGAAAATAGGACGTAATTCCTGTGCTAACCATGTCGGATAGAATCCTTCTCTAGCCTCCTTTAACAGTAGATGTAAGTTCGTGTAACGCGCTGAGAAATGACCAATGACTAGCAATTTGGTTTGAGCTTCTGTTGCTACACGAGCTGCATCTGCTGCTGTTGAGTGACCGGTCTCTTTAGCTTTATCAGCTAACTGATTGCCAAATGTAGCTTCATGATACAGTATATTCGTATTCATGGCTAATTTTACGGCATTTGGGCAGTATTCAGTATCCGTCACATAAGCAAAACTATCACCTGGTCTTGGGTGACCTACAATCTCATACGATTCAATAACAGTCCCATCATTAAGTGTTAGATTTTTACCTGCTTTAAGTGCCTTAAATTGTTCATCCTCTGTAATTCCGTATTGCTCTGCCTTAGTAGCATCCACCTTACCAGGCTTATCTTTTTCTTGAAAGCGGTATCCTAAACAGAATTTTTTATGCTTTAGCGGCCGAGCTTCTACATAGTAATCCTCTGTATCTAACACACGCATTTCATCTGTTCCTTCCTCAATTTCTACAAAATCAAGATCAAAACTAATTTCAACTCCAGAAAATTTGAGATTCCAAGTTACAAATTCTTTTAGACCCTTTGGTCCAATTAGATTTAATGTTTTATCTCTTCTCTGTAACTGTAAGGTTGATATCAATCCCATAAGACCGGAATAATGATCAACATCGAAATGGGTTATAAATATACTATCAATCTTAGATCTCTTTAATCCAGCTTGAAGCATGCACATTTGAGAATTTTCACCGCAATCAAACAGAAACACACTTCCTTCTCTCCATAGGGCTACTGAGGGTAAGTGTCGTATGGCTGTTGGGGTTGCCGAGGCTATGCCTAATGGTACTACGATCATTTTAATGTTCTCCCTTATTCATGGGTGGTTGCAATCAACAATCACACCTAATGATTATTATTTTAGTTTTATATAGTTTGTAATTCTTGTTCTATCAGTTGTTTGTCGTACATCGACTTGTAACTTCCTTTTTGTAATAATAACTCCTCATGAGTTCCTGCTTCTTTCACCTTACCTTCTTCTATGTAATAAATATAGTCTGCATCTTTAATGGTAGATATCCTGTGACTTATCATTATAACCGTAACATTACTCTCATCATTTCTTAATGAACGTAAAATTGCATCTTCTGTTTTAGTATCGACAGCACTTAAAGAATCATCCAAAATAAGTATTTTCGGTTTTTTTATTAGTGCTCTTGCAATAGCTGTGCGTTGTTTTTGACCTCCAGATAAGGTTATACCTTTTTCACCGAGTATAGTCTTAAATTTTTTATCAAAATCCAATATGTTGTCAAGGACTTGCGCCTGTGATGCGGCCCATTCCACATCTTCGGCTGTAGCCCCCTTCATCCCAAAGCCAATATTCTCTTCTATTGTATCTGAAAATAAAAAATGATCCTGAGGTACAAAGCCCAAACAATCACGTAATGCTCGTTTAGAATAATCTTTTAAGGGTCTTCCATCAAGTAATATTTCACCTTTAGTGGGTTCAAACAATCTAGGTAATAACTGTACTAAAGTACTCTTTCCTGAGCCTGTGCGACCAACGATTGCCACTTTATTTCCAGCTTTTATGTGAAGGTTCAAACCTTCTATAGTAGGTACTTTTGCGTCCGGGTAATTAAAATCGACACCCTTGAACTCAATAGTGCCCTCGATATTTTGTGTGTCCAAGCCTTCATCTTTATCTAAATCGTGATAGGCCTCGAATATGATCTTTATCCTTTGCCAAGAAGCAATAGACTTCTGAAATCTATTTGTAGTGTATCCCAATGCTGCTACAGGCCATATCAAATAGGCTACATAAATTAGAAATTCAGCAATATTACCTACCGTTAATTGTTCAGAAATTACCATTTGTCCGCCTTTCCAAATAACGATAATGAGGGAAATACCTATCAAAAAGTTTAAGCCTGGATGAAATAATGACTCAATTAAGTCTAACCGGAGCTTTTTCTCTTTATAGTCTTCGTTTAAAGCATCAAACTTTCGCTGTTCCGATTCACCTTTATGGTACGCTTTAACTAGTCGTATACTAGAGAATGTTTCTTTCGCTTGATCTGCTAACTTAGAGTATTGCTCCTGAATGATAATCGAGTGTTTATGTATGTATCCAGTAATCCAGTACGCAAAAAGTGACAACAAAGGTAAGGGTAATAATGCCCATACCATTAAATCTCTACTAACTATATACATCATCGTAATTACAAAACCAGCTCTGGTAATGGTATTAATACTATACATAATCACCGGCCCAAAATATTCCCGTACTTTGTTAATATCCTCCGTTGCACGTACATATACCTCACCCTCAGAATATTTCGTATAAAAAATAGATGGAAGGTTAAACAGGGCAAATAACACATCGTTTCTTAAATCATACTCCACTTTCCTGGATGCAACAATGAGTGTTTGCCTGGTCAAAAACAAAAAGAAACCATAGCCACATACTGCCGCCACCAAATAAAGCGCATTCATGGCTAAGATACTTCCTTGGGCTGAATTGAATAGAGTATCAAATAATGATAATACTTCAAGCTGTTCTGCATTTAACTGCTCAACTCTATCCATTGTTTGACGAATTAGGACGGGAATCCAAACTAAGAAAAAGTTAGCTGCTGTAAGAAAAATAGCACCTAGCGCTATAGTCCACTTGTATGGCTTTAAATATGTATTAATGAAAAGATGCAAAAAAAGCGGATGAGTAATCGTTTATGTATTGATATGTTTAGAAATTCAAAACTACTTAAAAACATTCATAACTACCCAAAAAAACCACTCTAGTAGAGTGGTTCATTTTGACATTACATAAAATCACAAACACCATTACTTTTGGGTAGCATCTCTATCCAGAAATTCCTCGAATAATTGCGAATGTCGAGAGTCCATTGGAATTTGATAACCTTTTATAAAGACCTGCTCAATTTGGCTAAGTGGCTCAAATGGATCTCCAGTACTAATGAATAAATTAGCTTGTTTTCCAGCTTCAAGTGAACCTAATTGATTGGATACACCAAAAATTTCCGCGGGATTAATGGTAACTGCTTTAACGGCTTCCTCCGTGCCCATACCATAAGCAGCAGCATAACCCGCATTAAACGGAAGGTTACGAACATTTTCAACTTCTCCAGTCATTATTGCAACTTTTACGCCTGCTTTCATAAGAACCGATGGATTTTCATACGGCCGATGTATATGGTCATATGCTCGAACAGGTGTGTAGAGAGTGGATACTAAGCAAGGAATTCCAGCTTCGGCTATTTGCTCTGCCACTCTCCAACCTTCCTCAACACCAGCAAATACTATATTTAAGGATGAATTATCCTCATGGGAAGCCCACTCAATGGCATTAAGAATATCTTTTTCGCTTGATACTGCAATAATTAAGGGTGTTTCGCCTTCAACTAGTGCACGCATAGCTTGTAATTGCTGATTTGTTTCTGGTTTAGTCTTGCCAGATGGATCCGTTTCATAATTAGACATCATTTGCTGATAAAAACGGGTATTATCTAACCATTTGTTAAGATTTCTTATGGCTTCTTTGTATCGCCTCTCGGCTTGTTCAGGATTTCTAGGCCCCCAACCTCTACTTCGTACACTCGGCCAATTGAGCACCACACCAGCTGTTGCGTCAATAGCCATCGAATCTGGCGAATAGCCCCATAAATCCATAAGCGCTGCCTGACCCGATACCAGACCGCCTTGTGGTGCCGTAATTACATGTGTAACTCCGCTTACTCTAGTGACTGGTATTGAGGCACTATGTGGGTTAAAGGCCGTAAACGCTAGCATATTAGGATTCATATTACCCACTTCTCTGTTGTCAACTGTTACTGCCACCGCGTTTACCTCAACTAAACCCAACGAAGTTCCGCTATCCATAAAGCCTGGATAAACATGCTTACCTGAGGCTTGAATAATGGCATATTCGTCACTCACTTTTGAGCGGTCGTTTCCAACATATTCAATTTTTTCGCCATCTAGCGTGATTACACCATTCTGTATAGTTCCTTCTGTTACCGTATGTATGGTCGCATCTACAATGGCAATTTTACCAAAATTTGGTTTGTCGGTGATTTGAGCTTGCACTGTGATTGAAGTCATCAACAGTAATGCCAGGACTATGTTCCACTTATTTGATTTCATGATTAAACTCCTATTCTCTTACTGTTGAATTAATTCAAATACATCACTCATACATGAGTCTTCTTCTCTACCTTTAATAAAGGTATTAAACCCAGCTTCTGTGAAGGAATCATCGCTGTCCACCGCAATTCTCATATCTACTGGATCTGTGAGTAAGTCAAAATATTTCTTACCATCGATATAAGTCTGCTCTACTTTAGAATAGATGCTAAGCGGATGACCATTCCATATGGCTATATCACCATGCTTACCTTCTTCTAAACTTCCAACCATTTTATCTATGCCAAGCTGTATTGCTGGGTTAATGGTAATCATCTTTAGAGCATCAGCTTCAGAAGTTTCTCCATACCTTACGGTCTTTGCCGCTTCATGATTTAGATGGCGGATTAGCTCATTACTATCGCTATTGATACTATTGGTAACTCCATTTTCATTTAAAATGGTAGCATTGTAGGCCGTGGAGTAATAAACCTCAAATTTATACGCCCACCAGTCAGCAAATACGGAAGTGTATGCTCCATTCTTTGCAATTTCTGGTGCTACCTTGAAGGCTTCGTTAGCGTGTTGAAATGTATAATTTTTAATGCCGTAATCATTAAATACACGCATGAGCATTAGAATTTCGTCGGCACGATAAGAATGACAGTGAACCAGTATTTCACCATCTATAATATCGTTTAGCACATCATATCTCAGGTTTTTGGCAACGGGTACCGGTGGAGCAGTTCTACCTCGTCTATCATCCTGATAAGCTTTTTTAGCCTTTAGATAGGCTTCTCTGCTTACCCTGTAATCGAGTGCCATATCAAAATGACTTCTTATGATTTGCTCAACGCCCATCCGTGTTCTTGGTTGGATACCATTACCCTGTCCATGTACACGGGTTGGATTTTCACCCAGTGCAAATTTGATGGTTCTTTTAGCACCCGTAAATCTCATTGCGTCCTGAGATACTCCATAGCGAAGCTTTAAGGTTTCTCCCTGTCCTCCTATAACATTTGCAGAACCATGCATTAGATGTATTGATGTGACTCCGCCCGCAATAGCCCTGTAAATTGAAACGCTGTTGGGATTTATGGACTCCTCCATGGTCACTTCCGCGGTTACAGGATTTCTTGCTTCATTCGTACTCACTGTATTTAAATGAGAATGAGCATCAATTATACCGGGCATTACATATTTACCAGTTCCATCCACCACTGGAACGCCTGAAGGCGCACTAAGGTCGGTGCCAATTTCTGTAATGACTCCATCGAGAATGAGAATATCACCATTTTCAATAATATCATCAGTAATGGTCATTAAAGTAGCATTCTGTATTAAAACCGACCCATTTTCTTGTGCTTTGGTTCCGACTGAGAAAATAACAAATAATAAAAGCGTGTTTACTATATTTTTCATTTTTAGTCCTCCATAAAATCATTGATCACACCTTGACTAACCTGGATGTGAATGTTAGTTCCTTTTTCAAATAAAGGGCCATCAGTTAGTATTAAATGTGCACTATTGCCCTCTTTTATGGTGCCAACTCTGTTAGATATACCTAATATATTGGCATTTTGTACGGTCATTAAGCCAATGAGATCACTCTTCTCCAAAGAGGTATGTTCTGTGATTAAATCAATTTTCTGTTGTATTTCTTTAGGACTCAAGCCTGCAGATGTAAAACCAGTAGGTATACCGGCTTTAACTAATGAGGCTATGTTATTTATTTCCTCTTCCCAGGCCTGCTTCTGCTTTGTCCGAAATACCAATTCCTCTTCAGTTAGTTCCTCTTTTTCATCGCCTTCTTTATTATCATCTTCGTCAGCAGATTTACCTGCTTCCTCATCATTTTTTTCGGCTTCTTTGGTTTCTTTTTCCAGCCATTTTGGCATTTCTGTAACATCAAGACTAGCCAAAACAGCAATATTTCGCGCCTTTAACTCCTCACTTAAGGCCGATGCTTCTTTAGCTGAAACCAGCACAACATCAAAACCAAATTCGTCCTGTAATCTAAAGAGGCGCTCAATTTCTTCCTTGGTATCAACTTCAAAAAATAAAGGGTAATCATTATTGACTAGTGGGAAAAGAGCTTCTAAGACATCATTTTGTTCGGGTTGAGCCATATCCGAATGCTTTTCAAAATACATCATATGCTCCTGTAGAGCAGAAGCATCGTACATAAGCTGGCGGAAATAAGCCATTACCCCCATTTGTGTTGATGGATAAGCACCGCTACCCCATCCTCCAGGAGCGGTATCAAAGCTACCCTGTAATGCCATTGGGTCAGAAAAAGCATGAGCCTGCGAAAGAGTGGCAGCTGACAGATTAAAGGGTTGTATATGCCCTGGCAACATTTGTCCATCTAATCCAAGTGCAACCAAAGTAAAACCTGCTTTCATAGCCGCCTGAAAAGCTTTATCCTCATTTAAGTAATGGGCTGGGATTCGCTCCGGCTGAGCCCCTGCTCGATCGTAGGGTGGTTTTCCAGGATTCTCTAATCGAGGTAAATCTCGCGGTACATCGGGACTCCCCCAAATGGCCATCCCATCAATAAGTCCTGGAAATACATGTAAAGAGTCTCCACCATCGATGACAAAGGCATCAAATGGTATAGTTGCGTTGACACCAACTTGTTCAATAATTCCATTTCTCCAAACAATATTGGTATTTTCTATGGTGCTTCCATCGGCCATGTGTACCGTCACATTAGTAATGGCATGTGCAGGAGCTTCTTGTGCCAATAAAGGCAGTTGAGCCCATGACAGTAGTATGGTAAAGAAGCTGACCATACCCACAAGAGTTCTGTTAATCTTCATAGTGCATATGTTGTGTTTATTGAAGTTGTATAGTAACGAGTATTATCACTGTTGATTCGTTTAAAATTGTAAAACTAAAGAGACTCTTTTAATTCATCCCAGAATTCCTGCCTTGCACCTAATTCACCATCCGTAGATTTTTTCAGCTCCTCTATAATCTCATCTTTACTAAGACTAATCTGTATATAATAGTGGTACTGATTATTTTCTTGATTTCTGAGGACAATTTCATTAGATGCGGTCATAGCATCCATCAACAAGTAGGTATTTGTACGGAGTGACTGTATGACAGCCGGGCTAGACCAAAATTCCACATCACTTTGTAAGGTTCTAATTCCTTCTACTGTGTCATCTATCTTGTTAATAAATTCAATCAGGGCCACCTCAAACCCATGCTTTGCAGAAGCGCTAGAATCTTCTAATTGATAATTCAAAAAATAATGGACATTGGTTGAATCGCTAAGATATGGCCTCGTTGAAAACCAACTTGGAAGAGTAGAATGCATCGCATTTTCTTGAGTGATGGTATTGGGAGTAGAACAGGAATAAAGTAGAATTAAGGAAACAGTAATTCCGAGTAGGTGCTTCATATACTATGCTTTTTAATTTTCTAGTGGGATATAGATGTGTTGCGAACTATTGTCCTCTCTTTTGACATGAAGTTGTACAGCTGACTTATTTGTGCTTACTCCCAATTCATTAAAATAGTCTTGTAGTTCACTGGCAGAATGCACTATTTCCCCATCTATTTTCATAATTTCATCTTTGTTTCTAAGTCCTCTTTGAAATGCGATTGAGGATGAGTCAACTTCTTGAACATATAAATCAAATAAGTCTGGATTTTGTGGTTTAGCCAGTCCTACTATATCAAAGCCCAAATCGGTAGAAATCCATAGTCTTCCACGGCTCAATTCATTGTTATCAGATTGAGAAGGTATTGAATTTTCTTCAGAGGAACTTGATGAGTTAGGCTCGGAGATTGACTCCGCAAAAACAATTTCAGGTAATTCTAGTTCTTCCAAAGTGACCGAACGTGAAAAAGAAGTTTCATCGCGCCATATCGTAAGCTCTGCCTCAGAGTTAGGCTGCAAGAGTGCAATTCTTTCCTGTAGTGCATTGGATGCATTAACAGGAAATCCATTTACCTTAAGCACAATATCACCTTTTTTAAGTCCTGCTCTATCTGCAGGTCCACCTGGAGTCAATGATATAATTTCTACTCCAATAACACTTGGCAAATTGAATTCTAATGCTCGTTGGTAGTCAACAGATTGTATCTGTACTCCCATTAGTGCTCTTCTAACACGCCCGTATTGAATAATATCAGCGGCTACCTTAGTGGCCAAATTACTCGGAACAGCAAAACCATACCCTTGATAACTACCACTTTGAGAAGCAATCGCAGTATTAATCCCGATCACCTGTGCACTGGTATTTACCAGTGCTCCACCACTATTGCCTTTATTAATTGCTGCGTCGGTTTGGATAAAACTTTCAATTCTCATCCGGTCATCAATAATTTGCACATCTCTACCTAAAGCACTTATGATTCCTGCTGTTACCGTAGCTCTGAGCCTAAATGGGTTTCCTACTGCCATTACCCATTCCCCGACTTCTACTTGATCTGAATTCCCCATAACGGCTGCCGGGAGATTGTTTGCCGGTATTTTGATCACCGCTAAATCTGTGGTAGGATCTGAACCTATGACGCGGGCTTGAAATTGTCGTTTATCATTTAAAACCACCTCTATACCCTGTTCGCTCGCCCCCTCAACAACATGATGATTGGTAAGGATAAAGCCATCTTGGCTAATGATAACACCAGAGCCTACTGAACGAGCATTTCTGGGTATAAAACGATTCCAAAATTCTTCTGAAAAATTGTGGTTTTCATCTTCAGGCAAATCAACCGGAATCACTGTTTCTATATAAACTACGGATGAGGTTATGCTGTTAGCAACTTTTTTGAACAAGAAGCGTTCACTTATATTTTCAAGAAACTCATCCTCAATGAATACACTATCGCTCTTTGAAATAGAGGTGTATTCTACCTCTGTAAACATTGATGTGGATTTACGCTCAAGGTAGCTATCCCAAACAAAGCCTATACTAAGCCCAATCAATAAAATCAGCAGGTATGTGAGGCGTCGGTTTGTTTTCATGTAATGTATTTTGGCTAAGTAAAGTAAAGGCAGTATGAGCTGTCAATAAAATGCTATGACACCACAAGGTCGAAAAATTGCTGAGACCGCTGTGGGTTATAACCGTCTATATGATAATGAAAATAGGTATCCAAATGTTGAACCAATTCAACAAACTCGTGTTTCGTCAAATTAATCGTCAAAAAATCCTTTGATCTACTTGATAACACAGTCAAAAGAAACTTCGTTTGACGTGGACTAAACTTTTTGACTCCCGTAGTCATAGTGGCTTCACTCAATAATCCACTCGGAATATGTAAATACGACTGTTGAGTCGTCTCTATGAGCTCAGATTGCAATTCTATCCCACTGCAGCTCATACATCGGATTTGAATATAAGGCAGCACATGGATAGGTACATGTTCTTGTTGAGTTATCCAAACCAAGAACTGATTCAACAATTCAAACAAATCAGGATTTTTTTCATGCTCATGAACCAAAAAGCTTACTCTTTCTAAGACTTGAAAAAGCAGTAACCAAGCTGTGAAATCACTTCTTAGTTTCGATACCGAATGAACCAAATCGGCTGAACGGAGATCTTGAATTGTTCGATTGGGTTTGTATGCAAAACCAATGTCTAATGTATTTCCCTCCTCTACCACTCCGCTAAACCTTCCCTTTGGTTTCTTTGCCCCTCTGGCAATAAGTGCGAACTTTCCATAAGACTCTGTAAGTACGGTAATTATTTTACTAGACTCTTGATAGTCAATGGTGCGAAGAACAATAGCTTTGGCGGTTTCTAGCCCCATGTTTATTTGCTGTTATGGAAATTACTATCGATAAAATAGATTAGTGATATGTTTTTCTATGCATCTAAACATAATAATTTCTACCATTGGAAAAATATCGTGACCATGATATCAAAAGAGATTCTTAAAAAAATTCGCAAACTTGAAATTCAGACCAAAGGATTAGTTAACAATCTATTTGGTGGTGAATATCAATCGGCCTTTAAAGGCAGAGGTATGGCCTTTTCAGAGGTTAGATCGTATTCCTATGGTGACGATATTAGACAGATTGATTGGAATGTTACCGCCCGAACGGGTGAGCCTTTTATCAAAATTTTTGAAGAAGAGCGCGAACAAACTTTGATGCTCTGTATAGACATTTCCAATAGTGGGAGCTTAGGTACTACCACCTACACTAAGACTGAATTGGCTATTGAGATCTGTGCAGTACTGGCATTTAGTGCCATACAAAATGGTGACAAGGTTGGCTTGGTTCTTTTCAGTGATATAGTAGAAAAAGTGGTACCTCCAAAAAAAGGGAAGAAACATGTACTCCGAATTATTCGTGAGCTATACACCACCCGTGCAACGGGAAAAGGAACCAGCATATCCACCGCATTAAATTATGTTAATCGTCTGCTAAATCGGCGGTCTATTGTGGTATTGGCTTCTGATTTTCAGGATAATGAATATGAAACATCACTAAAAATTACGAACCAAAAGCACGATCTTGTAAATCTAAGCATACGGCATCCATTTGAAGAAGAATTACCAAGTCTAGGCTTGTTGCCGTTATATAATGCTGAAACGGGGGAACACGTTATGGTAGATAGCTCAAACAAAAAATTGCGAGCTCATCTCCATGCAAAGCTTAAAGCAAAGCATAATGATTTTGATAAGCAAATGGTAAGACTGCAAATGGATACCATTGTTGTGCACACCGACAAGTCTTACATCCGGCCTCTTATGAGTTTTTTCCAACGTCGTTTGAGTCGTTATTAGCCGCCAACACTAGCCCACCTTGTCCTAATAAATACGAATATTTTTGTACTTCTAGCTTGAATGCTTCTCTAGCCTGCTGAGTTAAGGATTCCTGGGAGGGTAAATCAACAGTGACTGAATTAAGCGGTTTGTTATTCTTATACAAGGTGTAATGCAAATGCACCCCCGTTACCCTTCCGGTTCTACCCACATACCCAATGACTTGACCTTGTTTAACTTGCACCCCTTTTTTTATACCTGGGCCAAAACCATTTAAGTGTAAATAAGCCGTTTTATACATTCCATTATGCTGAATTTGCACAATATTTCCATTTGGGCCTCGATATCTGGATTCAATAATCTCACCGTCACCAACTGCAATAACAGGGGTCCCAAGTGGTGCCGCATAATCTGTACCTGTATGGGGTATCCTCTGTTTTAAAACAGGATGAAATCGGTTGTAATTAAAGCTGGAACTAATTCGCTGGTTGTAGGTAAATGGTGCTTTGAGTAAGGCTTTCTGCACTCCATTACCCTCCGCATCATAATAGCCTTGTTGCTCTTCGTCCTCATAATAGAAAGCTTCAAAGGATCTGCTTTGATGAACAAACTCAGCGGCCAGTACCCTACCAACTCCTACCACTTCCCCCTCTGATAAAAGCTCTTCATAGATAGCTCGATACTTATCTCCTCGATACAGGCGAAAAAAATCAATCTGCCATGCAAAAAGCTCGCTTAATTCCATTCCAACACCAGCAGAATGACCTTGTGAAACCAATGACTCATACAATGAAGATTCAATAATTCCATCAACCTGACGATATCGTATTTCAATTGGTTTAGCAGAAGCCTCAACAACTATTCCATCGCTCAAGTCTATTTTTATGTAACGCACATTAGACTCCATTAGAATAAGTATGGGTGCATAAGATACAGGAGTCGTACTATGGTGCTTTCGATATCGGTAGTATATTTGATTCTGCTTTAAGAATCGAAAGCCCACGTTTTGCTTCAGCTTTTTGGATACTTGCTGTATCTCTTGCTGTGAAAAGCCCATTTCATTTAATAGAACATATAAACTTTGGTTGGCACGAACTTGGTTGCGTTCTAGTTCACCAATATCTGAGGCGTATCCAAATCCATCTTTTGGAAATTCTTCTTTAATCTCTACAAGTTCTTTTGAATCAAGTTCCACTATTTTAGGTTGAAACAAACAACCAAAAGTAACAGTTGAAAAAATTAAAATTAGAAACGCCAAAAAAGAATGGGACATACTATACTACAATAACAAAAAATAATAAACTTAGATGAAGGTGTGATTCAACATTATTGCATAATCCTGTTTTCCAAAAATATAGATCACACAAATTCTATGGATGATTAAACACAAAGTACGATTCCTATAATTTCTAACAAAATAAACACCTAATTAAGTGTGATAGTTGTTATTTTATATTGCTTGAATGGTTGTGCAAAAACTAAACGTACAAGTCTTCCCCCTCTGTTACCGTTAAGGGAAAGGTGTTTGCTTAGAAGGTGATATTTAAAGGCGATTAGTCTATTTCACCATTCATAGTTAAGTTATATAGAATGTACTCTAATAATACTTTTAATACCCCTATTTGGCGATGTATTTTAATACTGTGCATAAGCATTTTATGGGCTTACTATGGCTCTACATCCCTTCAAGGCCAAATGTTATCAACTGCTAGCAGCCTAAATCCAGTTGAATTACAAGCTACAAATGGGCCAAGAATTTACTCGAATATAGACTCTGTTCGTGTAGCCACACCCTTCAACATCACCTTAGTAGGTCCTAATATTAAGGACGGAGAAGTCATCTTTCCAGATTCAAGTTCCTTCCCGCCAACTTTATTTCTTTCAAAAGCCACCTATGATAAAGGTATTTCTGAGGATAGTGTTCAGTACACCTTTCAATATTTTGGAAATCAAGATCTGGTGTTAAATAGCTTGCAAATACGCTACAGTACCCAAGACGATACCTTATCCATAACCGTTCCAAGCTTTCGTGTACCTTTTAGCTCAAGATTAGAACCAATGATAGCACGTGGCGATTCACTTGCCCTCAATCCTATAAAACCAAATTATACCTTTGTCAATCCGTGGATATATGTTTTAATCCTAATTGTTCTTATCACAATTTTGATACTATTATGGTGGTATTATCGCTTTAGAAATAAGGAAACAAAGCCAAAACATTCTGTAGAATTACCCGTTTACGAATCTCCCTTAGAGAATTTACAAAGTGAACTAAAATCAATTCAAGAGGTAGAATTCCCAATAACCGATGAGGCTGTAAAAATCTATTATTCACGAGTCAGTGACGCCTTCCGGAATTATTATGAAACACTTTATGGATTTCCAGCATTAGAATCTACCACTCGAGAGCTACTCGAATACTTGAACCAAATAGCCGAATCATCCAGTCTAATTGAGAAAATTGGAGAGCTATTGAAAAATGCAGATCGAGTTAAATTTGCTAAATTTAAGCCCAGTGAAGGACAAATTCGTTACCTATTAGAAGAAGCTTTTAACTGCTTAGAATTACTCATTGAACGGCATAAAAGACGTCTTGAAGCTCATAAGCAAGAATTTGAACAGTTGCATGGTTATCCACTAAATTCTGAAGCGGGAGACTCTTTGTAATGATAGAATTAGCGAATCCAACATGGCTATGGGCATATCTTGTTATTCCGTTCATTATCGGCCTATATTTTTATCGCTTCATTCGTAACAAACGACCTGCCCTTTTATTTTCGGATACCCAATCATTCAAAAATTTACCTGGTAATTGGAAACAGCACGTACATTGGTTGGCTCAATTATTCTTTATTCTAGGCCTTGCCAGTTTAATTTATGCTTTGGCCCGACCACAAGAGCAACTTACCACGGTTGAACGCAATGCCGAGGGGATTGATATTGTTTTAGCATTGGATATATCATCCTCCATGAAAGCCGAGGATTTAAAACCTAATCGGTTCGAAGCCGCAAGAGAGGTAGCTAAAGAGTTTATAGATCAGCGTATATCTGACCGTATTGGTTTGGTATCATTCGCTATGCAAAGTTTTACGGTGTGCCCACCAACACTAGATTACCGACTCCTGAAGGAACTAATTGATGAAGTCGAAATGGGCGTGATACAGGATGGAACGGCCATTGGAATGGGGATTGCTACCTCTGTTAATAGACTAAAGGATAGTGAGGCAAAAAGTAAAGTCATTATTTTATTGACCGATGGACAAAATAATGCCGGTGAAATTGACCCCGTAACCGCCGCAGATTTAGCTTTGGCTTATGATATTAAGATCTACACCATTGGAGCAGGAACCCGAGGGACTGCTCCGTACCCTGTGGATGACCCAATTTTCGGGCGTAGATATCGAAATATTCAGGTAGATATTGATGAGGTCATGTTAGAGAGTGTGGCGGAGTTAACTGGTGGTAAGTATTATAGAGCCACCGATTCCCAAGAATTGTCAAGAATTTACCAGGAAATTGATACGCTTGAACGTACCAAGGTTGAAGAAATTATTTACACAGATTACACCGATTTATACCCTATCTATCTAGCGCTTAGCTTGTTGTTTATGACCAGCTATTTTCTTCTAAAGCAATTCGTATTGCGGTCAATCGTTGAGGTATAGTGATGAGTTCAAATACTTCACTCAGTCTACTAAACGATATTATTCAACACCCCGCCTTTCAACAGTACTATCAACTCCTCAAAAAATGCGAATCCCAAGACTCCGAAAGATTATATCCACTAAAAGTTGAATTAAAACAAGTAATAGGTTCCTTACTATCTTTTTTAATAGCAGGTATTCACCATAGAAAGCCCATAGTATATATCTGTGAAAATGATGACGAAATGCGAATCACTGAGAGTGACTTGCTAGAACTAGGCATAGAAAAAGTACTCAGCTTTCCATCACTGCAACGCAGGCCCTATGACAAAGGCGCTATTGTAGATGCTAGTTCAATGGTTCAAAGAACCGAAGTTCTACAACACATTACTGAACGAAATGACTATATAATATTGTGCTCTGCAGAAGGACTATTTGATTTTGTACAGGATCCTGTAAGCTTTCAATCAGCTACACTTGAACTAGAAAAGTCAAAAGAATATCAATTTGAACAAATCCAGGAACATTTAGCCCTCCATGGATATCAAAATGTACGTTTTGTTGATGAACCAGGTGAAATGGCCATTCGTGGTGGTATTTTGGATATTTATCCATACTCAGGAGAGTATCCTATTCGCATTGAGTTTTTTGGTAACGAAATCGAAAGTATTCGTGAATTCGATGCCGATTCACAGCGTTCGGTTGCCTTTCTAGATCGAATATCAATTGTACCCGACATATCCAATATTCAGCAAGAAAGTCTACAGAGTTTTTTACACTTTTTAGTTGAGAAAGTTCACTTTGTAGTAAAAGATGAGTCATTAATTGTAAGCTGCCTTACCAAGCTTTATGATGATGCTGTTGAACGATATGACCCAAAAGACCAAGAATTGCCTCCTGAAAAAATATTTTTAGATGTCCCTTCATATAGGAAAATTATCCACGACAAGGCAGCAAGCCTAAGTTATATTGGATTCAGTGAATCTACCACATTTGACCAGACTATCTCCTTTGATGCACGTCCCCAACCCGACTTTAATGGGGTAATAAAGCAGGTTACAGAAGATATTGAACGACAAAGCAAACTCGGATTCACGACTCATATATGTTGTGACAACCAAGGACAAGTAGAGCGATTCGAAGAATTACTTCCTGCCGTATCGTTAAGCCACAAGTATAGCTTGCTAAGCCAGTCATTGAATAAAGGTTTTATTTTAGAACATCTAAAATTAGCCGTATATACCGATCACCAGATATTTAACCGGTATCATCGCCCAAAAATCAAAAAAAGAAGGTATTCCGGGGGCATCTCATTCAAAGAAATCTACGACCTAAATCTGGGTGATTATGTCGTGCATGTAGACTATGGAATTGGAAAATTTTCAGGCTTTAAAAAAATTGAGGTAAAAGGTGTACTTCAAGAAGTAGTCGTATTGCAATATCAGGAAAGTTCAACCCTATATGTGAATCTAAGTAGCCTTCATAAGTTGCAAAAATACTCTGCAAAAGAAGGAATGGCTCCTAGAGTCACCAAATTAGGTTCGGGTGAGTGGGCACGGAAAAAAGCACAGACTCGAAAAAAAGTTAAAGATATTGCACGCGAACTTATTGAACTATATGCCAAAAGAAAGATGCAAAAAGCCTTTGCCTATTCAGCCGATAATGCTTGGCAGGTTGAAATGGAAGCCCGTTTTGAATATGAAGAAACATTAGATCAAGATTCAGCCATAAAGGCAGTTAAAGAGGATATGATGAACGAGCAACCCATGGACCGCTTGGTCTGTGGTGATGTTGGTTTTGGAAAAACAGAAGTAGCTATACGCTCAGCTTTTAAAGCGGTTATGGATAATAAGCAAGTTGCTGTGCTTGTCCCTACCACCCTCTTAGCTGACCAGCATCTCAAAACATTTAGCAAGAGGATGAATGACTTCCCAGTTAAAGTGGACGCATTATCAAGATTTAAGGGTGCTAAAGAACAGAAAGAGATTCTCAATGGAGTAAAAACCGGTGAAGTGGATATTCTAATTGGAACCCATAGAATATTATCCAAAGATATCGCCTTTAACGATTTAGGATTAATCATCATTGATGAGGAGCAGCGATTTGGAGTATCTGCTAAGGAGAAATTAAAAGCACTAAAAGCCTCAGTTGATGTACTCACGCTAACAGCCACTCCCATCCCGAGAACCTTACAATTCTCTTTGATGGGTGCACGGGATTTGAGTATAATAACTACTCCTCCACCCAACAGACGTCCAGTTCAGACAGAAATACACTCTTTTGATGAAACCCTTATTAGGGATGCTTTAGTTCAAGAGATTTCTCGTGGTGGCCAAGCATTTTTTATACATAATCGGGTGGGTAACATTGAGGAAGTAGCTCATATGGTTCATTCATTAGTCCCCGAAATTAGAGTCATGTATGCTCATGGACAAATGAAAGCAGCCGAATTAGAGAAAATCATTCAAGATTTTTACAATCATCGATTCGATGTACTTATCTCAACGAATATTGTAGAAAATGGAATTGATATCAGCAATGCTAATACCATAATTATCAACGATGCGGACCGGTTTGGCTTAGCGGAATTACATCAACTAAGAGGGCGAGTTGGGCGATCTAATCGTAAAGCTTTTTGCTACCTGATTACCCGTCCCGTTGACCAATTGACCCCTGAGGCTCGGAAAAGACTTATTGCCCTTGAAGAGTTTTCAGATTTAGGCTCTGGATTCAATATAGCTATGCGTGACCTTGATATTCGAGGTGCAGGAGACATATTAGGCGGAGAGCAAAGTGGTTTTATTAATGATATCGGCTTCGAATTGTATACCAAAATTCTGGATGAAGCGGTTCAGGAAGTAAAAGAACAAGAATTTAATCATTTATTTGAAGGTGGAGAAAAGAGACTAGCCATACCCGAAACACACATAGAAATGGATGAAACGGCATTGTTACCCCAACAATATGTTACCGATAATGTGGAACGACTAAATCTCTATCGAAAACTAGCCAAAGCAAATACTATTGAGGAAATTAAAGATTGGAAATCGGAGGTTGAAGATCGGTTTGGGCCTTTTCCTTCCGAAGCTACTCGACTATGGCAAAGTAAAATGCTTCAATATTATGCTTCCAACCTATACTTAGTTAAAATTACTTTACGAGTAGGTAAAATGTGGTGTATGTGCCCCAAAGTTAAAAGCGCACTTGGCCGCTCCTACTATAAAGCACCCTTGTTTACCAACATACTCAATCAGATTAAACAGGTAACAGGAGATGCTCATACCATCATTCAAAAAGATGATGCCATACGTTTTTTATTTGAAGAGGTGGAGAATATATCAGATGCTATTGATTTGCTGAAAAAAATATATGAGAGCCAGTAACTATGTTAAGTATAGATGAAGCTGCACGTCGTCTAAAACAAGGTGAGATCGTAGCAATCCCTACCGAAACGGTTTATGGTCTAGCAGCTGATGCATCAAAACTGTTGGCGATACAACAGATATTTAGTCTTAAACAACGTCCTAATGACAACCCTCTAATCGTTCACATTGGTTCAATTATTCAATTAGATGAATTTTCTAAGCCATTGACAGATAGAGAATTGCGTATTGTTGATAAATTTTGGCCCGGTCCCCTTACCTTAGTTCTCCCGAAGAAAAAAGGTGTACTTGACGCTATTACGGCAGGCTTAGATACTGTTGCAGTTAGGATGCCAAATCACCGACAATGTTTGAATCTGTTACAAAAAACTGGGCCTCTGGTTGCCCCAAGTGCCAATCTATCTGGAACCCCAAGCCCAACAAAAGCAAAACATGTTTTAAGTGATTTTGGTGAAAATTTCCCTGTATTAGATGGAGGTGACTGCACTATAGGTCTTGAATCAACCGTACTGACATGCCGGCCAAACTATCCCTATACCACCGAACAACAATCATCCCCTGCTTATCGGAAATTTCAACGTGATATGCTTATCTACCGGCCAGGTGCCATTAGTGCAAAGGAGCTATCAGAGTTTGGCTCAATTGAGTATTATACTCCTAGCCAGTCCAAAAGAAATTATTCAAGCATATCTACCGATGTACCAAGTCCAGGACTTAAATACCGCCATTATGCTCCCAAGGCTACAGTACAATGGCTCAGCGATATTGAACAACTCGTAACTCTTAGAAAACCGAGTATTATTTTTATCTTTGACAAAACTCCCCCATACACCCAGTCTTTCGTCGACAAGGCGGTTAAGGATGGGCACACCTTACTATGTTGTGAGGGTAGCTGGGAACGCTTTGGGCAACTTCTCTATGACACCTTTCGAATGGCCGACGCAGAAAATTATCCTCATATTTTCATTCAAGATATTCGCCAGCATATTCTCGCATCTAGTTTAAAAGATGCACTAATCAACAGAATAGAGAAAGCAATTAGTGGACACTAAAACGCTGATCTGCCTTTAAACCTGCTACCGCTTCATACATCAACTGAATTAAGGCCTCTACATCTTGCATGGAACAAATTTCAACCGGGGAATGCATGTATCGCAAAGGCAGAGAAATTAAAGCGGAAGGTATACCTGTTTTTTGGTAGAAAATACTATCGGTATCGGTCCCCGTTCTAACACTGGTTGCCTCGTGTTGAACTTGGATAGTATGCTTTGTCGCCACATCTTCTAGGTACCGCACCAAACTCGGATGATTCGCACCACCATGTTGGATGCTTGGCCCGTGGGATAACTTAACCGTTCCATGCTCTTTCTGGTCAATACCGGGTGAATCTGTAGCATGTGTTACATCGGTGACAAGGGCTAGATCTGGATCTAATCGGTAACTCATCATGCGTGCCCCAAAGCCTCCTACTTCTTCTTGAACAGAATTAACCGCTACTACATTTACCTGCAACTCATCGGATATATTTTCGAGCATGTACAAAACCTGAGCGACAATATATCCTCCAATTCTATTATCCAATGCTCTTGCTGTGAGTATATGATCATTTAAAAACTCAAAGTTATCTTCATAGGTGATGGGATCACCAATTTGAACCAATTCAAGGGCTTCTTCTCTAGATGTAACACCTAAATCTATATAGATATCTTTCCATGCAGGCTCTTTTCCACCCCCATTTTTTTGGTCCTGTAGGTGTATTGCGGTATTACCCGTAATACCCACAACTTTTGCCTTACGATTATGAATGATTACTTTTTTAGCTCTTGCAATGGTCGAATCACTTCCACCTAGTTTATTCACATACACAAAGCCTTGCTCAGTAATATGCTGTACAACCATTCCTATCTCATCACAATGCGCCTCAATTAGCACGGTTGGCACATCTTTGTCCGTTAAAATTTTGGCGGCACAAGATCCATAAGCGTCGGTAAAAACCTCATCAGCGAAGCGCTCAACATATTCTTTCCAAACTCTCACACCAGCCGCTTCATAGCCAGTTGGACTTGGTGTTGTTAATAGAGATTCTAAAAAATCGGGTGCTGATGGAATAATCATTTGTAATAAAATTGGGTTACCTTAACGAGGTGTATATAATCAATCAATATACGTATTTCAGTTCCTTCTATGTAAGTATAATTCCTCATTATTTATGGTACCTAAACACTACACACCTGACTATTTCCCACATTGGACTCGTGTACCGGTACGCTTCAATGATATGGATGCCTTATCCCATGTCAATAATGCCTTATTCAACAGCTATTTCGAAGAAGCTCGATTGCAGGTACTTCAAGAAATACCCGAATGGATCGAAGATATAGAAAGAAAAAGAAGTTTCGTGCTAAGAAAATCCACTATAGAGTACCTCGCTCCCATCCATTATCCCGACACATTACTCATTGGAAGTGGGCTTTTACGGGTTGATGCCGCCCGAGTCTATGCCTTGCAAGCAGTATATAGTTCTAACACCAATAGATTGTGTTCTACCGCAGAGACTATGGGAGTTTGGTTCGATTTAGAAACTAAGCGACCTACCCGCATCCCCACCTCTGACGTGCTGTCCAACTTTTTATTATCTTCTAATCCTGATTAAGAAAAAATGGATAAAAGTACTCGATATAAAATTTTTAATGATCCTGTTCATGGATTTATCTCCGTGCCTAAAGGGGTTATCCTTCAGTTAATAGATCATCCCTATGTTCAACGATTAAGGCGCATACGTCAACTTGGATTGGGATATTTGGTGTTTCCAGCCGCCGAACACTCTCGATTCTCCCATGCCTTAGGAGCCTTAGAATTAGGGCAACGTGTGCTGAATAATCTACGAGAAAAAGATACCACTATCAGTAATCAGGAATACGAAGGTACTCTTATTGCTCTACTCTTACACGATGTTGGCCACGGTCCTCTTTCCCATACCCTTGAACATTCACTTCTTAGCGAGTTTAATCACGAGATGATGAGCTTAGCCATCATGCATGAGTTAAACAACCAATTTGATGGTGCACTAAGCACAGCTATCGAAATCTTTACTGATCAACATCCTAAGAAGTTTTTACATCAACTAGTTTCATCACAGCTGGATTTAGACCGATTAGATTATTTAAAAAGAGATAGCTTTTTTACAGGGGTTTCAGAAGGCTCTGTGGGAATTCAGCGCATTCTCAAAACAATGCGTGTTCACAAAGGCAATATTGTTATTGAGCGCAAAGGAATCTATGCCATCGAGAACTACATTATTTCTAGACGCTTAATGTATATGCAAGTATATCTGCATA
>JAYPBC010000008.1:38777-71864 GCA_038124025.1 Balneola sp. | reverse complement strand
AATTAAAAGTATAGATAAGCAGTTAAGTTCGATTCATTAGATCCGATAACTTCTATGAATCTTAACAAAAGAAGTACATTATGTTATCACCTGATAAAATATATCAACAGCAATCTGTGTTAAATTCACATCCAACAAAATTAGTTGTAAAGATGTATGATTTGATTGCGCAAAATTGTTACCGCGAAGATGGCGAAAAAGTTAACGCATTACTTTCTGAGCTTATTCATTACCTCAATTTTGACTACGATTTGTCCGCTCAATTATTTGAGATTTATAGATTTTGCCAGCAACTTGCGAAAGAATCTAAATTTCAGGAAGTAATCGAGGTGCTTAACCCTCTGAGAGAAACTTGGGAAGAGGTAGCCCAAATAGAATTAAAAAAACAAGCAGTTTAATAATCTTATATGGCATCTGTATCAAATATCATAAGTAGATCTGGACAATATGAAGGCATAGTACAACAGCTTGTTCAATTAGAAAGTCAGAAAAAGGTACAGTACCAAACAGATTTAAGAGATCAGAATAAAATTAATACTGAGTTAGGGAAGGTTAGTTCTAAAATCTCCGCCTTGGAGAATATGATTAAAGAATATTCTCTTTCTACCAATAATACATTTACACCGGTTAAATCAACTAGTTCTGATGATACTGTTGTTGAAATAACCTCAGCTGCAAATTTGGATGATCCAGATCAATTTTCGTTGACAATCGATCGCCTAGCAACTAGAGATAATCTTCTTTCAGCTAGCTATACTTCCGCAGGAACTAACTTAGATAGTAATGGATCCGTAGATATTACAGTAGATGGAACTACTCACACTATTTCAATAACACCAATCGCTGGAGATTCAAATTCAACTGTCTTAAATAATCTAAAAACTGCTATAGAATCGGCCTTTGGTGAAACTTTGCAGGTAAATGTATTTGATCTAGACTCAACTAATGTGCAGCTCTCTGTTCGTAGTTCTGAAACGGGTGAAGCAAAAAGGGTTCAGATTGCTAACACATCCGGCTCATTAGCCACCGTTTTTGACAATGCAACTAGACCAGTTGCAACAAATCAACTTGATGCAGCATTTACTATGAACGGGGTTAGTTTTCAGCGATCATCAAATACGATAAATGATACTATATCAGGTCTGACATTTGAACTGAAGAAAACAAGTGCATCCGCTATAACCTTAGAAATAGAGCGCGATACTGAAAAAGCACGAAGTAACTTTGACGACTTTGTAAAAGCTTATAACGATCTTAACACTGACATCCGAAATAAAACATTTATAAACGGTGAAACAGGTGCACGAGGACCACTTAGAGAACTACGATCTATACGTGACCTTTCTTCTCAATTACGTCAATTAGTAATTGGAGATGCCACATCAGGTACCATAACTAATTTATCCGAACTTGGTATTTCTTTTGATAATAGTGGTAATATGACAGTTGAAGATTCAGATAAATTAGACACCGTTTTAGCAAATACACCAAGTGACTTAAATACTTTCTTTTCAACAAGTAGTTCTCCTATCCAAAGTATCTATACTCATCTTCAAGGGTATACCTCAACGGATGGAATTATTGATACATTAGAAGACGGTGTGAGTGATAAAATTGATTTGTTGAACAAAAACATTGAAAAAGAAGAAAAATATCTGGCCGATTATGAAGAAAAACAGCGAGATATTTTCACTCAACTTGAGCTCATGCTCGAGCAAGGTAATTCTCAATTTGCTCAGGTTATGGCTGGATTAAATAACTTTTAATTTTAGGTATTAAGTTTTTTTTCAATTTGCCGATAATAAAGTTATGGAAAAGTTAAAACTACATATGGAAATGCTAAATACGTCCTCTGAGATGATATCTAATATGTTGTCTGAAGGAGATGTGACGCTCAACGATGTTCAAAAAGAATTTGATAATCGGCAGCATTTAGTAGATTTCATTGCTAGTTATGACGAATTTAATTCATCAGACTCAGTGTCCAATGAACTTATTTCTGCTCTAAAGAAAAGATTCATTAATACTAGTCAGGTAATTAAAACTCAGCTAGAAAATTTACAAGCTCGAAATAAATCAGAGCTTGAATCTATTTCAAAACAAAGACAAGCAATACAAGGCTACCAACAATCACTAATGGCATAAGAAGTAGATTATAACTACATTTAGTCATGACAATTAGAAATTTATCACATATCGATAAAAACCAAGTCAAGAAGATTGAACATTCTGACAATAAGGTTTCTAATTTGAGTACAGCCAAAGCTGAACAAGCTAAAGATGCGCTTAATTCTGATTCATTAGCTCTTTCAAATATATCTAAAGATGAGTTTGAATTTGCTAAGGTAGAGTTATCTAAACTAAATAGAGTAACTATGGAACAGCTTTCTCATTACAGAGAGATGATCCAAGAATACGAAGAAGTAAGTGAGCAACAAATCGAAATATTAAACGAGAAATTAGAGAATAATTTCTTGGTTAAGAATATGAATGATCCAGAAGTTTGGGAAATGATTGCCAAACAGATTCAACTCGGATAATTCATGCCCTCCTATTAGCTGTATTTATTTAGATTGGGACTTAATTTTAAATTAAGACACCATTACTATAGCTATTATTTATTCTTTCTAGTATAATCCCCTAGTACTAATCAACTAGGTTTACATGTCCAATAGCATCGTAGTAATTGATGATGAGGTCCTAATATTAGGATTCTTAAAAGACGTTTTGACAAACGAAGACTATGATGTTGAAATATTTTCGTCTGCTAATAAAGCTATCAAGCACATTGACGAAAATGAAGTTGACCTTGTCATTACCGATGTTCAAATGAATGAAATGACCGGTGATGATATTCTTAACTACGTAAAAAAAAATAAACCTGAAACAGGCGTCATTATTATAACCGGTTTTGGCAATGTAAGCCATGCCGTTCGTTCTCTTCAAAAAGGTGCCTTCGATTACATTACTAAGCCATTTAAGGCCAAAGAAATAATACAAAGGGTCCGCAGATATTTTGAAGGAGCTAATTCGGTAATCAGTAGTGCCGACTCCCTTCAATCTAAATTGAGTGATAACAATTCGGATAAAACTAGAACAAAAGCAATTAATGAGTCAAGAAGTCCTCTTACAAATACCAATAATGAGGTCGATTTTATAGGTGAAGCACCTGCAATTAAAAGATTACTTGACATCTTACCCCAGTTAGCTAATAATATGGCGCCCATACTAATCCAAGGTGAAAGTGGGACAGGTAAAGAAGTATTTGCAAGTTTAGTTCATAGTAAAAGTAAACGCGCCAATAAACCTTACATAAAAATTAACTGTGCTAATTTACCTTCAGAACTGGTTGAGAGTACGTTATTTGGTCATGTTAAAGGAGCGTTTACGGGAGCTATAGCAGATAGGGATGGGGCTTTTCACGCAGCGCAAGGTGGTACGTTACTCTTAGATGAAATCACCGAAATTGATATACAAGTGCAAGCTAAGCTTCTTCGCGTCCTTCAAGAAAATGAATTTTATAAAGTAGGAAGCCAAAAACCAGTTAAAGCGGATGTACGAATACTGGCTACATCTAATAGAAATATTGGGCAGGCCATTAAAAATAAAGAGTTTAGAGAAGATTTATACTTTAGATTAAATGTCTTCCCTGTCGAAATCCCACCCCTTAGAGATAGGAAGTCCGACATACCCATTCTCACCAAATACTTTGTCGATCAGTATTGCTATAAATATGATTATCCTGACTTAGAAATAGATCAAAAAATGCTTGAGTACCTCGAGGGTCAAAATTGGCGTGGTAATGTTCGTGAATTAAATAATAAAATTCACAGGGGAGTTATACTAGCTCAAGAAGATGGGCTTTTTAAAGTTGATCATATTGAAAATTCCATATTTACAAGTCTTGGTATCAATGATGATGAAGAAGACATAAATAATATCCCTCTAATGACTATTGAGGATATGGAGCTCCATCTTATTAATAAAGCCTTAGAAAAGACAAATGGAAATCAAAAAGAAGCTGCTAAATTATTAGGCATTTCTGATCGTACAATTAGAAATAAACTCAAAGAAAAAGATTAACTAGGCAACTTTTTGCATTATTTCTCTTGCTAGTTCTAACTTATCTGCTCTAACCAACGTAGCAATAAGTTTTCTTCGATACATTCTATTTGTTGGATTAGCTTCATATAATCTTGTATATACCTTCTCTACAATCGAGTGCCAATTATTTTCTAAAAACATCTCCATATAATCATGAAACTGTTTTGTCTCGATTCTATCTAAATCCAATTCAAGGATATTTGGATATAAAAATTTAAAATGTCTGCTTGCCTCTCTTTTCTTTTCCAGACCTATTGCCATTTTTAAAGCTAAATGATGACTCTCTCTCACCTCTTCTAACGAAGTATTTAAAAAATCGCAATAATACTCATATGCCTTGTCCTTTAAACCTAGATCTAAGTGCAAATTACTAAGTTCTAGAACAGTTTCATCATACGGTATTTTTATATCATGACTACTCTTTGAAAATAATTCATAATTTTGGAGATATGAATTCAAAGCTTCTACAGCTGCATCCCAGTTCTTCGCTAACTGATAGACTTTATATTTAATTAGATAGGCTAAATGCTGTTGAGGTTCTAAATCTATAGAATACTCCATCAATTCTAAAGCTCTTACCCATTTATGCTGCTCAACATAACACCTTGCTAGACCATTCAAAGCTGCCAAATGATCATGTGGTAATAATCTATCTTTTTTTAGTGCTACTCTATAAGAGGAAGCAGCTTGTACAAATTTTTGTTCAGTTATATATTTGCGAGCTTCATATAAAAATAAATTTACCGGTGAATTTAGGCTTACACGCTCAGCACTGATATCAATCTGTTCCCAAGGAATAATATCACTTTGAATATCTAATGATTGAGGCAGAAACTGAACATTATTTTCAATAATAAAATTAGAGGTATCTGGTAGCTCTCTACCTTGGAAAATTCCTTCAATGCCAGTTGGAACTAAACGGTTTTGATAATATGATTCAATCCCTTTATTTGTTTGCACGCTTAGGATGCAAGAAGACCAAATATTACTATCTAATTCGCGTAAATAAGAAAGATTAGACGTTTCTAATATCTCATTACCTTCTATAAATAAAATCCATGGGGTTTGAGCATTATTTGCTAAATAATTCCACTTACTGGTCTTAGTATCTCCAATTTCCACTAATTCATCTTCGGTAATTACCTCAACTTTTTCAAAATACTGAGCATAAATCTCAAAAAGATTGTCAATTCTTTCCTCAGCTACTTGATTGTAAAGGCATAATGTTATGGGTAATTTTTCGATGTCCATGGCTTTCTATTCTAGTTATTTACAGATAGTTGATTAATGACTCGTTAAACATTTTTGTGTGAATAGTCATTGCAGACTGAAATGCTATTTCTGTTCGTTGAAGTTTTGATACTGTTTCAGCATAATCGGTATCCACCCAACCACTTAATTCAGCGTTTAATAAGATTTTAGAGTTTTCATGTTTTTCTTCAAGAAAATTCAATCTGTTATTGGTAAGTCCAATCTCTGTGATATGTGTAGTTACATGCGAAATGAGTTCGTCAAATTGATCTATTTGAGCTGATAGGGCGTCTACATCTTGACTTTCTAGATTTACAATAGCCTCATCAATACTATCAAATAAATCTATCCCTTGGTCTACCTCTCCACTGGCTTGCTGCGAAAATGCGGGAAAATTAGTTGTAAAAACATTACCTCCATTATCGACAAAACCATTAACACTCAATTGATTGGTTCCCATATTTTGTGATTTTACAAAAACGGTCCCATTTTCAAAGGTCATATTCACACCCAATGGATCCAGCTGAGTATTAAATGCACTAATCATATCATTAACTGTATCGTTATTGCTATAATTATACATGAGTGCTGGATTTGGACTAGAGCCATCTGGTAGAGTGATATCTAACTCTAGATTGTCAAACCCTTCTAAATAATTATCAACTGCTTCTAGACTGGTAAAGGCCGTATTTCCTGTAGCGGTATTTCCTTGATCGTCTAATAATGTCGGAGTTAGATAGGATCGGTACGAACTTGGATTCGATGCTAAATCATCATCATATTTTGTGGTTCTCACAAAATTACCATCCTGGGTTACATCGATTGATAAATTGTTATCTACTTCTAAACTAAGGGAATTATTACTTCCATTTGAGACTACTGATCCACTATTTGTATCTATAGTATATGGTTGAGCATCGTTTCCTACCCCACCGAAAATGTACCCATTTACATCTTTTGCATTAAATGATGCAACTAATTCTTCTTTCAATGACTCCAATTCTTGTTTTATAGCTGTAAAGCTTGCACTATCATGAGCCCCATTTACAGCTCTAGTCACATTTGACTTTATTTCAATTAGCCCATTAATCACTTCTTGGAGGCTTTGCTCAGCAATATCTAGCGTATTTCTTGCTGTATTTATTCTATCTTGATATCCCTCTTTTTCTCTAATCTGCTCCTGTAATAATCTTGCTCTTTTAAATTTTAATGGATCATCCGAAGCCTTCGATATTTTTTTCCCAGAGGCAATATCTTGCTGTAAATCATGCATTTCAGCACGATTTTCATTGATATGCTTCATAAACCCGTCAAAAATTGTTTGTTGCGTAATTCTCATATTAATCTAGAATTGACATTAAACTCTGATACATTAATTGAGCAGATTGCATTATTTTGGCTGCTCCTTGGTAAGCCTGTTGATATTGAATCATCTTACTAAGCTCCTCATCCATATTTACCCCAGAAACTTGCTGATCTTGACTTTTAAGTAAATCTAATTCAGATGTTCTAAGTTCTACATTGTTTTGTAGAGCATGTAGCTTTGTACCGGGTTCTGATATAAATTGAATAGCAAATTCTGTAGGTTTATAACCATTAAGTAATTCGATATCCTTTAAATCAGCAATTTGCTGAGCAATAAAGCCATTACCACTAGCATTAACCACATTTGGATCTTCTGCAGCGATATTACCAACATCACTTAAAATCTCTTGATTTATAATAAGTTTATTAGGATTTGTGTCTTCTAATTCAAAAAATGAACGACTGACACCATCATTTCGACCAACTCCTGAGGTATGTAAATTATTAACTTGTTGCATGATTTGAGTGGAGAAATCATTTAAATCTGATTCCAAATCGGGCAACTCATTGTTAAATAATTGAATATATGCTCCTAACTCACCCTCGTCTAAATCGACTCCTTGCCCACCTTGAGTCAATCTCACATTTATTTGATCAGATGAAGTATCGTTAGCTAGGTAAAGTTCATGCACTTTAGTACCTGATAACACACTGATACCCTTGATAGATAAATCAACTTGACCTTCTTCGGTTCTATAAACATCAAGATTTAATAGCTTTGAGAGTTCATTAATTTTTAGTGTTTGTTTATCAATTAACCCATTGGTAGAGCGTTTATTGACATGAAATTGCTTAATTTGTTCATTTAGAGAAGCAATATCATTGAGTTGTTTATTAACAATTCCAACTAATGACTCTACATCCTCAGCAATAGTCTTTCTCTGATTAGAAATACTATTATGCAGATTATTGAATGTATCAATCATTTGCTCTGCATCGTTAATGACTTTATTTCTTATATCAAGTGAAGCTGGATTGGCTGCTAAATCACCAAATGTGCTTAAAAAAGTACTCACCCTACTATCTAAATCATTGCCTGAATTAGTAATAAACGAAGCTTCTAATTGTGAATACGTATTTGATTTTATCTTCAGATAACTTAGTTCTTGATTCTTTTGATATATTGCATTGTTAATTCTAAAGTCACGTAATTGCTCAACATCTGTAACTCTAACCCCAAGTCCATCAAAGAATTGACCATTACGAGAAAATAACGGATTAGTTACCAATCTTTGTCTGGAATAACCTTCAGTATTTACGTTAGCAATATTATTGGAAGTTGTCTCAAGTCCTCTCTGAGCAACATCCATCCCACTTTTTGTTATTTCTAATAATGTTTTCATCCTAATCTATTATACGTCTACACCTGATGATTCAGACCTATACCTACGCCATTCATATCTAATTGACCAGTTGCATCGTATGCTTTGTAATCATTGTTAGCTAAACTGTATATGTCTTTTAATGTGTCGGCGTTACAACTCGATGCAAACAATAAAAGATTAATCATTTTTGAATGCTTTTGATCCATTAGTATCGCATTTTCCTTAGCAGCCAATCTTAAATCCTCAATACTGTTAGCTATAATCTCAAAACCAAGGTTTTTGCATGTTCCCACGATAGATTTGATTGTACTATCCTGACCATCTAGTTCAATTGTTGCCATCAAATGGACGAGTTCTTCTTGTAAATTTGAATAGGTTAGGGACTCATTATGATAAGTATCTGTCATACTTTCTAGAGTATTTGGATCTAGGTCTAATAATACTTCTATATACTTATCGATTACTTCATGCATAACGAGAATCTGTTGATTCAGCTTCTCTAGTCCTACCATCAAGTCTTTATACATTCTTTCTTGTGACATAACTGTATTGATTAATTTATTTTCCAAATTCTTTGATTAAATCTGCAAGACCGAGACTCCCCTGATCAGCTAATTCTTTTGCTAGGGTATCAGTTATATGGTGTCTATACATACTGTTACCAGAATTCATTGGGGCATCCTTTCCCCCAATATCAAAACTGTTCTTGGTCATCTCATTGACTAATTTTTTTGCAAAGATTAATTCAAATTCTTTACCTACTTCCTCTATAGATTTTCGATTATCTTTGTTTAATGAAATAAGGTCTTCTACTTTACTAAATGATATGTTAATGGGCTTATTATCTATCATGGTAGCACAATTTATAGGACGATTAATTCTCCGCGGAGAACACCTGCCCGGTCTAAAGATTGAAAAATTGAAATTATATCTCTAGGTGTTAAATTTAGTGTATTAAGAGTTTCACTTAACTGACCCACCGTCGTTTCTGAAGGAAGAATAATGGATTCTGCTACATCCTCTGATACCTGTGTTTGTGGTATATTCAAAGTAACTGTTTCACCAGCGGATAATGCACCAGGCTGGCTTACTACAGGAATTTGAGTAGTACTGATTCGTAAATTCCCATGTGATATCATTACTTCATCAATAATAACACCTCCTCCAGCTACTATAGTACCTGTTCTTTCGTTGATTACCACTCTAGCATCATTTTGAACTGACACAGATTCTTCCAATAAAATGCTTGTAAATACATTCATCATACCATCATCCAATAAACTGTCTGGCCAATTTATTTCCACTAAACCTGCATGTACTATTGTCGCTAATTCTTGATCAAATCGATCATTCACCACTTCAACCATTGAACGTGCATTTGTATAGTTAGGGTTTTTAAGAACTAGTTTCAGTGACTCATCTAACGACATATCTAGTTCTTTACTTTTACTTACTACTGCTCCATTAGGAATGGTACCTGTTAATGATTGATTAACTCTAAATGAACCCCCGGCTTCATTATTAGCAGAAACTCCACCAACTAAAATGGGGCCTTGCGCACTTGCATGTATTGTTTTACTGTTGGGCTCCATCAAAGGGGTCAGTAATAACACTCCACCTTGAAGACTAGATGCATCGCCTAATGACGAAATAGTTACGTCCAACCGACTACCAGCAGCTGAATATGGATCTAAGCGTGCGGTTACCATCACAGCTGCAACATTTCTTGTTCTTAAACCCGATGGATCTACGTTGACACCAAAATTTTCAAGCATATTAGAAATAGACTGCACGGTGAAATTAGCAGACTGTCCACTAGTGACTCTATCTCCTGTTCTTTCCAAACCAGTAACTAAGCCATAGCCAATCAAGTCAATTGGCTCTGCATTTTGTATGTAGACCAGATCACTTATTTTTGTGAGCTGTTGAGAGTGAGCGTCATTACTTAAACTCGCAATGAACAGTATAAATAGACCTATGAGTTTAGTTTTTTTCATTATTGAATTATTTTGATTGGTTCACTTACTTTTTTACCGCTTTCAACATAGCAACTGCGGCTAGTCCACCTGTTATTCCAGTAACAATTACTTTATTTATTAACTTGGAGGCTCTTTTTTTATCTCTTAACCCCCCCATCTTCTGGTAAGATATAGATGCATTAGCAATACGATATGAGTAGACTTGATTATCACCATGGATATCGCTCTGTCTTACTATACCTGAAATTTTCATTTCATGAATTTCACCATTTACCTCTGTTACACGATTACCTTGAACATATAAATCGCCAACTGGTGTTAATTCTGTAACTTGAACACTTAAAAACCCCTCAAGTAATTGTCTTTGAGTAGCCAAGTTTGATGCGTCATTATTTGACTGAAATTGGGCATCAGACCCAAATAAAGGCTCAAATGGCATAAAATTACCTGTTAATCCCCCACTAGCATTTAGTGAATTTGTTGAAACACTTCTATTATCGGTAGTAGAGCTTCCTTGAGAGCTCTCTTGTAAGACAACAGTAATTATGTCTCCGACTTTTTTTGCTTTAACATCACTAAAAAGAGAATACTGAGCATTCAAGTTCATAGACATAAATGAAAATGTTATTAGAAAAAATACATATCTAATTTTATTCATTGGACTCGATAATTTCATAAACTTTTTCTCCAAATTGCTTTATTTTCTGATATAACTTCACCTAGATATTTTTTTCTTAGGTTTACACAATTAATCATTATTACTTCTCCAATATTACTATCCGATCCTGTAACACAATCTATTGTCAATTCTAAATTTCCAGATCTCTTGTATAATTGTATTGATTGACCTTTTTTCACAATTGTAGGTGCTATAATATTGTGTGGGTAGATTATTTTCCCTGCTTTAATAGCCTTATTGGATTCAAATCCAATAAGATCATTTAATTGCATCACACTTTTTTCAAAGTTGGGTTGAAGGGCAATCCAAGACTCTTGTATGTCTTCACGTTTAAACGTAGCACCTCGATCAAAATCAATTTTAGCTATAAATACCCTCATTCGGCCAGCAAGCTTGACTTGGATTTGTTTTTCAACTGGCACTTCATTCTCATCTAAAAATAAAACAGACAGATTGGTATATGTTCTAATCTGTCCTATCAAACTCACAGACAAAATCGATTCGGATTTTATTCCATTTAGTTGGCTAGGAAACCATTTTTTTTCTAGATATAAATCAAAGGCCTCTTTATCTAAAATATTATAGATGGCTTTTTTACTTAATTCTAAAATATATTCTTCCAAATCGTTAGCGAATACCTTCTCAGCGGAAGGTGCCATAACAAATGTTAGAATTAGTAAAACAATATTTAGTGCTCTAGTCTTCAATTTATATTGTTAAGTATTAACGTTTGATTGAATTAGTGACTGACATCATTTCCTCAGCTGTCTGAACCATTTTTGAATTAGTTTCGTAAGCTCTTTGTGCCTCTATTAAACGAACCATTTCAGTTACTACATCCACATTGGATTGTTCTAAAAATCCTTGTCGTACAACTCCAAAACCATCACTACCTGGATTCCCAAAAAATGGAGCCCCAGATGAATCACTTTCACCAAAAAGATTATCACCTAATGCGCTTAATCCTCCATCATTTGTAAATCTCGCTAACTCAATTTGACCTAGCTCTATCTTGGAAGAACTATCTTGTAAAAGCGCTCTAACTGTTCCATCTTGAGAAATTTCTACAGCTATTGCATCTGAAGGGATCTCGAATTGACCTGCTAAAGCCAGACCTGAGTTGTTAATAATTAACCCATCTGCACTTAAATTAAAATTACCATCACGTGTATAGCCAATACCACCATCTGGCATTTCCACTTGAAAAAATCCTGAACCACTAATTGCAAGATCTAATGCATTACCTGTCTCAGAGACTGATCCTTGCATAAAATTTCTTATTGTTGCTACTGCTCGAGCTCCATGACCTATTTGAAGTTCTGGAGCATAATTCTCTTGACCATTTGAGTTCCCTTGTTGAGACTGAACCATATTTTCATAGAATAAATCTTGAAAAGCAATAGTAGTTCTTTTAAATCCAGTTGTACCCACATTAGCCAAATTATTGGCAATGTTATCCACTGATCGTTGCTGTGCACTCATCCCGAGTGCTGCTGTACTTAATGCTCTAAACATATCTTTTCTCCTTATTTAATATCTTCCTAACTGTGAAGTAATTTTACCAAGTAATTCGTCGGTAGTTCTCATTGCTTTTTGCTGAGACTCGAATAATTGCATTGTCTGCATCATATCCACCATTTCATTTAATGGTTGTACATTGCCTTTCTCATAAAATCCCTGATGAACTTTTGAGGATTCATCCGAGGACAAACTTGCTATTGTATCTACTTTAAAATATCCATTACCGTGTCTCTCTAAATCCGAGGTTTTTGCTGGTTTTAGTATGGCAATTTTAGATTTTTCATTACCATTTATATATATAGTCCCATCTTGACTTACTTTAAAATCTGATATATCACTATTTTCTGAGCCATTTACCAATTCTTTCAATTCAATTAGACCATTTGTTCCTAATACTGGATTACCTTTATCATCGACTAGAACTCCATCATTATCTAAATGAAAGCGACCATTTCTGGTTAAATATGTACGATCTCCTTCCTGTACGGTAAAAAATCCTTCCCCTTCAATAGCCATATCAAATGAATTTCCAGTGCCCTCTAAAACACCTTGGCTCATGTCAATAGTCTGCATAGGTAAACCTTGTGAAATTCTTTTACCATCTACTTCCTCAGTGTAAAGCTCGTAAAAAATCTTATTTCCTTTAAATCCAGGCGTATTCAAATTCGCTAGATTATCAGCAGTCATATCTTGTGACTTACTAAGAGCCTGCATTGCGCGCATTTGTAAATGAATTTGCTCGACCATAAGAATTGTGTTTTTAATATTGTCTTCGACACATTTTAGTTAACAATTGTTATGCCGCTTATTCGCATAATGATATTAATAGTAAAATGAATAATAGAATTTCGACGATTAATGACTCTTTAAGCCATTTATTTGGGCTTTTATATGAGTGTTTTATTAATAACGAATCAATTAAGGAGTGAATTTTTTTAGAATAATTTTCCTATTAAGAGGAATTTTTTTTCTGCTTCTATTTTGAATATTCATGAAATAAGGCCTTTATGAGTATTAATCACATAGCCATGAATTAAGCTTACTTTGGTATCATTTTTGACCTTTATTGAGCATGGCAGAAAAAGATACAAGTCAAGACAAAACGGAAGAACCTACAGCAAAGAAGCTGAAAAAGGCTCGTGAGGAGGGTAATGTTAGTTTAAGCAAAGAGGTCTCCTCTATAGCTTTACTTTTTGCTTCACTCGCAGGCTTAGTAGGCTTAGGTAGCAATGTGGCTAATGGTATCGTTGAGGAATTTCAATATTTTTTTAAAAATTCGTCGCTACTAATAAATAATATTGACCAGGCTAATGCTGTATTTAAAAATTCGTTATCTAGTTCTTTTCAGCTTTTGATTCCTTTTTTCATAGTCTTAATGATCACAGCATTGATTACCAATCTTGGGCAAACTGGCGGTTTATTCTCATTTAAACTACTAGAACCTAAATTCAATAAATTAAATCCTATAAGTGGTATTAAAAAAATTATATCAATTAAAGGTTTTGTTGAATTACTCAAAAGTATTTTAAAATTAACTATTGTAACAGCTATCGTATTCTTTTTTATCGCTAATCAGATAGATCACTTTGTTTCTTACGTTACCAGTGATATAAAATTCAGTATACAGGATATAGGGCCTTATATAATTGAATTTATAGTATACATTCTGCTAGCTCTGTTTCTACTCTCTATTGGTGATGCAATTTTCCAGAGATTTCAGTACAAAAAAGACTTGAAAATGACCAAACAGGAAGTAAAAGATGAATTTAAGGAAATGGAAGGTGATCCAAGGTTAAAAGCAGAAAGGCGACAGTTTGGTTTAAAACTACGACGTCGACCGCGGTTAGATCATGCTGTTTTAAGCGCTGATGTTATTGTTACTAACCCTACTCATTTTGCTGTCTGTTTAATGTATAACCCAGAGGTACATTCTGCGCCAATTGTATTAGCAAAAGGGCAACGACTTCGAGCATTAAAAATTAAGGAACTGGCAGCTCACTATGGTACGCCAGTTGTTGAAAATAAACCTGTTGCACGAGCCTTATTTGCTACTTCTGAGGAAGGAGAAACCATTCCTTCTGATCTATTTAAAGCTGTGGCAGAAATTCTAGCATTCATATTTGAACAAAAAAACAAACTAGCATCTTAAATTTATGGCAACACAAAATATTAATCGCCAAACACTAAGCAATATTTTCTTACAAAAGGATGTACTTATCTCATCAGGAGTAATTTCAATACTTCTGATAATGATACTTCCAGTTCCTACTATTGTAATGGATTTTTTACTTGCCGTAAATATTTCACTTTCATTAATAGTTATATTAGTCGCTTTTTATACACTAAAACCATTACAATTTGCTGTATTCCCAGGAATGCTACTCATATTGACTTTATTTCGACTTGCTTTAAATGTGAGTACTACTCGACTAATTTTGAGTGAAGGTGACGCAGGGTCAATTATTCAAACATTTGGTGGTTTTATTGTGCAAGGCAACTATGTCATAGGTATAATTATTTTTACTGTATTAGTAATTATTAATTTTATTGTAATTACAAAAGGTGCATCAAGGATTGCTGAAGTTGGTGCTAGATTTACACTAGATGCTATGCCTGGTAAACAAATGTCTATAGATGCTGATTTAACTGCTGGACTTATTACAGATGAAGAAGCCAAAAAAAGAAGAGAAGAAATATCCAGTGAAGCAGATTTTTATGGAGCTATGGATGGTGCTAGTAAATTTGTACGGGGAGATGTAATTGCAGGGCTTTTAATCACTGTTATCAATATAGTAGGTGGATTGATAATTGGAACAGCTCAAAATGGTCTTAGTATTGCTGATGCAGCTTCACAGTATACATTACTTACAGTGGGTGATGGCTTAGTATCCCAAATACCTGCACTATTGATTTCTACTGCATCTGGTATAATAGTCTCACGAGTAGCATCTGAGGGTAATTTAAGTAATGATCTTTCAGAGCAATTGCTTGGAAACCCTAAAACTGTAACAATTGCAAGTTTCTTTATATTCTCAGTAGGGCTTATCCCTGGTCTACCCTTTTTACCATTTACGTTAATTGCAGGTGCCATGTTATATCTGGCATATAAAAGATATAATAGTGATGAGGATGCTAAAACGCTGGAAGAAGAAGCAAAATTACTTTCTCAAGCAAATGCTCAAGAGGATGACAAACCTGAGAATTATCTTTTAGCAGAAACTCTTGAATTGGAAATAGGATATAGCTTAATACCACTAGTAGAAAAACAACAAGGTGGTGATTTATTGGACAGAATGAAATCTATAAGAAAACAATTAGCCAATGAACTTGGAATTGTAATTCCTTCTATTAGAATACGAGATAATGTTCAATTAAATGCTAATGCATACAGCATAAAAATGCGGGGAATAGTACAAGCTCAAGGTGAAATATTACCGGGATATCATTTAGTTCTATTGCCTGCGAATATCAAACCGGATATTCAAGGAATACCTACAAAAGACCCTGCATTTGGGATGGATGCGATGTGGGTTAGTACGAAAAATAAATATCAAGCTGAAAAATATGGCTTAACTATTATTGAAAGTGGCGCTGTTTTAACTACCCATTTAATGGAACTTTTAAAGAAAAATGCATTTAAACTGGTGGATAGACAAATGGTTCAAAAACTTGTTGACAAAGCGAAAGAACAGGCTCCAGCTGTTGTAGAGGAGTTAATACCAGACGGGCTAAAAATAGGCGCAATTCAAAAAGTTCTGAAGAGATTACTAAAAGAAGGTATACCTATTCGTGACTTGGTTACTATACTAGAAACTCTTGCAGATTATTGTCATCAAACAAAGAATACTGATGTTCTTAATGAATATTGTAGAGCTGCATTAGCTGATACAATAACGAAACAATTCACTAATGATAATGACGAAATCGAAGTATTAATGCTAGACTCTTCATTAGAATCACATTTACTTAGCCAGGCTCAATTAGGTAAGTTAGATAGCTCCACTCTAAGTATGACCCCAACAAATATTGAAAATATTTACGAAAGTGCATCCTTAGGATTCAGTAAAATGATCCAATCAGGGTTAAAACCCATATTACTAACCTCCCCTATACTTAGATTTACTATCTATGAATTTTTTGCACCAATACTTCCAGAAATTGTGGTATTATCTTACAATGACATTACACCAAGGGTTCAATTTAAAACTATTGACAGAATTAAAATAGAACTCTCAAGTGAAGCGAATAAAAAATCTAATACGAAATTTACTAATGCTTTTGCGTAAACATTATTCTACAATATTATTACGCAACAAGTTTCTTCTCTAATAATTTCTATCAATGGATATTATCCACTATTACGGTCAAACCCGAAAAGAAGCTGTAAGTAAAGCCATATCAGAATATGGTAAGGATATCTATATTCTCAATGAAGCACCTAAGAATTTGGCGAATGGTTCAGTTGGTGTTTCAATCATTCCAAATGAAGATGCACTGGATGATACCTATACAAAAATTGAAAAAACTTCTACTACCGATTCTAAGTCGTCATTAAGTAAACTTAGAAAATTAGCACTAAACTACGAAGTTGAATACAGTAATCGATCAAAACAATCTAATAGAAGATTAAAAAATGATCATGAACAAACACCTTTAAATTTTCAATTTTCAGAAACTGGTAACGAACAAATAAATGAACACAACATAATCGGAAGGCTCGAAGCAATTGAAACTACATTAAAAAGATTAAATCATTCAAAAAACCTAGACTTTTATAACCATCCCATTTTTCTTCAATTAGTAAACGCTGGAATTACAGTAAATAATGTAAGTGAATGGTTTCTTCAAGTAATGAATACTGGCATAGATCCATTTGAAAATCCTGAAAAATTTAATGAGTATATATCCAATTATATCGCACATATAGTTGGAAGAGATCCAGCAGAATTTATAAAATCACGAAGTATTTATTTTGGAGATACAACATCCAATAAAAGAGCTCTAATTAGTGATTTAATTGAATCAATTAAAATAGAATCTCCTACTTCAACTATTGGAGTTATCATTTTAGATCCAGATCAAAACTATCAAAGAGGAATGGAACTTGAATTCTATTGTAACAAATATTCAATCCAATCCGCAATAATAAATACCTTTGAGGTATTTCAAGAGTCTCTTCAATCTTGGCGTCATTTTGATTATATCCTTATAGATACTCCAGATATTTATGCACACAATGGAAATACAGAATTGACATGTGATACCATACAAAACTGGTTACTTAAGCTTGATGACGTGGTTGAAAATATTTGGGTTCAAAATTCTGCAATATGTAATGATAATCAAGGCCGTGTGGAATGGATTAATGAACATATTAGAGCGACACAAATTGCTTTCTCACATTTCGATCAAATTGATAAGTTAGGTAGCTTACTTTCCTTTTTAAACGGATTAAATTCGAATTGTAAGCTGTTACATATGGATAATGTCTCAAATGAAAAAATTAAATTGTTTGAACCAAAATGGTTCATTGGTAAATTACTAGGTCAATTATAAACATGAAAGAAGGTATAACTACTAGCTTTTTAAGTGGCAAAGGAGGTGTGGGTAAAAGTTTTATCACTGCGAATATTGCCATTCAGCTTACAAAGAAAGGTTATAAAACCGCTGTAATTGACTGTGACCTTGGTTTTTCAAACTTATCTACACTAATTAATAGAAAAGTAAATTTCACGGTTATAGATTGGATTAATCAACGAGCTTCTTTAAATGATATTTGTGACAAAGCACCACAATTTACATTACTAACAGTGAGTAACAATTTTGAACACAATACTGTTAATAATGAGATATTATTTAATGCATTAGATCAAGTAATCAAATATCTCAAAAAAAATTATGATTTTGTGTTGATTGATTCACCCGCTGGATCACCACCTATTGCCTTTTGGATACTTGATGTTTCAGATTATTCTAATTTAGTTCTTATTGATGAACCTACTTCAATATCTGATGTATATAGACTTTGTAAATATGTTTTCAATGTAACAGATGATTATAAATTTAATGCTATAATAAACCAATCAGAAAACGAAGAAGACGGATTAGAGACTTATTCTAAGTTTAAACATCTAATTAAAAACTTTCTAAATAAAGACATTCCATATTTTGGGCAAGTTATCAAAAAAAATATTATTGCAGAATTAATGAAAAGTAACCAATGTTTACGAATAACTAATGTTGACGATGATATTCGGACGCAATTTGATATATTAAGTAACCAAATTATTAAACTTAATAAAAACTAATACCCCGTTAATTACGCTTTAGAGAAAAATGATATTAACCATAATTCTAATTATTACTTTAGTTACTTTCGCATTATTACTCCTAGCTGGTCTAAGTATAGAAATGGCACTGTATAGAAGTATATTTACGTTTATGGTTCTATTTGCAGTGTTTTATTTTTCTATGTATTTGATTAAAGTAATTAGACAAAATGATAACATTGAAAAATAAATTTCATATCATTTAGATGTTAACCAAGTTTATTTAATGAATAAATACTATTCTACATCCCACATTTAGATTAGAAATACATTTTTAACAATGATAGAAGAAAAAAACTTAGAAGAACTCACAAAACTATACTGCGAAGAAAAAAAATCAAGTTTACGAGATCTAATAATAAGTAAATCTCTTCCATTAGTTAGAAGTATTATAGGTAAAATAAATAAACCCAATACGTTACATACTCAATTTGAAGATCTTGAAAATTCAGCTATAGTTGGTTTAATTCAGGCTTTAGATAGTTTTGACTGTCAAAAAAATGTACAATTTAGTACATATGCTTATTATAGAATTAAAGGTAGCATAATCGATTATTTAAGAAGTGTAGATCAGTTGCCACGAAAACACAGAGTTGATTATGGTAGAATTCAAGAAGCCATATCAATACTTAGTCAAGAATTAGGTAGAGAGCCTACTGATAATGAATTATCAGAAAGGCTTCAAATGGATATCGATGATTATAATGACTTAATGACTAATGTTCATCAAAGACATGTCCTATCACTTGATAGTTATGATAATGATGGTGATTCTGCTAATCCCTATCAAATATTAGAAGATGTGTCAAATCAAAGACCGGATGAAGAAATAGAGTCTAGAGAGAAAACAGATCAAATCTTAAGTAAGATTAATAATCTCAAAAATAGAGACCGATTAATTCTGATGTTATATTATTATGAAAATATGACAATGACAGAAATCGGTTTACTATTAGATATATCAGAAGCCAGAATTTCTCAAATTATAGGTAAGTTATTAATTCAGCTGAGGGCTGACTTAACTCTAAACTAAAATAGAATCTTTAAAGTTTTTTTGAAATTTGCCGATAAGTTAAGAAATTATTCTTATGCGTTTAAAAAAACTGTCAAAATCTTCTTATCTAAGCTTCATTGATCGATTCAGACAAGATATCGATGAGACTAATCCTGTATCACGAGTCGAACCAGTAAAAAATAATACCAATGATGAAAATAATGAAGCTAACAAGCGGTATAATTCAAGAGAATTTTTACTAAATATGAATTCATCGAGAAAAGAAGAATATAATAGTGCCCGGAAAAAGTTTTCGTTAGAAAAAGAGACAGAACAGAAGCAAATTGATCATCTAAAGAGCAATTCTACCATTGGTAGTAATATCGATTTTACTATTTAAAAGTAGTCCTCTACCTACTAATTACTTCTATCATTTCCATTAAGTATTCCGGAATTCGAGTGAATATTATCTCGTAAATAGTCGGTAAGTATGGAATTAATAAAATTAAGAGAATTAGACCAACCCCAAATTTTATTGGAAGTGAAATGAACAATAAATTCACTTGAGGCATTATTCTAGCAAAAATAGCAAGTGAGACATCTATAAGAAGAATTACTAAGATAAATGGTATAGTTATTTGTAATCCTATTAGAAATAGAAATGTTGCTATTTCTAATAAGTAAGGACCTATGTAGTAAACATTACCCGTCCCAAGCGGCACTATCTCAAAGCTTTTAATAAGTCCGTTTAGTAGTATTTTTTCCCCACCTATCCCTAGAAATATTAATACTCCTAACGTAGTGAGTAAATTACTAAGTACACTATTTTGTTGCTGAGTTGAGGCATCAACCATATTTGCAAAGCTAAGGGAAGTCTGATAACTAATAAGTGACCCCGCTAAGTCTAAACCCGAAAATATGATTTGACCAGTAAAACCTAGTGCTACACCTATTAGTATTTCCCTAATTACTATTATAGATATCTCCAGTATTGACAATTCCAGAGTTGGATTAAAACCTTGTAATACTAGTACATTTAAAATTAAAAAAGAGAATATAATTGATGCATATATTTTTATTTGATTTGGTATCGAATTACCGTTAAAGAAAGGTGCGGATAAAAAGAATCCCGTGACTCTTAGAAAGATAAAAAATGCTGATAATATTATGTTTAAACTTAAAGACAAAAAATATATTTGCTAGCAATAGAATGCTAAATATTTGCTATTGCATTGAAAATGTTAATCATAAAATCAACCATAAATTGCAGCATGAATGAAAAGCTAAAAAATAATACCACTACAACAGCTGCCATTTTGGGTATATAACTTAAAGTCATTTCTTGAATTGACGTAGCAGCTTGAAATACTGCCACCATAAGACCTAAAACTAACGCAGCTAACATTGCTGGGGATGTCAATATAACAACCGCTTGGAGCATTTCTTGTACCCAGTAAAGCGAAGTTTCAATGTTCATAATCTGCTAGTTAAAACTCTCAATTAATGATTGTACCAATAAATACCAACCATCTACTAAAACAAAAACTAGTATTTTGAATGGTAGTGATACCATAACTGGCGGCAAAAACATAATTCCCACGGATAATAATATTGAAGCAACTACTAAATCAATTATCATAAATGGTAGATAAATCATAAATCCTATTTGGAAAGCAACGGTAAGTTCGCTTAATGTATATGCTGGTACTACAACAAAAATTGGTAGTTCATTAATAGCATCAACACTAGATATACCCGCCATATCCATGAAGTATAATAAATTATCCTCATCCGTTTGCTTAATCATAAATTCTTTGATTGGGACAGAAGCTGCAGCTAATGCTTCAATCTGATTCATTTCTTCTTGCACATATGGTTGATAAGCCTCTTCGTTTATTTGATCAATTGTTGGCTTCATTATGAAAATCGTAAGAAACAAAGCTAGACCAATCAATACCTGGTTTGGCGGGGATTGCTGTGTTCCAAGTCCCATTCTTAAAAAGAAAAAAACAATCACTATCCTGGTGAAGCTAGTCATCATTGTAATTATAGCCGTACCAAAAGATAATATGGTAATCAGTAATAAAGCTTGGATTGCAAGTGCCAGCTCATCTTCATCTGAATCATCTTGATTTCCAATTTGAATACCAATTGGGGGTATTTGAGCAAAGATGGGGGTTTGAAATTGAACCAGTGTCTGCGAAAAATTCTTACCCAGCATGGGTGCATCAAAACCATAAGCGGTTGATGGGCTAGTTAAAAAAAATACTAGAATTAGATAAGGGATTTTTAATGAATTTAATTTCATCGATTAATTTTATATATAAGCGATTTATAACAGAAATTATTCTTCAAAACTCACAGTTTTATCTTTGCTTAGCCAATCATTTTTTTGAAATTTACCTAACATACTCATATTAGATTGACTCGCTGAAAGAACCCAAATTTCATTGTTGACTTCCATAACTATAATTCTAGAATTCTCGTCAATGTCTAGTCTTTCTATAATCTTTAAATTTTCAGATGAAACCTCATCAGAAATCAGCGATGTTTTCTTTAAAGATAGCCAATAGACATACACCAATGCACTTACTAAACCAATAAATGTTATGTATACACCAAGGTTTGATCGTGTTTCTTCGGAATCACCACTTGTCCCGACATTACTATCCATACTTAATACTAATAGCAACCAGATTACCATGACACCAATACCAAAAAATGAGATATACCTCAAATATTTTCCAGATTTGGTTTTAGATTTAAAAGTATTAGGTTGAAAATTGCTCATTAATGATTTTTAAGTTTAGTAGAAATTAGTTTAGAGATTCTCACCCCAAAATGTTCACCTATAACCACAACTTCTCCCATAGCAATATTTAGTCCATTGACCAATACATTTATCTGTTCACCTGCCAAATTTTCTAGTTCTACTACTGATCCCTTAGATAAATTTAGCACATCACCCAGTGGCATAGTGATACGACCCAATTCTACTGATACCTCAACGTTAACATCCTTAAGCATATCAAGATTATTTGATGAATCAATATCTGTTTTATCTACATCATCAAATTCATGGAATTCAACTTTTTCAGCTTTAGTATCCTCATCTGAAGTTACATTTTCATCTTCTTTAGGTATCTGATCTGCAGATTCATCTATTGTTGTTTCTGTTTCAGACTCAGTATCTCCTTGTACATTTTCATCTTCAATTTCTTCTTCGTTCATAATATTAAATAGTTTGTTTTATAATTGTTTCTTTTACAATCTCTACGAGTTTAACTGATCTATGACCATCACTTTGGCCTGGGTAAGCTTTAAATTTAATTTTGTCTTCCGCTAAAACGTTTAATGGCTGACTGATTTTTTGTTTTAACGGTAAAACATCACCTACTTGTATTTGATTCAAGTCATCAATTCCCATATTAATTTGACCTAATAACACTTTTAATGTAAGTGGCATATTTTTTATTGTTGCTTCAAATGATTTAATTTCACTATCGTCTAAGTTAGTGGCAACAAATGATTGACTTTGATTAAAGTTATCACTGACTACTTCCTTTAGAAAGGTTGATGTATATCCAATTTGAATTATTTCTTTTACTTCACCAAAACTTAACTCAAATTCAACGACAACAAGTTTGTCAGCTTTTTTAAGTGCTAATAATTCATAGTCTTTTTCAAAGATTGAACTTTTCAAAGACATAGATATAATGGGTTCCCACACCTTAAAAATTTGGTTTAATACGCCTTTTGAAAGTCTGGATAAAATCTTTTGCTCAATAGCAGTCAAATCGACTCTATCAGGCTTAATATCCCCGGTACCCCCACTCTCTTTATTTATGTATTTGTGGCAGTAATCCGTTGGAAACATAAGAAATAATGCCCCTTCTGACTCATTCAGTAGATTTTGAGAGACAGTTAACGAATCATTTAATGTCTCTATAAATTGATCGCTGGTATACTCATTTACTTTATTAATTGACGAATCAACAGCTATCTTAGAAAGATTTCCAAAGAATTGACTTAAAGATCTTGCTAGCTCTCGACTATTTTCACTAACAATTCTCATGTATTCTTTCCCAAATACAATTCTAGGATGCTGAAAATCATAATTCGTGATAGTTTTATCAGAATTTGATTGTTCCTTTTTTAAATTATCTTCTTGCATAATACCAATTAATCGACTTCACCTAAGTTATTGCATAATAAATTGTACGAAATATAATTCGTAAACCAAATTATTACCTGTTGCGGCTTTCGTATATCTATTAATCTGTTCTGCTAATTCATTTTTAAATAGTTCTCTATTCTTTACTTCAGCTAATTCTTCTACCGTTTTACTTGCAAAATATTCACCTGTTAAACTGGTCAACTTTGGATTCATCTTTTCAAATTCTGATGAAAAATCTAATATAGGATTTATAGCAACTTCCACCATCAAAAACCTGTTTGCACCGCTTCCTTTTGGATTTACAACGGTCTTTAACATAAGTAAATCATATTCAACTTCTGGTTGATCTACTGTTTTTACGCTATTGTCCGATTTTTCTAGATTTCGAAACTTATATATTCCGGGGTATAAACTATTTACTAAAAAGTATGCAATGATTAAGAATATTAAAGCAGTAGTAGCATATATACCAAACTCAATTAATTTTGATTTGGTATTTCCACTCTTTTCATCTGAAACTTCTTCTATATCTTCGATTTCTGCCATCTATCATCCAACCTCAAACATTTGCTCAATAACATATCTTTCTACCATATTCCATTCTTTTCTAATATAAATTTCTACTCTTCTATTTTCGAGTCTCCCACCTGCAGTAGAATTAGTTGAAACAGGTTTATGTTCACCATAACTACTAGCTTTGAAATCTTCGGGTGATAATTGAGTAGCATTTACTAAATATTGAACTACAGTAACAGCCCTTGCAGCCCCTAAATGCCAATTAGAATTAAATTTTTCACTATATATTGGCACACTATCTGTATGGCCTTGTACCTCTACCAGTGATTGCTCGGCAACAATAACATTTGCAACGGAACCTAAAACTAATTCTGCCAGAGGTAATAATACATCTGAACCACTATTAAAAGTTAATGAATCATTAAGTGTAATAAGTACTTTATCAGGGTGTTGAAACTCAAGATCCATTTGTTCCGTTACATTTGCCTCTTTTACAACATCTGCTAATTCTTGCCAAGCAGCTCTCGTTTGCTCAATATAATCGACCACACGTTCTGGTGTTGGGGTTTCACTATTTGACTGGGGTGATTTATTTGCAGCATCAAGTAACCCTGATTGATCTTCAAACAAATCAATTATTGTATCATATGTGATTGTTGTTACTCCAGGTGAAAGTATCCATAGGACTAGGAAAAACGACATAAGTAGCGTTACCATGTCCGAATAGGTAACTAACCAACTTGCACTTTTTTCTTTAGATTTTCCCATTCTGTGATTTCTAATCCTGTTGTTTCTTTCCAGATAGAATATAACTTTGCATCCCTCTCTTTCAATCCTTTTAATTCTTGATGGTGTTTTAAATATTCTACTCTATCACCAGCGTCAATATACGTCAATAACCTCTCTTCCAATTCTCTTGGATTTATTTTTTGAACCATTGCAAGTATGGCATCTTTATACATTTTATTTCTTCTTTCAACCAATGCTGCTAAAAACTCACACTTACCTGCCAATGGTGAGGCTATTACATTTGCAATGATTGATCCCCACAATGTCGTAAGCAATGCTATTTTTACGCCAGCAATAATCAGTGGTACATCTCCGGTCATTGCATTAGCGAGACAAAGAACCATACCTACCACCGTACCAATCATACCAAAACCTGGTGCGTAATCTTTAATGCCATTTAGGACATCTACACATAAATCGTATTTATAATTAAGATTAGTTATTTCATCTTCCAATATCTTTTCTAGAACAACAGGATCATAGCCATCAACCGCCATTCTCATCCCAGTTTGCATATATTCACTATACATATGATCCACGTCTTCATCCATAGACAAAATCCCGTTCGATCTTACTCTTCTCGCAAATAATGTTAGCATTTCTAGCTCTGTCCTTAAGTCCATGTTAACATACTGCATTAACTTAGTTACCTGTTGAAATGCTAGTTTAACTTTACTTGCACTAAAATGCATGACTGTTGCAGCAAAACAACCACCAACAACAATTAAAAGAGATAATGGGTCAAAGAATTCAACAATAAATATACCTGCGGGATCTAAAAACCCAAGGAAACTTTTATACGGATCAGTAAAAGTTAAAAGTATCAAGAGCACTACGAAAACAAGTGAAAATAAGTATCCTTTGTCCTTCAGCATTTTAGGGAATATTGCATTATCAACTTACAATTATATTTTAGGTAAAAAAGATATAACACCTTACTAATTAAGTAAGGTGTTATATAAAATTTAATAATTTACAAAGTAACATATTTAGTTATTTTCAACTAATATAGTCTTGTTACCTCTTCAGATTTACTGCCTCAACTAACATTTCATCGGATGTTGTAATTACTCGGGCATTAGATTGATAAGCTCTCTGTGAAGTTATCATTTCTGTAAATTCCCTCGCTAAATCCACATTAGAAGTCTCAAGGAAACCAGCAGCAACAGATGAACCCATCTCATTTGCAAAACCGGTTATTATTTCACCAGCTGCTGATGACGCTTTAAAAAGACCACCTGTCACCTGTTCTAATCCATTAACATTCTGGACATCAGCTAATGCTAAAAATGCAATTGGAACTGTATTCCCATTATCATATACACCTTCAAGCATTCCATCTCCGGAAATTCCAACATCAATCAATTTTCCTTGACCATATCCATCCTGAGATAAAGCTTTAAGAGTAGTTGTCCCACCATATTGATTAAATGAAATGCCTTCCTGAGGATCACCTAATCCAATAGTTATTGTATTTGAAGTACCATTAGAACTTTCATATGTTATTTCAAAATTTGATTGTACAACATCTCCGTTAAGAAAATCAAGACTTCCCGTTTTACCACTAGTAATCGTCTCGCCATCTAAGAAACTTGCTTCATAAGTCCAAGTATCCTCAGCTTCTTGAATTATTCTAACTATCAATGAATGTTGATTCCCAAGAGTATCAAATACTGTAGTACTTATCGTATGCGAACCAGTACTTCCCTCATTAATGGTGTTGAATATAGGGAAATTCAAGCTACCAGCACCAACAATATCTAGACCCTGAACTTCTAATTCGGTCTCACCCATTACTGTTGACTTAACATTTACAACTCCATCAACTAAACTCATGCTTACGTCTAGAGGATTTAATTGTGCATTATAAACATTAACCATATCCTCAACCGTAGTTCCATCTACACCATAGGTAAATGTAATAGGATTAACAGGCGCTGTTCCATCAGGTAAAATAATGTCCAATGTAAGTGTATCACCATTAACAAATTGAGTACTTGTCTGATCTAGATCATTTAAAAGGGCGCTCGCCTGGGCAGAACTACCACTTACTTTAAGACTCGATTGAGACTGAAGAGTTCTATACGTACTTGTTGTAGAATTAAGATTTCCACCTACTGTTACTACTTCTGTTCTTTTTGGAGGAACAGTACCTTCAAAATCAACTCTTAAATCTTCTAACGTTCCAGTATTTACGTTTCCATTGGCATCGGCCATAAATCCTTGAATCATATTACCATCACCTGATACTAAGAATCCATCTTTATTGAATGAAAAATTCCCTGCTCTGGAATAATAATTTTGACCATTGTTATTTACTACAAAGAAACCGTCGCCTTCTATAGCAAGATCAGTATTCATACCTGTTGACTGAAGTGCACCTTGAGAGAAATCTCTATCTATACTTCCAACACGTACACCCAGTCCAATTTGATCTGTTAATTGTGGTGCGGCAGATCCAGCTCCACTTCTCGCTTCATTTTTACTCATTAACTGTGAAAAAGTAACTCTTGAGGATTTAAACCCAATAGTTTCAACATTAGCAATATTATTACCAATTACATCCATCTTTTTTTGAAATGCATTCAAGCCACTTACGCCAGAATTCATTGATTTTAGTAACGCCATAGTATTATTTATTTTTTATTGTTTGTTTTATTTAAAATCTATTAGTCGTTTTTGACACCAATTTCTTCAACATTACCGATTGCTACTTCCAGTCCATTGACAATAAGATATACCCCTGAACCTGTAAATTTAACTCTCTCTGCCATACCTTTAGTGTAAGTCAAAACAGACATAGGAGAATCACCACTCATTGGTCTTACTTCCACTGTATATTTACCATTCGGCATTTTATCACCGTTTGCGCTAGAGCCATCCCAAGAATAATCATGCTCACCCTTTTGGACTCCTTTCATAGTTTCAGTGAATACTTGATTCCCATTCTCATCTTTTATAATTATTTCAACTTCTGTAGCACTTTTTGGTATTTTAAAAGAAAAATCTAATGATGAATTTTCTTGCAAATTAAATTCATTGGACAAAGCCTTTACTTCTTTTCCTGTCAATGATGCGGCCATTGAGTTAGTTAACCCTGCACTCATTATATTTTGACTTTGTTGCAAATCAGTAAGTGCACTATTAACACCTATCAACTGTTCTACTGAGTTAAACTGAGCAAGCTGGCTTGCAAATTCAGTTCCATCCATTGGATTTATTGGATCTTGATTTTTCATTTGGGCAACCAGCAACTGTAAAAATTCTTGTTGACCCATTGCATTCCTATCTGCGCTATTACCTGCATAAGGATTGCTTGTACTTTGTATTCCATTTACATTCATTACGCTACCCATTCATTAGAGTTATATCCAAGACTTTTTTGACTAATTCCTTCGTTACTAACTTCGTCTTTAGAATGATCTGTATCTTTCATAGGATTTAATTTTTGCGTTGACGACCTATCACCTTCATTCGATTTGGATTCATTATTTTTTCCAAAAAAGAAATTTATATCCGTTTCAAATTTGTTCTGTAATCCTTCTTTAATTTTATCTACTTCATTCTCGATTTTCTGCTGGAGATCAGATTGATTTGTCTCTATTCTAAACTGAAACTCATTTTCAAATTTTCTGGCAAATACATCTACTCTTTGGCCATTTTCAAATTCTACATAAGATTTAGACCAAAGTTTTGAAATCATTTCTTTTTGATCCATAATCTTACTTATATGTTCACTAAATGAAGTTCTTTGTACTTTCGAGATTTCATTCATTTGAACATTATTACTCAAATCTTTAGAAGTAGAGTTGATAAATGTTTGATCTATTGTATCGTTATTTTCTTTAGTAATTGAGTTATTCTTTCCTGAAACTAGATCTATTTGTATTGGAAAAAGAGGGGATGAAATGATTTGATCTAGATTCAAGTTATTTTTACCTAAATCTTTGACTGCATGTACATCTAGATTAACTTTAGATTTCTCTTCAATTAGTTCATTCTTTGTCGATAACCTTTCAGCTGCTAATTCCTTGATTTGTTGAAGATTATTTTGGTCAAAGTTGGAATTATATATTGATCCTTTGTTAGTTTTACTACTGTATTCAAACCCTTTAGTTCCAATATTTAATTGTACATCTTCTTGACTCATTTCAGAGTCTGTTGTTATCACTTCGGGCGTACCTTCAGTAGTTGGTTTTAAAGTTATTTCCTCATTTACACTAACTTTATTAGTAACCCCCGTGACGCTTTTAACATCTTTAATGGCGTGATTTTGAATTTTATCCCCATTAATATTTTTGATGTTTATTTCATCTAATAATTCTATTTGATCAGCATCAATTTGATCAGCGATAATTTCATCAGCTTCAATTTGATTGTTTATAAAATTACCTTTGTATATAGAATTGTTCAATGCATCTATTGATTGTTTTTTTTCTGCACTATTTAAAAACGATATGGAATCACTTAGCTCTAAAGATCCCATTACTGTCTTTCCGTTTACACTACTCTTTTGTTCATGTATATTTGTTGTAATCTTATTTTGGTTATCAACCAAAAGATTTTCATCTACTATTTGATCTGCCTCTTCAATATTTTGAATATTCTCCGTTTCAATAATTTCAGTAGTTTCAGTAGTTTCAATAATTTCAGTAGTTTCAAAATCTGAATTTGAGCTATTATCTTCACTGACAAATCCTTCTTGATTATTTTCATCTCCAGGACTACTCTTTAAAAATTCATTAAACGTTTTGGAGGCCTCTTGAACCTTACCACCAATCGTTTGAGATGTTTCCATTTTTGGAACATTGCTAGTATCAATATTAACACCTAATATGCTCATTTGATTACTGCCTCCAATAATTTTGCTGCTTTTTCTGGCTCCAGACAACGTAAAATTTTCTGTTTTTGATTGATATTGGAACCCTGATATAAATCTGCGACTTTCATGTCATTCATTTTTTCGAGAATTGGACTCAATTGCTTGTCGTCCAAACTTAAAATTCCCTTTAATTCTTCTTCAAACGTTACCTTTTGACTTACTTCTTCATCTAATTTTTTTATTACTTCGTTCAAGTCTGATTTATCTGTTATTAGCTCATCTCTTAAACGTTCTAGTTCACTAATTATGGACTCTAGTGAATCAATTTGAGTCTTATAAGGTTCAACTAACATTTTTCGACTTTCTGAGTCGATTGCATCAAGTTTATTTTCCAAATTACTACTTTCAGATTCTGAACTATTCAGAGTAGCATTCAGCGCATTTTCTTCTTCTACCAGTTGCACTGTTTCTTGATATTTTTCTGAATTTATTTTTGGATATAATAAATAAAACCCTAAAACACCGAGTATAAGTACACTCAGTGATATAGCTACTAGTATTATGATTTTCTTTTTTGTGAATTTCATTTTGAGTATTACTGTCTAACAAAGTTTTGAATTACTAGATCTGATAAACTAGACTCAATTTTTTTATTCAAAGCCTCAGTATATGTATTCTGTTTGCGTTCTTTGTCTATTTCAATACTTCTTTTTGCAATGTGTGCCTTCTTTAAAGCATTTGAGCTTTTTGTAATCTCTTCTTCAGTAAATGATCTTTTTTCTATTAATTCTCTTTCTCTACGTCTATACCCTGACAGTTTATTGTCATGAATTTTAAGATCATTAATGTTTTTAAACTTGCTCTTTTCTGATAATTCATTCTTTGTTTGTGCAATTAATTTTAATTCTTCGTTAATCAATGCTTTTTCACGAAGTAAATCAGATTGTTTTTTTTGCACACGATTTAGTGTGAGTTTTTTGTGCTCTAAAACTGCTTCTAATTTATATTTGAATTTTTTCACTCTTAAGACACTATTTCTTCAAGTTTAGACCAATATCCGTTTTGATCGTAAATTTCTTCTATATCTTGTATCAAAAACGATACCAATTTTTCATTTTTTTCGACTGCTTCATCAATTTTTTTGGAAGATCCACTTACATATGCCCCTATATTGATTAAATCTTCTGCTTCTTGGTAAATAGCAAGCAAACTTCGCGCCTTCATCATGATATTTCTTTGATCTTTTGTTACAATATTTGCCATAACTCTGGAAATACTTTCCAAGACATCAATCGCTGGGTAATGGTTTTTGTGAGCTAATTTTCTTGATAAGACGATATGGCCATCCAAAATAGACCGGACTGCATCAGCTATTGGCTCATTCATATCATCATTATCTACCAACACGGTATACAACGCTGTTATACTGCCTTTCTTTGTTTTTCCTGGCCTTTCAAGTAGTTTGGGTAAAAGACTAAATACACTAGGGGTATAACCTTTACTTGTAGGTGGTTCACCTGTAGCTAAACCAATTTCACGCTGCGCCATAGCAACCCTAGTAATAGAATCGATCATTAGTAAGACATTTAACCCTTTATCTCTATAATATTCCGCAATGGCTGTAGCAGTAAATACTGCTTTAATTCTGCTCATTGCTGAAGTATCGGAAGTAGAAGCAATAACAATTGATTTCTTCAAACCATCAGATCCAAGTGTATCGGATACAAATTCTTGGACTTCTCTTCCTCTTTCACCGATTAAACCAATTACATTTACATCTGCAGAAGAATTTTTTGCGATCATGCCCATTAAAACACTTTTACCAACACCAGATCCAGCAAAAAGACCTAATCTTTGACCTATGCCTATTGTATTAAAAGCATCTATTGATCTTATTCCAGAATTAAAAACGTCTCGAATTGGTTCTCGCTCTAGCGGAGTAGGTGCATTTTTATATAAATCTTCTTCATCCGATCGTGCAATTTTACCTTTACCATCTATGGGTTGTGCATTAGCATCTAATACTCTACCCATTAACCCTTCACCAACTTTTATAGTTAAAGAGTTACCCAATGAGTATACAATACAACCTTCCTTTAAACCAACTATCTTATCAAATGGAAGAAGAAGTGCCTTACCATCTTTAATTCCGATAACCTCTGCTTTTATTACATTTCCATCAATATTTTCGATACCAAATAACTCACCAACTGTTGCATCGATACCTATACATTCTATAACTGTCCCAACAATTGATTGAAGTTTACCAACTTTATAGGGTTTTTTAAGTGTGGTTCCGAATTTTTCTTTCTTATTAATAATTAAATCAGAAAGTGTTTGCTCTAATTTATTGTGCATTTTTAGTCTTTTCTACCAAATGCCTCTAAAAGGCCTTTTCTAGTGTTAATCCATCTCTCTTTATTGGTATCAATCACAAATTCTCCTGGTAATAATTCTAAATTTGGTCTTAAAGAAACCATATGTTCTAATCCTGAATTATTGATTAAACTTTTAACCGAATCTATATCATTACTAGATACTTCAATGTTAGGTTTTAGATTTTTTTCAACTTTACCAATAATTTCTATCAATTTATCATTTTGTTCATCGACGTATTCATCGGAGACTTCAACTTTTCCCACAATTTCTTGAGCCAAATTGACCGCTATTTCCATCAAAAATGATGTGAATTCTTCTTTATCTTTGTACCAATAATGATTCAACTCATTGTACATTTTTTTGAAGAGTATAGATTGTTTCTCTAGTTCTAATTTTCCTTCAAGAGAACTCTTTTCATACCCTTTATCATAAGCTTCTTGAGTTTTAGCTTTTGTATCTTTTTCCCACTTAATTTTCTCTTCCGCTATTATCAAGTTTACATTTTCGTTATTTCTTAAACGGTTTAATTCTGTTGATTGATTATCCTCGTCAAAAATTTTTTGATAATTTAAAATCTCGTAGGAATCTTTTTTTTGTATCATATTTTTATCTGACTCTAAATACATTACTCTATAAAATCTTCCTCATCCTTATTTAATACTATCTCACCTTTGGCTTCTAAGTCACGTATTTTCCGGATAATATTTTGCTGTGCCTCTTTAACATCGGCAGCTTTTAAAGGCCCTAAGTTCTCCATATCCTCCTTTATCATATCAGCAGCTCGACCCGACATATTATTGAAAAATTTGTCTGCTAGTTCAATAGCTTGTCCTTTTAGAGCCTTAGCTAAATCAGCC
>JAYPBC010000008.1:0-38757 GCA_038124025.1 Balneola sp. | reverse complement strand
ATTTCAAGATTTATTGCTTGCATTGCATCTTTGTCAATATTCAGAATATCAGTAAATAAGAACATTTGATCTCTAACTTGAGTAGAAAGATCTTCATCATATTTGGCTATAGAACCAAGAATATTTTCTTCTACATCTTGATCTGTATTATTTAATATTTGTGCAACCATTGAGGTGCCAGATAAGCTTTCTTCACCCTCAATATTCATAAATCCGAAGTTTTCCTGAATTACCTCACTAATTTCTACTATAACATCTGGTGATATTTCATTCATTACAACCAGTCTATTCATTATATCGGCTTGTTTTTCTTTTTCAAAAGTTGCTAATAATTGAGCAGCCTTATCAGACTTTAATTGTGAAAAAATTAGAGCAATTACCTGTGGATGTTCATTTTTTAAAAAATCCGAAATACTTGCTACTTTGGTCTGCTGGAATTCATCAAATATTGATAATGCTGTATCTTTTTTTATCAATGTATTAATTTGGTCAGTGTTATGATCCTCTCCTAAAGAAGCTATCATTTTCTGAGCTTGCTCAGAACCTCCTTTAACAGTTTCATTTGATGTATTCATAAGTTTGTAATACTCATCTAAAACTTGGGCAACTACTTCTTTTGGAATCTTACCTAGCCTTGAGACATCGACGATGATTTTAGAAATTTCTTTTGGTTTTAACCCTTTAAGTGCCTCTTTTGCAGCATCCAGGCCAATACTCATTACTAAAATCGCTAGTTTTTCTGAACCAGATAGGGATTTAAAATTCTTCATGATTTTTTATTATCCATTTTCAAACATCATACGAGCTACTTCAGAAGCTTTTGATGGCTGACTAACAAAGAGTTTTTCTATTTCGTCCTTGATTGCATCTGTATTTTGTTTAGAAGCTTGACTTTCACCTTCTAATGCTGGTTGTTCCATTTGTTGAGGTTGATCTAGGTTCTGTTCAGGCAATGAAGCTACATCAGGGGCTCCTCCTATTTCATTATTAGCCATTTGAAAATCACTAGTGGTTTGCATGACCGATCCAGTAAAATTCTTTCTTACATTATTTGTTAAAAATGCTACCAACAACATACTAATAGCAATTAATGACCACCTTATGATATCACTAAAATCACTAGGTTGATTGTTTTGATAATCAATATTTTCCCTATATGGACTGTACTCAAATTCTATTTGTGAAACAGCTATTTTATCTACAAGTGTACCGCCAGCATTAGCTTCTATGCCTAAAGCCATTGCTAGTAGATTTCTGAATTCATTTATTTGATCATCGTCGTAAGGAATAGGAACTGTAACGGGTTCACCATTACCATCTAATGATTGTTCTACTTTTTGATTAAGTAATATTGAAGCTGTTATGTCGATAATCTCACCTTGAGTTTCTTCTATATACTGCTTTTCTCGACTCACTTCATAATTTCTAGATTGGGTTGATGACTCAATATTGTTTTCTCCAATGACCAAAGCCTCATCCATATATTCAACAGGTGTGTAATCAGTTGCGTTGATTTGTTCTCTGTCAATATCTGCAGTTGTTTGGTCACTATTTGTTTCAGAAATAATTATTCTAGAATCTGGATCAAAACTATCTCTCTCTATCATTACTTTCTGAAAATCATGTTCAACTGAGACCCGTACAATACTATTACCAGCTCCTAACACTCTATCTAGCATTGATTGCCCTTTCTCTGTCAGATATGCTTCGGATTTTTGCTTGATTTGCATCTGAATATTGCCCATATCCCCACCCGAGTCTCGATCAGCATCGTCACTCAACCGATTACCCAGTTGGTCTAAAATAACTACACTATTTGGTGACAACCCTTCAACACTACCAGAAATAAGTGACGCTATACCTGCTGTTTGATTGTTGGAGAGTCGATTTCCTGGTTCTAATGTTAATATAACTGAAGCAGAAGCTTCTACAGACGATTCTTCAAAAGGCGATCTTTCCTGTAGAACTAAATGAATCCTTGAATTTTGAACTTGAGTTAAACTATTAATTGAACGTTGTAATTCTCCTTCTAAGGCTCTTTTTTGATTGACTTGTTGCATAAAATCAGTCATACCAAGCGATTGTGAGTCAAATAATTCATATCCTTTACTATCAGTATTTCCACTGCCATACGATGCTAATTCTAGTCTAAGTGCATGAACTTTATCACTTGGTACATATATCGCATTTCCACCATTGCTAATTTCATAGTCAATATTTTTTTCGTCTAGTTTTTGGACTATTGCATTTGCATTATCTGGATTTAAGTTACCAAATAATAGTACTTGCTCATCTTGTTGAGCCCAAAAGAAAATCGCTCCTGAAATGATTATAACTAAGCTTAGTAGTAAACCAAACATCACTTTTTGGGCACTATTCATTACCCCAAAAAATTCTTGTATCTGACTGTCCGAAGTTGCCATTAATATCCTCTAAATTAAATTAAATTTGCATGCGACTAATTTCTTGATAAACCTCTACCATTTTATTCCTTACCTCAGTGATAAGCTGGAATTGAATATGTGCATCTTGCATTTTCAGCATTACCTCATGTACATTTTCGGTTTCACCTGATAAAAAGGATTCCGCGCCCTCGTTTGCAGCATTTATGCTGTCATTCAACGTACCTAAAGTATTTGACAACATATCACCAAAGGCGTCTCCATAAGTTGACTCTTGTTCATTTTTTACTTTTGAAACTTCGCCAGTTAGGGAGGATTCAATTGTTGGTATATTATTTATTATCATCTAATTATTTATTTAAAATAAATTTAATAATTACCCTCTAATATCAAGTAAATTACCTGATTGGCTAGTATTAATACTTTTACTTCCGGAGTAATCATAACTTTGGTAAGCAATATCATTTTTAAACGATTTCTCTATCGTTTCACTTTCATTTTTAGTTAGAGCCGGTAAATCTTTAGGTGGATTAATGTTTCGTTGCTCTAAATTATCTTTTTTATTAAAACTACTGGGAATGTTAAAATTTATTTTCATTATATCTCCAATGATCTTTTCATAATTTGTTTAGCAGCTTCAATGACGCTCAAATTTGCCTCATACAATCTATTTGCGCTTACCATTGCTGCCATTTCACCAACCATATCTACATCAGGGTATTGTACCATACCATTTTCGTCTGCATCTGGATGGTTTGGCTCGTATTCATATCTGTATTTTGCTGTTTCAACAATTTCAGAAGTTGGTCCTAAATTTGAAGAAGAATTTATTTCATTCTGCAGGTTTGATACACCTTCTAGTTGACTTTCAAAAACATTTAAAAAATTTATATCGTCGGGCCCCTTACTGGAAACTGATTTAATTTGATATCCTATAGTGCCTGGTGCTGACGAGACTCTAGAATTTGCAATATTTTGTGCTGCAGCTTCTAATCGTTTTTTTTGGACTTCAAGTCCACTTGCTGCTGTTTGAAATAAGCTGTTTGAGGTTATCAATGACATAATTTTTAATTTCGTTAAAGTCTAGAATTTGGATTACCAGTTATTCCCATTTTTGTCAATTCTAACTGGCTCCTAATCATTCTAGTCACAAATTGAACTTTCATCTGGGTTTCAGCCATTTCAATTAATTCAGTATCAAGATCTACTTTTTGATCGGTCACTTCAATTGATGGTTTCACATCTGTATCGTTACCATTTAGTTTTGCTTCTTGTAGATGCTTTTCAAATTCTACCTTTCTTTTGGTATATCCTTCAGTATCTATATTTGCAATGTTTGAAGCAGTTATATTTTGCCTTAATACCAATGCATCTAATGCTGTTGAAAGTTTGCTTAATCCTGTATCCATATCAATTGTTTTATTGTTTTCAAATTTATTAGTGCAAACCCTATGCCACCAATCATTTTACAAACGGATTAAGTCAATTAGCCTAAAATTAGAATAACATGCAGAAACTTGGACATTCATCATTCAAAAATGTGAGGAAAATAGTGCCTCGAATAGGAAAAGATTGCAATTTGGTATTGTGTTTAAATATTTTGCTGATAACCGAAGTACACTACTATATACTTTGAACAAATGGCATTAAAACAAGTAGCATATAAATATTATACACCACCAGAGATGGAGGTAAATTTTTTAAATGAGCATGTAAAGGGCTTTAATAAGATTAGACTAAACAATGTTTTTGATGTGATATATCAAAAAAGTGATCATTCCAGCGTCATTATAGATAGTATAAGTGGTAAAATTACAGATCATAATTTGCCTAATTTCAAAACTAAGCTTACTGAGAAACAATTTGAAGATTGCTTTTCTACTATTTCAAGTAAAAACTTGAGAGAAAAATTAGTGTTGATGGATAACTCATGGTACAGGTTAAAAGAAAATTATCTTGGATCCTTAAACCAAATCGAATTTATTCCATATAAACCGCCATTCACTGATGAAATGATATCTAGTTGGAAGAGAATGGTATCAATGATATTGCATAGACTCAGATCTCCACTAACTGGAGTAAGCGGCTACTTAGAACTACTACCAACAAATATTGATGACGAAGCGACATTAAAAAAAATTAATGCTGTCGAATTGGGTATACATAAAATTATTGATCTTTTGCAAGAAATTGAGGAGCTAGTAAAAATTGACAATAATATTAAGATAAATAAGGAAGTTACTGACTTAGAAGCTGCAACTTATTCGATGTTGAGTAAATTCAAAGAATTCGAAGATTCAAATATTAGCCTAGATACAAGGAAAAATGATACCATTAGAACCTATCAGAAAAATGAGCTTGATCTAATAATTAAAATACTTCTCGAAAATTGTCTGATTCATGGTGACATTTCAAAAAATGTACAAGTTGAAATACATAATAATTGGTTACAAATAACAAACAAAATCGACAATGATTTAGAAATAAAGGATAATCTTTTTCAACCATTCGTTAGCTCAAAAGCAGATAGAATGGGCTTAGGATTAACACTTGCAACTATATTATGTCAGAGCATCAATGGTATACTACTCTATAATGTTAATTCTTTGAAGAATGAATTTTGCATAATGTTATGTCTACCCTAACCTATTCAAAAGGCTTATATATTTTTTAAGAGTTCATTCAAATGATTAATTCTAGAGTACAAACTCTCCAAACACTCTTGTGTCTTTAGATATTTCTCTTCAAAACTTTTATCATCTTCAATTCCAACTCTTATACTATCTATATAATAGTCTAGTGCATTCAAAGGAGATATGAAATCATGCAACTCTTTTTTTGCAAGATTAACTATTTCGTTTATTTCTTTCTGCTTGTCCTTCAAGCTGTATATTTATTTTAATGGAGGGAGGCTTAATATACATTTTAACTAAGTTCCTATCAAGATTTTAAATTGTATCAATGACTAATTGAAAGCTGTTGTTAAATTTTGTTTTAATATTTCTCGCTGGTCCTCAGTTAAATTATATTATGTTTATTATTGTCTTTTATAGAATATTTGTCATTACTAGTGGTCGTGTTTGAATAAAAATAGCCAGCATGAATTAGTGTTTAAAGAATATGCTTATGAATAAAGTTATAAGATGGAGTTTATTATCAGCAAGTTTAATAGCTATTCTTACTCTAACCGCTATGAATGTATATATGTTATACGATGTGCGGGATACACTTATCCAGGGTGAGCAAAAAAAACAACTAGCCCTTTTAGATGAAGTAGTCCTCAATGTGCGTAGAACTATTTACCGACCTTATAGAGGATTTAACACCCTTGAATTAGAGCCTATTGAAGGTAGTATTGAAGAGCGAGGTCAATTTCCTGAACAAGTTCGAGAAAAAATAGTTCAAGTAGCTAACAGTCCTGTCTTTAGTGCAGTTTACTATACACCAGCAAATGTTGATCCTTGTATTGAGGGAAGCCAAATTTACGTGTTAAATCGCGAAATGAGTCTATTAAATCTAACCAACCAGTACCCCCAGAATTTATGTGATGGGGTTGGTTTGGTGCGAACTAAAGCAAGAATTGAACTGAATAATTTTGATTATCGCTGGAATACCAATACCGAGTTTGATGCTCATCGTTCAATGAATATTGGTTTAATCAATTTACATGAAAACTCTGTCATTGGATACCTAACAGCTATCATAGATAGTGATTATCTCATAAATGAAGTTATTACACCTGAAATAAATCAGTATTTTGATTCTAGCAAAACCACATCGGTAGTTTGGTTACATGATTGGGCAAATGACGTTGTATTAGCAACCAACAACAACAAGATACCCTTCCAAATAGAGGAGGTTCAGGAGAGGGTAGATTTTGGGCGAATGTTTGGAAATTGGAATCTGAAATTCGCCTTCTTAGATAACGCATCAATCAGTCTATATCATGCTACTTTTACAAAAAATATAGCGGTACTTGGCTTTTCGGTTATTCTATTATTAGGTGCTTTGTTCTATATATTCTACACAGCTCAAAAGGAACGTAGAATACTCCAGCAACAAGCCGACTTTTTAGCAAATGTTACCCATGAACTAAAAACACCCTTAGCCGTTATACAAGCTGCGGGAGAGAATATTGCCGATGGAAGAGTAACACAAACCAAGCGGTTGAAGGAATATGGTACCCATATTCACCAAGAGTCTATACGTTTAAACAAAATGATTGAAATGCTCTTAGATGTTGCACGTTCAGACTATGGTACTATCCTCATACATGCCAGCCCGCATAACCTGCACATGTTGGTAAAAAATATTATTCAACAGCAATATCCATTAGCAAAGAAAAAAGGACATTCAATTGATTATTCCTATGATTCAGATAAAGCAGTAATCTTGGTTGACCCAGATCACATTAAGATTATTCTTACCAATCTATTAGACAATGCGGTAAAATATTCTAAAGCTCCTTCTACTATTTATTTACAATTATCTGTCACTAATGATGGGTTTAATTTACACGTAAAGGATGAGGGCATTGGTATTTCGCGATCTCATATTAAAAAAATATTCAAAAAATTCTACCGTGTCGAAGATTCACTATCAGCAAAAACCAAAGGTCACGGACTAGGACTTAGTATTGTACAAGGACTTATGGAATTAAATAAAGGTACTGTCACCGTAAAAAGTGAATGGCAAAAAGGCAGCACGTTTACCTTATTTTTTCCAGAGTATAATGTGCATCCAACTGAGATAAATAAACCCACTCATAAAGATGGTGTAGCATTGATATCAACCACAGGAACCAGTACCCTCGCATCAGAGACAATCGTTTAATTATGGCAAATAAAGAGATTCGAATATTACTTGTTGAAGATGAACCCAGTCTTATTTTCACCTTAAAAGATACATTAGAAAGCGAAGGATATCAGGTGATTGTGAGTGAAGATGGCGAACAAGCGGTGGGATTGGCGCAGGAGCATAAGCCGGACATTATGATTTTAGATATTATGCTTCCCGGCAAAAATGGCTATGAAATTTGCCAAGAAATACGATCTCTAAAATTTACTTTTCCCATTATCATGCTTACCGCAAAAGATCAGGAGTTGGATAAAGTAAAGGGCTTGGATATTGGCGCCGATGATTATATCACCAAACCGTTTGGCGTGAAAGAGCTACTTGCTAGAATTCAGGCACGTCTTCGAAGAGCGGGGACCTATTCTTCATCTAGCAATATTGAGATTCTGCAATTAAGCACCACAAAAATTGATCTGTTAGAATCAAAAGCTATTTTCGCCGATGGTAAAATCAATGAACTTACCGCTAGAGAAATCGAACTCATCCGATACTTATTACAAGCCGGAGGTGAACCAGTATCACGGGATGAATTATTAGAAAAAGTTTGGCGATATGAATACAGTACCAACACGAGAACTGTTGATGTTCATATATCAAAGCTTAGGGCAAAAATTGAAAACCAACCCGATGAACCTCGCCATTTGATCACATTGCATGGTGTGGGGTACCTTTTGAAAACCTTCTAGTCCAGACTTGTCTATCCTCTTATATAGTGTATACCATTGAACAAATAAATAAACACTGAATCTTCGTTCGTTCTGTTAATCCACTCAGTGCTTTAGATTTATTGCATTCGCTTTACAAAATCTATAAATCCATTGGTTTGGTTTAGAAGTAGTTCTTGTTCAAGTGGCACTATTAGGCCTAAATCTGTTGAAAAATTCTTACTAAATCGGCTTACAAATACTCGCTCGGGATAACTAAGTGCGTTCCGATAGTTGGCTACCATTTGGAATTGTTCAACTGCACGAAGCGAACCAAAGGCCCCCGCTGAAATTCCTATGTAGGCTATTGGAGTATCTAGAAACGCGTCTGGAAAAGGTAAATAATCGATAAATATCTTTAATACTCCAGGAAATGACCCATTATATTCCGGTATCACAAACAATAGGGCGTTACAGGCTAATATTGGCTCTCGAAACGCTTCAACTTCAAGAAGATCTTTTCCATAAGGACCTCCAACCACGCTACCTAAAGGAAAGTCTGCCATGGAAAATACCTGGGCATCTACCCCCCTTTCGCTGTATAGTTTATGTACATAATTAGCCATGACCTGACTTTTTGAATTTGGACGATCGGTACCTACAATAATGGCTAGTTTAAACATGGTCTTTACTTGCTGAACTATTTTAGCGTCGGTCATTTTTGATACTGTTACCCTTAATTTGTTCCAAACGTTCCCAATATCTCTTCTCTCGACCTTCAAGACCTGGATCATAGAAAGAATATTTGGCTACATTTTCGGGTAAATAAGTAGCATTTATCCAATGATTAGGGTATTCATGCGGGTTTAGGTAATCGGATGACTCGTTGGCCGATTGCTCATACTTTGTTTTAAGTTTGCTCGCTGTTTTATCTTTCAAGTGACCTGGTACAAGCTCCACTCCATGCTCTTGTATATACTTCAAAGCATTAAAGATAGCTTTGGTTGAATTACTTTTAGGCGCTAAGCTACATTGTAGGCATGCTTGACTCAAAAAATAGAGCCCCTCTGGCATGCCGCATTGTTCAAATGCCTTCACACTTGACTCAACCATGGTGAGGATTGTAGGATCCGCCATACCGATATCTTCACTGGCAAATATTAACATACGCCTAAACAAAAATAAAGGATCCTCACCTCCTTCGAGCATAGCCGCTAGCCAATATAAGGCTGCATCTGGATCTGACCCTCTCATCGATTTAATAAAAGCAGATGCATAGTGATAATGCTCATCACCTGTTCCACTGTATTTTCGTTGCCGCTTTTGAATGCTTTCTTCAGCAATCTCACGGTCGATATATACCCATCCATCTGAAGATTTTGGCGTTGAAAGAACTGCCATTTCAACCGCATTTAAAGCGTTTCGAATATCACCAGCTGCAAAAGAGGCCCAATGTTGAATAGCTTCCTGATGAACTTTAATATCCCATTCACCATAGCCGTTACGCTTGTCCTTCAATGCAGTTTCTATAGCTTTCTGAACCTGTTGTTGGTCCAATGCATGTAATTCAAAAAGTTGGCATCGGGATAACAGGGGTGATACCAACGCGTAATAAGGGTTCTCCGTCGTAGCCCCAATGAGTATAAGTAAGCCCGTTTCAATATGCGGTAGTAAGGCATCTTGTTGAGCCTTATTCCAACGATGTATTTCATCAACAAATAAGAGTGTTTGTTGTCCACTTCGAATCCTTCTTTTTTCTGCTTTTCCGACTATTTCACGAAGCTGCTTAACCCCGTCCAAGACTGCATTGATTTGTTCAAACGGCACTTCAAGTTGTTTTGCAATTACATGAGCTAAGGAAGTTTTACCAGAAGAGGCTGGGCCATAAAAAATGAGCGAACTCAGTACTTTGGATTCAATAATCCTACGTATTATTTTACCCTCACCTACCAAGTGCTCTTGCCCAATGAATTCAGACAATTCTTTTGGTCGCATACGTGTGGCGAGCGGTTGTTTAAGAGGTGGAACGAACAGATCCATAGATTTGCAGATACTGCTTAAGTTTAATTTTTTTTCCGGTACTATCACTAGACATATAGCGAATCTTACCAAAAATTGTCCGCTCTTGCCACGCCCTATCAAACCGACCTAAACACCAAAATATACCTGAATAACTGTTTGGATCTCGACCGTCAAGTGCATATCGATTATTTAACTCAATGAGTACATCCAACGCTTGTTCGTATGATCCAGTCCATTCGATAATTTTTTTCCCCCATAACATACGCAAATAATTATGCATTACTCCCTGGGTTCGAAGCTCTGTTTGGGCCGCATTCCAAATAGGATCATGTGTTTTCGATTGAGCTAACTCTTCCAAGCTATACACATATTCTCTTGGATCTTGGTCATGCTCGTTCATCGTTTTCTTAACCCAATCCGGTAAGCTATCGAATCGATCATAATCAGAGCGATGGTGTGCAAATTGAAACCCGACTTCCCTCCATGTGATTAGTTCATCCAAAAAAGATTCCACATAACTATGCCCTCGGAAAAAACCGCTATTTTTTCCTCCATTAGGTTCGGAATCCTCCATTCTCCAATTGGCAGGTTGCTTAGCCAAGACCTTCTCTACCACTTCAAAGGAGCTAATTTTCCCAAAATGTAACCATGGGCTTAACCCGCTCCCGCCCTGCCGGTCTGGGTGATTTCTATCTTCATCGTATCGAGCTAATTTGAACTCTACAAAATGGTTCATCCGTTCTAATGCTTCTGCACGAGTACCAAGCCTGCTTACTTTAGCAACTTCATGATTTATAGGTAAACTAGAAACAAATTCATCCAAACGGTCAAATTGTCGCTTATCAAACACATATCGATCGTTGAATCCTACCGGAAGGTCAAACTGACCCCAATCTTTCAGATCCAACAGCGGCTGTTTCATTGGGGGATACCTTAGGGCCTCCACCACATGTTTCTGCATTACTTTCCTAAATAAGTACGCCGAATAAGGATCTTTATCCGTTACACCTAGGGGGATAATTCCATTAGAATCTATTGTAATGAAAGGAATGGTTATTTTGCTAGCTACCCGTTCATTATGCTCACGAATAATAAACACAGGAAATTCATCGCTAATTATGCCACATGCATTCTCAGTCAAAGCATAAATTAGACCTTTACCATGCCCAGTTTCGGATTCCACAAATGGTACGTATTTGACTCCCTTCCTATTTTCCTGGTTAAAATAATCGCGATGTTCTCGCATTCCATCCAAAATAAAGTGATGAAAGCGATCACAAGCCCAAGGATAGTCTGCACTTAGTCCTTCATAAATGAGTAAGGGTTTTTGAAGGGTATTAGCTACTGCCACCGCATATTCCAATGCATAATTATATTCTAACCTTCTGTTAGCCTGCATCCAATAGACTACATATTCGCCATCTTTGTTCCAATCAGCCTTATTTCGTACAAACTTACGATAACTGTTGATATTTTTAACTCCACTATGATTCATATGTTCCAACATATATTTTCATCGATAAAAAGGTTCAATATTATACCTTGTTTGTTGCAATTCCTCGTTAATTAAAGACCTTTGGTGTACCACAAAAAATCGACCAAAACAACTACTATTCACGATGTGGAAGCTTCCTTTTTTAACCAATCTTTTTTAGACAAACGCGGTAAATTAGCTAAAAACTTTTCTGATGATTTCTTTATTGCATTTTTTTCTTCACTACTCTTTTTATCAAAGGTATTCACCATGAAATTGGCGCGCCCATTTTTACGAAAGGTTTCACGTTGTTCGTCGATAAAATTCCAATACAGGTAGTTTAAGGGACAAGCATTATCCCCTGTTTTTTCCTTGACAGTATATGCGCAATTGTTGCAATAATCACTCATCTTATTTACATAATTACCACCAGCCACATAGGGCTTCGAAGCAAGAATTCCACCATCGGCAAAGGTGCTCATACCTAGTACATTAGGTAGTACCACCCATTCATAGGCATCTATAAAACCCAACCAAAACCATTCATTCAAGGCTCTTGGATCCGTATTTGTGAGATTGCTAAAATTACTTAAAATCATTAATCTTGGTATATGATGTACATATCCTTGCTCAATAACAGGACGGACACATTCACTCAAACATTTCATTTTAGTATTTGCGGTCCAGTATACGGCAGGTAAATCCTTATCGAAACCAAAGTAATTTGCCTCTCGAACAGCAGGCATCATTACTTCATAATATATCCGAATAAATTCACGCCAACCAATTATTTGACGAATAAATCCCTCTAATGAAGATAATGGGATCGATTTAGTAATTTCTGAATACTCAATAGCGGCGTCACAAACCTCTTTAGGACTTATAAGTCCAACATTCATATAAATTGATAACTGGCTATGGAATAAAACAGACCCGCGAGTGGTCATTGCATCTTCATAAGGTCCAAAATTTTTTAAGCCTTTTTCTAAAAATAATTTAAGAGCATTTAATCCATGACTGCGTGATATCCCTAAATTAAAATTAGCAGATTTTCCAAAATTATTAGAAAATCTATCATCAACCATGTCAATAACTTCTTGAGTAATTTCATCAGGTTCTTCGTTAAAAACTTCAGGTAAAGTGATGTGCTTTGGAAGTTTCTTTCTGTTTTCTTTATCATAATTCCACTGACCGCCAAGAGGGGTATCACCATCCATTAAATATCCTGTCTGCTTTCTTATCTCCCGATAAAAATATTCCATTCGCCATCCATTTAGTATTCGTTCAGCATATTTTTCTACAGATGCTAAGAAAAAATTATTTGGATATTCACATGTGTTTTGAAATTGTGATTTAAACTTATTTAAAGCATGCCTAGAATCCCATTCATTGGGTGTCATGTAGTGTAATTTCCAATTTTTATTGGATTCGAATAAGGAAATTAAGCTAGTACTAAGATCATTAGCAGTGCTATGATATGAGACTGGGTATCCTAATTTACTACACTCTAAAGCAAAGTGACGCATCGCACTAAATTTGAAAATTAATTTCTTTTTATGGAAAGGCATTAATTTTTTAGTTTGCAATGATTCAAAAAATAATAACAGTGGTTTTTCCTTTTTTACCCATAAAGGAAAATTATTACAATTTAGTTGATCGTATAGTACTAAATAAACGTCTGTATGTGAGAGAAAGTTAATTACAGGTAACTTTGCGCCAAATTTTAAACTATAGTTATTTTTCATTTAGATATAACTAAACTGCGTGAACAATTGTTCCTTCCCAAATATTAGCTTTCAGCATTTATGCTCATTTTTAAAAAAAAATTATTACATAATAAAATAGCTGTCTAAATAAGATATATCGATGAGCTATAATTATACCCTTTAATATTCTATTTCTGCTCAAAATAGAAGGTAATAGAACCCCATTGTCCTTTTTGATTAATCGTGTTGGGAAGCTTTTCAAACCTCCAACCCCTTAATGCTTTTAGAATTTCTCTTTCAAACATTGGCTCCATTTCATGTACTCTCTTGACTAATCCGATAGTACCATTGGGATTTACTTCAAAGCGAACTGTAATTGATCCTTCAAAATTTATTACATTTTTAGGCATTACCTGTTTTATTGGAGTTCTTGGTAATTCGGTTTCCCATGCAATTATGTAGGAATTATTTTTTTCTTCTTTTAATACTTCTTGCTGGGGCTTAAGATGATTAATGATTCTTAAAATGGTTTTGATTTGTTTTTTTACATTTTGTTCGATGGTTATTACATATCCTTGAACTCTAAATCTAGCTTCTCTAGATGTAGATAGTAACTCCCAGAAATCTAAGTCAGAAGATTCTATATTTACTAAAATATCTTGAGTCTCATATCGCCGCAAGCCATAGTCATAATTAATTCTTTTATCATCAATTAAAAAAACTGAATTACCTGAAGTTTGTAAAATTGTATCTAAGTCAGTTTTAAAAGTCATACTAGTTATCCCATTATAGCTATTCAAATCGTATTTCCCACTTGTCATTACAAATTGGAAACCATATTGGTCAGAACTAATGTTAGAATTTAACAAATCGCTTGAGGGTAAAATCATATGATAATCTGCAAATTCGTCATATAAATATAACATATCATATGTAATTGAGTCATTTATTCCTTTACCTTGAAAATCAATATTATAGATTTTTTCTAAATCTTCTGTACCTAAAAAATCTACCACACCAAGATCAAGCAAACCATTCAAAAAACCAATATGAGTATGTTCAATGTTTGTTTGTGTATATGCACTAGTTGTCAAACACAAAATTATGATAGTTACACTAAAAAATTTGTATTTAATTGATCTGATTATCATACTATATCATCTATTTCTACATTGAAGTATTCATAATTTTCCAATCTGTTATACAGATTATTTAAATCAGTTTTAGAATTAACATCTATAATTTCATTTTCAGCTTTACTTAGAATTTCTATGTTTGATTTTAACGTATTTATGATTGTTTGAATTTCATTATAAAATTGATTTGAGTTATTGTTGATATCGATAAACGTATCATTTAATAATTCAATTGATTGTGATAAATTTGATAGAATATTTTCATTATTATCTGTTCCAAATAAACTCATTTTATCGAAAAAATCATAAATAGTATGGTAGACATCATAATTATTTTCATTTATAGAAACAATTAATATTATACTATAAAAATATATTAATTGGAAAATATATATTCGATTTTTTAAAATATATAAATGTGTAATAAATACAGTCATATTTGAATGCTTTACTATTACATCGAATAGTAAGGATAAAATTCTTTTTTCTGTATTTAAATTATTAATTAATCTTTCAATATTTTGGAATCCATTTTTAAAATTAGATATTATATTTTCTTCATATTTTAATAATAATTTTTCAACATCTTGTGGTTTTTCTAGTAATTCAAATATGTTTGTTGTTTCGTCAATAACTAAATTTGATGCGTAATCAGGACCTTTATTTATAACATAATTTGAAATAGCTTCCTCAACAGCCTTCTTTTCCTGTTCTTTTTTATTGGCTAAGTCAGTTTCAATGTTACTCAACTCATCCAAAATTGATTCAAAAAATTCTTGTAATAAATTCAATTCAACATGTGATAATTGAAATACCCATTTTTTTTCATTATTGATGTCATAAAGAGTGATAAAATTATCATTCCAATCAAATTCGATAAGTTTTTGACTGTATCTATTTAATAGTTCAATCATCCTAAATCTAATCCATTCTTCTTCAAGATCAGAATAAAAACTAATAACTTTGACTTGCCCGGTGTAACTTTTTGAGTATATCGCACAATAACTTTTTAAAATTATATTGGCTTCTTGATCACCCCTATGAATCTCAAAATTTTTCCAGGGTGATTTTGAAAAATAACCTCCAGATAACTTTTTTACGTCTTCCGGACTTACTAATATCGATGAGTCCTTAAATTTACTACTTATTGAATCAATAATGGAAGGCCAGGTGATCTGTTGGTACAAATCATTTTCCAATGAAGATTTCTTTTCTTTATAAACAGGTTGATCCATGGTATTAGGAGTCTAATAAGAGATTATTAATAATATTTATATATGTTTATTAGGCAATATGCATCTCATTTAACAAACTCTATGGTTATAATACAGCTCTGTTAATTACTATGTTAATATAGAAAACGTATTGCTTTTTAGAGTGTTTAAATTAAAACGTCTCTTTTTTACTATTTTTTGTTTTACTGTGTTGGTCAACTTATGAAGCAGCATGTGATTATGTAATAGTGGTAAAAATAAAAGAAAATGGAGATTTATCAATAATTGTCATTGAAAGGCATTTAAATGACTTAAGCTTTAGTTTAGTCAAATACTTATTAATAGAGTTTAATGGCATATTGAGAAACAAAAAATTAACCAGAATTGACTCATACACCACAACATTCGACTCATCATCATTAAAACATACACTTATTGTTAATTTGCAATATACAGATAATGACGTTCATATTTACTGATGCTATAATAAGTAACTGTTTAACGAATCAACTAAATTTAAGTCAACCTAAAATATCAGATTGTAGCTATTTCTTTAACACATGCAAATACGTAGCTCGGCTTAAGATGGATTTACCTACATCCGATTTAAATAAAAAACATATAAATGGACTACATGTTAATGTGTTAAATGATACCGCATCAGTGAATACTACTAATATAAATTTATTCATTGAATAAGAGCTAATTAATTAACAAATTAAGTATTATTAAATTATATAAATATACGTCTGATATATGTTTGATTTTAATCTTTCTTTACCATGAAAAAATATCTTGAATACTTTATAATTTTTTTTATTATTTTCTTAGCCATTTATTATTGTTAATTATATCATTATATTAAAATAAAGTATAATAAAATTTTCATAATTAACTTTTAACTATGATAATTGGAATCGTTGGAGACGCGGAACGAGCAGTGGCTTGGGAACGACATTTACGACCACACAATATTGTACGACAGGTGGTATTAGCTCCACATGTACATGATTTAGATCGGGTTGATGCGTGCTTTATCGTAGATACAACCCCCAATCGTACAGAGCATTTACTTGATGCCCTCAAAGAAGGTATTCCATGTTTTTTTATCAGCGATTTCATTGTCCCGTCAGCTGAACTTGAGCGGATACATCGGACCAGTAAAGAGGCGGGAGTTGAGGTTCAACTAGCACACTGGCCTACACTATCTCCGTCCACCCAATGGATGAAGGACAAAATATCCAAGCCACAATTCATTCAGATTCAAAGAATACTAAATCGGTCTAAAGTAGCCCATTCCAAACAAGCATTCTTCAATGCTTGGACAGATGAACTTGCCCTTTGTTTAAAATGGATAGACAGCGGTATACATCGAATTGAGGTAAAACAAAGTGAGTTCTCCCCTACCCAACCTCAAGCTATCCACTTGGTTATTCGTTATGATAGCGGAGCATCTGCCTCCATTCAAATACAGCTTAGTTCAACCTTTGAGCAACACAGCAGATATATTGCAGCTAACCAATCATTCATAGAGTGCTCGGTGACAGAACAAGAACTCAAGTATGGATTTATAGATACTCAAGGACGTCTGTCATTTGAATCTAAAAAATTTGATCCAACCAAAGCAGCGGAAAAATCAGCCCTCCATTTTTTAAAAAATATTCAACTAAAAAAGGAAGTAGTCTATTCAGCCTACGATGCTCTCCGCTTTGCAAATAATTTGGAAAAAATAGAATCCAAGCTTCTATAAATTAGTCCGAATATATTTTTTCAATTAAATCTGCATAACTGTTCGATACAGTTTGGCGTCTAACACTCATTTTTGGGGTCAATTCGCCTCGTTCTATAGATAACGGCTGAGGAAGCAATTGATACTTTTTAATTTGTTCCCAAGGTGGAAGGTTTATGTTTACCTTATCCACTTCCTGCTGAATTATTGTCACAACCAAAGGTTCTTCTGAAAGATTATTGGAATCTACTTGGATGTTTTTCTGATCTAAATGCTCTTGAATTCTGGCAAAATCTGGATATAATAATGCACTACAGAACTTACGCTCTATGCCAACCACAACTGCTTGATCGATAAATGGACTTTTAGTGAGCCCATTTTCTATAGGTTGTGGAGCCACATACTTCCCTGTTGAAAGTTTAAACAAATCCTTCTTCCGATCTGTTATAAAAAGCCATCCGTCAGAATCCAAATAGCCAATATCGCCTGTACAAAACCACCCATCCTCGGTCATTACCTCTTTTGTCCATTTCGGCTTACCAAAGTAGCCCTGCATTATATTAGGTCCAGTTGCTTGTACTTCACCATCTTCCGCAATGCGTATTGAAACCCCTGTAATGGGTATTCCTGCTGAACCTATGCGAATCTTGTTTGGCAAACTTGCGGTCAGTATGGGAGAAGTTTCCGTTAATCCGTATCCAACAGCACATTTAATCCCAATTCCATTAAAAAATCTCATAATAGTAGGATGAAGAGCAGCACCTGCAGATATAGTACCTTCGATCTTTCCTCCCAGGCCTTCTCTAATCTTTTTATAAACTAGAGCATCTGCAATAGTCCATTTAACTTTATTTAGCCCCTTCAGTGGGGTTTCTGGATCAAAGTACTCAGCCATTTTTAAAGCCCAATAATAAATACTCTTCTTGGCACCTGATAATTCCTGTCCTCTCGACTTCAGACCTGTGTGGATTTTTTCAAGTAAACGAGGTACCGTAGCAAAAAAGATAGGCTGAATCTGCTGCATATCTTCTTTAATTTCCGTTAGGTCATCTATATAATAAATAGTCGCTCCAGCTCCAGTGTATAGGTAGGCACCAATACGTTCGATCATATGAGCTAGGGGTAAATAGGATAAAACAGCCGATGAATCAGGCGTTGTAGTAAAGGGCAATCGCTCTAATGACGAAAGGGTGTTAGAAACAAGATTATAATGGCTCAACATCACCCCTTTTGGCACGCCTGTGGTTCCGGAGGTATAATTGATATTGGCTAAATCTTGTGATGTAACCTTTGAGCGTAAGGATTCAAACAACTCAGGATTTTCTTGATCAATTCGTTTACCAAGCTTAATTAAAGTGTCAAAACACATAAATTGATCTTCGTCAGCGGTAGTGGTTGCCTCTTCCATGAATACAATTTTCTTAAGGGTAGATACTTCCAATAAATGTTCTGATAGCCCCTCGAACATCTGTTTGGTAGACACGAAATGCACTACCGTTTTAGAATCGTTTAAAATATAGACTATTTGGTCCGTCGGCTGAGTAGTATAAATCGCAACATTGACTGCACCAATGGAAAGAATCGCTTGGTCACATAATACCCATTTTGAACTATTTGGTGAATGAATAGAAACCGCATCACCTTTCTTTACTCCAAGGGAATGTAATCCAAGTGATAAATATCGAACCTGTTCTTTAAACTCATTAACACTCAATGTAGTCCAACTTCCTTTTCTTTTGGTTGCACAAGCTATTCCTGAAATATTTTTCCCTAGATTTTGCTCAAATAGTACAGGTACGGTGATCACGGTATCATTCATATCGCTGAGGTTACATGTATTTATAATATGTTCTTTAAAGTGTATTCCTAGCTAGTGATTCCAATTACTAGCTTCTTATAGGTTGTTTTCTGTACACCTAAAGAGTTGCTGTTTATTTATACGGCAAAAATATACAATAAATAATGCTTATCCCTATATTTCGAACAACGAACGTAACTTTCCACCCTTTACCTCCCTCGAATGTATATAGAACCTGGCTTAGAAGAACTAGTGCAGAATCTACTGGGTTCAATGAAACCCAATATGGCAACAATGATGGGTATCGAGTTTTCAAAACTCGCGAAGGATGAGTGCATAGCAAGCATGCCAGTTAATGAAGCAACCGTACAGCCCTTTCGTGTACTTCATGGGGGTGCCTCAGTAGCACTTGCTGAAACGCTAGCCTCAGTAGGTGCTTGGCTACATTTACCCGAGCATAAAACAGCCGTAGGAGTCGAAATCAACGCTAATCATCATCGCCCTGTTATGGAAGGTGGAAAGGTATTAGCTGTCGCTTATCCCCTCCAAGTTGGTCGAAATATTCAGGTTTGGGAAATCAAAATAACAGATCAAAAAGAACGCCTTGTTTGTACTTCTCGTTGCACTATAGCCGTTATTGATCGTCCCAAGAAAGATACTTAGGGTACACACCTAAGCCATCACTCTCACCTAATTGTACCACGCCATCTTCAAATCCCAAACCTTCAAAGGGATCTTTTGCCAACAAGAAATGGCCGTCCAAATCTACCCAATCTGCTAATGGAGCTAGTTGTGCCGCAGCAGCGATGCCGCATGAGCTTTCAGTCATACAACCAATCATCACTTTTAGCCCGAGTGATTTTGCAACTTTAGCCATAAGATATCCCTCACGAAGACCCGTACATTTCATGAGTTTAATATTAACCCCATGAAAACGATTTTGTAGGTCAAACAAGTCTGAAAGGCGCTGCACAGCTTCATCTGCAATCGTAGGTAGTGGCGAGTGTTGGCTAAGCCATTGCATATCTTCAATGGTTTCTTTTGGCATTGGCTGTTCTACATAGACTACACCACGTTCTTTAAGCCAGTGAATCTCTTCGAGTGCCTTCTCCTTATGTGTCCAACCTTGATTTACATCAACACTTATGGGTTTATCAGTATAATTTCGGATTAAATCAATGGTATCGCGATCATGGTCTCCTCCCAGTTTTACTTTAATTAACCCGAAAAGATCGGTATTTGGGAGTAAACTATGTACCACGTCCAGTGGATGTATGCCGATGGTGTATGAACTTGGAGGCGTATCCCTTGGGTCAAGTCCAAAAAGATCATGTACAGGAATCCCTAAACGCTTAGCATGTAAATCATGTAGTGCAATATCGATTGCAGCTTTTGCAGCTGGGTTGGCTGATTTATGCGAATGAACATAATTCAAAATCTTTTCCAAATCACTAGGGCTGGTAACCCAAGAAAAATCTAAACTAGAGTAAAATGATTCAGCTGTTTCTGCGGATTCACTCAAATAAGGCGGCATGGCGGCTTCTCCATAGCCTACATAAGTGCCCCATTGTAGCTGAACAAACGTAATTGGGGTGTGCGTGCGCGAGCTATGTGCCAGAGTGAAGGTGTGCGCAAGGGGCAGATGATGAGATTGAAAGCGTAGCTTAAGTTCTGCCATAGTATCAAGTAAATTTAGTGCGGAGAGGGAGGGATTCGAACCCTCGTTACGTGTTTCCACATAAACTCCCTTAGCAGGGGAGCGCTTTCAGCCACTCAGCCACCTCTCCAATAAAAGTAATTCTAAAAAAGAATTAAATTTTAAGGAATGCAAATATACGGCCCTTAGCTACAGTACGCAATGGATGATTCGCTATTTTTTATTTTCAATTATATATATTTGTCCCAAATTGCGACCATGTTGCGCATAATCTAATCCATAACCTAGTACAAAAGCATTAGGTATTTCAAAACCTACATAATCTAAGTCTACTGGATGAACGGTGGCCTCCTTCTTATGCAGCAAGGTAATCACAGATAATGAAGCTGGGTTATGTGTCTTCATTTCCTCCAGCATATAGTTCATAGACAGTCCAGTATCGATAATATCCTCGACCAATATAATATGACGTCCTTCTAGATGGGCATCCACTTTTTTAAGTGTGGTAACATTACCGGAAGAAACTTTTTTGTCTCCGTAACTACTCAATTTAACAAAATCTACCTCACAGGGGATTTTAACATGTCGCATGAGATCAGCTAAAAAAATAAAGGATCCGTTCAATACGCCAATAAAAATAGGATTCTGTTCTGCAAAATCTTTATCGAGTTGTTTACCCATAAATGAAATCCGGGCATTGATTTGTTCCAATGTTATAAAAGGGGTGAAACGCTCTCCCTGCACCTCAATACTTTCGGGGGTAAACATAGTTTTATATTTCAATTAGTAGATGATTTCAATCCAATTTGTAATACCGACTTAGTTGCCTGTGTACATTTCTGCTGATCGGATGGAATTCCACAATGGGTTGTACCCTTAGATTTATTTTGAGGGAATAGTACAGCAATTATTGAATTATTTCCATCCTCGAGTATTTTATAATCTAGTTTTTCGGTCAATGGAACTTTCCGGTTAATCAAATAATCTGACAATTTCATACTCCCTTTCATACCAATTGGACTAAACCGATCTCCGTCTTTCCATTCTCTTATTTTCAATGGCCATGTAATAGTCTGAGCATCTAGCAATAAATCTGGACCCTTTTTTACAAAATCGAGAGAATGAACTTCCTCTAGCAATTCAAATCTGTGCCATCCTTTTTGAATTATTTCATTCATCCTCGGTTGTTCGATTACCTGAGTAGCTTGTGTAAAATTTCGGTTAGGCAAAGCCAATAGGCTGTCTCGCTCACGGTATATACCTAGGTGATCACTTACAGATACTTTTTTTCCTGGCTCAGCAAAAATAAGTTGTCGCAAATGATACAACTGACCACGACTTAGACTTTCTCCCTTACCAAAGAAGGGGTGCTGCTCAACGAATATCTTTAATCTATCGCACTGAACAATTTCTGAAAAAGGTTTTAATTCGGTGAGCTGAAGGCTATGCTGATTAGTATCTTCACTAATCTGAATAGACTTAGCAGCCCATTGCTCCTGGTAGCTCTGTAACAATCGTCCATATTCCCCTAACTCTAATAGGTGTTCATCCCAGCCTGGAAATCGTTCATTTAGCATGGGTACCCATTCGTTACGTAGCCAATTACGATTATATTCCGACTCGGAATTTGAGGAATCCTCACGATAAGGCACCGCTCGGGTTAATGCGTACTCAATAAGCTCAGATTTACTATGCTTTAGCCAAGGTCGAAAGCGTACTGACTCTTCTTCCCAGATCCTCATTCCATCCCAATGAATAGGTGAGGCTCCGCGAAATAATTTTTGGAAAACCGTCTCCAAAATATCGTCCCGATGATGGGCTAGAACGACCGCTGCCGCCTTTTCTTCTCTTCGCAATTCACCAAAAACTTGATACCGAGTTTGCCTTGCCCAAGCCTGCAAGTTGCCAAATTCAGGGGCATATTTCACCTTAAAAGAAGCCACCTCATAGCCATAGAATTGAGCTATGTGCTCCACTAATTCCTGATCTTTTTGGCTATCCTCACCACGTAGGCCATAATTAATATGAATCACAAAAAGTTGCTGCTTTAATTCATGCAAAGCAGTTAAAAGGGCCATTGAATCTACCCCACCACTCACCCCAATGATGAGTTTTTTATTCCATAAACCATACTTATTTAAAGATTCTTTCAATGTTTGTAGCACCGTAGAATCTCTAAAATTAGGCGGGGTGTATTCGGATTTGTTCATAAGTAAAAGTATCGACTTCCTTCTCCTTATTCAATACTCGTAAATGTCCCTTTGTATCTAATCCAAGACAAGTAAATAGTTCCGGTACCTCTTGACCGTTCATCACCACTCTCACAGGTTTATTATATCCTAATAAGTGGGAATTCAAATGTACAACCAACTCATGAGGCTGAGATTCCCACACAGAATAATAGTGCTCAAAATAGTTTAAATAGCGAGCTAATAATTCTTCACGTATCCAATCTTCTGGAAACAATAATCGCAGTGAACTAGCCGAATCGCGTAAACTAAGTGGAAAATAATCTTGATTTATGTTCCAACCCGTACCGATGATGCTCCCTTTTAAATAACTTCCACTAAAAATGTTTTCAGTTAAAATTCCCGCAATTTTATATTCCCCGATATACACATCATTGGGCCATTTGATTCTCAGCCGATTAATCAATGGGTGAACCAAATGATAGGACCGAATACTTTCTATTACAGATAAGGCTGAAATTAGTGAAAGTAAAAAAAGCCCCTCAGAAGTAAAGGGCTTTGTATAAATGGAAAAGTAAAGGTTCTTATGAGCATCCCCAAACCAGCTTTTGTCGGATAGTCCACGTCCTTTTGTTTGATAATCCGCAAGTAGTAGGCTTCCGTGTATTAATTCACGTGGCGGGTACTTAGCAAGGTCATTCGTTGATTCAGTTTGCTCAAAAAGTAACCTATCTCTACCCACCCATTTTGTTGTTAGGTGCCGCTCTAGTACCTCTATATCTATCACACAATATTAATTTCCTATGATTACAACAGAATCCTCTGTCCCAAATTCATTTGGAATATACTCATCTGCAGCATAATCATTTTCCCATAGCTCATTATCAATTAAATATTTGAATCTATAGGTTTGTTCAGGCTTTAGCCTTAATTCTATTTGATAGGAATCCTTCTTTTTTTCTAGAACATGCTCTGTAGGATTCCAATCGTTAAAATCCCCAGCGATGGCCACTTGTTTTTTTACGGCCTCCACAGGCATAGTGAAAGTGACTTTACAAACTGTTCTCTTTGGAGTGAATTTTTTTAAAAGCATAATAAATTAAATGATGTTACTTGGTTTGTAGACGATCTATCTCTACTTAATAAGATACAAATATTATTAAAGCACTTAAAGAGATGTTTATTAATTTATTATAAATTAGAAGTTTTTTTTATTAAAAATTTAGGTTTTATATAGTGTTTTCAGTATAAATTTTGAACTGAAAACGGTTCCAGCATAAACTAATCCCGGATTTTGCTTGAAATACATAAAAAATTATCGATTAGACTCGGTTAAAAATAGTAGAAAATAATTCATACACCTGTTGGCGATCTTGAGCTTGAACTATTTTTGAACCAAATAATTCATACTGTGATAATGAATAGTTATGAATCCATTTTTTTACCGATAAAATAGACGATGGCTTCATACTTAGGTTTCGAATACCCAGACCAATTAACCCGCTGGCACCTAATAGAGTACTAGCCAATTCACCGCACACGCTCACTTCTATATTTGCCTTTTGGGCAACATCTTGAATGTGTTGAATCAGTTTCCAAATAGCTGGATGATCATGCTCAAAAAGACGCCCAACCTGATCATTGGTACGATCCACCGCCAGGGTATATTGTGTAAGGTCGTTGGTGCCAATACTAAAAAAATCAACCTCTTTGGCAAATTTATCGGCCATTACGGCTACAGCAGGTACCTCCACCATAATACCTAGAGGTATATCTTCTATTCTTGTAACCCCCTCTTTCTCTAATTCTTTTTGTACTACGCATATCTCCTCCTTTAACGCCCGAATCTCCTCTATATTGGTCACCATAGGAACCAATATTCGAATTCTATCAGAGTAGTCTTGTGTACACTTCAGAATGGATCTAAGTTGTGAGTGGAGCATCTCTCTTTCATCGAGCAACATACGGATACCTCGCCAACCCAAAAAAGGATTAGACTCTTCAGCGGTGAACCCATATAGCTTATCGCCTCCAACATCGAAAAGACGAATCAGAACCGGTCCAGTACTATCATCAAGTATACGCCTATAATACACGTCTTGTTCTTTTTCACTTTTATGAGTTAATCCGCCATATAGTAACGCCTCTGTTCGAACCAGACCTATCCCTTCTGCTCGGTAACGAGTAGCCATCGACAGCTCTTGTATAAATTCTATATTTGCATGAATTTGAACCCGTTCCCCATCGCTAGTAACAGCCGGAAGTCGGCTGGGTTTAATATTTTTCTTAGCTAATAAGGCGTTAGAAATCGCGATTTTATACTGCTCAATAACTTCAGGGCTGGGATCGACAACTAAGGCCCCTTCTTCCCCATCTATAACCCCAAGTTTCCCTGAGGGCACATCATGGATTTGATTTCCAATCTGTACCAGGCAAGGTATATGTAAGGACTGTGCAACTATAGCGGCATGTGCCGTTAATCCCCCTTTTTCTAGCACAATACCCGCTACCTTAGCCTCTGAGAGTTGAACTACCTCGGTAGGTGACATGTCTTTTGCGACTACAATATATCCTTCAATATCCTTTTCAGATTCATTGGATTGAGTCTCATCCCGACTAGCACTAGCTATACCTGCTAAACTAGCCCGACCAGAGTAGGAAGCTGTCAAGTTAAGCAACCGATCTTTAATTGTGATTAAATCAATAATACGTTGCCTAAACAAATTGGACGCACTATCTCTTAATCGGCTTATGTATAGCTCATAAACTTGATCGATAGCATATGTGGCAGAGACTAAATCTGTGCGTATAGATATAATTATTTCAGCCTTGATTTGCTCATCTTGCAGAATCAAATTCTGTGACTGAATTATTTCGGCTGCGGTTCCTTTTAATTTGACAAGTAATTGCTCTAATTCTTGCCCGTAGGAGTCTACCGCACTCTTATAATGCTCTATCTCCTGTGCAACTTCGCCTTCAGATATGTGCTTAGACGAACTTTGAAAGGTAGATTTTTCTCGAAAATATAATGGGCCAACAGCAGAACCATCCGATGCTGTTAGGCCTTCGAGTTTATTCATTCTTCATTCCAAATTTTTGATCTATTAATTCTTCTATGGCCTCCAAACAGGCTTGCTCATCTGGTCCATCTATCTCCAATTCCATTTCAGCTCCTTGTTCGGCCGCCAAAGTCATGACCCCAAGGATACTTTTTCCATTTACCCTGTAGCCATACATGTGAATAAAAAAGTCCGACTCAAATGAACTGCTAAGTTTAACCAAAGCAGCGGATGGTCGAGCATGTAGCCCTGTTGAGTTTTTAATGGTTACTTTCTTTCTAATCATAATTTTTTATACTCAGTTCCAATGTCGGAATATAGCATTCTAACACAAATAAACTATCCGGAACTATGGGGCTCATATATTTAGCATTGTATATAGCGGCCTAAATCTGCCTGAGAAAGCTTTATATTTAACCACAAATGGACATTACCCTTTTGGCTATTCTTTTGTACCTTTCTCGTGTTTAAACGTCTACTTAACCAAAATTTATTAGTTCATGTCTGTAAGTAAAGAAGAAGTGCTCTATGTCGCAGGCCTTGCTAAGTTACACTTGAGCGAGGAAGAAATTACTATTCTATCCAGAGATATGAATGCGATTCTTGGGTATATGGAACGTCTAAACAATCTCGACACTTCTGACGTCGAGCCACTAGAACATGTCTTGGAGTTAGGTAAAACCTACCGCTCAGACCAGGCTCATGAGCCCTTAGCCCATGAAAAAGCTTTGAAGAACGCTCCAGATGCCGATTCTGACTACTTCAGAGTACCAAAAGTTATAGAATAATACTCATGCTCGATTCTCTATCCACTAGAACACAGCATTTCATTGCTCTTGGCCTGCTCTTCATTGTACCTTTGATATTGTTTTTTCCTTCAACCATTGGAGGAAAAGAGATGCAACGCCATGACATTACCCAGTGGAGAGCTGGAGCAGAATCCATTATTGATTATCGGGAAGAGTTTGGTGAAGAACCGCTGTGGTCCAAAAATATGTTTGGTGGCATGCCTTCATTTGTAATTTCAACAGCCCGACAGGTTCCTCATTTAGATACTCTAGTTAAACCTTTTTTTAGCAAATGGTATCCTGCGTTCGAATATTGGGTACTACTAACTGGGATGTATGTACTGCTCACCCTAATGGGTTTCCGACCATGGATAGCCGTTACAGGTAGTATCATTTATGGACTGACTACTTATTTCCCCATCATCATCATGGCGGGTCATACCTCTAAGTTTTTTGCGCTAGCCCTAGCCCCTTGGATGTTAGTTGGATATTGGTTGATCACTAGGAGCCCCCAGATTCTTCGAGGGTTACTGGTATTTTCGATTGCGGTCAGCCTTGAATTCAGAGCAGGACACCCTCAAATTACCTACTATTTTTTATTCGTTCTTCTATTTGTTTGGCTGTTTGATGTGTGGAATGGACTTAAGATTAAGGAGCAACAAAAGTGGATTAAACTGACTCTAGTGTTACTTGTAGGTGGGCTTATTGGAGTCGCTGGTAACGCGGAAAAACTACTGCCGTTACAAGAATATGCACAATATAGCATACGTGGAGGATCTGATATTTCAGAAACCACCGGCCTAGATAAATCCTACGCTTTTGCTTGGTCTCAAGGAATTAAAGAGAGTTTAACCCTATTGCTTCCAAATGCATTTGGAGGTGCTTCTCCAAATTATTGGGGGCCAAAATCGGTAACCAGTGGGCCTCATTATCTTGGCTTCCTCGTACTTCCCTTTATCATCTTGGGCCTCATAAAACGCAGAGACTATACACCATTTGCCTTTTTATCCATTGGGCTTCTTGCTCTATTCTTCTCATGGGGTGAAAATTTCTTACTACTAAACAATCTTGCATTTAAACTGATCCCATTTTTTGACAAATTCAGAGCACCAGAAACTTGGCTAGTCATAAGCTCATTTAGTGCCTCTATTTTAGTGGCTTATGGCTTGGAGGCACTTCCCAAATTTAAACCAGAAAAATTTAGCCTTGCCAGAATTCGTATTCCAATGCTGGTGATAGTGGGTGTATTTGGCTTGGCTTTTTTGAGTTACAATAGCTTAGAATATACCAACCCTTTGGAAGTAGATCGAATTGCCAACCAGATTGCCCAACAAAATCAAATTAATCCCTCGAATGCACAGGTCAGAAGCCAGGCCACCAATTTTGTGCAACAGAGATTAGTACCCGAACGCGAAAATTTGGCAAGAGCCGATTTTATACGTTTTGGAATCCTTAGCGTTGTACTGATTGGTTTTCTATACGCTTATTTCAGTGCTAAATTATCTTACACAGTGCTGTTACTTCTTTTATTTGGTATACAAAGCTACGATTTACTACAGGTTGGTCTCCGATTTGTCCCTGAATCTGGGTTTACTCGCCAAAACCCCTATGATTCGGTATTTATGGAACGGCAAGCAAGGCCGCTTGACCGCTTTATTCAACAAAATATCTATGACGAAGCTGGCATCTATGAACACCGAGTTCTACCTCTTTTAGACAACCCCTTTAACAATGCAGTACCATCTTATTTCTACCCTACTATCGGCGGATATAGCGGGGCTAAATTAAGTTTATTCCAAGATGTTTTTATGTCTAACAATGCAGCCCTATTCGATGGACCTTTCGGCATAAATCTAGATCTTTTACGACTTTTTAACACTAAATACATCACCTATGGAGGCAACTTAAACGTTCCTGGAGTGGTTCCTGTTTACTCATCAGAGCAAGGCTCTGTTTATGAAGTTCAGGACATCCTACCAAAAGCATTTTTTGTGGATTCCGTCAGGCTTGTTAACAGCGGTCCAGAAGCATTTGACTATCTAAAAAATCCAGGTAGAATTGATTTCTCCTCTGTTGCTTTAGTGGAACTAGATGATCTTTGGGAAGATCAAGCCATCGAAACAATTAATAGCTTACCCACTTCCACACTGGTTGATTCGACCAGCCTCGTTAACGTTACAAAATACACTGGCGCTGAACTTGAACTTAGCATAGAACGCTTCTCAACTGGATTTCTTGTTATAAATGAGTTGTATTACCCCGCAGGGTGGAAAGCATATTTAAATGGCGAAGAAATTCAAATTTATAAAACTAATTACTTTTTACGCGGCTTAATAATACCACCTGGTAATCATGAGCTCATACTAGATTTCCAACCAGACTCATTTGGTCAGGGTATACTCGTTTCATGGCTTTCAATCGCCTTTCAGTTGATCTTGGGATTATGGGTGGGAATCACGTGGTTCCGAACCAAAGAATCGTGAATGAAAAAAAAGCCTAAAGTCTTAGTAGTTAGTTATTACTGGTACCCATTTGCGGGTGTGGGTACTTACCGAGTATCTAGATTCGTTAAGTATCTTCAGCGCTTGGGTTGGGATGTTGTAATTTTGACCGCAAAGAAAGCGGCTACAGGACACATTGCTGATCCTGATGATCCTCTACTAAAAAGTGTTAAGGTGTACAGATCGTCCATTTTAGAACCAACCCAATTACTCTCAAATAAAAAATCTGGCAACACAAGTAGCACACATGATCCTTCAATATTCTACTCAAAAAATAAAGGAATACTAGCTAAAATAGCCGTTTGGATGCGGCTAAATATTCTCATTCCAGATGCTAAGTTAACATGGAAATGGTTCGCTGTACCATTAGGCAAAAAGGTGATTAAGCAAGAGGCACCTGACATCATATTTTCCACCTCCCCACCACCCACAACGCATCGAATAGCACAACAATTGGCAGCATGGAGTAAGATACCTTGGCTTGCAGACTTTAGAGATCCTTGGACTAATATATACTACTACGATGATAACCCACTGAGTCCATTAGCCCAGAAAAAAAATAAAGAGCTCGAAAATCAGATACTCCATTCAGCTGATAGAGTCACGGTAGTGAATCATGGTTTTTTTGACAAAATACCCGATTCCGTACAGACTAAAATTCATCGTATCACCAATGGTTTTGATCCTGATCATATCACAACCGAAGAAAGTAAGCCGCAACGAAACGAACGATTCACGATTCGTTATTTTGGAAGTCTAAAAATGAATCAGCGCCCAACAGCTTTTTTAGAAGCTCTTAGCCAAATCGAAAATAAAACTCCTGAAATAGCCCAGCGAATGCGCTTCGAATTCTTTGGGAGTTTGGATCCCACCATAGAAAAAGACTTGGAATCGATCTGTACTAGGATTTCATTTAAGAAGAATTCGTTCATCAAGCATTCAGATATGATGGCTTTACTACCCAAGAGTGATCTTTTGCTATTATCCATTGGTAACTCGAAAAATAGTAGCTATGCATTATCAACCAAAGTGTTTGAATACATGATTTCCGGATCCAACGTTCTTGGTATTGGTCCTGTTGAAGGCGCAGCAGCAGAAGTAGTTAGCACAACAGGTATTGGAAAGTTTTTTGATAGAACCGATACAAGCAGGGTTTATGCGTATCTAATGAGTTGTTTTGAGGCATTCGATCGGAATGAATACACTTTTAATGATAGAAACGAGTCTATGGAAAAATATAGTTTTAGTGAGCTAACTAACCAACTAGATTCGACCTTAAAACAGCTTATTCGCTAATTCCGGGCTTTTTAAGAGCCCTTTCGGTAATCAATGCCTCTCTTTTTTTCTTACCAGTGCTGGTATAGGGTATGCTATCAACATAGGTAAACTGCGCTGGAATTTTATATGAATCGAGCGATTCACGCAAAAAAGGAACCCACTCCTGCCTGCTCAGCTGCTCACTTCTTGAAATAATAAATGCATGTATTTGTTCTCCGAGAAGATCATTCTCTATGGAGACACATGCGCAATCCTGTACAGAAGGGTGCTGTTGAATCTGATGCTCAATTTCTTGTGGAAACACTTTCTTGCCCCCAATATTCATTACATCGTCATTCCTACCTTTCATTTGAATATGACCACTGTCTTGTTGAAGCCCAAGGTCTCCCGTTTTAAACCAACCGTTTACCAGAACCTGATGACTTCGCTCTGGATCATTCCAATAACCAGGTGTTTGTATGGATCCACGTACCGCAATTTCACCAATCTCTCCATTGGGTAGAGATATCATCGATTCATTCATAATAGCAACATCTACATTGGGCGAGGGTTTACCCAAGGTATCTAAATAGTCTATATCATCATGAAATTCAGTGAAAATATTTGCTGCAACCTCCGTCAACCCATAATGCATACAAATACGGGTAGAAGGCAACTGTTCTGCCAATTCTCTCTTCTGCTCAGCCGGCATGGGCATGCTACCAAATTCAATGTATCTTAATTTCCTGAAATGGGGTATATAACGATCTTTCATCAATTTTTTCATCACCTGAAAACCGGTAGGTACCATACATAAGCCAGTAGCCCCTTCCGAAATATGATCAAAAAAGCGCTGAGGAAACATAAACCCTTCCTCTAAAATAGCGGTCGCACCCATCATTAAGTTTACCCGTAACCTTCGAAGTCCAAAGGCATGGTGTAATGGCAAAGGGATTATTTCTTTATCGTGAGGGGTATTACCAATGAACACGTTTGAGTTGGCAGCCCCAGCGAAGATATTTTCATGAGTAAGCTGTACCCCTTTTCGAGAACCCGTCGTTCCTGTGGTGAATAAGATATCGGCAATCTCATTGCTTCCAGGAAAAAATCCTGCTACTTCTGGTCGATGCATCTCTATATCCTTATCCAACTCTTCAAAAGGAAAACTAGCTTCTAAGGAGGACGGAAATAGAGCTAAGGCAGGTTTAATTTTTTGGTGTAATTCGTTACGCTCTGCCGGTGCCATCCTCGCATCAAGGGGTACCGCAATAGCCCCAATAAAATGGCAGGCTAAATAAATGGCCGAAAAACGTATGGAGCTCTGCCCATGAAAGAGTACACTATCCCCTCGATTAACCCCTGCAGTCTTAAAATAATGGGCATAGGCATTTACCCACTGCCTAAGCTCTACATAACTAATCGAGTCTTCCTTCCATATTATGGCCGTTTTATGTGGCTTTTCTTCAGCGACTTGAAAAAAAGACTGAATAATGGAATTGGAATTAGACATTCAGCTTAGCTTAACTCTCTAATTAGTTTTTTGAAATCAGATACAGATTCAAGCTTAGCTATTTGTTCAGGGGCAATTTCAATATCGTATTCATCTTCGATAGCGGTTATAATATTGATATGACCTAAAGAGTCCCATGCTGGTATATCGTGAGGAGTAGTTTGGTCGTCAATTTGAGCATCTGATGGCAACATAAGGGTCTCTCGAATCAATTCTTCAATACTGTTCATTAGCTTCATCAATTTTTAGAAATAATTTTACGACCAATGGCTTGAAAATTATCGGGAATAGATTGAGTAACCGTTGCACCAATTGCAACAAATGCGTGATCTCCAATACTAAGTTTATTTAGTATTGTAGCCCCAGGACTAATCCAAACATGATCACCAATGATGGTAGAACCAGCAATAGAAACCGCTCCTGTAATAAGACAATGTTTTCCAATACGCACATTATGTGAGATATGCACCGCTTTGGAAATTTTAGTTCCTTCACCGACCACCGTATCCTGAATCGCGCCCCGGTCAATAGTACTACCGGCCCCTACTTCAACCCGATTGGATAATCGCACCCCGCCAAGATGAGGAAATCGCTCCCATGACCCTTCAGAAGTTTTTGCCAATCCGAAGCCTTCAGCACCTAAAACTACACCTGCTTCAATGATTACCTCCTCTCCAATTTCCACCCCATCGTAGAGATAACAATTACCATGAATCTTTGTTTTTGGACCAATAATGCACTTCCCTATAGTAGAGTTAGGTCCTATACTGACCGAAGCATCGATCTCTGCTTCCGGATGTACTATGCAACTAGGATGTATTCCTGGCTCATTTTGATCTATGGTGATCGATCGAATCATCCTGGTGAAGGCGAGTTTTGGATTATCCACCTTAATCAGTGTCTTCGTTGATTCCATTTTCGAGCTCAACACGATGCTCTTATCACACACAATAACGGTTGCCCTGGTTTTTTCAATATTCTCTTGTTTGCTATCTGCATTAGGATGGCACCAGGTGATGGCTTTTTTGGTTGGATCGTAGTCTATATCACTGATGGAGGCAACGATATGTAATTGATGATTATCCGGCAGACCCTCACGTACGTAGGCATTCACCCAGTTTAAAAGTTCATCCAGAAAAAAAGGCTGTTTATAGGTCATACAATTCTACATTCAAGTTTCAATAGTAGAGCATCTACAATTTGAGTCTTTTGACTTCAAACGCCTCAGCAAAGGCCTCATTGACCTGTACACCTCGAACACGAGCTAAACCCTCAATAAATTCCTTTGTAAAATAAGGACGTTGTTTTTCGAACTGGGAATCATAGGCTAACATCATTTTCCATTTTAAGTCCAAATGTCGCTGTTCAAGTGGTACAAACGCCTGAGTGTCAAAGCTAATGTGATTCCAAGGAAGCTCATAACCCCAGATGCTAACCTGCTTAAATGCTCTAAGACCCTCGTTATGAACCACTTGATGATCTTGATGCAAATCACTACCCGATGGAACCAATACTAAATCTGGCTTGATTTGTTGGCGTAACTTAACCAATTCCTCGAGTACCTCTTGCCGGTGATAGGATAGCATTCTAACCTGGTAGTCATAAACAAATAGCTGCTCCTTTGGTATGCCTAACATATCCATGGAAGCATGGAATTCATCCCGTAATTGATCTGGATTGGCCCCTTCGGGTAGAGAGGCCCTAGCTGTTGAAAAGGCAGCAACATATATCTTTTTACCCTCCTCTAAAAAGCGTGCGATTGTTCCACCACAGCCCAACTCGGCATCGTCGGTATGTGGGGCTAGAATAAGTACTGTTTGGATACTTTGCATAGAGTTAATTTAGGTTATTGTACTTTCTTATAAAAAATATGTTCAATTTTCGATAAACTTCGCCTCGAACGTATGTGATTTTTTATTACTGCAAAATTTGATAACTGCGTTGTGTTAATTAAAGTAAAGGGATGTCCTATATAATTAATGAGAAATTGCTGCATTTTAATGTGTAATTTTTTTCCACGCTCTTTTGGAATGACTCCTGTCATCAATCCCTTACATGTTTGCTGATTATTGATTTTTAGCATAAAAAAGCCAACCACTTCTCTCCCCATTTCAACAACAGCAGTTAAAACATTTGGGTCATTTATGTTATTTGTAATTGCTGCGCCATAATATTTTCTACAAGCACTCTCATCAAAATAAAGGGGGTTATTAAATCTAGTTCTATATCCCTCATTTTGACACATAGATTGTTCATTCAATGTTGAAATAAATGTATGATCAGATTTATTCATTAAACGTATTCCTTCATACTCATCATTATTTGGCTCAACGTTTGTTTCAAATTCAATGAAAGACTCTACCAATGAAAATCCATTCTTTTGAGCCTCAATTATTCCTGAAAAATCATCACTTAACAGCCTTAGTTCATAGAGACCTTCTTCCTTACATAACCTAGGATCATCCAAAGAATCTAATCGATACCACGGCATCCCATAAAACTCAGACATCCATTGGTCTAATTTCATTGGCTCATTTTTTCTTGTACGGTTTTGCGGGATTACCAAACCATATCTCATTATCAGGAACATCATCGCGAACTTGTGAGCACGCACCAATTACGCAATTATTCCCAATTGAAGTATTGGGCATAAGGGTCACATTAGCACCAATCATACTTCCATGCCCAACACCCTTTACTTGTTTAACATCATTCTCTTCTAAATTGGGTGTATCTGTTAAAACAAATGAATACTTAATCAAACAATTATCGCCTATAACTGCATTTGCTGAAATTGTACATCTACTTCCCATCTTAGTATTGTTACCAATGATAACATCATCTCTTATTTCGCAATATGCTGTGAAAGAACAATTTGACCCAATTTTTGCTCCTCGCCTTACTATACAGAATGGTCCTATTGTTGTTCCGTCACCTATTTCAACATCATCCTCAACTAAAGCTAAAGGATGTATCGTTACATTATTCCCGATCTTTGCGTTTTCTGAAATCATTTCAAATTAGTTATGTGTTAAAAAAAAATGTGCTGCACCAATTACTCGTTGTTGCTCGTCATAAGTTAAACTATAAAAAATAGGTAAACGAACGAGTTTTTGAGCGTTTTCTACCGTACTAGGTAATTGATATTGATCCAAATTTTGGTGGGCAAAATTACTGCTATGCAGTGGCACATAATGAAAAACAACAAGGATATTTTTACTTTTCATATACCTTATAAAGTCATCTCTTTGTTCTTGACTATCAAGTAAAAGGTAGAACATATGCGCATTTGGTATCGTATTTTTGGGTACAACTGGCAGGGTTATTGACTGGGCATCAATGCCTGAAAAAGCCTTATAGTATCGTTGATAAAGTTCATTCCTTTTAGTTTGAATCTCATCCAAATGCTCTAGCTGAGCCTTCAGAACGGCTGCGTTAATATCAGATGGCAAAAAACTTGACCCTATGTCTACCCATGAATATTTATCTACCTCTCCTCTATAAAACTTACTCCTGTTGGTTCCTTTTTCTCTAATAATCTCAGCTCTAACTTTCAGAGCAGAATCATTGATAATTAATGCACCACCCTCTCCCATGGAAATATTTTTTGTTTCATGAAAAGAATAACAGCCTAAATGGCCAATCCCTCCTAAATATTTTTCCTTGTATCGTGCGTTAATTCCCTGTGCGGCATCTTCTACTACCCATAGTTTATGCCTGTACGCAATATCCATAATGGTGTCCATTTCACAACTGACCCCCGCATAGTGTACGGGCATGATTGCCTTTGTACGTGTGGTGATAGCTTGTTCAATCAAGGTCTCATCTATATTTTGAGTATCAGGACGGATATCAACAAATACGGGTTTAGCTCCTCTTAAGACTACAGCATTTGCAGTAGATACAAAGGTGTACGAAGGCATTATCACCTCGTCTCCTGGTCCAATATCTATAAGTAACATAGCCATTTCAATGGCATGTGTTCCGCTTGTGGTCAGTAGTACTTTATCAAATCCAAATTTCTCTTCTAAAAATGATTGACACCAATGTGTATAAAACCCATCTCCTGAAACCTTATTCCTTAGATATGCATCTTCTATGTACCTTAGTTCTGGCCCAAACAAATTCTGTCTGTTAAATGGTATTCTTTCTAACATTCGTTATTGAAAAGATCTAGTAATTGCTTGGTTAATGTTTCTTTTGAGAAAACTTCTGCCATTATTCTACGATTTGATGTGGAGTCAGCTTCTGAAATTGGTTTTAATGTGATCTCCTCGGATGAGGCTATAGTGATGCCCAATTTTTTGAAATATACGGAATGATTTGCCTCTGGGTGCAAATAAACAGTGGCCCCATTTGCTAATAAATAAGTAATATTCCCCATACCTTGTTGCCTTTTTTGTGGGAATATAGCCATGTTAATTTCTGATAAATAACTTCTGTAATCACTTAAAAACAAAAGATTTAAAATAGGAACAAACCTATCCCCAAATAATTTATACCCTGTGCTTTTGATTTCCCCTAAATTCACGTTCTGCCCATATGATAATGGCATGTACAAAGAGAAATCATCTTTAGTCGATAAAAGTTGATTGAGTAGATGTAGTAATTTCAAATGCTCATTTGATGGATCAGCCGAATGACCAATCATTATTTTCAATGAAGTCTGTTGAATAAAGTCAACGGATTTTTGCTCGAGCTCTTCGGTAAAATCAAACATATTACTTGGATATTTGAATGACCAAATAGGCTTAGAGTTCGTATTAAAAAATGCTTTGATATCATTATACTCGCTAGGCATTCCTACTGCTAAATAACCAATATTCTGAACTGCCTTTCTTTGAATAGACAACAAGAATCTATTTTTAAGATTAGTCTTGGACTTTTTAAACTTATGTAATTCTGCCCCCCAGTAAAACCAAACCCCTTTTTTTCGAAATAATGACGGGATCAAAAGAATTGCAATCATGGTAAATAATTCATTGAGTCCATGAAGGATTACTTTATCAGCACGACTTAATTCTTTAAAGAAACGCCATAAGAAGTGAGGCTGTAGCATCAAGCTAAACAGAGAGTATTTTTGAAGCACTATGCATTGGCTACTAGACATCAAGTGAGCATTTTTCTTTTTCCACATGAAATAAAGGTGACTATTCTCACCATCAACCTCATTAACAAAGTCGATAAAATCCCGGATGAGAACACTTTCAGTGCCGATATGTACAATGTAATTTTTAATCATCTAACGATTTAAGTACCTGATTGTGGCGAGCGCAAGGTAAAAAATAATTATGTGTATATTTCGTTCAAGATTACGTACACCTATACTACTTACCATTGGGAATAATAGTTAAACAAAGTATCAGGAATGCTTCATTCACTTATGTGGGTATTGGACTAGGTCTATTATCTACCATCTTCCTATTCCCAAATATATTAGGAGCTGAGAAGTATGGGTTAACTAGAAGCTTAATCGCCATAACAACCATAAGTAGTCAAATAATCACCCTTGGTATCCCCAACACAATTCTAAAATTTATACCTACACTAAATAAAGATCAGGGAATTAGAAGTCAATTTTTTAGAAAAGTCATTAGTCCCTCAATCCTCTTATTGGTTATTTATGTGACAACTTTTTTCTTCTTTGACTCTCGCTGGTTAAATCTATACAATGACTCTCCCTTACTCGAAATATACTTGTGGTTAGTTATACCTATGGTTTTTGCGAGCATCACTTTCTCTCTTTTTTCCGCATTTATAAAAGCTTCATTAGATACTGTTTTTGCCACATTTTTACAGGATGTACTGCTAAGAATACTCATTTTAATTTTTTTAGTCCTGTACTTTTTCAACGTACTCAGCTTCCCAGAATTTATGTATGGATTTGTGGGTGCATACCTTATAAATATGCTCATTCTATTGGTATATAGTTTTTCCCAAAAATATTATGTGACTTCTACAAAAAAGGCATACAGCCCTTTTGACGCAAAAGAAACATTTACTTACAGTTTCTTTGCCTTTTTTAGTGGCTTCACTATGATATTAGTCAGCAATATTGACCTAATTATGGTAGACATGTTTGAAGGTCTTCAAAACGCTGGTATTTATGCTTTAGCCATGTACATGGGTACAGTTATTACTGTTCCAAGAAAAAGCTTAGCTAAAATTATCCACCCCATTTTAACTAAGTCATTTAATGAAAATAACCTTGTCGAAATTAAACGGATTTACACGCAATCTTCTATAAATCAATTACTCTTTTCTTTGATCATTTACATTGGAATATTAACAAACTTAGATGACTTATATCGTCTACTACCCAACGAATTTTCAGAAGGTAAGCCCGTTATTGCCATACTTGGTCTTGCTTATCTGTTTGATTTAGCAACAGGCTCAAATGGACAAATTATCATTACCTCTAAATACTTTAGATTTGATTTTATTTCATCATTAGTACTCATGATTGCAGCTGTACTACTCAACTATTTTTTGATACCTAGATATGGCTTAATGGGGGCAGCAATTGCAACTGCCACATCTGTTGGACTTTATAACCTCGTCAAAACCATATTCGTCTGGGTAGTTCTTCGCATTCAACCTTTCAAATGGCATACGCTATCTATTGCAGTACTTGGTCTTATTTGTTACTTCTTAGGTGAATACATTTACATCGGAATGCATCCTATCTTTTCAATTATCATGAGGTCCGTTATACTGGGAGCAATCTACTTAGGCCTTGCCTACTTGTTTTGTTTGTCGAACGAATTTAATTCAACCATCAATGAATTAGCAGTAAAGCTAAAGCGGAAAAAATAAA
>JAYPBC010000007.1:13213-83097 GCA_038124025.1 Balneola sp. | reverse complement strand
AAAATTATACAAAAGGTAAGTCATTTGGGTGACACTCTATGTCACTGTATTTCCATGAGATTTTATTATATGTTCAATATATGTAAATATACTGTAAATACCATACTACTTTTATACTGTAGAGATTTGAATCTCTTCATACGATGACAATACATAGGATGTTTTGGTTCAAGTAAAACCTCAAGTGAACAATTAAATCTGTGTTTATCATGCGCAGAGAGCAGACTCATCAGGTACCTATGGAAAAGAAAATATCTACCTTCCTTTTTATCTATAGAGTTCTTAATTACGGGTTACTTACACATTTAGAATTTCATTTCTTTGAGGGTTTCTGAGAGTATGCCTATTACTTCATTGATTTGCTCGGAGGTTGTATAGGGAGCAGGGCCCAATCGAAGTATGGTATCCCGAGCATCTGTGAATACATCTTTTTCAAGCAACCGTTTACGGATTGCAACCGCATGTGGTGATTCTAAAGAAAGAAAGCCACCATTCAAGTGTATATCTTCATTATGGGTAAGTCGTAGGATGGATGGGTCGATATCTTGTTTTAGGAATAAGCTTTTTAGCAGCCCAATCTGTTCTAGATATCCTTTCCGCAGAACCTCAGGTTCTAAGGATTGTTTTTTGAAAAACTGTACTACTTTAGCTGCTCTAAATTGAGAGCTTGGATCGTAGGTTCCACTTGCAAATCGTTGATTTCCAAGGTCAAATTCAACGGCTTTAGTAAAATCTTGTTTTTTCTGAAGGGAGCTAAATGAAGCAAACCATCCAGTAATCACCGGGCGAATTGTACAGTCTTTAGGAAAGCGAAGAAAGCAATTCGCCTCGCCCCATTGTAAATACTTATACCCACCAATTAGTATGAAGGCATCTTCTAAGCCTTCATTCCGAATAGATAATGGCACTACATTTGTTCCATGGTAGTCATCAATAACCAATGGAACTCCATGTTGGCGGCATAAGGCCGCAATCTCAGTTAAATGAGGATTGATAAGACTACTTTGAAAGTATACCCGTGAGATCATCACAGCTGAGGTCTTACTATCTAAGTTTTTACGGATATTATCGACAAAACTCTCATCCACACTTGCGGGTATTTTGACGACCTCTAGACCAACCTCCGAAAGTCGTGCTAGCTGTCTTGAAAGTGAGTAATACTCTCCTTCAGTAGTAATGATTTTGGGCTTATTAACTAAATCCCACGCACTCATAAGGCTTACAAATAAAAAATGAGTGCTTTCCTCTCTGCAATATAGTCCATCAGGGTCATCGTAGTATTTCCTTAAATAGCTTCTTAATATCTCTGTTTTTTCAAACGCAACATCCCATTTTTTATCGATCAGCTCAGCCGATGCATGGAAGTACTCTGTTTGACCTTCAAGAGCAACATCTGGCCATGCTTGATGTGAGTGACCAGTAAAAAGAAGCCGATTAGCTACATTAAAGTGAGCGTAGTGGGGCAGTAGCGCTTGGGCTTTTTTGTCAAAAGTATATGGCATATGAGTATGATATAAATATCTTTGCTTATTAGGTAAAAAGCGGTAATTAATAAAGTATGTATTATCTGACCTTTTTAAATTCTAGCTAACGAATAATCGTTCAATTTACTCTATGATTCAATTAATAGCAGAAAGCGGATCCACGAAAACATCATGGTATCTCATACAAGAAGCTAAGGTTATTTGTACTACTCAAACATTGGGAATGAATCCTTATTTCGTACAACAGAGTGAATTGATATCGATATTACGGGAGGTTGCGATATTTTTGGACGGACAGGCTGGATTAACTCATGAAAAGATAGCCGCTGTCTTTTTTTATGGATCAGGGTATGGGAATCCTGAAACAAAAAAGCTTTTAAAAGAGGCATTTGACCAGGTTTTTTTAGATGTACCAGTTCAGATCGAAACTGATTTATTAGCAGCGGCGCGAGCGCTGTTTGGCCATGAACCAGGGATAGCGTGCATTATGGGTACGGGATCGAATTGTGGCATGTATGATGGGATTGATTTTACTGATAACGTACCCTCACTTGGATTCAGTTTGGGAGATGAGGGAAGTGCTGGTTTTTTTGGAAAATGGATCGTCCGCGATTATTATTTCAAAAGCTTACCGCCACAAATTGAAGATTATTTGAATCAGCATTTCCAGATGGATATTAACATAACACTTGACCGGTTGTATCGACAGAAACACGGTAATGCTTACATCGCATCTTTTGCACAGATAATAGCGACATTCCGTGAGGATGATTACATCCTAGATTTAGTAGAGCGTGGGATTGAGGAGTTTATGAGATTTCAATTGGGGTATTTTTCGTCATCAACCCGAAGAAAAGTAGGTATGGTAGGTTCTGTAGCCTACTATCACAAAGAGCAAATAAGTCGTATCCTTGCGAGGGATGGATGGGATTTAGTAAAGGTATTACAACATCCTATCCAAGAATTAGTGGCGTATCATACTCATATGGAGGAGTAAAACGCCATCTATTTTATGAGTAAAAGTTTTTTGTTTAGAACTCCGTTTGAAGTTTTGAGCTGATAGATGTAGGTTCCGCTCGAAAGCCCTTGTGCATCAAAAGTAACTTGGTGAATTCCTGCTGGCATTTGGTCATTAATTAACTCAACAATCATCTGACCAGAAACATTGAACACGCTAAGCTGAACATGTTCACTTTTTGGTAATGCAAAACTTATTTGAGTACTTGGATTAAAGGGGTTTGGATAATTTTGATAAAGAGTTATTTCATTTGGTAAATCACTATCAGCATCAATAGATACGTTTACTACGTCTATGTTTATTGAGAGAGGGATAACAATAGTAGTGTCATTATTCTCAGAGTACCAAAATCTGGTTTCAATCTTATCCTCAAAAACGAAGGAGGTAGTGATATCAGTAATAGAAAACTCGATTGGAATATTTAAGCTATCAATTAGCGTTCCAGTTAATTTACCTGTATTACTTTGATCAAATGGAACATTAACTTCCCAATTTATCTCTGAATCACTGAGATTGTAAATGAGTAATTCTTCTTTAACAAAAAGTGTGTCATTTAAGTTTATTGTTTGCTGTAGATTAAATGTATTTGGTTCAACAATTACATTAATAATTGGGTCATTTGGTTCATAAATAACATTTATTTCTAATGGGATAGTAATTATTGAATCTTTATCATCATCGTACCAGAAACGAGTGATAATCTCTTCCTCAACACTGAATGATTCAACGATATTCTCAATTACCATTTCGAATGGTATATTTAAACTATCTGTAAGTGTTCCATTCAGTGCAGTCTTACTTTGAACTTGTTCAGGAAGTAATACTCCATAATTAATGGCGGCCTCACCCTGATTTATAAGTGAAATAGATTCTTTGATTATGAGAGTTTGTCCAGGATCAACCGGAACATTACGCATAATGCTATCAGGTTTTACATCTACTAGAATATTTTTGGAAGCACCATCAGTAACTACAATATCAATAGTAAGAGGTATTTCCTTTGTAACTACCTCTTCTTGGGGATAAAAGAATCTATATGTGATAACGGTATCCATATAAATATTTTCTTGAACTTCAGAAAAATTAAGTTTCAAGCTTATATCCTGAGTAGTATTAAACTTGCCATTAAAAGGGCTCGATATTGCAAAAGAACTTAATGTTTGAACGTACTGAAAATTGACACCTGGAGACCCTAAATTATTGAAGGAGAGAGATACAAATTCTTCAAAATTTTCATTTATGTTCAACGTGTCTGAAACGTATAATTCAGCTGGTATGAACTCAATATTTGGTAAGGGATTTGTACCTCCATCGGTAATTGTTAAACGAACAGGTAGTTCAGCTTGAGTCTGTTCTTCTGAATCATCAAAAAAGGCTGCTGTAGTTACAATTGCATTTTTAAACCCAATGGGATCATTAGGTCGTAATCTGAAACTAACAGTAACTTCGACAGAATCTTTAATTTTACCCCCAGCTGGTTCCAGGCCTGTAATCCAGCCTTGGTTTTTAAATGCAAGCCAATTGATTGAGTCACTACTTTGATTGTATAAAACAAAGCTAGCAGTACCAGTCGAGTTTTCTGTTGGCCTTTGAAACGTTGCTTTTAGTGTATCAACATTAAAGCTAATAATGGGTTTATTTGCAGTAATTTGTACAGTTATAGGCACTTCATATGAGGTTTCTTGGCCACCTTCATATCCAGTGTAAACAGTTAATAGTCCAGTTTTTGGTCCAATTGGATCAGTACTGTTAATATGAAGAACAATAGGTATAACTTGCGTGCCAGAAGATATTGTTCCACTTTCACTTTCAGGTGCTATCCATGGCTGGTTATCATTGATTCTCCATTGTAGATTTGGATCTCCAAAATTTGAAATACTTATATTTTTTGTAATTTCAATATTTGTAAAAGGTTGTCTTGTTGTTACTTCGATTGAATCTGGACTGACTACAACATCATTTACATTTTTTGGTACCATATTTACTACAAATGGTATTTCCGTAGCAGTTTCATTTTCAGGAACTGTACCAGCAAATAAGACTAAAGTAGCTCTTTTACTACCTTCTGGATCATTAGCTTTCAATACAAAGGTAATAGTTACATCGGTTGAAGTACCTGATTGGACTGTACCTGATTTAGGAGATAATCCCATAATCCAGCCTTGATTTTTTGACATTCTCCAGTTTACTGCATCATTATTATTGTTTGTTAGTGAGAGTGTTTTAGTTATCGTGGAATCTTGATTAGGTATCTTATAAAAAAGACTTACTGAATCTTCTGACAAAGTTAACCAATCAGTTTCACCTTTATCGAACGTAATTTCAACAGGTAGACTTCGAAGAGTTGGTCTAATTTCATTACTGTTAATGGTTATACTTCCAGTATGTGAACGTATTTCATCGGACAGATCCCTAGAATCAAAATAAATTGTAAGATTTTTAGTTTCACCACTAGCAACAGTAAATGAAACATATTTACCGTCAGGATCTAAATTAAGATCTAAGTTAACCCAACCTAAGTCTTCCTCTAATTGTAACACTAGATCAGTAGAACCATTATTTGTTATTTGTAACGTATGCTCGCTGTACCAATTGCTCGTATGATCGGCACTTAATGATGAAAAACTATATGAAGCACTAGGTGAAGAGGATTCGGGGAGTAGTTGAACTACATTTGAAAATTCAGAGGTGACCAGTCTATCATCAGTAAAAGTAGTCGAAATGAATACATTTGAAGAACCGGTGTAGGGGATTGCTAGTGTTTTTTTAGAGAGTTCATCCGAAGTTATAGTCATTTTTGATTTTATAATATTCTCGCCTTGTGGAAGAGAAGGGGAGCTTGAATTAGAAAATATATCTATTAAGAAATTTTCTGAAGATGTTTCGGAAATACCTGAATGATTAATTATTAGGCTATCATTAGTACTATTGACATAGGCTGAAAATAGAGTAGGTGATGCTAATTTTTGTATGTTAGAATATTGTCCGATTGAACCATTAGGATTATCAAATATTGTATTACCAATGACAGGATTACCAGTCTCTGTATTAACTAAAAAACTCACTCCATAGCCATTACTACTGATGGTATTACCTTTATCTGAATCACCCACAGAATTGCCTTTACTAATCCCTGATACGTGTATTCCTATTCCGGAGTTATCTGAAATTACATTTGAATAGATTTTATTATTGTCCGCACCATTTAGAAAGAGCGCTGCTTCACCTTGATCACTATTTGTGAATTTTATCGTGTTTCCTTCAATATGATTATTTGAGGCACTTGTAAGTTTTATGCCGGCACCTTGATTAGCTAAAGAAGAATTTGACCATGGTAAATAACCAATATGGTTGTTAATAATTTTATTGTCATCACTAGTAACATTAATGAGTATTCCATTATCCTTACCCACTATTACGTTAGATTCTAAAGTATTGGTGTATCCCATATTCACACCATATTTAGTCATTAAAGAATTACCATCATGACCAATATGATTACCCCTTACTACATTACCAGTACCTTTGAATATAACTTCTCCGATAATATTTGCAGAATCAGCCGCAAAGCCACCAACTTGTACACCACTAGTGTGTGCATTGTTAAGTGTTAGGCTATTTATTTTTGATTGAGTAATAGAGACTGATGATGTTTGAGATCCATCTTCACCTCCACCTACATCTACACTTTGGACATCAATTCCTTTTAATTCATGTCCTTCTCCGCTTTCAAAAACAAAACCTGGCTTGATATGAACCCCATATGTTCCGTTCCAACCATTTTCAATATCTAATGAGTTTGCAGAGAAATCTTGGTGTGCTGTGCCATCGATTATTGTTCGCTTTTTTATTCTTGCCAAATAGTCTTCAGTCAACGTATCTGGAGCTGAGTCTCCAATTGTAATTGTTAATGGAACAGATGGATCCACCCACCATGGCCTACTTTCAGATTCAGTGATAGCAGTAATAAGAGAACACCTGCCATAGCCATTATTACAATACCCATCACCTGGGTTTGGATCCTCAGGAATATTAAGATTTGTATGAGTTATCTCAAATGACGAAACACTATGTGTATCAAAACTAACTGGAATATAATTTATATCTCTAATATGATTTGTAGTTGGACTCCATGCATTGTTAACTAAAGGATTTACATAAACTAAATATGCATCTTTCCCAATGGTTCCACTGTAACTTCCAGGTGTTACTTGATCTATAATTGATGGGTACCAAATACCCCAGTAAGGTTCGCTATCCCCAGGATAATTAAATTTTGTAAAATTACCTTTAAAAGGTAATAAGCGAGCATTACCGCTCCAATTAAAACCATCATCCGATAGATAGTAATAGATTCCAGGTTTAACTTCTGGAGCAAAGCTATAACTTCTAAGTCTAATTGTTATATACTTTTCAAAGTAAGTACTATATACAAGCCCTTCAACTGCCTCATTATTGGGATTGAAATTCAGAGGATAATAGTTGTCTATGGGAGGGGGGAGATGGCTAGCTGGATCAGTTACATTATCGAAATAAGGGTTAACATTTGGTATTGTGAAGTCCTCACCATCATAATATCTCCAGCTACTAGCATCTGTAATATCACTAGTACGGGCTATAGACCCAATTTTAAAGCCTTCTCCCCAAAACTCAACATGTATGTAAAAATAATTACCAACTTTCTTTAATCCATACATATCACTACCTATTTCTGTATTAGGGGGGAATGCACCATGTCTCTCACTATTATTTTGTTCTCTATATTTGTAAGGAGATGTTGCAACAACATATTCGCTTGGATGATCACCAGCCTTGTCCCATGTTAGTCCACCATCAGTCGATTTAACAAGTATGGCAGAACTCATCCAGCATTCAAAAGCTATTGCATTATAATTTTCAGATGGGCATTCAGTTGTATTATAACCCCATATAGACCATCCAGTAAATTCTACATATCCTATGGCATAGAGATGACCATCATTTCCTTCAAAGCTTTGCGTATGTGGCCAAACTAAATAATCATGGTATCCGGGATCGACATTTTTTGTACCTTTATAATGAAGGCCTTCATCACCTTTGTCAACCTCAATGTTAACTTTGCTAGGATCTTTAAAATCTTCAAAGCTAGCAGCTTTTATTTTTACTGAAATATCACTGTGGCCAAAAAAAGCTACAATGCTATCTGACTCCACTTTAAACTGAATAGCGGCATCTGGACCAAAATCATAATCAGGATATATAGCATTATATGACTCAAAATCAATCAAAGTTGAGAGGTCATCAATATCAAAAATAGCTTTGTCAGGATATACTATTTGGGCCTTTGAATGGGTGTTTAACAATAGGGCCAAGAAAAAGGAAAAAAGGAGAGGAAAAGAATATTTAGTCATGATTACAGGGACTTGAATTAAGTACCCCAATTATATACAAGAACAAAGAAAAAATCTAACCTTTCTTTTTTGTTATAATGACCAAATCCTACCGCCTGTAGCTTCTTCTAGATCAATGCATCCAACCTGACGTCCTGGAATAGGATCATAGGCAAGATACTGTTCGCCAACCAATTCACTCCCACGATAAGCTCGTATCATAAGAGATTTTAAATTTGTGAGGAGTGCAAATACCGCTACTTCATCAGAAATGGAAGCCACTGAACCATTAGCGAGTAGTTTTTCATAGTTATTGATTTCTTCTTTCCAGGATTCTTTAATTTCCCAATCCGACGAAAAACTTTGTTCTACCCAATATTCGATGGGTTTTTCTGGATTAATTGCCCTTACGTATTGTTGCATGAATGACTTTAAATTTTTTTGTTCATCTTCTTCGACGATATCTGCTATATAATGGTCCATATACTCTGCAACCCCAACATCAGATGCTTTGGGTAACTCACTGGTTCCAGGAATGATTACATCCGAAGTATCGGTAAGTAGTTGTAATTCGATTTCATTAAAAAAATGGGTGCTAGATTTTTTTGCACAAGAGGCATGGAACAATACTGGGCTGGCAATTACAATTCCAAAGCTTAATCCTAATTTTTGTAAGGCTTCTCGTCTATTCATTATAAAACTCCTATAAATTCATTTTCTTTAGCTCTTCAACAGCATGCGACACGGCCCTTGCACTGAAGGCCATATAGGTTAATGATGGATTCTGGCAGCCAGAGGAAGTCATGAATGAGCCATCAGTTACAAATACATTGGGCACGGAGTGAATTTGATTGTATTTATTTAAAACGCTGGTCTTTGGATCTTTGCCCATTCTAGCTGTGCCCATTTCATGAATACCTAGACCTACTCCTCCTGGGTCATCAAAGGTAGAGATATTCTCAAAACCAGCTTTATCAAGCATTTCAGCAGCTTGATTCATCATATCTTTACGCATGTTAAGCTCATTTTCTTTAAACCCAGCATCAAAGGTTACCGTAGGAAGTCCCCATTTGTCCAGTTTTTCATAGTCCAAAGTCATTTTATTATCATGATAGGGTAGAAACTCTCCGAATCCACCCATTCCTATCGACCATCCTCCAGGCTCTAGAAGGGCTTCATTAAACGCTTGTCCATATTGATATTCTCCAATATTTTCCGACCAGTTACTTCTTGAGCCACCCCCTTGGTATCCATACCCTCGAATAAAATCTTTAACCTTAGTTCCCTCATCTAGGTTTCTGAAGCGAGGAATATAAAATCCATTTGGACGGCGTCCCACATAATATTTATCTCTAAATGATTCTGTAGTTGCGGAGGCACCTACCCCTAAGTGGTGATCCATAATATTGTGGCCTAATTCACCAGAGTCATTACCCATACCGTCAGGAAAACGAGAAGAAGTAGATTGCATTAGTATACTAGTTGATGCAATTGCGGACGCGCACAAAAATATTATCCGTGCTCTATATTCATGATGCTCTAAGGTCTCAGTATCAATTACCCGTACCCCGGTGGCTCGCTGAGTAGTTTCATCAAACATAACCTCATGAACAATAGAATTTGGCATCAAGGTCATGTTACCGGTTTTTTCTGCGGCAGGAAGGGTGGAGGAATTACTACTAAAGTAAGCGCCATAAGGACATCCACGCATACAGCGGTTTCGGTATTGGCAACTAACTCGTCCCAAACCTTCTTTGGTACCTTCGGTGATATGGGCGGCACGACCTATGGTGAGCAGTCGATCCGAATATTTCTCCTGTAATTGCTCCTTTAGAACCTCTTCTACACAATTCAGTTCCATTGGTTTTAGGAAGATTCCATCGGGCAGTTGTTTTAAACCCAAATTCTCCCCACTAACTCCTATATACTTTTCTACGTAATCATACCATGGTTTAATTTCATCATATCTGAGAGGCCAGTCTACGCCGTAGCCATCTTTTGCATTTGCCTCAAAATCGATATCACTAAGTCGGTAGGTTTGACGCCCCCACATTAGAGATCGTCCTCCTACATGATATCCTCGCATCCAATCGAATCGCTTTTTTTCATTGTATGGATGATCGACATCATCAACAAAAAAATGACTATGAGCTCGATCAGTCGTGTATCCTGTTCTCTTTTGTTTAAACTGCCGTTTTAAATCTTCTTTTGTAGGACGCCCACCATGGTCCATGTCCCATGGATCTAGGTGAGCAGTATGATAATCGGTCACATGCTCAATCATGCGACCACGTTCAAGTACTAAGGTCTTTAGGCCTTTTTCTGTTAATTCTTTAGCAGCCCACCCTCCGCTTATACCTGTTCCAACAACTATTGCATCAAACTCATTTGTACTCATTGTGACTAAATTGGTTTATCGATCACTCTATACAGCTCGGATAATATAGTCCCGAGTGGAGTGATGCAAGCGCTTTTATTTAGAAAAGCACTCTTTACCAAAATTTACCGTCTAATTCAGCTGTCTTTTCCCATTCACTCATGGGTTTGGTTAGAAGTGCAGCTAATTGATCAAATAAAATGTTGGATTCAGGTAGATCATAATGGTACCAGCTATGAATCATATTTTTATACTCATAATAGTTGAAAATGACAGGCTGGGAAGCTGCTTTTTGGCGTAGTTTTTCTGCATCCGCTTTGAAAATATCGTATTCAGCGGTGTATATCCGTGTTGGAGGCATCTTTCTTAGGTCTAAATAAACGGGGGCTAGTGGGGTATGTGAATCTTTAAGGCCATCCGATTCCGCTTCATGGTCCTCCAAAGTCGGAATTTGATGTTGCCATATTTTTCCAAGACGGATCCACTCAGCGCGATTATTAACAGGATCTAAGGCTTCGATTTTATCAATCCATGGATTACTTAGGGTACTATCCAGCCAGGGGCAGAGTAGGATTAATTCATTAACTGGGAGTTGCTGATGAGTAAGATTTTGTAGCAAATGATAGGCTAGCCATGCACCTGATCCTTCACCCAGTATCATCAATGGTGAGTTTGCGCCCAATGAGTCATTTATTAATTTCGTTGTGGCGCTTAAACACCAATCTAAAACAGAAGTTATGGTATGAGAAGGGTAGAGTGGCGCTTCTATAAGCACTATTTTAGGAACGCCACGTTGTAACAATTGCTCGACCAACTTCCAGTGTGCTTTCCTAGGGCCTTTAATAAGTCCACTTCCATAGAAGTAAAAGACAATGGGATCATCTTTTTGGGTAGATTTTTTCTCACACAACCAAAAGTTACCATTATCGACTTTATTTAATTCGATATTATATGTTGAGTAAAGTTTTTTGGACGGATGAAGTGAAATATTTTCTCTGACAGGTTCAATAGGTTTACTATAAGTAGCTTCCGTATGTTTTAGAAAATAGTAAAGCATACGACTAGCTAAACTCGATTTTGGCATATCTGACAAGGATAAAAAATTGATTGACGTACAATAGAAAAAAGATGCGCGGCTGTTAAAAAAAACAGTCTATTTCTTCTACTCTACTATGTCAAATTGTTCTTTTGTATTGCTTCGTTCCATCGCATCAAAGTGCCACCATTCTGTTGATAGGGTCAGAAAATCAGCCTTAGTCATAATCTGACGTAGCAATTTCCTGTTTTGAACATGTGTGGGTGTTAAAGCGCCAATACTCATTAGTGAATCTTCTGAAGTTATATGCGAAAGCGCTGAAAAATCATCAAAAGAGGTGCCCATATCAAGCAGCCCTACCCCATCTACCCAAATCCCGAGATCAACAGCCATGCCATAGTTATGTATTGAGCCTCTTTGAGGATTTGCAATATATTTACCACGCTCCTCAATGGGTAGATCAGATTCATCCCATAATTTCTGTTGTATACGACGAGGTCGGGTCGCATCAAATATGTATAAAGTATAATTCGGATAATTTGCCCGTAAATCTTTTTGGGCCAAAACTAATTTTTCCGCAGCATTTGGTCTTAAATAGGCTTGGTCTAACTCTCCATAAGCATCATAGCCAAGTATATTATTGGTGTCCGAATAAGCTAGGTTCACTTTAATAGTAGAGTCAAGTTCTTGAATATTTACAAGTCCTGCCTCCTTGAATACAGCGTTCCAATTGGGTTTTTTTGTGCATGAAATAAAAAGTAGGCAGCTAAGTAGGAGAAAAAATGGTGATGAGATAAAATTCATAGAAGTTGCTAAATGGCTATTGTTCGGCTATGAAAAAAAGTATAATGAAAAAAAAAGCCGCAATTATGCGGCTTTTTGTGAGTAATCTCAAAAAGGATTAGCCTTCATTCTTCTTTGCTTGAATTTCTAGACGAATGTCCTGAGCTAATTTTTTCAGATCTTGAAGACCTTTTCTTGCTCGGGTACCAGCTGCTTTGTTTCCTTTCTCGTAGAATTTTTCCATTTCTGATGAAACTGATTCTACTAATGTTTGTAATTCACTTACTCTACTCATTATTACTCCGTTATGTTTTAGTTAATGAATATTCTTTAAAGAATGATCTAAGCTATTGATTCAGAATCACTGAATCAATAGAGAAAATACACTTTCTTTATAAATAATGGGATTTGAGCATAATAAACGCAGATTTTAGATAAATTCATACAAAATTTGAATAATTAGGATAAATAATCGTAGTCCTTGGGAAAAAATGAGACGAAATTTAGCCCCAAACTGAGTTAAAACTTGGCGAGAGAGTCTGTAAAAAACGCGTTTGGTAGAAGATCATGCACAAAATATTCCGACCACGTATAATCTTTGTGAAGGGAATAAAGCTTAGAGAACAGCATATGTTCACTTAACATTTGGCGGCAAGCCCCACAAGGCGTGCTCAAATCTCCATGTATTGCATGTACAAATATTCCATAAAATGTTTGAGCTCCATGACTCAATGCACTAATTAAAGCCGTTCTTTCTGCGCACAACCCCAATGACCAATCATCAAATTCAACATTTACCCCTGGAAATATCCCAAGATTAGTCCAGAGTAGGGCTCCTACGGGGAAATTTGATTCTGTACAAATTGCATGTTGGCATACATCTATCAGTGTTTGTTTGAATTGTTCCATCTGATCTTTTTTAAATACAGAATTAGATGTATTGGTAGTATTCTCAAAATTTTGCGGTTCTACAGAGCATTTGGTGAGGCCAAAAAATTCAAGTGGTATGGGTTCTAAAGATGTAATGCCCATCGTTTGGCTAGATTTGACTGCATAACTATGTTTATGATTAGTAGCCTCTAATTTTTGCTGATATGTTTTTTGAAGTTTGACCACCATTTTGTGGAACGCATTTTCGGATAGTTGCTCTGTCTTAAGGGAGAATGAAATTACCCAATATTCAAGTCCACTAAGCGTGGGATCCTGATAAAATACAATAGCTGGCTGTTGACCGTGCATTAAACATTGTACGACTCCTGCTTGTACTGCAGAAATGCTTGTTGGGAAGGAGGCCGACTCTATCCTTATGCCCAAGAATAAGTTCCCTTCCTTACTCTTAATAATACAAAGTCCAGCTTTGTTGGAGTAGGGTTGATAGCTAAGTTTAGATTGGTAACTCATATTATTTACTGATTGATTCGAGTGCCGCATCAGCAACAGCTGCTCTAATCCTGCTAATTCGTCCCCCATAAGACCTGTAGGGATGTACCCTATTGGTCAACATAATAACTCCTATTTTATGATCTGGGTCTACCCAAAAAGAGGTGCCTGTAAAACCGGTGTGTCCGAAGGATTCGGGACTCATTAAATTCCCTGCTGAGCTAAATCCCGATCTGGACTTTTTATCAAACCCTAGTCCTCTACCGCTAAGAGAAGTTTGTGTAGAAGTGAACTCATCAACACGTTCGCTGGATATGAATCGCCGGCCAGCATAATACCCTTGGTTGGTTAAAAAAGTTATATACTTTGCTATATCAATAGTATTAGAGAACAAACCGGCATGGCCTGCAACTCCATCCATGTAATAGGCTCTTTCGTCGTGTACATCTGCTTGAACCAATTCCATTCTAAAGAGGGTGTCTATTTCGGTTGGTGGGATGGATTGTGCGTACCATTGCCCTACTTTTTTAGGAGTAAAGAAGGTTGAAAACATGCCCATGGGATAATGTAATTGCGATCGGACATAGCTATCGAGGCGTTGACCGCTCACCTGTTCTATAATTTCGGCTAAAAGAATTAACCCTAAATCGCTGTAGACATACTTATGGTTAGGACTCCATTCTAGGGGCTCATTTCTGACAGCCTCTATAATCGATCCTCTGTCTTGTAATTCATCCACATAGACTTTAAAAGCAGGTAGTCCTGATTCATGATTTAATAAATCTCTAATAGTAATATCGGCTTTATCATCAACCCGAAATTCAGGAATATATTGGCTAACAGGGCTGTCTAGTTCAAGTAACCCACGATCGACCAAATGCATTATAGCCGTTGTGGTAGCAAGTATTTTTGTTACGCTCGCTAAATCATAAGGAGTATTAGGATCAACTGGTTTAATTTTTTGGTAGTCAGTATATCCAAAGGCTTTGTTGTAGGCTAAAATGCCATTTTTCACTACTGCAACAACGCCGCCTGGAAATACTGAATCTTTGATAGCATTCTCCATAATCCTATCAATTTTAGCTAGTTTTGAGGAGAGCATTCCTGCCTCTTCGGCCATCCCAAAGTGCAAGGTGCTTTTGGGTATATGAATTCCATGTCCTAGGTTATAACTAGGAGGAATGTCAATGGGTAAGCGGCCGTTTATTTCCGTTGCACCAAATAGACTAGCGGCGGCGGCATCACTCTGCACAGAAGTATTAGACCAAGCAATAACTTGTACCTCCGTCTCCTTGATAGAGCTAAATAAATAGGGATTCCCAAATAGAACAGTAACAATGGGGGTTCGACTAGTGAGGAGTTTACGTACAAAATTGGTTTGTGTAGAGTTTAATTGTAAATCTTGTCCTACACGGAAGCGGGTAAAGGCCCCCAGAACTACCAAGTCTGAATTTCTTGCCTGTCGGATGATTCTGAGCTCTTCGGAATTGGTGGTTCTTAAATCATGCTCGAAGTACCGAACATCGGGATGATGATCTCTTATACCTCTAATAAACGTACTTTCAGGACTTCCTATTTCTGAATCGCTTAGATTAATAACGGTTAATTTAGGATATCTTGAAGGATTAATGGGTAGGATGTTAGATTCATTTTGAAGTACAGTAATACTTTGTTGTGCTATTCTTTTGGACTCTGCAATATGTTCTGGAGAGGAAATTGTAATGGCCATTTTCTCCAGTGCTACTTCTCCTTTTTTATCGAATAAGCCATGTATTATTTTCCAATTAAGGAGCTTTAAAACGGATTTATTAACCCTTTCTATACTCAGTTCTCCTGTTTCAATGGCGGCCAAGACCTCATCAATGGCCGTTGTAATGTCGGGACTCATGAGCATGAGATCTGCGCCAGCTTTTAGTGCAGCTACCACGGCGTTACCAGGGGAGAAGTAGTTGGATATGCCTTTCATACCTAGGCCATCAGTCACAATAATGCCTTCAAACCCTAAAGAATCCTTGAGTATATCGGTCAGAATATGAGGATCTAAGGTACCCGGTAGACCAACACTATCCGATAACTGTGGGAAGGATATATGAGCAGTCATAATACTTTGAACACCCCTTTCAATAGCAGCAGAAAAAGGAATTAGTTCAACCGAGTCTAATCTAGCATAATCATGAGGTACAACGGGTATGTCCAGGTGTGAATCTGTTTCAGTATCACCATGGCCAGGGAAATGTTTTGCGGTTGCGACTAAACCCTCACTCTGAATTCCTTGAATAAATGCGGTCCCATATTCAGCTACCAGTTTAGGATCTGACGAAAAGGATCGAATGTTTATCGCCGGATTTTTTGGATTATTGTTAACGTCTAAAACGGGGGCGAATATTTGATGTACACCAGCTGCTTTTGCCTCTTTTGCGGTAATTCTTCCTTTCACAAATGCATTCCGGACATCACCAGTGGCTGCTACACCCATTGCAGGGGTAATCCAGGTCGAACCGCGTATGCGCATAGCTGCGCCAAATTCCATATCCTGTGTAATCCATAATGGAATACTGCTTAATGATTGTAAATCGTTAATTAAGGCTGCTTGACCGTAAATATCTCCACTCATCATTATAAGCCCACCAATTTCCTGCTCGGTAATTAAGCGCTCTATATCCAATCTAGCATTACTTCCTTGAGCCATATAATTGCCATAAACCGGGGCGAAAAAGAGTTGAGCTACCCGTTGGCGTGTGGTCAACTGTCGGAGCAAAATTTCGGGATCTGTTATTGGCTCAGTGGAGGATTGATTCGGAGCTAGCTGAGTAATTTTTCCTCTAGTAAATGATTCTGCATCATCTTGTGCCGTACTCAAACTGGTAAGAAAAATGAATACAACAAGGATAATTGAAAATGAATATAAACCTTCTTTCATATCAGGAAAATGGGGTTTTGATCACTAGTGATGATTCTATATTTGATTTTATTATAGACAATAAATAATTACTGTAATGGAATCAATTGCATATACCGCCAATTACTAAGTTTAACGTAGCTACTATCTTGCACCAATTCTTTGTAACGGCCGTTGAGCCATAATGCACTTTGGTCTCCAAAATGGGAGGAAAAGGGGTTTCCAGATTGCCCCGTTGGCAAAACACTTTGTGAAAATCGTAGATCGGCAAGGTTAACTATTCTTCTAACCGAGGCTCCTAGCACCATTTCAAAAGGCGTATCCCAATTGTATTGACCATTGTTTATGGTCATGCCATGCCCAGGGACTTCAAAAGGGCCGTGACTTAGTATGTTATCAACGATTAATTTGAGTGCTTTAGGGGCTGATGAATCTTGTGCTGCCTCTTTGAATAGGGGTGGAGAAAAACGGATAGTATGTAATTGTTCCCATCTCCATTCGAAGGGTTCCGGTCCGTATAAATCACTCAGATAATAAATAGTCTCCTGCATGCTCTTTACTATTATATCTTCAATGGTCTCCACTTCATTTGTTAGTACATTGTCGAATAATCTACTTTCAGTTTCGATTAAATGGGGCATAATTCGGACAGGTATAAGTTCATGCCGTGTAAAGTGGTTATAGCTTTGCTCTCCAAATTCGTCCGCCAGTGTATTACGAGTGAGTCGTAGAAAAAAAACATCAAATATAGAAGCGGCTGTGGAATTCTTAGTGTATCTAAAATCCCAATTTTTTAGGTAACTCAATGCAATGCTAAAATCGTATTCCTGTTGGGATTCGATGTAATTGACCAGGATAGGTGTAAGTGATGCGGCGAAATATGAGAATACATCATTTTGGAGTATACCTACCTGTTCAATGGATAGAAGACTGTCAGTGGTGATCAGTTCTTCGATACGCTGGATGCGTGAAGGAGGTTCCCAAAAGCTTGCAATATAGTAAGGATAAGCATCCGTGGTTATTTTATTGTTGGCATTAGCAATCCAACCTTTTTTAGGGTTTATAATTTTCGGTAGTTCATTGAATGGTATCCAAGATTGCCAATCATAATCTTGATCCCATCCAGGTCGTAGAAGTAAAGGGTCATGCTTTCGAATAGGTAATTTTGCTACGCTAAACATAGCAATATTTCCACTGTTATCACCATACATAATGTTCTGCCCTGGAACACCATAAACCCTCAAGGCATCTTGAAAGCTATCTATATCCGTAGACCAGTTTATATCATACATACTTTTAATCTCATGACTAATTTCATGCCCTGTCCAACGAATGCTAATCACCTGGTCTTTAACTATATCTCCAGAGGGATAAATATCGCTAATAACTGGACCATGCAGGGTTGATCTAACATCAAAAAACTGATCCTCTGCACCTTTTACTTTGATGCGTTCTCTCCTAACCTCAAACGAGATATAGGTCAAGCCTTCAGGAGTATCTCTTCTGTATTTCCCTCGATCTTTAGGATTCACCATTTCTAAGTAGAAATCAGTATCATCAGCCATAATATTGGTAAAGCTCCATGCTAAATCATCATTTTGGCCAAGCACTACACCCGGTAAGCCGGCTAGGGACACCCCAGAAAGGTTTCTTCCATTAAGATGTGCGTGAACTTCATACCACTTTCCTGGCATGTCTAAGCCAAGGTGTGGGTCACCTGCCAAAATGGGATATCCAGTAGTTGTTTTTGATCCATCAATGACCCAAGCATTACTTCCGACTGCAGACCCTCCAACCTCCATTAGATCTCGTCGTTGCCATTCTAAATCTAATAATCCTAATAGTGAACCACTTTCCTGATTGTTAAGGGTAGTAGGTAAATTTTCGGACCATCCTACCATGATAGCCTCCAAATCTTCACTAGGTAGTTTTTCAGATAAATCCTGATACATAAGTTCACTCCACCAGCTCAGATTTAAATCCCAAGCCATGAGTCTGGTTAAGCCAATAGAATGGGTAATAGTCCACTCAATAGGTGTCATTTCTGTGAGAGCAAATTCCACAGGTAAGCGGTCGGTATGCGTTAGAATGAAGCTATTTACTCCTTTTGAATAAGCCTCTAGTATAAATCTTTCTTTGGCGCTCAGTTGTTGTTCAATTTTCTGTGCTGTATGCCAAAATCCTAGTGTGCGCTGGTACTGATCCAATGGAACTAATTCTTCCCCAAAGAACTCAGCAAATCGTCCTTCCATTGCAAGTTGGGAAAGGGTCATTTGCCATAATCGATCTTGTGCATGGACATAGCCCAGAGCATAATACAAATCAGATTCGTCTGTTGAATAGATGTGAGGTACTCCAAAATCATCCCAATAAATATCAACCTCATTGGTTAAAGCAACATGTTCACTAATGGCTTCATAGTTGGGTAGGGGTTTCCAAAATGTCCAATAAAAAGCAGTTAATCCTACCCCTATAAGTAGAAGTGCGATAAAAAAAGCAAATTTACCAATCGTGTTCATATGTGAAAATTATAAGGTTGAATTTAATCGCCTATTTGGATAGGATTGATAGGTAGAAAGTAGTGAGTCTAGGTATGAATTAAAATGTATGGATTCTAAGTAACCATTAAGTAATTAATGAAACGAAATCTACATTCCACATTTTCTCCAATAACTCACTTCATTATAAACTTGATACAAATTCAATACAATTGGTGATACACAGATGCATAATCAACAGATACACTCCGTAACCATTATTGGAGCAGGCACGATGGGAAATGGAATCGCGCATGTATGTGCGATGGCAGGCTTTCCTGTAAAATTAATGGATAGGAGTGAAGAGCAGCTTAGTATAGCACTTCAAACGATTGAAAAAAATTTAAAGCGAATGGCCGAAAAACAAAAAATTATACCGGCCGAGGTCAGCTCTAGTCTAGCTCGAATACGAGCATATACCAATCTTAGGCAAGCAATATCAGGAGCCGACTTAATTATAGAAGTGGTACCGGAACAAATTATGGTAAAGAAAGCAGTATGGAATGAAATAGAACAGGGAATAGACAATAACAAGCAGAAACAAACGATTTTCGCAAGTAACACTTCCTCGATATCCATTTCAGAATTAGCACAAGATTTGGCATATCCTGAGAATATGATTGGTATGCATTTCTTTAATCCGGTTCCAGTAATGAGTTTAGTTGAAATAATACTAGGGGAGAAAACCAGTGAGCAGACATTTAATTCGGTTGAATTGCTTACTAAAAAGTTGAGTAAAACACCGATAAGAGTCAATGATTTTCCAGGTTTTGTAAGTAATCGTATTCTTATGCCAATGATTAATGAAGCTATTTATGCACTACATGAAGGGGTAGCGGAAAAAGAAGCAATAGATCAGGTAATGACATTAGGTATGGCGCATCCCATGGGTCAATTGCTGCTGGCAGATTTTATCGGGCTAGATGTATGCCTGAACATCATGAATGTGTTGTATAAAGGTTTTCAAGACGATAAATATACTCCGTGCCCTCTACTTGTAGACATGGTGGATAAAGGTCAGTTAGGAAATAAAACAGGGCAAGGTTTCTATAACTACGATGCCTGAAGATGTTGCCATTACAATAGTTATAGCAATATTGTGACTGTTCTCGCTCAAAAAATCTCAATAGCTGGTAAATTAAAAAAAAATATTTACTAGCAAATTAGTAGTAAACCTAATCAAAAGCCAATAAAGGGCGATTTTTTTCATTTGTAAGCATACGAAAATCAATTTGTTAGCTTCGTTTTAATAGGGTTAGTAAAAAAAGCGCTTTTTTAACGAAGGCAAGCAATTTCTTTGCTAAATTTGGGAACTAATGGAGAAAAAGAAATAGTTATAGTTTTGTAAATCTTTAACTAAACGGAGAATTAATGGAAACATTGACAGTAGATCAATACTCTCTAGTCTACAATATGTTATCATTTTGTATAGCTTCTATGGTCTTTTCAGGACTATTTTTTATGCTAGCCAAAGACAGAGTTGCTCCACAATACAGACTATCAGTTGTTTTTTCAACAATAGTAGTGGGGATCGCTGCATATCATTATTTTAGAATATTCGGCTCATGGGAAGCTGCCTACGTATTAGAAGGTGGTAATTATGTAGCTTCTGGAAAACCATTTAACGATGCATATCGTTACATGGACTGGTTATTAACTGTACCTCTTTTGGTGGTAGAACTACTACTTTTATGTAGTCTTACAGGCGAAAAGAAAGAAAAGCTTATGTTCAATACAGTAGTTGCTACTGTAGCAATGCTAATTGCAGGATATATAGGTGAGACAGGTGGTAACTATGAATTAATGGGACATAGAGGACTTTGGGGCTTTTTAAGCACATTACCATTTGTTTACATTGTTTGGGTACTTTGGAATGAAGTTACAATAGCTATGGCAGACAAAGAAGGTCACGTAAAGGTTCTTTTTAGAAACATTAGACTTTTATTAATCTTTACTTGGGGTTACTACCCAATAGTCTACATGCTACCAATGTTTATGGATGCTGGATCAGGCATTGTATCAATTCAAGTAGGTTACACTATTGCAGATGTAGCTGCTAAAGCTGGATACGGATGTTTAATATATGCTATTGCAAAAGCCAAGTCAGACGAAGAAGGATACGCAATGGCATAAAAATCAGTTAAAATTGATTTTTTTAAGCCTCATCAATTGATGAGGCTTTTTTTTTACCGTTAGTTTAATATCAGTTTAAATGAAAATGTTGAGTACTATTCTTTTTCCTTATCAAATGCCCGATACATCTGTTCAACAACTAGCATATGTGGCAATGTTATGACACTAATCAGCGTAAATAATATGGCAACAAGTAAAGCTTCATCGCCAAATGCTTCAACCAGAAAATAGATTAAGATGAGCCCTATATAGGAGATCGCTGAGAACAAGGCCGTTTCCTTATAAAACCATATAAAACCAATTTGTTGATCCTTGCTGTTTAAAAAATCCAACATAGTTTTAGTATGATTGTATCCATGCCATAGACCAAAGTATAGTGCAAATGCAAAGATAGGATCGACCAGTGAAAAAAGGGCTGGTACTACGAGTGCATCAATACTGAGCCAGCTTTTCAAGGGTACCTGTTTAGAAAATATACTCCCCAATAAAAATATACTAGGGTATAATAAAGCAAAAAATAACCGTAAGTCTTCGGCAGTAGTAAAATTGTATATTACTGAAATAAGTGAGATACCTGTAACCGATTCTACAATTCTAGAGGTATAGAAAGGATCACTTCCGAATAAAATGAGTCCGGCGATACTTAATCCTCTAGCTACAATAAATAACTGTTTTAGTACTCCACTTAATGGTAAGCGCTCTGTATCTGATTGCCCAAAATGATAAAGTGTGAATAGCATGAAGAGCACAAAGCCAATAAACGGTTGCACATACCAGAGCCAAGCATACACGGCCACTACTAATAGATAACCCGCATAAAATACTACCTGAGTCTTCAGCGTCTCTTCTTTATGCAGAGCTTTAAAATAGATTTTATGATCTAATGCGCCATGAGGCATACCAATAATTAAAACGGAGGCAGCAAGTGCATAGTAACGTATGCTTTCAAACCAATCGTAGAGAAAAAAATTAAGGCCAATGATTGCTAGGCCAACAAATACCTGTAATTGAATAATTTCGTTGTTGGTTTTAGCCTGTGTCGTCATAATATAATGTTTGTTCTAAGGTTTGCCGTTAATATTACTAATCGGTTGTTGAAAACCAAGGTGGCTAGAATGTTATATGAATTAAAGTCTTTGGTTAAGACGATTGGGTATTAATTATCATCCCAATTAATTATTATTTCTAGATTTGTTTAGTTGGAATGCAATACAGAACACACCTCTTTAGGTGAAATACAATACGGAACACCCCTTCATATTTTTTCCTAATAAGACTTTCTTTTCAACCCTACTTAGCATTGCCTCACTATGAGCGTACTTTTCATCCACCAGTTGCGATAACTCAGTCCATTGATTATTAAGCTCAAACCCATTAACGAGTCCCATTGTTACAATTTGTTCTTTTGTCAGATTGGCTTGCAATGGTTCATTGGCTATTTGTACGCCAAGCTCGAAAAAGAAACGATGTGTACGGCTTAATGAATTACGATTAAAATGGGTGCTTAACCACTCATTTCCTGGATGAATGCGTTTTATTTGTGATATCATGGAAGCTAGAATTTCTCTGGGTATATAATCGATAAATCCTTCAGTAATAAACAAGCATGCCTCATTCGAATTAAATGTAGGGTGTTTTGTTAAGCACTGCTCTAGTGAATCCTGAATTGCATTAAAGTCAATAAAATGTACCCTTTGGTATTGTGTTGGCAAAAGATTCTTTTTAAAGCTAATCATGGGTTTAATATCTAATTCAAAGCAGGTACAGGTATCTGAAAAAAGCCAGCCTAGATGATCAAGTCCACACCCAATGATGACTAGTTGTGTAAGCTTGGAATGTGCATGTATTAAACGAGCATTTACAACCTTTAGTAAAGCTAATTTTCTAAAAATTATATGATGTAAATCACCTTTCAATAGCCATTCGTCAAGTTCTAACAAGTAGGAAATCCACGCTGCATTCCATGAGTTTTTGTGGTTTTTTCTATCTTGAACTACATCTGTATTAAGCTTGTTAATGAATTCAGTTGGCTTTAATAAGCGGCCAATACGATTTAACTTCGTTTCAGTTTGATCATAGAAAGCGTGGAGCTTGGCAGGGAAGAGTGGAGCAATTGCAGGATATTTTCTTAAGGTATTAAACTTGTAATACACATTAAAGGCTGTTTTAGATGCAATTAACATAACTGCGATGATTCCTCAATCCTAATGATGACTTAATCTACTTAACAGTATAATTTTCAGACACTTTTTGGCTTATAGTACATTAGTAGTCAAATAAATTCCATGGTTGTTGGGAAGGTATCTCTGCTTTGATATGCATTAATTCTTTTTTGACTGGATGCTCGAAGGCTAAAGCATAGGACCTGAGCGCAAGTGATTTGCCCGGGCCGGTATCCTCTTCTCCATATTTGTAATCACCCCAAATGGGAAAGCCCATTTTGCTAAGTTGAACACGAATTTGATGTGGTTTTCCAGTAATTAAGTCTACTTCAATGAGACTATAATGGGCATTCTGTTTTAGGGTGGTATAACTTAAAACCGCAGGTTTTGCACCTGGTTTTTTGGAGCTATAGGCTTTGGTTTTGTTGGTTTTTGAATCTTTTTTGAGAAAGTGTTCATAGCTTGCTTCTAAAGGGGTGCGACCATGCACAATGGCCCAATACGTTTTTTTTAACTGATGCTCTCGTATGAGCTTGGAAATGCGTGAGGCAGCCTTCGAAGTTTTAGCGAGAACCATAAGTCCGGTTACAGGCCGGTCTAGCCGGTGTGTTAAACCTAAATAGACATTCCCTGGTTTGTTGTATTCTTTTTTTAAATATTGCTTGCACAAATAGGTTACATCGGTATGCTTGGTTTTATCAGCTTGCGATAATAATCCTGCAGGCTTGTCAACAATGAGCAGATGATTATCCTCATAAACAATTTCAATATTCGGTTTGGTGCCAGTCCATTTTTTACTGGTGGATTGGTACCTTCCCCTTGCAATTCGCTTTGATTTCATTGAATAAGATATGAATTAGGCATGCGTAAATTTTTCTACAATAGAAGCCTCAGTTTTTTGGGTAAGCAGGCTTACTGTTATTAAACTAAAAATGTTTACAATGAGACCATAAATGCCTTCATGAATATCCCAAGGTTTAAATTCCGGCCAAAAAAGAAAAACTAGCGTAGCAATTATACCACTAACTATAGCTGTAAGCGCACCAATTCGAGTGGCAGAAGGCCAATAAAACATTGCAAAGACTAATGGAAATAGTTGAGCTACCCCGCCATAAGCACCAAGTAATAAACTAACGATGTCGGTGGAAGAGATAACTGCAAAATAATAAGCAAGGACACTTATGATTAAAATACTAAGTTGTATCACCTTTCGTTCAACATTTCCTCGGTTCAAACTAATCTTGAGTGGTGGAAGTTTACGAAGACCATCTCTGACAAGCACAGCCCCAGCCGCATGCAGTATTGCATCACCTGAACTCATTGAAGCGGCAAGGGTACCGGCGCAGACTAGACCTACTAATACAACGGGTAAATCCATATTTCTGAGCACATGAGGCAAAATAGTATCCGCTGGTTCTATCCCAGGAAAGCTCAGTATAGCTGAAAAGCCGATAAATAATATGGGTAATAAGAATAGCTGAAAGGTGGGGTATAATACCACGGTCAATTTCATGGTTCGATCGTCTTTAGCAGCAAATGTTTTCATGAAAAAATGCGGCCACATTGAAAATCCAATAGCCGATATCAAAACTGCTGAGCTAAATCCGGCCCAGGACCAAGTGCTTCCGTCACTTTGTAGACCTGGTGCTTGCAGCATATTTCCCAAACCCTCTTGTTGAATGGCTTCAAACATTGGTCCAATTCCACCATGCAATTCGTTGGGTAGGTACAAACCTAAAAACCAAGCAATACTTAACATAAAAATACCTTGAAAGGTATTGGTCCAACCAACCCCCATAACACCACTAAAAAAAACATACAATAGAACTACCCCATAAGCCATGGCTGCGCCAAGCCAGTAAGGTATTTGTCCGTCGCTAATGGTATTGAGTACCAATCCAGCACCTTTCATTTGGAGAGTCAAATAAGGGATGAGTACTACTACCGTAAGTATGGCAAGAAGTATGGACAAAAAAGGACTTTGATAGCGTTCTGAGAGTAATTCAGCCTGAGTAAGATAGCCATATTTGACGCCCATTCTACGTGCTCTTGGACCAAAAAAATAGAGGGGTACCATTCCCAATGTTCCGTAGGCGATAATATACAAAGCAGCAACACCTCTAGAGTAGGCCCATCCTGGTCCTCCTAGAAACGCAAAGGAAGAAAAGATGGAGGCTCCTAATACAAAATACAGAAGTAGTAGATTCATCGAGCGGTCACCCGCAACGTAGCCTTCAGAGCTCTTACTAACCTTTAATCCAGGCACAATTCCCATCACCAAGCTAAGAAGAAGATAGCCCAATGAAATGCCTACTATAATCCATGTATCATTCATGAGTCTTGACTTCTAGAGCTGAGCTTAGGGTTTGCTTGTTCATTTGCTAGGCTTTTACTCAGGATGGCATCATCTGTAGATTCATATTTCTGATTCTCCCATATAAAAAAGGCTAAAAGCCCTGAAAAACTTAATGATAGGCAGAACAAGACCCATACAATCGAAAAAGGCATTCCAAATACTACAGGCTCAATTGATCCAACTAGAGGATAGATTGGCCATATCAAAGAGAGTTGAATCAATACCAAAAATACAACAAACCACTGTATTACCGACTTTTTTTTTGGTTCTTTCACGGAATATACTAACCCGAGTTGCTTTTTTGAATTCATAATAAGCTTGGTTGAGCTAAAATATGGGTATTGATAATATGATTAGCTCGAAAATAGAACAAATTCCTTAAGTTCCAACTATGGAATCCAATACCATAAAAGAAAAAATAGCTAACCTGCCATTAGAACCCGGCGTGTATATATATAGAGACACGAGAGGTAGTATTTTATACGTAGGTAAGGCAAAGAAGCTTAGAAATAGGGTACGTTCGTATTTTCAAGAACGAAGTATTCAATCTGGTCGAATTCAGACAATGGTTCGGAAAATTGCGGATCTAGAAGTTATTGTGACCGACTCAGAAGCAGAAGCACTTATTCTCGAAAACAATTTAATTAAACAAAATCAGCCACGATATAACGTGCTTCTGAGGGATGATAAAACCTACCCCTATATCTGTATCACCAATGAGGAGCGTCCAAGAGTATTTCCTACCAGAACGGTCATTAAAGATGGGAGTCAGTATTATGGTCCATATGATAGTGTCAACGGGATGAAGAGAATGTTAGAAGTTATTCGAAAAGCCTTTGGCTTATGTACCTGCGCTGTTTCGATTAAGACGTTAGATAAGACAAAAAATACGCCTAAATGGCATAGCTGTTTTGATGATTACCTTGGGAGTTGTTCGGCTCAATGGTCACTCTCAATCTATCAATCTAGTATCAATAAAGTTACAAAGCTTATAAACGGTAAGACCAGTGTGCTCATTCGAGAACTAAAAGAAGAAATGGACATAGCAGCTAAAGCTATGGCTTTTGAGCAGGCAGCCTACTTTCGTGATAGTTTACAGGCGGTAATTAGATACAGTGAGCGAATGAAAATGGTGACAGAAACCGAACAAGACCGAGATTTATTTGTTGTTGAAAAAAACAGTGAAGTAAATGAAGCATGTGGAGTGCTTCTAAAAATTCGCGAGGGTAAATTAGTGGGTAAATTTCATCGTTTCATTAAGCCTGTTCAAGGATATACCCATTCGCAATTGCTCCAGAGTTTCATTGAAGACTATTATACCTCTGATCATCATATTACCATACCGGATGAGGTTTATTTGAGTCATGAATTGATAGATGAAGAAGTACTGCACAGGTATTTGCATGAGCATAAATCTAAAAAAGTACCCTTCAAAGTTCCCGAGCGTGGAGATAAAGCTAAGTTGGTGAAAATGGCGGTGACCAATGCAAAGTTGCATCTCAACGATCGCGCCCTAGCATTAGAGAAAAGAGAACGCAGTCGAATACCTGCCGCAGTTTCGGATTTGCATCATTTTTTAAATCTTAGCCGTTTACCTCGTACGATACACTGTTTCGATAATTCTAATTTTCAAGGTGCCTACCCCGTTGCCTCGATGGTGTGTTTTGTGGATGCCAAACCAAGAAAAACTAAATACAAACACTTTCACATTAAAACGGTGGTCGGACCGGATGATTTTGCTTCAATGGCAGAAGTCTTGACTAGACAATACAAAAGAGTGCAAAAAAGTGGTGAGCATATTCCTGATTTAATTGTAGTGGATGGGGGAAAGGGGCAACTAAGTGCCGCTGTAAAAGCATTAAAAGAAATAGGATTTTATGGTGAATGTGAGATCATAGGCTTGGCTAAAAGGTTAGAAGAAGTTTTTCTACCAGGTCGCAAAGACGCCATAATGATTCCTAAAACATCTCCAGCTCTCAAGCTATTACAACAGGTTAGGGATGAAGCACATCGATTTGCCATCACGTTTCATCGAAACATAAGGAGCAATCAAACCATTGGCAGTGAGCTCACTAATATCAACGGTATTGGTGAAAAAACAGCAGTACAACTACTAAAAAAATTTGGTTCAATTTCTAACATACGAAAATTAGAGGTTCATACGTTAGCAGAGGAAATAGGAACTACAAAGGCACATAACATACTTGAATATTTCACTAATAAAATGGAACAACAGTGACCCCACATGCTCATGTGATAGTTTTTTTGTCAATGTGTATCATTTTTGATGTATGAATACACATAAACCTATCCAACCTACTCTAAAACACTCCTCTTTATCGGATAAAGAGTTAGTGTACCTATACCGTCATGAGTCTGATATGGAGGCGTTTAAAACCCTCTTTAATAGGTATGAGTCTAAAATTTACTCCTACATATATAGCATGGTTAATAATGCTGAAATTGCAAGTGACCTTTTTCAGGACACATTTACCAAGGTCATAACCAAAATGGAAAAAAACTACAATGAGGAAGGCAAATGGATTGCTTGGGTTATGCGCATAGCTCATAATGCGACCATTGATAATTTGAGAAGGGCCAAAAAGTTTGTACAAATATCCAGTAGTAGTGATGGGGAAGAAAATACCGATTTTTTCCATCGAGTAGCCGATGAAGGGGCCTTAAATGCCTCAGAAGCCTATATTCAGCATGAGGATAAAAAGAGAATGTATAAGCATATAAGTCGTTTGCCAGAAGAACAAAGAGCCGTAGTCATGCTACGTCATTATGAAGAATTATCCTTTAAGGAGATAGCTGAAATTACCGGTGTTTCAATTAATACGGCTTTAGGACGTATGCGCTATGCACTGACCAATCTGAGAAAATACTTTGAAGAAGAACAACAATCAGAACAAAACCATGCAAGTTAATCAAACAGACATTATCCGGTTTTTAATGGATGAGATGGACCCGTCTGAAAAAATTTCATTTGAGCAAAGAATTCGGTTGGATCAAGACTTACTTATCGAAGTCGAGAGTTTAAAGAAGACTTGGCAAAAAACCAGCACAATTCCTTCATTTACTACACCAAAACATTTGAAAGAGGCTATATTTGATCAAGCCGAGGCATCCATCGCCATATCTGCTAATAAATGGAACTGGCAGGGAGTACAACGGCATGCAATCAAAATAGCTGCGAGTTTTTTAGTTATGGCTACTGTATTAATTGCTTGGAATACTTGGATCCCAGTAAGTAATGCTGATAATGCAACTTCAGCAAACACATCCGTCACCGAACAACATAATAGCAATACAGTTACTCATTCAAATAGGCAAAGCACAGACAATAATAATACTGGTAAACGTGTTAGTGAAATAACTCCCTGGATTGATCAAAACCACATTATTCGTTTTGCTGGCACCACAGAATTTAACCTTAATCAGCCTCAGGAAATTACCCCTTCAACACAGCAAAACAGTAAGTTACGATTAGTTAATGATAAAACAGGGTACACAGGACAGAGTAGAAAAATTTTACTCACGGGAAACACCCCTTAATCAGCAATTTTACCCCCTTAAAGGCATAATGTGGATAACTTAGTCCCTCACTGTTAATAAGTATTTTTGGTTCACTACAGAGGTACTTTTATATTCATTTTATTTCAAAGTTTTAATGGTTTAAGTCGTCAATGGGTAAAGTAATTTCTATTGCAAATCAAAAAGGTGGGGTAGGTAAAACAACCTCATCTATAAATTTAGCGGCTAGTTTAGCGGCTATCGAACATCCTACCTTGATTATTGATATTGATCCACAGAGTAATACCACCAGTGGATTGGGAATCGACACCTCGACGGTGACTAACTCTATTTATGAGGTTATGATAGGTAGCGCGGAAATCAACGATACAATTCGGCAAACAGAGCTTGATTTTCTTGACTTAGTCCCTGCGCATATAAATTTAGTAGGTGCTGAAATAGAGATGATTGATCGTGAACAACGTGAAGGTATTTTGACAAAGGCAATTGCTGAGTTACGGGATAAGTATGATTTTATCATCATAGATTGTCCACCTTCTTTGGGCTTACTGACGATAAATGCATTAACTGCTTCTGACTCCATAGTAATTCCGGTTCAGTGTGAATATTTTGCTTTAGAAGGTTTAGGGCAACTATTAAACACTATTAAAATTGTCCGACAGCATCTGAATCCCAGCTTAGACATTGAAGGGGTGGTATTAACTATGTATGATACTAGAACTAGGTTGTCAAATCAGGTGGCAGATGAAGTAAAGCGATATTTTGATGATCGTGTGTTCAAAACAGTTATTGCCAGGAATGTTCGTTTGGCAGAGGCTCCCTCTTTTGGTAAGCCTGCATTACTGTATGATTCAACTTCTGTAGGGGCAAAAAATTATTTAGCTTTGGCAAGTGAAATCATAAAGAGGAACAGAAAACTATTTAAGAATAGTCCTGTATTAACTAAGTAAAAGGACATGGCGAATAAGAAAGTACTAGGAAGGGGTTTGGGAGCTTTTTTCCCTGATATGGATGATCAGAGTAACAAAAAAAATCCCATTCTGAAGGAGTCTTCGGTAGGCCAAAGCCCATCAGCTAATGCTCCCGCGAATGAGCTTGAGTCATCTAATAATGGCGTACATCCCAATAACCAAGGACCCGAATCCAATTCGGAAGCTCAACACGGTATGGTAGATGTGGTGCTTTTTCTTAATCCTAATCATATCCGAGCGAATCCGTTTCAGCCAAGAAAAGAGTTTGATCAAGAACGTCTAGAAGAACTAGCCGAGTCTATCCAACAACATGGGCTTATACAACCTATCACCGTTCGTTATTTAGGGGATCAAAGGTACGAGTTAATAAGTGGTGAGCGCAGATTAAGGGCTTCCAAATTAGCAAGTATATCTACGATCCCAGCCTATGTTAGACACGCTAACGATGAGCAAAGTATGGCTTATGCGCTAATTGAAAACATTCAGCGAGAAGACTTAAACCCCCTAGAAGTAGCGGTAGCTTATCAACGATTACTCGAAGAATTTAATTACACCCAGTCTGAAGTGGCTAATAAAGTCGGTAAAAACCGTTCTACAGTCACTAATATGCTGAGGCTCTTAAGTTTACCCGATTTCATTCAATTAGCTTTAGTAGCTAACAGAATTAGCGGAGGACATGCACGAGCTTTACTAGGTGTGGATTCAACTGCCGAGCAGGAGTTCATTCTCGACAAAGTGATAAGGGAGCAATGGTCGGTTCGGCGTTTAGAAGATTATATTCGAGTTCATGCTAATTCGTCTGGAGTTGATATTGGTAGCGAAAAAATAAAGCCTAAAGGAAAATCTGGACCTACTGAAACAGAGAATAGCGCGATTGTTAAAGATATAGAGTCAAAATTGCGGAGTGCACTTGGGACAAAAGTACAAATGAGGACCTTTTCGGAGGGCGGCGAAATTCGTATACAATATTTTACAGATGAAGACCTAGAGCGAATATTAGCGCTTCTTTCATCATCAGAATAACAGATCTATGACCAATCCGAGGCTTTTTTTGTGGGCACGAATTGGCTTGGCTTGCTTATTTATCGTTGTTTTTTCGATTGGGCTCGCCTTTGGACAATCTTATTATGGCAATGATTACCGGTCAGTTTCATATTCATCCTCGCAACTAAGGGGTTTAATACCAAATCTACCTGATACCTTAGATCCAGTTCCATTAAACGAAGAAAAAATAACCAATAGAGCCGATTCTACACGACAACCCAACACAAGTGAAGCCATTGTAGAAGAGTCAACGAGCATGATTCCATATCCAAAACAGATTCTTCGGAAGTCACTTTTGCTGCCAGGCTTAGGCCAATATCATAATGGTCAGACTTGGAAGATACCTATTATATATAGCCTAATAGGAGGGTTAAGCTACTATAGTGTGTATTTAACCAAGCAGTATCATGATTACCAAGCAGCCTATTATAACGCCGTAACTGATAAGGGTGATTTCCGATTTGGTCCTACTCCTGATAGATTAATTGGAGCTAATATCAGTCAATTGAAAAACAATCGTAACTTTTTAAGAAATCGTAGAGATTTTATGTATGTGACCATTGGATTAGCGTATGCATTAAATGCGGTGGATGCCTATGTATATGCGCACCTATCAACTTTTGATGTATCTGATGACTTAAGTCTTCGCCCCTCATTTGATCTTTATCATCTAGAAAGCAATGAGGCAGGTGCAGAAAGGTATAGTACTGGAAAAGCAGTTCCCATGTTTGGGTTTCAACTCGACTTTAAATAAGACTCTAGTTTCAATAGTGTTTTGAGTACTATAGAAATTTTACGAAATACCATTCGAAATGAGCATAAAATAAACCCTAATAACATTTAATAGTATGGATCAACAAAAACCATTGTTAATTCCTAATTCGTATAAAAATGGATATGATCGAGAGATCTGGAGCATCTTCAAAATCATGGGTGAACTGGTTGATGGATACGACACCCTATTCAAGATTGGTCCCTGTGTAAGTATTTTTGGATCGGCCAGGACCGTGGAGGATAACCCTTACTATGAACAAGCTTCTAAGTGTGCAAAATTATTAACTAAAATGGGTTTTGGAGTCATAACGGGGGCAGGTCCTGGAATAATGGAAGCAGCTAATAAAGGAGCTCAGGAGAGTGGTGGGAAGTCAGTTGGGTTAGGAATAGAATTGCCACATGAACAAGGAATAAATGAGTATGTACAAAAAGAGTTTGCGCTAAATTTTGATTATTTTTTTGTCAGAAAAGTCATGTTCATTAAGTATTCTCAGGCCTTAATTGTCTTTCCTGGTGGTTTTGGTACCATGGATGAATTATTTGAGAGTCTTACTCTGGTACAAACCCAAAAAATATCACGTATTCCAATTGTATTAATTGGAGTAGATTACTGGGGTGGGTTGGTTTCTTGGATCGAAGAAATAATGATAAGCCATGCTACAATATCGGAAAAGGATCGGGATTTATTTTTTTTAACTGATTCCATTGAAGATGCGGTGGCCAAAATACGAGCTGCTTATGAGCGTGAAGAACCAATGCCAAATTTTTACTTTTAAAAAAAACACTAGATCAGATACAATATGGGAACCATTAACATCTATTTTTCCTTAAATAAATAAATAAATTGTGTAAATTTAAGTTTGTCTAGAAATAGAATCTAAACACTCCACATCAAGATTATGAAATTCTTTTTTTCTTTTTTTAGTATAGTACTCGTCGCTAGCGCATCGCTGGTGGCACAAGATCAAGCTGCAGCTATCACGGCCTACAATGAAGCCCGCGAGCTGGCACAAGCTAAAGATTATTCGGCAGCCATCGATAAGTATTCAGAAGCCATTGAAATTGCTTCTCAGTTAGGCGAAGGTGGTGAAGACATAAAAAACCGTTCTGAAAAACAAATACCAAAACTCTATTTCACTATCGCTGTTGATGCTTTTAATGAGTTTCGTAGTGGTCCTAGCCTAGAGAAGTTAGACGCAACAATTGAGCTATTCATTCAATCCGAGGAAATTGGTATTAATTCTGGGGACACAGATGTTCAACGCAAGTCGACCAGTGTGCTAGCTCAGCTTAATTACCAAAAGGGACTCATGCTGTTTAAGCGAGAAATGTTTGTTGAATCAGTAGAAGCTCTCGATGAAGCCATTCGAATCAATCCAAACTATGCTAAAGCATATTACCAAAAAGCCTTGGTGCATAAGAAAAACAGTCCAGAGGATGTTGATGGGATTATGGGGTGGTATGATCAAGCAATAGCCACTGCGATTCGTGTAAATGACTCTGAAGTGGAGCGTCTTGCTAATCAATCCGCGCACGGGGATTTATTATTTAGAGGAGCAAAAGCCATTGAAGCAGGAAACAATACACAAGCAATAGAATTACTACAATCGTCGTTGGATTATTTTTCAGAATCATCAGACAGCTATTATCGATTAGCGGAAGCTTCTAACAAGTTACAGCGTTACAATGATGCTATTCAATATTCCTCTCAAGCTCTAGGTCTTGAAACAGGCGGTAACACGGACAAGGCAAAAATCTATTTTGAATTAGGTTTGGCGAATCAAATGTTAGAAAATAAAGGTGAGGCATGTTCGGCCTTTGAGAGTGCAAGTTATGGCTCATTTAAGCAGCCTTCAGAATATAAGATGGAATTTGAGCTAAAGTGCAAAAGCACACGCCCATAACAAAATGAACTAGGTTGTATTCAAGCCCCGTCAAAAGCGGGGCTTTTTTTATTTAAACTGATTCTCACATTAACTAACTTACCATTATTATTTTGTAATAAGTTGAGTTAATTCCTTCGTGATTTCTTGGCACTTTAATTAAGTTATTCAATAACTAACTACTATCTACGCTCATATATGAATAATGCGACTGAAACTTTATGTGCTCACACCATTCGTACACTCTCTATGGATGCTGTGCAAAAAGCTAATTCTGGACACCCAGGTATGCCAATGGGAATGGCCGATGTAGCCACTGTCCTTTGGACCAAATTTTTGAAACATAATCCGAAAAATCCTGAGTGGTTTGATCGTGATAGATTCATACTTTCAGCTGGCCATGGTTCCATGTTGCTGTATAGTTTATTGCATCTTTCGGGTTATGATTTAAGTATGGAGGAGCTGAAAAATTTTCGCCAAATGGGATCCAAAACACCAGGTCATCCTGAATTTGGCATGACCCCAGGTGTTGAAATGACTACAGGTCCATTAGGACAGGGTTTCGCAACGGGGATTGGTATGGCTATGGCAGAACGACATTTGTCTGCAAAATTCAATACAGATGAGCACACTTTAATCGATCATTATACCTACGCAATTGTCAGTGATGGTGACTTGATGGAAGGAGTATCTCATGAAGCTGCCTCCCTTGCGGGGCATCTGGCACTGGGAAAGTTAATTTATTTATACGATTCAAATTCCATATCTATAGAGGGTGAAACCGATCTTGCGTTTACTGAAGATGTCATAGAACGTTTTTTAGCATACAATTGGCAAGTTCTAAAAGTGAATGGCCACAATCAGGCTCAGATAGAGGAGGCCATTAAGCAGGCTAAAGCAAACACTGAGCAGCCCTCTTTAATTGTTTGTACGACTAAAATAGGCTACGGATCACCGAATAAAGAAGGTAAGGCATCTTCTCACGGCGCCCCACTTGGTGATGAAGAAATTCGAGTAACTAAGATGAGTTTTGGCTTAGACCCCGATGTTCATTTTCATGTGGATAAAGAAGTCTATGAGGTGTTCCAACATAGAGCGGACTTAGGTGCGAGACTCGAATCTGAGTGGAACGACACATTGAGCCAACTCGAAAAGGACGACCCATTCCTCTATGCGGAATTTTCCATTTGGACCAATCAAAAATACCTTAAAAACATAGCGGAAGATTTACCCGAATTTGAAGCTGATCCAAAGGGGATGGCTACTCGTGCTAGCTCAGGGAAGGTAATAAATGCACTTAAAGATACGGTACCCAACTTAATCGGTGGCTCGGCTGATTTAGGACCAAGCACCAAAACCGACATTGTAGGAGCTGGTTCATTCACTCAGTATAATCATAAGGGCCGAACCATTCATTTTGGAGTGCGTGAGTTTGGAATGGCAGCCGCCGTAAATGGAATGATGTTACATGGGGGCTTACAGGCATTTGGAGCAACATTCTTTGTTTTTACAGATTATCTTCGCCCTGCTCTTCGTCTAGCTGCGTTGATGAAAATACCGTCTATTTTTGTAATGACACACGACAGTATAGGTTTAGGTGAGGATGGGCCAACCCATCAACCCGTGGAACATTTGGCCAGCATACGTGCTATGCCCAATGTGTTAGTGTTACGTCCTGCGGACGCTAATGAGGTTTCGCATGCATGGAGAGTGGCTTTAAAGCATACCGAAGGCCCTAGCATATTGGTACTGACACGGCAAAATGTACCAACGTACCCTCGACATACCGATAACGCGGCTGAGTTGGTTGAAAAGGGTGCGTATGTATTATCTGAAGCTGAAAATGGACAAGCCGAAGGCATCGTTATGGCGACTGGATCCGAAGTTCAGTTAGCGATGCAGGCGCAGGCAGACTTGGCCAGTAAAGGTATACACATTCGTGTAGTTAGCATGCCTAGTTGGGAACTTTTTGACGCGCAGCCTACCGAATACAAGGACTCAGTATTACCCCCTGACCTGAGTAAGAGAGTTTCCATTGAAGCGGGTTCCACTTTTGGTTGGCAAAAATATCTTGGCTTGGAAGGAAGAGCTATTGGTATAGATTCTTTTGGTGAATCGGCACCTTATGAAGCCTTATATGACCATTTTAATATTACATCGGATGCAATTGTATCCTACTTCACCGAGCAGTCTTAACCCATTTCATGACGGATAAGAAAATTTTATTAATTGATGGTATGGCTTTGGCCTACCGTTCTCACTTTGCATTTATTCGGGCTAATCTCGTCAATAGTGAAGGAATTTCTACCGGATCTATTATGGGTTTTGCCAATACCATCGATAAGTTAATCCACGAGTATGAGCCAACACATCTCGCGGTAGCCTGGGATACACACGCTCCCACTTTTAGGCATGAATGGGATGAGCGTTACAAAGCTCAACGCCCACCACAACCTGAGGAACTACGAGTCGGAATTCCACTTATTAAAGAAATGCTTGGGTATTGGAACATAGCTAATCTTGAGCAGGATGGTTATGAAGCGGATGATATCATTGGAACCCTTGCCTATTCAGTGCAGGCTGAAGACGCAGAGGTGTTTTTAGTTACTCCTGATAAGGATTTTATGCAACTGGTTAATAAGCGTGTATGTATGCTTAAGCCCAATAATAAAAATGGAGGCTTTGATCGTATCGATGAGGAAGGAGTTAAAGACTATTTTGGGGTTTATCCTAATCAAGTCATTGACGTTTTAGCCCTTCTGGGTGATGCATCCGATAACATCCCTGGCGTACCCGGCATCGGAAAAAAAGGGGCTCCAAAGTTAATCGAGCAATTTGAGTCACTAGATAATTTACTAGAACAGGCATCAACTATTTCAGCTAAAAGGCAGCGTGAAAATCTTATAGAATATGCTGATCAAGCTAGGCATGCTCAAAAAATGGTGACCATTAAATTAGACGTACCTGAGGTGCCATTATGGACATCCTTAACGCGTAAGGATGCAGATTTCACTAATCTTTCCGCATTTTTTTCTAGGATGGAATTTAGGAGCTTGACCCGGAAATATGAAAAATTTGCATCTCATCCTGCTTCATCGATGGGGGCCATTTCTACGAATGATCAGCAATCTGAGAAGGACTCATTGGTAGGGAAAGAGGTTGCTAGACTGGGTGATTCAAAGAGTCACACTAATCAAAATAACGAATTACAAGCTAACAGCGAGTACTCTACTTCAGAGTCGCCTTTAGATTTATTCGCTACTACTGACAATGTATCATCTTATGATGCAAACAAAGTGGAATATCGGTTGATTGATACAGAAGTGGACCTGCTATCTTACTTAGAATCCATTGATCTTAAACGGCCATTGGTGGTTGATACGGAAACAGATAGTGCCGACCCATTATCGGCCAATTTAGTGGGTATAGCAATGACTCAAGCATCCCATAAAGCCGTTTATATACCCTATAATCCAGAATGGAATTTGGCTCTGGAACAAATATTAGGGGCTTCTGAGTTACTTGTTGTCGCCCATAATTATAAATTTGATTATACGGTGTTAGAGCGGCACGGCATTGAATTATGTGGTAAAATTTTTGATACCATGATAGCAGCCTATCTAATAGATTCGGATGGCCGGCTGAAAATGGACGATCTATCATTACGCTACTTGAACTATGAACCCATTCCAATAACGGAACTAATAGGTAAGGGCAAAGAGCAGATCACAATGGCCGAGGTGCCTATGGACACCTTGTTAGCTTATGCCTGTGAAGATGCTGATATTACCTTTCGACTGTTTTCGATTTTTTCTGAGAAACTAATCAAAGACGGCTTACAAGACGTCGCACTCAATTTAGATTTTCCATTGAGTCGTGTACTTGCTCATATGGAAACAAATGGGATTGCCTTAGATACGAAGCTATTAGAAGAGTTTTCCACTGCTCTAAGTGAAGATATGGAGCGTCTTAAATCAGCTATTTTTGAACAGTGTGGAGAAGAATTTAATCTCAATTCTCCTGCACAGTTAGGCACTATTCTTTTCGATAAACTTGGGTTGCCGGCAGGTAAGAAAACTAAAACGGGTAAATACTCAACAAATGAAGCGGTTTTATCTAAACTTGCTCATACGCACAAAGTGCCCGAACAAGTACTTGAATATCGATCATTGGCTAAACTAAAGTCCACCTATGCCGATGCTCTACCATCTTTGTTATCACCCGTAACTCATCGTCTGCACACCGACTACAATCAATGTGTGGCAGCCACGGGTCGACTTGCATCTTCACATCCTAATTTGCAGAATATTCCCATACGCACTGCTCGAAGCCGTGAAATTAGAAAAGCCTTTGTGCCCGAGAAAGGTTATAAAATCTTATCCGCGGATTACTCGCAAGTGGAACTTCGCATTATTGCACATATATCGGAAGATACCAATATGATTCAAGCTTTTATGAGCGGAGAAGATATTCACGCTCGAACAGCAAAGGAAATTTTCTCCTTGGAAAGTTTAGACCAGGTGAGCCCAGACCACCGAAGGAAAGCAAAAGAAGTTAACTTTGGGATTCCTTACGGGTTAAGTGCTTATGGATTAGCTCAGAACCTTGGGATATCTAATGGTGAAGCTAAAGATATGATTGACGCGTACTTTGGGCGCTATCCGAATATTTCTGCTTATATTGAATCGGCCAAGGATTTTGTGAAAGAGCATGGCTATGTCAAAACACTCATGGGAAGAAGAAGATATTTGCCTGACATCGAATCCGGTAATTGGAATGCACGAGCATTTTCTGAAAGAGCGGCAATAAATATGCCGATACAGGGCACCGCCGCTGATATCATTAAAGTGGCCATGCTTTCTATCGATCAGTGGATACGAGAAGAAAATATAAAGAGTAAGATGCTCTTACAGGTTCATGATGAGCTTATCTTTGAACTGCATGAAGACGAGAGAGATTGGGTGCCAACAACTATTGTGAAAAAAATGGAGACAGCCATTAGGCTAGCAGTTCCATTAAAAGTGGAATGGGGAATAGGGGACCACTGGCTAGCAGCCCATTAGTCGCCACATACTGTTTGCACACACTGTTTCTTGGTAAGATTTTGCCAGGTAATAAAAAATTAATGGTAAAACAAGTAATTACAGTATGGTGGGATTAGGAGCGTCTCCGTAGACTTCTTTGGGGTCAAACACCTTCTCATCTTCTTCATAAACAAGTCGTCCATCCGTTTGCTCAAAGGCTTCCTTCGTAGGTACGCTTCTGTAGAAACAGGATCGATAGCCAACATGACAACTAGCTCCATTTCCTTGGACTTCTACACGTAACCATACACAATCTTGGTCGTCATCAACCCGAAATTCCTTGACGATCTGTGTTAAGCCGGAGGTCGCTCCTTTATGCCAGATTGTTTTCCTACTTCTGGAATAGTAAACCGCCTCTCCCAATGAAATGGTTTTTTTTAGTGCTTCTTCGTTCATATACCCGTGCATGAGTAGTTCTCCAGAATGGTAATCGGTTGTAACCACCGGAATTAAGCCATTTGGATCAAATTTAGGTGCAAAATCATGGGCTTCTTCCACTTGTTCGATTGAGTTTCTTTCTTTAAACGTTATGTTGATCATGGTATATGAGTTCAGATATGAAATTTATCGATATAAAAATTGAGTGAGTGTACCTTAGCTTTGCTCTTCCTTTGATAGTATGTTCTTTTTTTCCGTATTTCTGGTTGATGAAGACGGTACAGGATCATATCCGTGCCCACCCCATGGGTGACAACTCGAAATTCTCTTTATTCCAAGCCAGACACCTTTCGCAGGTCCCCATTCTTCTATAGCCTCAATGGTATATTGAGAGCAAGTAGGGGTGTATCTACAAGTTCGTCCAAGATACGGAGAGATAGCCATTTGGTAAAAGCGTACTAATCCAATGAGTACGAAAGTAAAGAAATTGTGGATTAGTTTCATTTTGGCAGACTATACCGAGTTCCTTCTTTGCTATCTTTTAATTCTATGTCTAGTTTTTTAAGTCTATCTCGAATAATGTCGGATAGTTCAAAGTCTCGTTTCATTCGGGCTTTGGTTCTTATATCAAGTAATAAATGAAGTAATTCTTCACTAAGGTTATTGTTGAATGTGCTATCGGAATTACTATCGACCGTATATTTTAATCCCAACACCTCAATTAGCGCCGTTTTAAGCCAATTTTGTAGCTTGTATACATCGGAAGGGGGGTGACCTGCGTTAATATTTTTATTTATTTTTTTTGTATGATCAAAAAGACTAGCTATAGCTTGAGCTGTATTAAAGTCGTCATTCATAGCAGACTCAAAAGCTTCCTTAAGCTTTGGAAGGGCTTCATTGTTGTGCTCGTCATTCCGATCATCAGAGTTTTTTGGATCGTATCCTAAAATACTTTGCATGTTCAGTCGTAGTGATTGAAAGCCTGTCTCTGCTGCTTCTAATGCTTTTTCTGAAAAATCGGTAGTGCTTCGGTAATGACTCTGAAGTAAGAAAAAACGAATAACTTGAGGGTCCCATGAGCGCTTAAGTAAGGAATGCGAGCCCTCGAAAAACTCTTCTAAACTTATGGCATTACCCAGAGATTTACCCATCTTTTGCCCGTCTAGGGTAACCATATTATTATGTAGCCAATACTTCGCGAATGATTCACCTGTCGAACACTCTGCCTGAGCAATCTCACATTCGTGATGAGGGAATTGATTTTCTAGTCCACCACCATGGATGTCAAATTCGGCACCCAGATATTTAATGCTCATAGCGGAACATTCAATATGCCACCCTGGATATCCTACTCCCCAGGGGGAAGGCCATTTCATTAGGTGTTGGTCTTCGGCTTTTTTCCATAAAGCAAAGTCCGCAGGATTACGTTTATCAGAGGCTGTCTCAATTCGAGTACCACTCGTTGCATCTTCAACCTTTCGTCCACTTAATTGTCCATAATTAGGTGCGGATAGCACATCAAAGTACACATTTCCGTTACTAGTGTAGGCATGTCCTTTGTCAATTAAATCCTGAATCATTGCAATTTGTTCAGGTATGTGTCCAGTAGCACGAGGGGAGATGTCTGGCCGCTCTACATCAAGGGCGTCCATGTCTCGAAAATAAGTGTACGTGTAGGTTTCAGCAATTTCCATCGGGTCAAGTTGCTCTAAGCGTGCCTTTTTGGAGATTTTGTCTTCGCCTTCGTCTCCGTCTCCTACTAAATGCCCTACATCGGTAATATTTTGCACATATCGAACTTTATACCCTAAATACCGCAAATACCGGCGAACAATATCAAAAGAAACATAGCTTTTAGCATGGCCTAAATGAGCGTCACCATAAACAGTAGGCCCACATACATACATGCCCACATGCGGAGGATGTAGTGGTTCAAAAACTTCTTTTTTTCTGCTTAATGTATTGTAAACATGAAGGACTGAGGAGTGCATACTACTAAGGTAATTCTTCAATTATTCAGAAGGGGTGCGAATAAAGTCGATTAATTTTTGAAAGACCGATGACTTTTCCTTTAGAAATATAAGCTACATGTGCGTTATCAATATAAGGGAGAAAGTCATGTTCACAAAAAGAGTTTTCTTGTATAATTTTTTCAATCACAACATCTGAGTAATCATCGTTATTGTTAAAGGTTCACGCCTCAGGTCTATTGGCTGGATTTAACCCATTGAACATTTCTTTGACGTATATTTTCGCAACTCTTCTAAGCGTTTCTCTAAGGCTATCGTCACTGAAGTCTAATCCAAGTGTATCCATTATTTTTGCGAAATAATGTTCTATTTGTTTGATTTTTCGTCATTACTTAACGCAAATGCGTCACTTCTGATAGAAGTAAGCTCGGAACTTCCACCGTAGGCTTCCCCAATGTGGCCATATTCTTCGTGTTGATCTAAGCTATCGATCGTTTTTTTCATAATAGTTGGAGAAGTTCAGTAATATTATTAATTCTATATGTATTACTTTAAGTAATAAAGATACGGTTATTTAGTGAAATTCGTTTCGAAATTAACCATTCAAATTAATCAGTTTATGTGGGCCCTTATGGTTTAGTTTCTAGCTAGTAGGTTCGTATTCTAATAACGGTGCACTCGATTACATTATCAATCACTATCACATGATACAACATATTGTCCTTTGGAAGATTAAAAATGAATTCCAAGGTGTTCCCAAAAATGAACTAATTCAAGAGTTCAAGAATAAATTAGAGCGGCTTCCTGAGCTAATTTCCGACATTGATCACTTACAGGTATGTGTTAATTACGAAGGTGAGGGGGAACAAGTTTGTGACCTTTGTTTGATCTCAATGCATGCAGACCAAGAAGCTCTACAACGGTATGCAGAGCATCCTGAACATCAAAAGGTGCTTTCCTTCGCGAAAAATATAGTTGTAGAACGCAGAGTGGTTGACGCACTTTCTTGAATAGCATCGTCATGGTTGATCAAGGAAGTACTCAAAAATATCCCATAGATGGAATTCTAGATTTGCATTCGTTTAAACCCAACGAAATCAATAGTCTCATTCCTGAATATATTACAGAGTGTCTCAACAGAAATATTCTTGAGATTCGGATCATCCACGGGAAGGGTAAAGGTATATTACGCCGTGGAGTACAGGCTATCTTAGAAAGAGATCCAAGAGTGATTTCATTTCAAACTGCAAACGATAGATCGTCTTGGGGAGCCACGATGGTATATTTGTCTCGCACGGTGTAATTCGGAGAAAAAAAGGTAGACTTCTTTAATGGACAAAATCTCCTAGATTTGAAAAAGACCCGTTCCGTCTAATTTTGTCAGGCTATTCCTATTGGTTAATCTAAGGCGTAAATACGTACGTAATCCACTTCCATGGTAGCAGGGAAAATAGAATCATCTACTCCTTCAAGGCCACCTAAGTTGCCACCTACAGCAATGTTCATTAAGAAATAATGAGGTTTATCAAAGGGCCAGTTTTCTTGGTTATAATCTTCAGGTCGGTTGATCGTTAACAGTACTTGTTCAGGGCCATTTACATAGAATATGAGACGTTCCTCTTCCCATAGCAATCCAAAGACATTGAACTCCTCTTCAATAGTGGGTAGTGACACGAAGCCTGAACTTAGCTGTGTACCATTCATATGATTGTTGGCTTCAGAGTGAATGGTCATTAGGACGGAGTCTGGTTTGGAGCTAATGTATTCCATTAAGTCGATTTCCCCGCATAGTGGCCATCCGATTTCATCAATATTTTCTCCAAGCATCCAAAGAGCGGGCCAAATTCCAGGTCCTTTGTATTCAGGCATTTTGGCACGTATTTCAATCCTTCCGTACAAAAAAGATTCTCTACTATTGATACGGGAAGAGGTATAGTCACCTACTCGTTGACCTGCGCCAGTTTTTCGAGCGGTTATTCTAAGTGTTCCGTCTTTCACCTCAACATTATCAGAGCCTTGTGGCTGATAATCTTGCCATTCATTATTTCCCCACCCATGGTCACCTGTTTCAAATTTCCATTTGGTGGTATCTATAAAGTCCCCGTCAAATTCATCGGACCAAATTAAGTTGTCATCGCTTGTATCCTCATTTTCAGTTTTTGTTGCGCATTGGGTGGTGCTGAACAGGATACTAAAAAGAAACAGTGGTAGAAGCTTTTTCATTGTAGAAACACACATTGTTTATAAGAGCAGTTTTGGTCAGTTAAATGATGGTATTTGAGTCAACTTATCGGCTCAAAATTACATTACATGTACTAAGACTGAAATAACATAAGGGTAAAAATACCTTTTTTGGAGTAAATTTGTAGCAAAATTGGTTAAAGGTTTTTCCAGATAGAAGGGTAGGCTCATGATCGTTTAGCCTTTGAAATCAACATATGTTTCAACATGTAACTATTATTTTTTAGGTTCGTACTAACAATCGAATGGGCCTATTTTTCCTTCTTACCAGTTTTTCAATCATGTGTACAATTAGTTCTGAAATAATACCCCAGCGAAACCATATGTCATTATATAGTAACAGTGTTCAATCGATCATTTTTATGACATTATTTATTTTGATGCTAACAATGCCCTTGCTTGGACAGCCGACCATGAATGCGACCCGCTTAAGTGATGATAGCCCAATCATACTAGACGGGTTTTTGGATGAAGAGATTTGGAAGATAAGTCAAAAAGCCACTAACTTTATTCAGTTCACTCCTGTTGATGGGGGCGTACCTAGTCAACCAACCGAGGCTTCTATCGCTTTTGACGATCAATACCTATGGGTTGGGGTAATGGCCTATGAGCAAAATCCAGATTCAATTGTGGCGCCAATTTTCAGGAGGGATGGTTCTTTTTCATCTGATTGGATTTATGTTAATATTGATAGTTATAATGATAAACGTACGGCCTTCACTTTTGCGGTAAATCCACGTGGTGTCCAAAAAGACGTTTTATATTACGATGACACTCAAGAGGATATTCTTTGGGATGCTGTTTGGGAAGCAGAGGCTGTGATACTATCGAATGGTTGGTCCGTCGAAATGAAAATCCCATTATCCCAAATACGCTATGATGCAAAAAAAACAAATCAGTTATGGGGGCTTAACTTTCAACGACGTATTGCTCGCAATTCTGAGATAAATTTCTGGGCACCTATTTCACGTTCCAAAGGTGGAATGGTCTCTAGATTCGGTAGTTTATTTGGTATATCTAAGCTAAATAAGTTTAATCGATTAGAGATTACACCTTACGCTTCAGTTACTAACATTAAGGAGCAGAAAACCGGCGACAATCCTTATTATACGCCTAACAATATTAGTCAGAGTTTTGGGGGAGATATAAAGTATGGGATAACTTCGGATCTTACTTTAACAGCTACGATAAACCCTGATTTTGGCCAAGTTGAAGCTGACCCGGCTACCATAAATTTATCAGCATTCGAAATTTATTTCCCTGAACGTAGGCCATTCTTTTTGGAGGGAAGTGATATCTTTCGTTTTGGCCAAACACAGACAGATTTCACGGCTGGTACCCCAAATACTTTTTATTCTAGGAGAATAGGGCGTCCCCCATCAGGCTCACTGAGGGGGTACAATGCATTTAGTGGTTTTTCAATTTTTGATAGTTATGCGGATGTCCAGGTATACCAGGATAGGCCTAGTCAAACACGAATTGCAGGAGCGGTTAAATTAAGTGGCAAAACACGTAATGGCTGGTCTTTTGGCGTGTTAGATGCAGTGACCAGAGCGGAAGAGGCGGACTACACCGTGCGTATAGAGGATGGATTCAGTCAGTCAGAAGGCACATACCCAATCGAGCCTTTTGCTAATTATTTTGTATCCAGAGTGAAGAAAGATTTCAACGAAGGGAATACAATAGTTGGAGGTTATTTGAGTAGTGTAAACCGTTCTGTTGAAATTACTTATTTTGAACAGTTAATGGCAAATTCATCTTATTTAGTCGGTACAGACTGGGAGCATTCTTGGAGTAATAGACAATGGATAGCTAGTGGTTCTGTTTCTTATAGCAGGGTGAACGGGGATGAATCATTCATCACATCGCTGCAACAATCTCCAGCGAGATATTACCAAAGAGTAGATGGTCGTTCTTTTTCAGTGGATGAGTCGGCCACCTACTTAGAAGGCTTTGCAGGTGAGTGGAGCCTAAACAAGGCATCGGGTGAACATTGGACTGGGTCACTTACTTATTCGATGGTGACACCGGGCTATGAAACCAATGAAATTGGATTTCAAACAAGAGCGGATTATAAGGCGTTGGCGGCCGCGATTCGATATGCAGAGGCTGCCCCTAGTATTGGTAGATATTTTCAAGCTTGGCATTATTATTTGGTTGGTTGGAATTTTGATGGTGATGTTGGAAATCAAGGATCCAACATGGGTTTTTATTGGATGTTTGATAATCAATGGGCATTAAACGTGAATGCTAACGCAAATTATGGGCAAGTTACTGACCGTTTAAGTCGTGGTGGGCCTATTATGCTATACAATAATGATTTAGGGGTCAATGTGAATCTGATTACCAATCAATCCAAAGTGTGGAGTGTTCAAGTGGGGCAGTACCAGCGTCGGGATGTAGCTGAGGAATACGATAGTTATTATTGGTTGGATTTTAATTGGCGACCTCGATCTAATATTCAAATGGTGTTTGGGCCTGAATTGAGCTACGAATTAGATCAAGATCAATATGTTGCCACCATTACACGTAGGCAGATAGATCCTGATGCGAATCAAACTTATGGGTATCGATATATTTTTGCCACAAATAAAAGTTCTAGTTTATCCGCAAATATTCGTTTGAATTGGACATTTTCACAAAATATGACTCTTGAAACCTACCTTAGACCCTATGTACAATCGGCGCGTTTCTCTGAATTTGGTGAACTAAAAAAAGAAAGGACCTTTGATTTTGATATTTATGGGGTAGACGAAGGAGATCTGGAAGATTTGGGGGCTGGCTTATATCAAGTGAGTTATGGTAGTGAGGAACCCACATCATTCAGATTTTACCGGCCGGATTTTACCTACACAGCATTACAAGGAAGTGTGGTTTTTCGTTGGGAATACCGCCCAGGATCCACCTTATTTTTCGTGTGGCAACAACAAAGGGACGGAGTTATGGGAAATGGACTAATGGATATATCCAGAGATTTTGGTGAAATGTTGGATCAAAAGCCTTTGAACATATTTCTGATTAAACTTAGCTATTGGTTTGGGGTATAATCTTCCCGTTGTAATTACATTTTTTAGCGAATAAATGAGTCTTTGTTCGTATTTTATTACGGATACCTGACTCAGGCTTTTTCACTCTAAACCCAATTACTTAATACAAATGCTATGGATTTGCAGTCAAAAACGTACATAGAAAGCATACCAACTGTTGAAGCTGATTTTATGCAAAAGGTGTATTTATGGATGACTTTGGCCTTATCCTTGACGGGCTTTGTGGCCTATCGTACTACGCAGTCTGAATTTTTATTAGGGCTAATATTTGGTTCTTCTTTTGGCTTCATTGGGATCATTCTGGTTGAACTAGCCCTAGTATTTTGGATATCATCAGGTATTCAAAGAATATCATCAAATATGGCCATAGGATTGTTTTTGTTGTATTCGGTACTAAATGGGTTTACCCTTTCCGTTCTACTTATTGTTTATACTGGGGCCTCTGTTGCATCGACATTCTTTATAACGGCTGGGATGTTTGGGGCTATGAGTGTGTACGGCTATTCTACGAAACAGGACCTCTCTAGCTGGGGAAATCTTTTATTTATGGCCTTGATTGGGCTTATTTTGGCTAGTTTCGTTAATATTTTTTTGCAAAGTGCGGGACTCTATTGGATTATAAGTTATGTAGGAGTTTTAGTTTTTGTGGGTTTAACTGCCTTCGATACTCAAAAAATAAAACAATTAGCTGCACAGGTGATCGCGGAATCAGAAGTGGGGAGAAAAGTAGCTATTTTGGGTGCACTTACCTTGTATCTAGATTTTATAAACATGTTCATATTTATGCTCAGAATAATGGGCAATAGGCGATAAATGGTAGAAGAGACATCGCAATCGAAGGTGGATACTACGCCCAATACACTACTCTTAGGTGGGAGGATAAATAAAAAAAGGTACTGGTTATAACTCGGTATTGGACTTTTATCGATTTGTGCTGTTCACTGTTTATTAGTTCCCATATTTGTTTCATTAATTCCATTGTGGCCTGCTTTACAACATGATCATGAATGTATTGATCTTGTTTTCTTTTTTGCTATTGCTCCTGCGGTGATTTTATCGTGGAGACGATTCTATGCCAATAAATGAGTACATTTTATTTGCTTTCTGGTACTCTAATTATATTCTTGATATGGTTTTTAACGGCTATCTTGGCGAGTATGGAGAAGTTGGGATTACATTTATCGGGAGTTTGCTACTCATTATGGGTTATTGGATTAAATACCGAGCAAAGGTGTAGTGTTCCATTTAAAGCCTCTACTCGTAGCTTTTCACGGCTGTTACCAATATGAGCATCGAAAGACGTTCCTATTAACGCTTAGTTATTTTGCGTCAAGTTCTGCTAATTTATTGGTGAACTCTTCTACTTTCATAGTTGATCTGTCCAGTAAGTCAGCCTTGCCATTTGGAAACATGAACAATTCATCAGCTTTAGTTGTTATTTCTTTTGCTAAGCCCCATGAGAGTGTAACACCTGAGCCTCCCAATCCATAGGCATGGATATGGGGTACTTCGTTAGAAGGATCGATCTTATAGTAAAGCGAAGAATTTGGACCTAGATACCGGTACCCAAGTAATGTTGAATGGACTTGTGATTCGAGAATAGTTGCATGGGTACAATGCTCAATTAGGGTTTTGTTAAGTTCAAAAATAGCAGAATAGGGTGAGTCTAACGGATTTTCTATATCTTTGTAATTTGAGAGTAGATCATCACCTTCCCATCGTTCTCCGATTAACCTTCCCTCAATTCGGCTACCACCTAGAATCATGCTGCCATTCCGAGGGTAACAATAAATATCTTGAGCCTTCCCATTTAACGTACGGTATGCCTTCTTGGGTGGGGTGTAATTATATGAAAATTGATCTCCATCTGGGTTATATAGTTTAGGACCGTTTGAAATAGTAATTAAATGGCCTTTCAGAAGGTTTATAGGCTTGTCATACATCTGTTCAAAACCTGAGCCACTGGCCATTATTACTAAGGAATAATTAGAGGCGGGAAACGTAGAGTTTAACTGTGAGAAATCAACTTTTTCGATTGATAAAGGAATTTCGAGCTTGGAAAAGATTTTTAACAAGCTTTTCCAGTAAATAGGCCAGTCAACGAAAAACATGGGGAATTTCCATGCACGAGATACGGTATACTGGGGTAGGTGTGGAATAAAGCAACGGCCATCTAAGGATAGTTCGGTATATCCTGGTAACCACTGTAAATAGACTGGTTTTTTTTGAGTAGGCTCTGAAAATACTTCATAATGAATTTGACGATTGATGCCTGAAAATTTACGCTCAAATAATTGCTTATAGAACATGACAGAGTCTAAAAAAAGCTTTTTTGATATTGGGCTCATTATCGAATGAGGGAGAATGGATGCCGCAGGAAATGCACTAGCAAAAAAAGGATTGCTATGATTAATGGCAGGGTATGTACGGGTAAATACATGAACCTCATACCCTGATAAACGAAGCATTATTGCTGTTGTTAGCCCAGTGACGCCAGCACCAACAATGGCAACTTTTTTTAAACTCATACCTAAAATTACCTTATTTTATTGCTCACTCACTAATATTGAAGTTACTATTTCAGACTCTATTATGTCAGACAACCATACAAATGGCCATACTGCGCCAGAAATTATCTTACCTGAGGTAGAGATTAATCTTTTTACCCCCAAAAAACCAACAACAGCAACCATCGCTGAGAATTACATTTGTACCGACGATTCGAGCCCGAATGTTATTCGTCATATCACCATAGACCTTAGTGGTTCAGGGTTGGAAGGAACTTTCCGATCAGGTCAATCCATTGGTATTTTACCGCCTGGAGAAAATGAAAAGGGTAAACCGCACAAGCTTAGACTGTATTCTGTTTCCTCACCGTCAAAGGGGGAGCAAGGCCAAGCCCATCTTGTTTCCACTACCGTCAAAAGAGCAAACGAGGAGGTAGATGGTGTGTTTTATACAGGGGTTTGTTCGAACTACCTTTCTAATTTGAAGCCTGGGGATTCACTTACGATCACAGGTCCCAGTGGAAAACGCTATTTATTGCCTGAAAATTCTGAAGAGTTTAACTATGTGTTTTTTGCAACGGGTACGGGTGTGGCTCCTTTTAGAGGTATGATAATGGAGTTAATTGAGGCCGGACATAAAGAGCAAATTGTGTTGGTATTTGGATGCCCTTACCGCACCGACTTACTCTACCGTGAATACTTTGAAGGTTTAGCTTCTGCTCATTCGAATGTTCATTATCTAACCATGATTTCACGGGAAGGTCGGCGTGAAGATGGGTCAAAAAAATATGTCCAAACAGCTATTGAAGATTATACGGAGTTATTATCACCTATTCTAGCTGCGAACAACACCTTAGTGTATCTTTGCGGGATGAAGGGTATGCAAACCGGCATTTACGAGCAGTTAGCTAAGCAAGGACTTATGGATTATTTGAGTTTGCGAGGAGATCTAAGCGAAAAAGATCCTAAAGATTGGACTTGGGAAGAGTTAAAAACTAAGGTGAAGCCGTCAGGGCGTACCTTTGAAGAAGTATACTAATTTACACCTTTCCAGTTTGGCTAACCCCTCCCGAGACTATAAGACGCATAGCTTGCGAAGGATCTATATCCATTGGGTATACTCTAGATGGATCAACCAGGAAGAGATTACCTGAGAAGTTGTAGGAATGAGGGCAATAAACTGCGGTTAGTTCAAAGGAATCTACAGTGAAATGTTCCTGGGTAATGAACCCGATGCGATAGGGTCCATCGGCGCTGATCTGGACAAGTACAGGCCGGTCAAATTTTTTCTTTTCTCCAACAAAAGCTTCGGTTAAGTCTTTTAGTGAGTGATAAATAATGCTGACGATGGGAGTTTTGGTGAGTATTTTTTCAACAAACTGAATGATTGGTTTTGTTAAGGTGATTGAAAAAATAATCCCTATAGCTACAATGATGGCAAACGAAAGCACAAGGCCAAGGCCTGGTATAGACTGAGCCCAGTCTCCAGGGATCCAACTGGAACTCAAGGTATTTAACCAATCTATGGTTAAGCCGGTTACGAAGAAGGTTGCTCCTAGAGGGAATACGACGAGCAGACCGCGGAGAAAATAGTTGATCAGAGATTTCATAGGTAGAACTAAGTTTATGGAATACATACAATATAGCTAAATGTAAGCGAATTAAGCAGGGAATAGGCTATGTGTGTGACAGGTATTTTTTCTATCTTCCTGCTTTAATTTGGATTGTTTTCATGCGCAAGTACCAGACTTAAAACCATCCAAACCTAACTCACATATCATTCGAATGGCCTTCAAGACTTCTTCGCAAATACGACAAGAATTCCTCGATTTTTTTAGGGATAAAAACCATGCTATAGTATCCAGTTCCCCGGTAGTTCCGGCAGATGATCCCACCTTATTGTTCACCAATGCGGGGATGAATCAGTTCAAGCCTTTATTTCTAGGAGAACAAAAAACGTTGGCTTTCGAAGGAAAGGAGTGGCTGAGAGCGGCCAATACTCAAAAATGTATCCGAGTAAGTGGTAAGCACAACGATCTTGAAGAGGTAGGCCATGATACCTATCATCATACGCTATTTGAAATGTTGGGTAATTGGTCATTTGGAGATTATTTTAAGCAGGAGGCCATATCTTGGGCTTGGGAATTGCTGGTAGATCGCTGGGAATTGGATCCTTCAAGGCTGTACGCCACGGTATTTGGTGGAGATCAAGAGGATGGTTTAGAGGTTGATCAGGAAGCAATCGATTTATGGAAAAGTCAAACCAGAATTGATCATGCGCATATTCTAAAATGCGGGAAAAAGGATAACTTCTGGGAAATGGGGGAAACCGGGCCGTGTGGTCCCTGTTCGGAAATTCACATCGACTTGCGATCTGATCAGGAGCGCGCAGAAGTAGACGGGGCTAGCTTAGTAAACAGAGATGACCCCAGAGTTATGGAGATTTGGAACCTCGTCTTTATACAGTTCAATAGGTTAACGTCAGGCGAGCTACAAAGCCTTCCTGCAAAACATGTGGATACGGGAATGGGCTTTGAGCGAATTTGTGCGGTGATGCAAGCCAAAAACTCGAATTATGACTCAGATGTATTTGGCCCACTTATCGAGGCTATTTCCGATCGTGCAAACATACAATATGGAGAGGATGAATACACCGATATTGCGGTTCGTGTGATAGCCGATCACATTCGTGCGGTTGCATTTAGTGTGGCCGATGGAGCCTCACCTTCGAATGACGGAAGGGGGTATGTGGTACGTAGAATATTGAGGCGAGCCATACGATATGCCTGGGATCGATTGGGGATCAAAGAACCCTTTCTGTTTGAATTAGTACAGGTCTTAGGTCGGCAATTCGAGGGAGTTTTCCCTGAGTTGGTAGCCCAGCAAGCCTATGTTGAAAAAGTGGTTCAATCTGAAGAAAAAAGTTTCATAAGAACCTTAGGTCAGGGTATCGCGCTATTTGAACAAATGACAGAACACAGTAAAGTACTCACTGGAGAGGATGCATTTAAGCTGCATGATACCTACGGATTCCCTATTGATTTAACCCAACTCATGGCCAGAGAAAAGGGCTTAGAGGTGGATGTGTCTGGTTTTGATGAGCGTATGAATGAGCAAAAGAGCCGTGCAAGAGCGGCTGGATCTTTTTCTGTGGGCCATAATGAGAAAGGGCAGTGGAACTGGCTTGCAGGAAAAGAAAGCTCATCGAAGTTCATTGGCTACGATCGACTAAGCAGTTTAACCGGTATTCTAGCCTATCGAGAGGTTGAAGATACGTTTCACTTATTACTTGAAGAAAACCCATTTTATGCCGAAGGCGGCGGGCAGGTAAGTGATCAAGGGGTATTGAAACAAGCCAATCAAGAGCATGCGGTTATTGATGTTCAAAAAAGTCCTTATGGGTCAGTACTGGTAGTAAAGCAGCTCCCGAGCTTAGATCAACCAGTAGAGGCTAAGGTGAATAGTGTGACCCGAGCGTATACTTGTGCTAATCATTCAGCTACTCACTTATTGCAAGCTGCACTTATTGAGGTTTTGGGCCCCCATGTAGCCCAGAAGGGTTCTTTAGTCAACCAAGACTATCTTCGCTTCGATTTTACACACTTTGAAGCGATGACTAAGCAACAAATTTTAGATGTTCAGGCTCTGGTAAATGAAAAAATAAGAGCGAGTATACCACTGGAAGAAGACAGAGACATCCCTATTGAGCAGGCAAAAGAGCGGGGTGCTAGAATGCTCTTTGGTGAAAAATATGGGGATAAAGTTCGTGTCATAACTTTTGATTCGGCTTATTCCATGGAATTATGTGGCGGAACACATGTGCAGAATACTGGGAAAATTGGTTTTTTTAAAATTGTCCATGAAAGTTCAGTGGCAGCAGGTATTCGCCGAATCGAGGCGCTAACGTCTTTTGGTGCAGAACAGTGGGTGGTAGAGCAAGAAAGTAAGCTACAAGCAGTGGCTAATCTATTGGGCACATCCAATGAGTTTGCGGATTCAATTGAAAGATTGCAAGCCGATAAAAAAGAGTTAGAGCGTAAAGTGGAGGCGTTGATTCAGGCTAAAGCTATTGCTAGTCAACAGACTCTTTTGAACTCGGCAGAACAATTGGATAACGGGATTAAATGGGTTTGTGGGCATATTGAATCCTTTGATATGGATACTCTTAAAAAATTGGGATATAACATATTAAACGAATCACCTAATGTGACGGTTAGCACTGTATTCTCGCATGACAAAGACTCGGGTAAAGTGTTTATACTGGCGACTGTTACCGAGGACCTGGTACAAACAGGTTTGAAGGCGGGGGCCATTGTAGGAAAATTAGGTCGAATAATTGGTGGGGGTGGTGGTGGCCAGCCAAGTTTAGCTACGGCTGGTGGGTCAAAACCTGAAGCCATACCTGAAGCAATTACTGCGGCTAAGAGTATGTTAACGGACTAAGTTAATTCTTTGAATGGCTCTAACTGGTTCTTTGGAGTGTATTATCTACCTAGTCCATTGGATAAACTTATCTGCCTGGTTGATTAATTATACTTTACAGTGAATGAGCGTGCACAAAACCCTTCATATATCCACATATTTTGATGAAAATTCGGTATATTAAGCGACTATAATGCTCGTGATTACTTGAGTAATCCATTAAACATTGCAATTGAATAGTGATGCAAATAGGCTCAATCGCAAAATGAATGGCATATAACCAAATAGACATGAACAATCTTGTGCTTACTGGAATCTATAAAGAGCGTAGTACAAAATTAAGCATCTACTTATTACTGTAAAACATAATAGCATGGCGAAAAAAGCAACATCTGACATTCGATTTGCTCCTACAGGAATGGAAAGTCCTGAAAAAGGGGGAGTCCAAAAAGGGGTAGATTTACCGGCAGCAACTAGGAAGAAGCATAAAAGCCTTGGTCTAACTGCTCAACAACTCAAAGATATGTATAAGCAGATGTATCTTCAGAGACGTTTCGAGGAGCGAGCTATGCAGCAATATCAAAAAGGCAAGTTCGGTGGCTTTTTGCACCTTTACATAGGACAAGAAGCAATATCTACAGGGACGGTATTTGCCTTTAACAACGATGATGATATCATCACTGCATATAGAGATCATGGATGGGGACTTTGTCGCGGCATCAGTGCCAATGAGGGAATGGCGGAGCTGTTTGGTAAAGCCACAGGTTGTTCTGGAGGTAAGGGTGGCTCTATGCACTTTGCCAACGTGAAAGAACATTTTTGGGGTGGCTATGGTATTGTAGGAGGTCATATCCCCATTGCTAGTGGACTTGCCTTTGCAAATAAGTACAACAGCAATGGACGAATATCTGCCTGTTTCTTTGGTGACGGAGCCGTTGATCAGGGTGCCTTGCATGAGACTATGAATTTAGCCCAGTTATGGAAGCTCCCCACTATATTTGTAGTTGAAAATAATGGGTATTCAATGGGAACCGCTGCAAAACGACATACTGTAGCAGAAATAGTCGATCGTGCAAAAGGATATGGAATGAAATCGGCAATAATTAATGGAATGGATGTATTTTCTGTCTATGAAAAAATGAACGAAATTGCCGATGATGTACGGAAACATTCGGAGCCCTGGTTTGTAGAGATTCGTACCTATCGCTACCGTGGTCATTCTATGTCGGATCCGCAAAAATATAGAAGCAAAGAGGAATTAGAGGAATATCAAAACATTGATCCAATTGAACGATTAAAGGCGTATTTGCTTAAGGAGAAGGTGTGCAAACAGTCCGACCTCGATACCATTGAAGAAGGCGTTGAGAAGGAAGTGCTAGATGCGGTTAGTTTTGCAGATGAGTCTCCATTCCCCGAGGAATCAGAGTTATATACCGATATGTTCGTAGAAGACAACCCTTATTTTCACGTTTAAAGTTATAAAAGATGGCAGTTTTACAATTTAGAGAAGCAATTAAGCACGCAATTGATGAAGAAATGTCCCGTGATGAACGAGTGTTCATTATGGGCGAGGAAGTTGCTGAATATAATGGTGCGTATAAAGTAACCGAAGGTTTGCTTGATAAATACGGATATCGGCGTGTGATTGACACACCTATTTCAGAATTGGGTTTTGCTGGTTTAGGTGTTGGTGCCGCTATGAATGGATTGAGACCAATTGTAGAGTTTATGACCTTTAATTTTGCAGTTCTAGCAGCAGATCAGATAATTAACCATGCAACTAAGGTTAAATATATGACTGGAGGTCAGGCCGATTGTCCCATCGTGTTTCGAGGACCCAACGCTTCTGCTGGGCAGTTAGGGGCCACTCACTCTGTGGCCTATGATTCTATGTATGCCCAATTTCCAGGACTTAAAGTGATCTATGTTTCAGAGCCTAACGATGCAAAAGGACTCATGAAATCAGCCATAAGAGATCATAATCCTGTTCTTTTTATGGAGTCAGAGCAAATGTATGGGTTAAAGGGAGAAGTTTCTGATGAAGAAGACTTTATTATACCTATTGGGAAAGGAAAAATTAAACGAGAAGGATCCGATGTAACTCTTGTTGCTCATGGCAAGATGTATCACCTAGCTGTTCAAGCTGCAAATGAATTGGCGAAAGATGGAATTGAATGTGAAATCATTGATCCAAGAACAGTTAAGCCGTTGGATGTAGAACTAATACTGCAATCGGTCAAAAAAACCAATCGCTGTGTGGTCATTGATGAATCACATCCATTTGCTGGTTTTGCTGCTGAAATTGGTTTTTTAATTCAACGAGAAGCTTTTGATTACCTTGATGCACCGGTTCTACGAGTTTGTTTACCAGATGTAAATGCGCCATTTTCGAAACCTTTATTCGATGCGTGGTTACCAAGTCCAAAACAAATTATAGACGCTGTTAAACAGGTGAGCTATTAACATAAACATTGCAAATAAATAAGCTATGGCCATTAAGATTGAAATGCCTAAACTCAGCGATACCATGGAAGAAGGGGTTATCGCAAAATGGAATGTCAACGAAGGTGATGCCGTATCGGCTGGTGATATAATCGCTGAAGTAGAAACCGATAAGGCAACAATGGATGTGGAAGTATTCGATGCAGGTACAATTTTGAAGATTGTGCCCGGTGAAGGTGAAGCGGTACCATTGGGAGGGCTTATTGCTATCATTGGGGAAGCAGGCGAAGATATATCCATCTTATTAGAAGATGATACTAATTCTCAATCGACGGACTCTGCACTAGCGGCCAACGACGATACAGCCACGGTAAGCGTGGAGGCAGTAGATGCCCCAGTAGCTGTTGTAGATTCATCATCAGAGGATGGTCGGATTAAAGCTAGCCCTTTAGCCAAGAAAATTGCTGCAGATAAAGGAGTGGATTTAAAGAGTATCGCCGGGTCCGGACCTGACGGAAGAATCGTTAAAAAAGATGTTGAAAGCGCTCAAAGCAGCACGACAAGCACCTTGACTCGTCCTGGAGCACCTTCGCCAATAGCTGCATCGACAGCTAAAAGTTTCTCCTCGCTAGCTTCCCAAGAGGTTAAAGTGTCTCAAATGCGTAAGGTAATCGCTAAGCGCTTATCTGAAAGTAAATTTAGCAATCCACATTTTTATGAGACCATAGATATCGATATGAAAGCTGCGATTGAGGCCCGAACGCAGCTAAAAGAAAAAATGGATATTAAGGTTAGCTTTAATGATATCGTGGTAAAAGCCTCAGCAATCGCATTATCCAGACACCAAGCCATTAATAGTTCATGGATGGGGGATACCATCGTAGAGCATGGCGATGTGCACATTGCCGTAGCCGTTGCCATTGATGAAGGGCTTATGACTCCAGTGCTTAGACATGTTGATCAAAAAGGGTTAATTCAACTTTCCTCAGAAACACGCGAGTTAGCCGGTTTAGCTAGAGATCGAAAATTAGCACCTGAGCAAATGGAGGGAAGTACCTTTACCATTAGTAATTTGGGCATGTTTGGCATAGAAGAATTTACTGCCATTATCAATCCTCCCAATGCTTGTATTCTTGCGGTTGGTGCCATAAGAGACGTGCCTGTGGTGGAAAATGGAGCTGTAGTACCTGGTAAGCGTATGAAGGTCACCTTATCTAGTGATCACCGTATAGTAGATGGAGCTAAAGCGGCAGAATTCTTAACCACGCTTCGCTCACTTATCGAAAATCCACTCTCGATGTTATTATAAATTGATATGCTAAAAGGCGTTATTCTTGCAGGTGGAACTGGGTCTCGTTTATACCCTTTAACGAAGGTAACCAACAAGCATTTGCTGCCTGTGGGTAATAAACCCATGATTTTTCACCCTATTGAAAAGCTTAGGGGGCTCGGTATTCAAGATATATTAATTGTCACAGGTACTGAACACATGGGAGATGTGGTTAATTTATTAGGCTCCGGTGCCGAATACAATTGCCGATTTACCTATAAGGTTCAGGATCAAGCAGGTGGAATTGCTCAGGCCTTAGGTCTGGCAGAGAACTTTGCAGGTAATGATCCAATTGTAGTTATTTTAGGTGATAACATATTTGAGGACGATTTAAAGCTTGCTGCCCACTCATATTCAGGTGAGGGTGCCATGATTTTGCTAAAACATGTTCCAGATCCCCAACGATATGGAGTGGCCACACTTGAAGGTGATATAGTCACCGAAATTCAGGAAAAGCCAACATCCCCAACTACCTCCTACGCGGTTACCGGTATATACTTTTATGACGCCAAGGTTTTTTCAGTCATTCGTGATTTAAAACCTTCAAAACGTGGCGAGCTAGAAATTACCGACGTTAACAATCACTATATTCAACAAAAACAGATGAAAAGTGCATTGTTGGACGGGTGGTGGACCGACGCAGGCACCCCAGATTCGTACCGGTTAGCTAATCAATTGACCATGAAGTAATGAAGTTTCTTGTAACGGGTGCTGGAGGGCAACTAGGTAAAGGATGGCAAAGAATCCTTGAGAATCACCCTGTTCATGAATTCGTCGCGCTAAATAGACAAGAACTTGATATTTGCGATCCTGAAAGTATCGCTAAAGTGTTCCATACACATAAGCCTAGGGTCTGCATCAATGCTGCGGCATATACGCATGTAGATTTGGCTGAGACCCAGCATGAACAGGCGTTTAGAGGAAATGTACTAGGACCCAAATTATTAGCTGAAGCCTGTGGCCAGTTTGGAATTCAAATGGTACATTACTCCACTGATTATGTGTTTTCGGGGGAACTAACTGACCGGGAAAGCTATAAAAATGGGTATCCTGAAGAGGCTCCAACCAACCCAGTAAATCGATATGGGGCTACTAAACTGGAAGGTGAACAGGCAGTGGAAGGGGTTTTACCTTCCGCACTTATTGCACGCGTATCTTGGCTATGTGGACGGAACGGTAATAATTTTGTTAAAGCTATCATTAATAGAGCTAAGAGTTTAGGTCAACTTAAGGTAGTTAACGATCAGTTTGGAGTCCCTAGTTTTGTGCCCGATATAATTGAACAGACTTTTTATTTAATACACTCTAAAAACTCCGGACTATATCATTTAGGGAGCGAAGGATGTATTACTTGGTATGATTTTGCACAAAGAATACTTGAGTATGCACAACTTAATGTGCCTATTGAGGCTGTGGATAGTTCTGCCTTTCCAACCAAGGCCAAACGCCCTCACTTCTCTAAGCTTTCTACAAGGAAATTAGAAGCAACCGGGATGCCTGTACCTTCTTGGGAAATTGGGTGTAAAACCTTAGTATCTCATTTAATTCAAGCTTAACCCTTAGGATATGATGATTCAAGACACCACGTTATCGGGCGTTAAAGTGGTAGTATTAAAAGCTTTTGAGGATAATCGTGGTTATTTCAAAGAAACCTTTAGAGGTAGTTGGGCTACTGATTTGGGATTGACCAGTGATTTTGTTCAGGATAACATATCTCGATCTTATCAGGGCACCATTAGAGGGCTTCATTATCAAAAAGAACATCCACAAGCCAAACTTGTACAATGTATAAGCGGTCGTATATTGGATGTTGCCGTAGATTTACGAAAACATTCTGCCACTTTTGGACAGTATTACTCGGTAGTTTTATCCGAAAAGAATCATAAACAGTTGTATATTCCCGAGGGATTCGCACATGGATTTTCTGTGTTGTCAGATCAAGCGATTGTCTATTATAAGTGCTCCCGGTATTATGATAAAGCTTCCGAGCGTGGTATCCGCTGGGATGACCCATTAATTCATATTGACTGGGAAATAAGTAAACCCATTTTATCTGAAAAAGATCGATGTTTACCGCTTTTTTCATCACTTAAAGAAGAAGATATATTTTTATGAAACTAATTATAACGGGTGGAGCCGGGTTCATTGGCTCAAATTTAATACTTCACTTACATGAGAAACATCCTGAGTGGACTATTTATAATATTGACAAACTGACCTATGCGTCAGACCGAAATTATTTAAATCCAATTAAGCATTCAGAGCGATATCACTTTAAGAAGGTTGACCTAATCGATAGAGTAGCAGTTCAAGAAGGGGTGAAGAGCTTTAGACCCAATGCTGTAATACACTTAGCGGCTGAATCACATGTGGATAATTCTATTCAGGGACCGGAGCCATTTATACAATCCAATGTGGTGGGTACCTTTAACATTTTGGAAGAATGTAGACAGCTTTGGATGCAAGAGCCCGAAGAATTCGCCAATGCGCGTTTTCTTCATGTCTCAACCGATGAAGTTTATGGGGAACTAGAAGAGGATGGTTACTTTACTGAGCAGACTCCCTATGCACCAAACTCACCTTATTCAGCCTCAAAAGCAGCTAGTGATTTTATTGTTCGTTCCTATTTCCAAACCTACGGAATGAATGTGGTAACGACTAACTGTTCGAATAACTACGGACCCCATCAACACGATGAGAAATTAATTCCTACCGTTATTCGAAGTGCAATGCAGCGTAAAGAAATTCCTGTTTATGGAAAAGGTGAAAATGTGCGAGACTGGTTGTTTGTTAGGGATCATTGCAGTGCCATTGAACAGGTATTTCATACGGGTAAAGCGGGTGAAACCTATAATGTAGGTGGGAATAATGAATGGAAAAATATCGAATTGGTTCAAAAGATATGTGATATCCTAAATAAACATATCAATAATGGCCCTGAGGGAGATTACAAAAATCTAATTTCATTTGTTACGGACCGTTTAGGTCATGACTTTCGCTATGCAATAGATGCGTCAAAAATTAAAAATGAGCTGGGTTGGGAGCCCAATCCTGATTTTGATGGAATGTTAGAGGAAACGGTTTTGTGGTATATAAATAAGTATAAGTCACTACTTAAAATCACTGAAAACTCATAGGAATATGTCCGAACAGCAGTATTGGCTATGTAAGTCAGAGCCAGACAATTATAGTATTGAGGAACTAGAAGCCGATAAAGTAACTCCATGGGATGGGGTTCGTAACTATGGGGCTCGTAATTATATGAGAGATGGAATGAGCGTTGGAGATTTGTGTTTCTTCTATCATTCCAATCAAAAACCACCAGCTATTGTAGGAATAATGGAGGTGTGTAGCGAAGCCTATCCAGATGCGCTCCAATTTGATCCAGAATCAACGTACTTTGATGAGAAGAGTTCCGAAGCTGAGCCCCGCTGGGTTAACGTGGACATGCGATTTGTTGAAAAGTTTATTCAGCCAATTACCCGTGAACAGTTGAAGGAAAAGGAAGAACTTGCTGCGATGGAATTGTTTCGTTTAGGTAGATATTCCATTACCCAAGTAAGCAAAGAAGAATGGGAAACGATACTGACTTTGAAGAACGATTCTTAGTAGTTATTTTAGGCTGATTATAAACACAACCGCATGCCCAAAAAAACCCAAGAATTACATCTAAGAACCAAAGGTGTTCTTCCAATACAAAAATTAAAAATATTAGCTCAATCGGGTGTGATCAGCAGTGATGCTGCTCACCCAATTCTAGAAGATCAATACCAGCCGAACTCTATTGATTTACGCTTAGGTGAAGTAGCCTACAGGGTCCGGAGTAGTTTTTTACCGGAGAATGAGACCGTTGAGCAAAAGTTAGAACGTTTAGAACAGTATCGGTTTTCCTTGGAAGATGGGGCCGTACTCGAAGAAAATGCGGTGTACATCATTCCTCTGTTAGAACGTTTGAACCTTCCGAAGAGTCATTATGCACATAATAATGGTCCAAATGTTACATCAGAGGGTGTAGATAATGGAGATTCAATTAGGCTGTTTGCCCAAGAGAATTTAAGTGCCAAGGCAAATCCAAAGAGTAGCACAGGCCGTCTAGACGTGTTTACAAGAGTTATTACCGATTATTCGCATCGGTTCGAGGAGATAAGTCCGGGCTACCAAGGACCTTTATACGTAGAGGTTGTTCCAAAATCATTCCCAATTAAGGTAAAAACGGGGCAACGTTTGAATCAACTCCGCATCCGTCATGGTTTTGAGATACTCTCAGATCAGGATTTGTTGCGCATACATGATCAAGAGCCAATTTTATTTGATGATACTGGAACAGCAATGCCTATTGAAACCCTTAAAGTAAATAAAGGGTTGTTTATGAGTGTGCATCTTGAAGGGGAAGAAGGCCAGATCATTGGGTATAAAGCCAAAAAGCACGTTAACTTCATAGACTTTCAAAACATAGGGCATTATTCAGTCAATGAATTCTGGGAACCCATTATCGCAAGAGCTGACTCAATGGTGATTTTAGAGCCAGAGAGTTTTTATATATTTGCCTCCAAGGAGCGCATCCGGGTGCCAGCTAAACTTGCATGTGAAATGATGGCATACGATACCGGATCGGGAGAATTGAGGACACATTATGCAGGGTTTTTTGATAGTGGATTTGGAGGAACGGTAGAGGATGGAGGGGCAAGGGCAGTTCTCGAAGTACGCTCACATGATGTACCTTTTCTAATTGAAGACGGTCAAACACTATTTAGTATGCAGTTCGAGCCCAATTCAGAACAACCTGATACCATGTACGGTCGTGAGATAAAAAGTAACTATCAGGGGCAGGATTTAAAATTAGGAAAGCATTTCAAAGACTCATGAACGTACAATTTTACGTTCAACCATCACAGATAGTGTCAAATAGGGTGAGTCTGCAAGGTGCTGAATGCATTCATGCTACCCAAGTACTACGGCTAAAGGAGGGGGACTGTTGTATGGTCAGTGATGGATGTGGACATCGTTACGAAGTAGAACTAGTTTCCGTGTCAAAAAAACAGGCACAGGGTGTAATATTACACACAGAAAGTTTTCCAAAGTCGACTGTGCAACGTGCGGTAGCCTTAGGCAGTTTGCACAAGAAAGATCGAATTGAGTGGGCAGTAGAAAAAGCCGTAGAGCTTGGGGTGGATTATTTTTATTTGTATCAAGCAGACCATTCTGAGCGTGCTAGATGGAAAAAATCACGATTAGATCAAATCATACTCAGTGCCTTTAAGCAATCCAAGCGGACATGGTATCCTGAACTCATTATTGTAGACCATCTTACTCAGGTTAAGCAAGAGGCCGAACTACGTTTCCAGGGAAATATCCTGAATCTATGGGCAGCGCATGAATCAGCCCAGTTAGGGGCAAGCTTACCAGAAAAGCTAATGGATGGTTGTAATTTGTTTTTTATCGGTCCTGAGGGGGGATTTAGCAGTAAAGAGCTACGTTGGTTTGAGCATGAAGGTATCCCGCAGATTTTGTTGGGTAATCGAAGAACAGATGGAGGTATTTTACGTGCAGAAACTGCTTTGATTACTATTTTGGCCAAGTACTTTTAACAGCTTTTACCCTGGTTAAATTAGGCGTACTCATCGTTAACCATGCAGTGTAAAGGCGATTAACTCACTGTTTCATTTATGTGATCTTGTTGAACAATTGCTTTTAAATCTTTGATAGAATTTTCTTCGAATTGTCCGAAATCTTCATAGTTATCCTCTTCGATCTCTGCCTTTTTGGACATAGCAAGATATTCTTCATCGAATTGGGTTAAAAATGGAGGGTGTACCGTTAAGGCACGTAAGAATGGAGGATAATAACAGCTAGCTAATACCTTTAAATCCTCAACGAAATTAGTTTCTTCAGACAAAAACTTAAAAATACGGTCAATTGGACTATTCTTGAATAAGCTTCGAAATATTTTTCGGCTATCTGGGACATTGGTGGATAGCACATGTAACAATAAAAGATCATAATACCTGAATCGATAAGGTGATGCTTTTGGAATCGGTGGCTTTGAACCCTTAGCTAATGCTTCGGCACATTTTTTAGTATATTTATGAACTCGACTAAAAGTATATCCGGTACTCGGTTTAGTGAAGCCTCCAACCGTTCCTAGATTGATAATTCGGGAAGAATACATGGGCGTATGAGGTCGATCATCCATTGGAATTTCACCATACTCTTTTCTTTTGATGGAGTAATCCTCTTTGGTTAAGCCAAACTTTTCCTCAAGATAGTGATAGATTTTTTTCTTGTATCGCTTCTTTTTTAGCGGCTTAGTTGAAAATATAGTGTATTCAACCAAGGCTCTATTTTTTTTAAATGGCAGTACATACATAAATGCGAAACCTTCATTAAATCCACTGTCTACATCCATTAATGTGAAGGTTTTCTTATCAAAGACTTTATCTTCCGTTTTTATTTCAAACCCTAAAAAATGTTGAATCAACGGATATTTTCGAGCACTAGCATCGTAGTTACTAGGCATAAAAATACTCTGGAAAATGTAATCCGCTAAGTAGGTGTTACTGTCTTTAGTAATTAAGGCTGCTTTTAAAGAGTTGGATGAAAAATCCAATATACTTTCTTCGAGTAAATAAACGTTTGGTGCCTTTTGTAGCGTCCGTAGGATATGTTCTTTGTAATCACTCTCTTTTACACAAAAATAAAGATGCTCATTAAGAGATAATTTAGCTTTAAAGTCTAGGGCGGCAAAATAGCTCTTTTTCCAAGTTCGATGAGCTATATCTGCAAAGCTATGATCTTTTTTACCCCAAAAACACCAGGTTTTGTGATTATTTGGCGCAAAAGAGTCATCAATTAGTAAGATTTGGCCTTTATAGTTTTCCTTGACCAAGTGCCATGCGAGACTTAGACCTGAAAGGCCTGCACCTGCTATAATAATATCATATCTTCTCGACTCAGGCATAAATAGCTAGTATACTCCTAGAGGACTATGGTTAACCAACCGAACTAATTTATTAGGTTTAGTACTACAAACATTATCCATAAACTACAAAAGAAAAACAAAATAATATCGTTCATTAATATTGCCCATGAAAGTAATAGATTTACGAAGTGATACCGTAACTAAGCCAACTCAGCAGATGAAACAAGTTATCTTGGAGGCAGAGGTAGGGGATGATGTATTTGGTGAGGATGAGTGTACGAATATATTTCAAGAAAAAATGGCAGCCCTTTTTGGCATGCAAGCTGGGCTATTTGTCCCTAGTGGAACTATGAGTAATCAGCTGGCTTTAAAAGTGCTAACAGAGCCTTCCAATGAAGTATTAATAGATCATAAAGGGCATATACTTCAATACGAAACCGGTGGAGCGTCATCTTTATCATCGGTACAGCTTTTTCCTCTAGTTGGAAACTCAGGAAAGTTGCGCGCTGAACAAATAGCTCCTGCTGTTAGAGGAGCACACGATTGGGAGCCTGAGACTAAGCTTGTATGCATTGAACATAGTACGAATAAAGGAGGTGGTACGGTCTATACATTGGATGAGCTCAATGCCATAAAGCAAGAGTGCGAACGTCATAATCTTTACCTTCACATCGACGGGGCACGTATTTGGAATGCGCTTGTGGCTACAGAGCAAAAAGCGGAACAAATAGGGCAATTAGCTGACTCGCTTTCGATTTGTTTTAGTAAAGGTCTTGGAGCGCCAGTTGGGTCCATGCTGCTCTCAACCAGTAAACATATTGCTAAAGCCAGGAGATTTCGAAAGATGTGGGGAGGAGGGATGAGGCAAATAGGTCTTTTAACCGCCGCTGCTGACTACGCGGTCGAGCATCACTGGCCTAAGTTGACAAGAGATCATGAACATGCCAAAGCCTTTGCTCAAGCGGTCCATGAAACAGACTCTTTGACGATTGATTTAGACAGCGTCCAAACAAATATTGTACTGTTTAATACGGGTAAGCGAAGCGCCCTAGAGGTGATAGAAAGTTATGGACAACAGGGTATAAAAATGGTCCCTTTCGGCCCGTCAACCGTTCGTGCCACCTTTCATTTTCAAATAGAAGAATCAGATGTAGATAGACTGATAGAGGTTACCAAAGGTTATTTTCATGGTTAATACAATTATGATATCCGGGTTGATGTCTGCCAAGATAACGGTGAATTATAGTTCCTTAACTAACAATTCTAATGTTTGTACCGAGCGATCAATTAATTCTTTAGATATCGTTAAAGGAGGTACAATTCGAATGGCATTACCCCCTGCAGCATTACTGAGAACCCCTAATTTAGCCCATATATCTACAATAGGTCGGGTTGGTTGATTGAATTCCACTCCAATCATTAGGCCCATTCCACGTACCTCAGTAATGCACGAGTATTTATTTGCTAAGTTTTTTAGTGTTGACATAAAATAGAGCCCATTTTCACTAGCCCTATTTATTAGGTCTTCATCTTCAATAATTGCCAAGACTTCCAAAGCAACGGAACAAGAAAAAGGATTCCCACCGAAAGTGGTACCATGATCACCAAATCCGAAAGCCTTCGCCACCTTTTCACTGCTAATCATTGCCCCGATAGGTATACCTCCCGCTAGTGCTTTGGCTGTAGCTATCAAATCTGGTTGTACGTCAAAGTGTTCATATGCCCACATTTTACCCGTTCGTCCAACGCCCGTTTGCACCTCATCAATTATGAGTAAAATATTACGTTCTTTGCATAGTTGATTCAATGCCTGCATGAAGTTGTACTCCGCTGGGTGAACGCCGCTATTACCTTGTATTAATTCCAATACAATTGCGATAGTATCTTCACTTGTTTGTTCAATTACCTCTTCAATTTGGTTAAAACTGGCTTGGTTAAAACCAGCTGGAAGAGGAGCATACCCCTGCTGATATTTGAGGGAGCTCATCGTTAAAGTACTCAAGGTTCTACCGTGAAAGCCGTTGCTTAATGAGAGTATAGAGCCTTTTTTCCCTTGCATGTGCCCCCACTTTCTTGCCAGTTTAAGACAGCTTTCCATGGCCTCTGCTCCAGAGCTACAAAAGAAAACACGATCTAATCCGGTGAGTTCGCTCAGTTTTTTAGCCAGCAATGACTGAGGTTCTGAATAATAGAAATTAGAAAAGTGTAGAGGAGAAATCGCTGCATTTTGTACTGCCTTTACCACTCTTGGATGAGCATGCCCAACATTATTGACCGCGATACCCGCCAACAAATCAATATACTCGTTTCCTTCACTATCCCACACTTTGGCACCTTGCCCACGGGTAATCGTAATCGGAAAACGATTATAGACTTGTATGTGGTACTTATGCTCTAGTTCTTGCGCAAGGTTTGATTGAGCCGTTGATGTAGAATCGGCTTTGTAGTTAGGTTGTATGAGGTCTGAATCTAGCAATTAATAGGAATCAGCTAAGTGAGAATTATAAAAGGTACTTTTAGGAATCGATGTTATGGTAGCATTTTAGCCAAAAAATGTTAGGAGTGAAACACTTCGTACAAATAAAAAATAGAGATTAATTGATCCTGTCTTTTGGCAGGACTTTGGTGATAACAGCACTAAAATGAATGCCTTGGGAATTACAATTGGATAAAAATGAACGTTCCATTCCACTTAAATTTGCAGTATCATTATCGAAAGCTCAATGGCGTTTTGTCCTATCGCGAAAGGTACTGAATGAATACATTCCATGCGTAAAAGAATATTCAATCATACCAAACTAACACTCAATATATAAACAATACTTAGTACAATGACAGATCTTAAAACTTTGGTCCATGCAGCTGAAGAAATTGCCAAAATTGGAGGTGCCCATACTCTTAACTATTTTAAACAAGAGGTGGAAGTCATTTCAAAAGAGGATGATTCACCTGTTACTATTGCAGATCGTGAGACCGAGATGGTGATAAGAGAGGAAATTGAAAAAAGGTTTCCAGATCATGGTATTATCGGTGAAGAGTATGGAGTGATACGTCCAGATGCATCCATTCAATGGGTCCTGGACCCTATTGATGGGACCAAATCCTTCATCCATGGAGTTCCCTTTTATACAACCTTAATTGGTATCATGATTGAAAAAGAACCGATGGTTGGAGTTATCAATGCTCCTGCTTTGGATGAATGTTGTGTAGCTGGTAAAGGCTTAGGGGCTTATTTTAACGGGAAACCTTGTAAGGTGCGTGAAACATCCGACATGCAAGATGCTACATTGTTAGTGACTGAAATCAAAAGGTTTCAAGATGTTGGTAAGGAAGAAGAATTCCAGGATTTGATGGCCAAAACAAAACTTCATAGAACATGGGGAGATGCCTACGGTCATATGATGGTGGCTATTGGGAGAGCGGATATTATGTTTGACCCTGTACTTAATTTATGGGATGCTGCAGCCTTGCTACCTGTGGTAAAAGAAGCAGGGGGTGTATTTAGCGATGTCTATGGTGTAGAAACCATTCATTCTGGAAATGGTTATTCCACCAATCCACAACTTCATCCAGAATTAAAAGCCTTATTTGCACATCACCGAGCTCAAAAAGGTGAGTAAAAGTGTCTAACTAAGATGTAACATGATATATGCTTACTCTTTCTAAATGATGAGGAGTTGATTTAGGCTTGTTTAAGCCATTTAAATAACTCTTTGAAGCTTGGTTTCTTTCCATACATGAGAATGCCGGTTCTGTAGATTCGTGCCGCTAATAATAGCATGCCAATCAAACTTAGAATCAATAGAACAATAGAAAGGGTTACTTCCCAGAATGATACATTAGAAACCAGCATTCTGGTAACCATGTTAATGGGTGAGGTCAGGGGAAACAACGAAGCCACTATTGCTAAGGTAGAATCTGGAGCTTCAGCAATTCTAAAATTAAGCATATATCCTAATAATATGGGGAGCATCACAGGCGTCATGAATTGTTGTGAGTCTTGCTCAGAGTCTACCGCAGCACCAATGGCAGCAAAAATAGAACTGTACATTAAGAAACCAAGCACAAAAAACACGAAAAAATAGAGTATGAATACTGGGTCAATGCTAAATTGCTCCAAAAAACTTAGATCGATATCCGCTGATGCAGTAGTTGCTGTGCCGGATGAATCAACTGCAGTTAACGTATTTTGAAGATCCCCCATTCGTTGATTAATAAAGAATTGAGCGACAGGTGCTGCAAGAATAGATACTCCTGCATAGGTAGCAATCCATAAACTGAATTGAGTTAGTGCAACCAAACATACGCCAAGCAACTTACCTAACATCAACTCAATGGGTTTAACGGAGGATGTTATTATTTCTACGATTCGTGATGTTTTTTCTTCGATAACGCTGCGCATTAATACAGCCCCATAGCCAAATAAGCCAATAAATATTAATATACCAATCAGAATCCCACCAAAACTACTTATAATAGCGTTACTCTGTTCATCAACGCCTTGCTCATTTAAACGTCTATTTTCTACCGTAGGTCGTTCCTCGAATATAGCAATTACAGATTCTGAGACATCATTGTCTTTTAGTCGTATTTGACGAGTAACGTCTCTGACATCGGAACGAATAGACTCGAAAAAAGTGACACCGCCAGAGCCATTATGAACAAAACTTGCTGGGGTGCCATCACTTAAAAAAGTTCGTTCAAATAATACATATCCATCAAGTTCATTCTCCATAACTAATTCACGTATTTGGTCAATTGTCTGATCGGCAGTGATGGATTGATATCTGGTAGCATTGAGCTGGATTAGCGGATCAAGCATTCGTCCGGTTTCGTCAATTACAATAACCTGTTTTGGAGCCTCATTATCAGATACGGTCATAAAAACCATAAAGCCCATGAAGCCAAGTATCAGTAGTGGAGTAAGAAAGGTAGATAACAAAAATGATTTAGTTTGTACTCTCGTTTTGTATTCTCGCTGAATAATGAGCCAGATTTTCGAATAATTTACCATGTTCGATCAATTATGTTTTAATAGGAGTTATTTGGGCTAATTTGTTGATTACGTTGCGACTTTAGTATCATTGATGGTGCTAATAAAAATATCCTGAAGGCTAGGCTGAACAACCTCAAATCGCTGTATCGCTGCATGGTTCATCGCTATTTCTAGTATAGCCTGAGGAGTTGAATTCTCTAACAAACGTATTTCAGCAAAATTTGCAGAGCGGTTATTGATTCGAACGTTCTCTAATTCATTTAAGAAGGCTGAATCACCTATAAAATCTAAGAGTACGGTATTCTTTCCAAAACTCTGTTTTATGGATTGTAAATTACCTTCTAATACCACTTTACCTTGATTAAAGAGACAAATGTCATCACACATTTGCTCCACCTGTTCCATTCTGTGGGTGGAAAACAAAATAGTTTTCCCACGCTTCTTTTCTTCTAATATAACCTGTTTAAGCATTTCAGAGTTAATTGGGTCTAGACCGCTGAATGGTTCATCAAATATGTAGATTTCCGGGTCATGCGCAACGGTGGCAATAAATTGAATTTTTTGAGACATGCCCTTAGAGAGTTCCGAAACTTCTTTCTTTTTCCAAGTACTGGCCTCAAAACGATCTAACCAAAAATCAATAGCTTTTTTTGCATCCGTATAGTTTAATCCTTTGAGTTGGGCTAAATACATGAGTTGGTCAAACACCTTCATTTTTTTGTATAACCCTCGCTCTTCGGGTAGGTAGCCAATCTGTTCTTGACTTTTAGGACTAACCGGTTCACCTAAGATTGATATAAACCCA
>JAYPBC010000007.1:0-13113 GCA_038124025.1 Balneola sp. | reverse complement strand
TCATCGATACCGCTACTTGTCATATGGGCGCTAATGAGCTGTCCTATAATGTATATGAGATTAAGGAACCCTTAGGATTTAGTCTTTACACCTTTGATATACCAGCATACACAGACAGGCCCGGTATTTATTTAGATCCAACATCAGGACATGGGTATTGGGATGAGTTCGAGCGATTTTTGGCAGTTCAAATTGCCGTGTTGGATACCTTAATTCGTTGGGATCTGCAGCCAGATGTGCTTCACTGCCATGATCATCACACGGCTTTGATACCCTTTATGGCACAGCAATGCACGGCATTCAAAGGTCTATCTAGTACTCCCTCCATCATTACTGTGCACAATGCGGAGTATCATGGCAATCAAGATTTGGGAAAACGATTCTTACTACCTGAGTTTGACGGTTTCAATGCTGGTTTATTAGAGTGGGCAGGAGAATTAAATCCACTGGCTTGTGGGCTGAAGTGTGCTTGGAAAATTAGCACGGTATCTCCAAGCTATATGGAAGAATTACGGGTAAGCAGCAATGGACTAGAATATTTATTCAACATAGAATCTGGAAAATCTGTAGGCATGTTGAATGGAATAGATCCGGAGGTGTGGAATCCTGCAACGGACACTTATTTGGATCAGCACTATACCTATAAAGGCTCTACTAAAAAAGCTTCATCCAAAGAGCGTCCCAACTGTTTAGATGTTACGGAGGGTAAGTCATACCATAAGCACGCCTTATGTCGAGAATATGAATTGGATCCAGATAGGCCATTATTTGCATTCATCGGACGGTTGGTAGATCAAAAAGGGGCCGATTTATTAGCCTCAGTAATCCGAGGGCTTCGTGAGCAAGACAAAGAACTTAATTTTATTTTATTAGGAACGGGTGATCCTCGATTAGAAGCGGAGTTCCGTGAATTCGATAAGGAATATGTAGGTTATTTTAATGCTAAACTCGCCTATAACGAGACCCTGGCACGTCGAATGTATGCCGGCGCAGATTTTATGATTATGCCATCTCGCGTGGAGCCATGCGGTCTCAATCAACTCTATGCTATGCGATATGGTACGATTCCGGTAGTACGATCGGTAGGGGGATTGAAGGATTCAGTACCAGATATTGCTAACACAAACGGACTTGGTATACAATTTGATTCATTTAGCTATGAGGCACTAGAACAGGCTGTATTACGAGCGTGTGATTTGTATGCTGATCAAGACGCTATGCACTCCTTACGTGAGCGAATAATGCTGCAGGATCATTCTTGGCAGAAGGTTGCCAAAGAATACAACGAATTGTATCTAGAATTGCAAAGCTATAGAAACTGATCCTATTTGGAACTTGGTATAGGTAATGCTTTCTTTGAAGAAGAATGGTAATAATATGTTTTTGTTACGACTTGAGTCGAACTTGAATAAAAGTGATATATTAATCCAAAATAGAATCAACATGTTTAAATGTTCGTTTGCATTTCTTCAACAATAGTCTACTCAACAAAAAAGGTAATTCATGAATAATTCAGTGATGGCCATCATACTTGGCGGTGGTAGAGGAACAAGATTATTTCCATTAACCGATCATAGATCAAAACCAGCTGTACCTGTGGGTGGTAAGTACCGGTTAGTAGACATCCCTATTTCAAATTGTTTAAACTCCGGAGTTAAACGAATCTATGTGCTAACACAATTTAATTCTGCTTCACTGAATAGGCACATTAAAAATACCTACAATTTTGATGTATTTAGTAATGGCTTTGTAGATATACTAGCTGCAGAGCAAACTGCTCAAAATACCGATTGGTTTCAGGGGACAGCAGATGCAGTTAGGCAGTCTATTCATCACATGGAGAATCACAGTTATGAATATGTGCTTATCTTATCCGGTGATCAGCTATATCAGATGGATTATAGTGAAATGCTCGAGCTCCATGTAAAACAGCAGGCCGATTTAACCGTAGCAACAATCCCTGTAGTTAATCGTGATGCCACCGGATTTGGAATCATGAAAACCAATTCTAAGGGTTTCATAGACTCTTTTGTAGAAAAGCCTGCACTTGAGGAATTAGACAAATGGAAGTCTGAGGTTCCCGAGCCGTATCAAAGTCAAGGTAAGAACTACCTGGCCTCCATGGGTATCTATATCTTTAACAGAAAAACCCTGATACGCTTATTTAATGAAAACCCTGATGCTACCGATTTTGGAAAAGAAATCATTCCAAAGACGTTACATGAGGGAATGAGAGTATGTAGCTTTGAGTTTGGTAAATATTGGACCGATATCGGTACGATTCGTTCGTTTTTCGAGGCCAATTTATCACTAGCGGACACGGTTCCTGAGTTCAATTTGTATGATAATGATGCGTATATTTACACGCGTGCTAGATTGTTGCCTGCATCAAAAATAATGGGTACTACTATGGAAAATTGTTTGATGGCGGAAGGATGTATCATTGAGGCCAGCCGCATTGTTCGATCGGTCATAGGAATTCGCTCGCGTATTGCCAAAGGTACTACCATTGAAAATTCCATTATTATGGGACATGATGCCTTTCAAAGTCAAGACGTTATTGATGCTGCTGCACCCAATGAACCAGCTATGGGTATAGGTCAACGGTGCTTTATTAGTAATTGCATCATTGATATGAATGTGAGCATAGGAAACGATGTGCGAATCGTTGGAGGGGACCATCTAGAAGATGGTGATTATCCATTGCATTATGTACGCGAAGGTATTGTGATCGTTAAAAAAGGTACGGTTATACCGGATGGAACTCACCTCTGATGAGTGAGTCTCATTCTGTGTACTTAAAGAATACTCTTTAAAGTTGCACCTATCTCAGCTGGACTTTCTACAACGGTAATTCCCGCTTCGGATAAAGCTCTTTTCTTCTCTTGAGCGGTTCCTTTCCCTCCTGAAATAATGGCGCCAGCGTGGCCCATTCGACGGCCAGGAGGAGCCGTGGATCCCGCTATAAAAGCAACAACAGGTTTATTGACATGCTTTTTAATGTACGCAGCAGCTTCTTCTTCAGCTGACCCGCCAATTTCACCAATAAGTACGATAGATTCGGTTCCTGGATCGTCCTGGAATAATTTTACCGCGTCTAAGTGCGTGGTACCAATTACGGGGTCTCCCCCTATACCAACGGCTGTGCTTTGACCTAAGCCGATTTTGGTTAGCTGATCAACAGCCTCATAAGTAAGCGTTCCAGATCGGGAGATTACACCAACTGTCCCTGGGGTGAAGATGTTACCTGGCATAATTCCAATTTTAGCTTCACCTGGTGTTATAACACCGGGACAATTTGGCCCTACAAGTGTGGCTCCATGGCTCTTTACAATTTGTTTGGCAATAATCATGTCATTGACTGGAATACCTTCAGTGATGCAGATAATCACTTTGATTCCAGCAAAAGCAGCTTCAGAGATTGCGTCTGCAGCGAAGGCAGGTGGCACAAAGATGACCGAAGTATTTGCACCTTCTAACTCAACCGCTTCTTTAACGGTATTAAATACAGGTAGATTAAGATGTTTCTGACCACCTTTGCCTGGGGTTACCCCACCTACAACAGGTGTTCCGTAAGCAATCATCTGTTCTGCGTGAAAGCTTCCTTCACTTCCGGTAAAACCTTGTACGATTAATCTAGTTTGCTTGCCAACAAGTACGCTCATGGATAAAAAAATGTTTCAGTTTTATCGGGCTAAGAATAGTTTTATTCTTGTAAGTACTAACCCTGATTACAAGCGTTAAATATAGTATGCTTTAGACTAAAATGTAGCCCTTATTTTTAGATGAATATATGCGTTATTTCGTTGGTCGTTATTGATAGCTTTCAAGTCATGCGCCAATAATAATACAACGGCTTAATTAACATCTTGGTTGATGTAATTTATGCTAAACTCTAACACACGATCGACCCCAAGGGTAGTATCTAGTGTGCGTTGTATCAATACAGAATCTGGTTCTAGTCCGATACCTTCATATAGCTCCCTAGTTAATGGATCAGCCACCTGCCATCGGGGTACTTTCAATATCCACCCGTTGGGTAACTCTCTAGTCATGGGGTTTCCAGAACCACCGCCTGTGAACTGACCAACTACGTATACATTAGAAAGTTGTCGTAAAGCCAAAACAAAATCTTCAGCAGCGGAAAAAACACTGCGATCGGTGATGATAACCACAGGTCGTTTATAACTACTTTCTTTGGGCATTAATTCATTAGAAATCCAACGGCTGTATGCATAATGGTTAGGGCCATTTCGATAGCGTATCCAGCGTATTCGTATAGGTCTAGATATAAATTCTTGAGCAATAACATGGGCATTGACATCGCTTCCTCCGCCGTTAGTACGTACATCTAGGATAAGCCCCTTGGTATTGTTAACTGATGCGGATATGACTTGAGCTAGCTGCTTAAAGGACTGTTTCTGCCCTTTAAAACTGGCTAGATGTACATAGAGTATATCTTGTATACGACCATAACTAAATATTCCCGACTCATCCTCCTGAAGCTGGTAATTAAGATAATTAGCAAAAATCAAATTGCCGTTATAGTCGCTTTGGTACCAATCATAATATTGATACCGTTTAAATGGACTTTCGAGCATGATATGACCATCTTTCAAGCGGTAAATCATTTGTTCTAACACATCAAACAGCTCCTCTTGGGTTGTAACGGAGTCTACTAAAGGGCGGTATACTTCATACAATTGGTTCCAGTTCACGTTTTTGTGTTGGAAATACGGGTAATAATCCGAAAATTCTTGCCAAAATTGGTCGAAAACAACTTCATGGGTGGCAGGTTCACGCGTGCTATCAAAGCTACTCCCAATAAAACTTTCACATGAAATAAGTCCGCCCATAAAAACAAAGAGGAATATTAATTTGGGATATCTATGACCGGTAAATCCTATATTCTTCAAGGTCGGATGTTGCGTGCCTATGTTGAATCCCTTCATAAATATACCCCAACACCTATATAGATTGTGTTACTTTTATAGACCTGAGGAAAGGGGATACGATGATGCTTCTGTTGGATAAATAGGGCATAGCTTTGGTCGCTTTCGTTGGATTGAGAAGACCATTTAAGTTCCCATTGCCATTGCTCAAAGCTTCCAATAGGACTCCATTGGCCTGATTTAAGGATATTTCCAATGGTTGGACGTTTATTAAATAGTTCTTCAGGATCAAAAACACTATAACCTGGTCTCAGGGTATATTGCAGCACCGGAAGATTAAGCGACCATGTAATGGGCAGTTTTTTGGTAAGAAGATAATTACTAGTGATAAGCAATGGAACACGAATGGATCCGAATCCACTGTTCCTACCATTGTATGCGTTCGATTGCATAAAGAAGAAGGACTCAATCTGAAGCAGTTGAGCTTCCAACCCGCTTTGGATGGTCAACTTGTGAAAAAAAGGGGTAGCTGGTAGGTCAGAATGCAAAAAAAAACCAAGACTACGACTATTCCAGTAATTATTCTGCCGATTACTTAGCCTCGACCGGCCGGTTTTCAGTGCTACAGTAGTAGTGCGCTTGTCACCAGACCAACTGTAGTCTACATGCCCGTTAAGTCCGAACCCCTCATAGCTTTGGTAGGAAACTATAGGATCCACGGTTTGGGAGTTCATTAACCCGAGATGAACGGACCATTGAGCGTTGCACGCTGAGCTCAATAAAGGGAATAGACCTACAATGATCAGGGATTTTAGTGCTATTTTTGGGAATGTTAAATAGAATAACATGTATACTATTGGTTGATGCGAACGCGACAGCGATAAGGTGACTCGACAGATTACAAAATACTATGAAAAATATATTTTCGCCCTGCCTTTAAACTCCTATTTTCAAGCTATGATAAGTGATGCTAAAAAAGAAGAAATACGGGATGCAGCCGATATTGTAGAGGTGGTCTCCGATTATGTTAAGTTAAAGCGCTCGGGCAGCGGCTTTATAGGATTATGTCCTTATCATAATGAGAAAACGCCTTCCTTTCATGTATCTCCTAGGCTTGGAATATTTAAATGTTTTGGCTGTGGGGAGTCTGGGGATGTGTTCAAATTTATCATGGATCAGGGAGGCCTGAATTTTAATGAGGCGCTTCGTGCCTTGGCCCATCGCTTTGGAGTGTACCTGCCCCAAGAGCAAACGAGTTATGAGGAGCAGGTAATTGAGCAGGAAAAAGAAGGTATATTGCATGCACTTAAGTTTGCGGGTGTATTCTTTTATCGTTCATTAATGGAAATGGATGAGGCGCAGAAGGCTAGAAGTTATTTAGAACAACGGGGCTATGGGGCTGACATTATTAAGCAGTTTGGCCTAGGTTATGCGCCTAGTTCAGGTCAGTCGTTATTAGGTGCAGCAGAGCAGGCTGGAATTGATCCGGCCTATTTATTAGGAGGGGATTTGGTTAAGCAGCGCACGGACTCAGATGGAATGTATGATACGTTTAGAGGGCGTTTGATGTTTCCAATTTTTAATCCAACAGGTAAAGTGATTGCCTTTGCTGGAAGAGTATTGGGCAACGAAAAAACAGCCAAATATATTAATTCAGCGCAAACCACGGTCTATAACAAAAGTGAGGTGGTGTACGGAGTTAATTTTTCCAAGAATCAGATTCGAAAAAACAAAGAAATGATTCTGGTAGAAGGGTACACCGATGTAATAAGCCTGCACCAACATGGAATTGATAATGTGGTTGCAAGTTCCGGGACGGCCTTAACACCTGGGCAGCTGCGTACTTTGCATCGTTTTGGGGACACCTTAACCATGATTTATGATTCGGATGCGGCTGGGCAAAATGCAATGAAAAAAGGAATTTTACTCGCGCTGGAAGAGGGGCTAGAGGTAAAGTTACTGGAACTGCCCGATGGGGAAGATCCCGATTCTTTTGTCAAACAATTTGGGAAAGAGTCTTTTGATGATATCAAGCATATGAATAGCCAAGATTTCGTAGATTTTTTACTAGCTAAGGCGGCTACTGAGGGTCGTTTGGAGGCGCCTATATCTTTGGCTCGAGTGATAAATGAACTTATTGAAGCCATTGCTCACATACCTGATACTATTCAGCGGCAGGTGTACATTCAACACTTACATCAGAAAACTCAACAATATCGAAAAGGGACGGATCACGAGCTTTTTCAAGAGTTAGACCGTGCACTTCGTGAGAGGGCAGTTCAAAAAGAGCGAGCACAACAGCGCCAGCGAAATCACCAAGCCAGAAATCAGCACCAGCAAAATCAACCAGCTACTCATCGCACTGAATCAGAGGGTGAGCTTGTTGATAAAGGCAGGTCATTGGCCGCGGGTTTGGAGCATGGTCATCCATTGTATACTAATGAAAATGCAGGACGTCATGCTGAGTTAGATTCAATGGGATATGGCGTGGATGAATATAGGACCCGCCCTATTAAGAGTGTACCTAAGCCTCATTACGAAAAGGAGTTAATTCGTATAATGATTAGTTTTGGGCGAGATATGGTGGGATATGTTGGAGCTTTGGCCAATGAAAAATTATTCGAAGATCAGGAACTACAAGCATTCTATTTGGATATCATAGAGCGTTATAAAGCTGAAAAATCTTTTGGGATAGACTATTTCAGTAGGCAACCATCTCCATATCCAGAACTAGTAGGGGATATATTTTTAGAAATTCACACGGCCTCTACACGGCATCATGAAAAAACAGGCATTGAATTTAAAAAGGACAAAGATCCGTATCGCAGTGTAAAAGGGTGCTTGAAAGCGCTAGAAATTAGTTACTTCAAACGAAAACGAGCGGAGTTGGCCGAGCGATTCAAGTCAGCAGATACCCATGAAAAAAAAGAAATAGTCGCACTTCAAAGTGAAATCCAAAAGAAAATCACCGAGCGAGAAAACCGAGATTCTGAGGACCTATATCCTGACCCACTTGGTAAAAAAGGGGAGAACCTACGTCCAAAGAGTTTTCACTATGTGATGAAAAAAGACCGCGAGAAGAAAGAATAGGGATCACAGCCATTTGCGGATCTGCGTACATCGTCTGTAGAGGTTCATTTAGAAGGATTAATTCAGTTCCGCAGTTTTTAAGGCGCGGCGCTGAGGGCGTAAACAAGTATGTTAGCGCCCATACGTAGTGCTTGTTCGCGCTTATCTTGTGGAGTATTATGAATAGCTGGGTCTGCCCAACCATCGGCTAGGTTGGATTCATAGGTATATACCAACACTAATCGCCCTTCGAGAAATAATCCAAAGGTTCTTGGAGCCTTATTGTCATGTTCATGTATTTTTGGGACGCCGGTTGGAAAGGAAAATACCTGCTTAAATACCGGGTGAGCAAATGGGAGTTCAATTAATTCTTCTTCCGGAAAGGTTTCATCGATGAGTTTTCTGAAAGAAGCATCCAGTCCATAATCATCATCTACATATAAAAAGCCGCCTTGTTCTAAATACCGTCGTAGATTTCTTCGCTCACTCGCATTGCTAGCTATATTCCCGTGCCCGGTGAGGAAGGCGAATGGGAATTTGAATAAATCGGTGCTACCCAAATCAATATCTCTGTAGCGATTCGATAAGCCCAATGGAACCGTTTCTGCAGTGAACCGCAGTAAATTATTCAAAGATGAAGGATCATTATACCAATCCCCGCCACCTCGATATTTTATTCGGGCAATTTGCACATCCTCTGAGCTTGTTTGGGCAAGTAAATAGCCTTCAAATGGATTCATCGTCAAGCTAAGGGCAAGGATGAAAAACCATAGGGTGCGTGCTTGAATAAATCTATATCTGTAATGCATATAATTAATATACGCATCAAGGAAAACTAAATTCCAATGGAAGTATGAGGGTATTTGCAGTGTCTCTGGCCATAGAGCCAAAAATACCGACACCCCCGCGAATGGGGGTTAGTACATTTTGAATCTCACCCGGTGAAAGAGTAGACCCTCCTAGTTGAACAGATTCAGAGCGTATATAATCATATAAGTTTTTATCAATAACCGATGGAATGATCGCATTTTCACCGAAAAAAGCGACAGCCAGCCAAGGATATCGTATCTCAATATTTCCCGCTTGATTTCGCTCAAAGTTTCCTTCGTTTAATATGCCGGAGGAATTGGTGGTTAAATCTTGAAGGTTTTGTTCTTTTTCTTCTTCATTTTCATCATCCACAAATTCCTTATAAAAGGGGGTTAATAACTCTTCAATTGGATTTTTTGCGACCGTGTTAATGATGTAGTAGTTCTGTCCTTCTATCGCCGCTTCAGCGCTCAATTCGAGTATAAGTTGTTCGGTTGATTGATACCGGAGTGTATCTGGTATGCCATTGAGGATGGAAAAATCATTGGGAACCTGTGTTTGGGCTGTGATAGTCTCATAATCGGGATGCTTAACTTCAAGAAGGTATTTTGAACCTGCTTCCACCTGGTAGGCTTCGGTTGGTTGATAAATTCCAGGGTTTTTTTCCTCATAGGTTATACGAAACTCTTTTTGCTCTGTTTGTTTGTTTAGTACCCATATCATCGCCTGTGCACCTCGGAGTGCAAGCTGATCAAACTCATAGAATACGGTTGCTTCGGCCGTAGTCGATAATCGAACAGGAGGCAGTAAGTTCCCAGCTGTCAAATAAGCCTCTACTACTACTTGTTCGGTATAGCTATCCTGAGAGTATGGGTCGCATGCCCCTATTGATAACAGAATAAGCGCACATACGAGCACATATTTTGGTCTCACATGTAGGTATTTTGTGTTTATGTAGAGGCCTAGTCGATTCATGTTAGTTGGGATAATTGAAGGTGATTGAAACTGCTGGAATGATGGGTAATAATGTGATATCAGTTTGTTGAACTGGATTTTCGTCAAAATCAAAGTTTTGAAACCAGACATTCCGGCGATTGTACACGTTGATGATTTGCAGCTGAAGTAGGGTTTGCATCCCAAATAATGTACCACTACGTTGGGCTGAGAAATCCATGCGGTGGTAAGAGGGTAGGCGGGAAGCATTAACCTTTCCCACAGTAAAAGCGTTGTTAAATTCAGAAGCTCCAAAAGGATCATCAAGTAAGGCGTAGCGTCCGAGTACTTGGGTGTACGCCTGACCAGTGGCATATACCCACGCTCCTGTGAGTTTCCATTTAGATGAAAACGTGTAATTTAATATAAGATTTACGTCATGTCGACGATCATACTTAGGAGGATAATATCGAGCTTGAGCCATTTCAGCTGGTCCCAGTCGAATGCTAGGATCCGTGTTGAATCCCGGAAATTTACGCCATGTATATCCCCAAGTATAACCCAGATACCCACTCAAACGTCCTTGTCTCTTTTCGAATAGTAACTCCAACCCATATGCGCTGCCTTCTCCAAAACGGAATAGATCGGCATAAGCTAGACCTGCGGCATCAGGTAAAAAGGGGTCGAGTTCAAACAGATCATTCATAGTTCGGTAATAACCTTCAATATCTAAACCGTATCCCTGAAAAGGAATGGTCTTAATACCCAGGATGAATTGATCGCCATAGGCCGGTTTTATTCCTTTATCAGAGGTTAGCCACAAGTCAAAACCAGAGAAGGCTTCATTGGTGATTAGGGTAAAGAATTGATTGTACCTTCCGTAGGCAGCTTGGAGTCGTAATCGATTCCATCGAAGATATTCAGCTGATAAGCGGGGTTCTAATCGGAGGTAGGACCCGTCTGAAAAGGTATTAATTCGCAAACCACCCAAGAGTTTCCAATCTTCATTGGGACGCCATTCGTCCTGTAAATACCAGGAGGCGTATTGAGCATGAATCCGTTGGCCAAAGGTATTTTGCCCGTCAAATTGATCTTGAATACGGAAGGTGAATACTCCCGCCCAAATACCCGTACTAGCGGTATGTTTTTCGTTGGGTAGGTACTCTATATCCGATTTTAGCGATAAATCGTAAATATTATTATCGCGCTTAAAAGGTGTTCCAGCAACTTCAAAGGTTGGAAAGTTAAAGTAGCGCGATCCGGTTACTACAAAATTGGAAAAGGTAGTTTCATTAAAAATATGGGTCCAATTTCCGCTTATCGTTTGGTTCCCGTAATGAAGTTTGAATTCGGCATCATCTCCAAAGGGAAAATCGACCCGATCTTTACCGGAATAAAAGGCCAAGGATAATTTATCATTTGCCCCTATATCGAGGTTCAACTTACCGTTGGTATCTAAGAAATAAAATAAGGATGGAATGTTGTCATTATTTGCTCGAAGCGCTCCAAGCAGGGGTTCAAGGGTAGATCGTCTCATGGCAAACATATAGGATCCGTTGGGAATAGGCCCTTCAATGGCCGCTCTTGAAGCTAACATACCAAGAGTGGCAGCAGCTTGGGTTTCGTTTCGGTTCCCATCCTTGTTATAAATCGAAAGAACTGAGCCTAGGCGTCCCCCATATTCTGGCGGGTATCCACCTTTGTAAAGCCGGACATCTTTAATGGCATCAGGATTGAAGGTGGAAAAAAAACCGAAAAAATGGGAGGGGTTGTATACCGTAGTTCGATCAAGTAGTATGAGGGTTTGGTCTGGACTTCCACCCCGAATGTAAAGCCCCGACGAAAAATCGGAAGCAGCTTTGACACCTGGCAAAAATTGGATGCTACGGAACACATCAGCTTCAAATATGGCAGGTAGTTCTTTGATTGTTTGGGTGGTTATTTGAGCTCTGCCGATATTTTTGAGTGCTTCTTGCTCCCGGGTCGATTCAACCACAATTTCCTCCCCAAAAAGGATCTCTGGTTCTAGTTCGATATCAAACCGTTTTGTTTCACCCGCTGCTAAGATAAGTTCGGTGCTATAGGGACGGTAGCCAATGTAACTCACCGCGAGGGTATAGCTGCCTGGGCGTAGATTCGTTAGGGTGTAATACCCTAAGGTGTTGGTTGTAGTACCTCGATTGGTTTCTAGTAAAGCAATATTAGCGGCAATCAAGGTTTCTCCGGTATCGGCATCTTTTATATATCCTGAAAGAGCTGAGGTATCGTCTTGAGCTTGAATTGATGTAGCCACTGGTATGTTTGTTACCAATAGAAAGGTTAGCACAGCTAAGTATTGGAATAGATGAGTCATGTTATGAAATAATATAGGGCGCTATATGTTGCTTGCGAGATATTTTTTAAAAAGAACATAAGGGTATTAATTCGCTGGTAATCTTGGTATATTTGCTCCAACTATACGTACACAAATTAGGGTAGTTTCGTTCTTAGTATCTATTTAAACTACTTCGTCAATGCGTCTGTTCTATGATTTATTGGGGGTGTACTGGATTCGACGGGAAGAGTAAATCCGTACGTTGCATGTCGAGGATGTCCAATGGTTCTCGTTAAACATCCATTATGGACTAAATGTAATTGACAACAATTACTCATACCGCTTAGCAGCCTAACAGCCTAAGCCGTTCCATGGGCGGCACGCCTGTCTGTGCCCATACGGAGCGACGATTCCGACAGGATAGTATATACTGGTCGTCTGTCTAGTATATATGAAATTTTTCAGACTAGCTATAGTTCACTGGGTTACTGGGTTCGTTCTATGGCAAAATTTAATCAGTAACTAAACATGTAGATATGTGCAGGACTGCCTTTTCGGACCGGGGTTCGACTCCCCGCACCTCCACTTTTTTCGACAGGCCATAATACATCAACATGTATTAGACCTCGAGAATGTAAATAATTGTTAACGACTTTCTGTCAACAACCATCTGACGCCGCATATAGAGTCTAAATAGGGTTGCTTTAGAATTTAGCTCATCTGACGAATATGGCGATTTATTTTTAGTCTAAACCATTAGGTGTAAAAAATCATAGACTTATTGAAAACGCTTCCAAATACTTCTAGCTAGACCATGCTAGCGAGTAATTCCACCTAAATGGTTTACATAAATTTACAATTAACAGAACCATTAAAAAGTGGCCTAAAATTTTAAGTCAAGAATGGTGGAATTTTTGTGTTAATCTTTCTTTATTTGATTCAAGTATCTTTACGTATGATCACTATCAAATACTACGTGACATCTACATATTATAAAAGGCACTAACCCCTCGCATTGCTACACATATTTCCATCGCAACAACCACAACAACAGAAGTCTAACAAAGAGTTTATGGAAACCAACAAGCTTTTCAA
>JAYPBC010000006.1:94863-97714 GCA_038124025.1 Balneola sp. | reverse complement strand
TGCTGGTAATACGAGCCTGAAAATTTACAATAGCTTAGGTCAACTTGTTCAAACGTTAGTAGATAACCAGTTATCCGAAGGAAGATATAACTACTCTTTCAATGCTAGCCAACTATCAAGCGGTGTGTATTTTTACCGATTACAATTTGGAAATCATAGTATTACTAACAAAATGATACTATTAAAATAAATCTATAGGCAATTTAGTAGTATCTTTTGCATGCTTTCACTGCCTTTAATTACTAACCTATTCATCTCAACTCACTATGATGTTAATTATCAGGGGTATCTTATTGTTAACTCTTCCCTTCTTAAATAATCCAATTGAATGGCAAGAATATGGTGTTCAATCACAACAAAACCCAAGTAGTCCTGCACCTAGTCCATCTAGTAATGAAATAGATGTAATATCTATATACAGTGACTCCTATTCAGATATTCCAAATACTAATTTTTACGCAAATTGGAATCAAAGTACTAGCGTATCTGAAGTTGAATTAAATGGTAATAAGACCCTCAAATACAGTAATTTTAATTATCAAGGAATAGAATTAGGTTCTAGCATAGATGCCAGTCAGATGGAATATGTACATATTGACATTTGGACAGAAGATGCTACTGCTCTAAATTTTGAACTTATATCTCCAGGCCCATCAATTAGTACGCATGCTTTATCCATAAGCAATGGAAATTGGCTAAGTTTTGACATTCCTTTAACTTCTTTTAATGGTCAAGTTGATATAAAAGAAATATTTCAAGCTGCTTTCAATGATGCCGGAAGTGGGAATAGCCCTACCATTTATATTGATAATATTTACTTATATCGCTCAGAAACATCGCCTGAAAAGAATGCTTACCTAAGTGATCTCAGTGTCAATGGAACAACCATAGAAAGTTTTAATCCCAATAAATTTGACTACACACTGAATGTTTCTGCAGGGGCTACCAACTTACCCAATTTAAATGCCCAGAAAAGTAATGATAATGCACATATAGAAATTACTCAAGCTACTAGTCTCCCCGGGATTGCAAGTGCTAAGGTGATTTCGAGCGATAGCTCTTCTACTAATACATATACTGTATATTTTAATCCTATTTTAGAACCAGAAAATCCAAGCCCAACACCACCTGATAGAGCAGCTGAAGATGTTATATCCATATTTAGCTCTCACTTTGAAAACCTTTCCAACGTGAACTTCAATCCTAATTGGGGACAATCTACAAAAGTTTCACGGGTTACCATTAGTGGAGAAGAAGTGTTTAAATACACCAATTTCAATTACCAGGGAATAGACCTTAATAAAAGAATTAATGTTTCTGAAATGGATTACTTACATGTAGATATATGGACAGCGAATGCTAGTTCAATAAATTTATTTGCTATAAGTCCAGGCCCTTCTGAAACTCCGGTATCCTTATCTATTTCAAAAGGTGAATGGAAAAGTTATGATATACCGCTTTCCTCATATTCTTCAGTAGTTGATTTATCTAACCTATTCCAATTCAAATTTGATGATTCAGGTAGAGGTGATAAACCTATCTTCTACTTTGATAATTTATATTTTTATAAAGGTACTCCAAATGCTAATGATGATGCTACTCTTAAAGAAATTAAAATAGATGATGTGCATATTCCATATTTCAAGTCAACACAATTTGACTATGAAGTAACCCTGCCATCCAATTCTACTAAGGTTCCTAAGATATCAGTCGTCCTATCTGATACAAATGCTACCTATACTATTGAGCCTAATTCAACTTTACCTGGTTCAACAAAAATTAATGTTTTAGCAGAAAATGCCAAAACAACCAAAACCTATACAATTGATTTTGTGTTGTATAGTGATATTTCTGACCCAACACTTAGTTCTATCAATGTAAATGGAAAACCGATTAATCATTTTAATTCACTCAGAAAGAACTATGTATTTAATTTAGGTGATGAATCTTTTAGACCAGATGTTTCCGCTACTGCAAATAGTGCTGATGCGAGTATTACCTATTTTGAATCCAATGATTACACGTACATAAAAAGCATTTCTTCAAACCAACAAGATAGCGCCATCTATTCTGTATTTTTTAGGCCACAAAATTTAATCTGGTGGGATGATTTTTCATCATCTAGTCTCAATTTAAATAATTGGTCTTATGAAATAGGTAATGGATGTAATCAAGGTGAAAATTTATGTGGCTGGGGAAATCAGGAACTTCAATCTTATGAAGAAGAAAATATATCAATTGAGCAAATACCAGGTGAAGAAGGTAATAATGCCTTAGTAATAACCGCTACGGATAAAGGGAACAATGATTTCACCTCTGGAAGAATTACCTCTCAAAATAATGTTCACTTTCAGTACGGTATAATTGAAATACGAATGAAAGTACCAGAAGTTGAAACAGGCCTTTGGCCGGCAGCATGGTTCTTAGGAGGAAATCATCCTGAGGTGGGATGGCCAAAATCTGGTGAAATTGATCTAATGGAAATGGGGCAAAAAAAATCGTTTCGAACACAGCAAGGATATCCCAATAGTTCAGCTAATCAATATGTTGGTTCAAACATAATTTGGTACTCATCGGCCGCTTGCGTGACTGGTAATGAAACTTGTGCAGCTGCAATAGCTGGTGATGTGAATTATAATAATCCCTATGTCGCTAGCAATAATTTAAATGAACGTTTCCAAGTGTACCGGCTTTATTGGAATAAAAATCATATACGATTAACGGTTCAGGATGGAGGAAATGAGCACAACCTTTACACAGCGCCATTTGGTACAACTTCTAGCGAATTGCGAAATGCATTCAATCAAGACTTTTTTATGATTCTTAACTTAGCTGTAGGTGGTAATTTTAC
>JAYPBC010000006.1:0-94763 GCA_038124025.1 Balneola sp. | reverse complement strand
CAATGGTTTGAACTCTTCAGAGATAACTATGTGAGAGAGGACGACATTATTGCAATGAAAGAATGGGGTGTAGATCATATCAGAATTCCTTTCCACTTTGATATTTTTTATGATAAAAATTCAGAAACCTTCATAGAAAAAGGATTTGAGCGTATCGATCAAGTTCTTATTTGGTGCAAAAGACATCGTATGGATGTTATATTAGATATGCATGCAGCTCCAGGAGCTCAAAGTGCCGGCCCCATCGCTGATAGTGATGGAGTCGCCCGTTTTTGGACAGAAAAAGAAACGTACTGGCCAATGACTATTCTTATTTGGGAAGAATTAGCGAGAAGATATAAAGACGAAACCATCATTATTGGTTATGATATAATTAATGAGCCAGTTACTCCAACAGGATATGGAGCAAGAGATTTAAGAGAATTTTATGATCAAATAGTTCCGGCAATACGAGCTATTGATACTAATCATATTCTCTTTATTGAGGGTAATTACTGGGCAACGACTTTTGATGAGTTATATCCGCCATTTGATAATAATATGGTGTATGCTTTCCATAAATATTGGAATGAAACCGACCAAGGAACTATTCAATATTTACTCAATATGAGAAACGACCATAATACACCTCTGTGGCTTGGTGAAACCGGTGAAAATTCAAACCCTTGGTATTATGAGACGCGTCAATTAGCAGAGCAACATGAAATAGGATGGAATTGGTGGACACACAAAAAGCTAGAAACTACTAGAGCTCCTTTATCCTCTCCTAGTAATTCAAATTATGAAAAAGTTGTCAATTATTGGAAAGGTAATGGGCCTCAACCTACAACAGATGAGGCGAGGCAAGGTCTATTCCAAATGGCAGAAGACCTTGCTATTGAGAAAACCACTTTACGACCGGACTTGATAGCTTCACTGTTTTCTAATCAATTTGGAACAACCAATCAACCATACACTAATATTGAAATACCTGGTCAAATATTCGCAGTTAATTACGATATAGGAAATCAAGGCGTTTCCTACTTTGACACCGAATACAAACAAGTGAGTAGCGATGAGAACCAAAATACAGGTAATAATGGATGGTCTTACCGTAATGATGGAGTAGATATTGAGTCCTGCTCTGATCCTACCATTGATTATAATATTGGTTGGATTGAAACGGGTGAGTGGTTAGAATACACTGTAAATATTACTAAATCTGGAACATTTACAACCAAAGCAATTATTGCTTCTACAGGCGCTGGGAAAATGCGGATAAAAGTAAATGGAAAACAAATTGGCTCAGATTTAGATGTACCCGACACAGGTGGGTATCAAAATTGGGGACAAATCAATTTTGGCCAGCAAAGTTTTGATGCTGGTGAAGCACTTATACGAGTTGAAATTCTGGAGGGCAATTTCAGTTTCGCAATGATTTCAATCGATTAATTTAACAAGCGGTAGTCTCTTACCTACCCTCATAACAACATATACTCATCAATGTCAAAAACAAAATTACTAACGTATTTAGTTAGTTTCTATTTACTAATCACCATTTTAGGTACATCTTTATATTCGCAAACACTTAACGTACTCGTTTTTTCGAAAACCGAAGGCTTCCGACATAATTCTATACCAAATGGAATCAGTGCTATAGAACAATTGGGGCAGCAACATGATTTCGGAGTTGATGCTACAGAAGATGCATCAACCTTTACCTTTGAAAATTTACAACAATACGATGCAATCATCTTTTTAAGCACTACCGGCGACGTACTGAATCGCAATCAACAAGATGCGTTTGAAAGGTATATACGCAATGGTGGTGGTTTTGTTGGTATACATGCCGCATCGGATACCGAATACAATTGGCCTTGGTACGGGGAATTAGTGGGTGCCTATTTCGACAGTCATCCTGCTATACAAACCGCTACCATCGAAGTTGCCGACAGAATTCATCCCTCCACTACACACCTACCAGAATACTGGGAGCGAACAGATGAATGGTATAACTACAATGAAAATCCTAGGGGCAGGGTACATGTCTTAGCTACTCTTGATGAGAGTAGTTATTCTGGCGGAAATATGGGCTATGATCATCCCATAGCGTGGATGCACGAGTTTGATGGGGGCCGGTCTTGGTACACCGGTGGGGGGCATACCCAAGATTCATATTCTGAGCATGATTTTTTGAAGCATATCTTGGGTGGGATAATGTATGCATCCGGAAATATCAAAGGTGAATTTGACGCAACTAATGACCGGCAGTATCAGGTAACGGTCATCGATGGAAAACCCTCTTTCCCTATGGCGCTCGCCGTTCTTCCTAATTATGATGTGCTTTACATTGAACGAGGTGGACGAATGAAATTGTGGAAACAATCTACCGGTTTAAATAGTATTGCGGGCGAATTTGACGTGGATAGTGGCCGTGAAGATGGGCTCTTAGGTATTGTTTTAGATCCAGATTTCCAAACCAACAGCTATGTTTATGTCTTTTACTCCCCTCGAAGTGTGAGTGAGCAACGAGTTTCTCGGTTTACTTTTGACGGAGAAACGCTAAACATGGATTCCGAGAATATCATACTACGAATCCCAACTCAACGCGACCAATGCTGCCATTCAGGTGGTGACTTAGAATTTGGGCCCAATGGGGATTTATATATTACCACCGGCGATAATGTCAATCCATTTGAAGCCGACGGTTTCGCTCCAATCGATGAGCGTCCAGGTAGAGCCTATTTTGACGCGCAAGGCACCTCTGGAAATACTCATGATCTTAGAGGAAAAATTTTGCGAATCCGCCCACAAGATGATGGTAGCTATACCATTCCTGAAGGGAATCTATTTACCACAGATGAAGAGGGTTTAGCCGAAATCTACGTGATGGGGACTCGAAATCCTTTTCGAATGGCCGTAAACAAGCGTACTGGTGAACTGATATGGGGTGATGTAGGTCCTGATGCCGGAGGTGATAATGGGGCAAGAGGTCCGAAGGGATACGACGAGTTTAATCGTACGTCTAATGCAGGTAACTTTGGATGGCCGTTCTGTATAGCGGAAAATCTTCCTTATCGTGAATATGATTTTGCAACCGGTAAATCAGGCCCAGCATATAATTGTGCCGAACCTATCAATAATTCACCGAATAATACCGGAGTTGATACCCTTCCACCTTCACAACCTGCTTGGATTGCCTACACCTATGGGTTTACAGAAAAATGGCCTCAATTAGGCGAAGGCCAACGAACAGCTATTGCGGGGGACTACTTCTATTATGATTCTACCTTGGTCGAAACAGGAAGTTTACCCGAATACTATGATGGTTCGCTCTTTATTTTAGAATGGACTCGAAACTGGGTAAAAGAAATTCGATTTAACGAGGAAGGTGAACTATTCCAAATTAATCCATTTTTTCAAAGTGAGCCACTCATTCGCCCCATTGATATGCAGATCGGTCCTGATGGTGCAATGTACATTATTGAATGGGGTACTGGATTTTTCGAGGATAACCCAGATGACCGTATTATTAAAATAGAGTTTGCCCAAAATTTAGCTAACCGTAGCCCGACAGCTAGAGTCAGCGCAAATGTACAAAGTGGACTAGCTCCATTGACAATTGAATTCCGAGGTGAAGATTCTACTGACCCTGATACCGATGATGTACTTAGTTACTCTTGGGATTTTAATGGAGATCAAGTAGAAGATGCAGTAATAGCCAATCCTAGTTACACTTATACAGAGAATGGAGAATATTTAGCAACTTTAACTGTAAGTGATCCTGATGGTGCTTCATCAGTCGCTCAGATCCAAATAATTGTTGGAAATAGTGCGCCAAATGTAACTATTACAAAACCTCTAAATGGTGGGTTTTATGAAGATTTTGATATAATTGATTATGAAGTCGAAGTGACGGATGCTGAACAAGGTACTATTGGGGATGGTATTTCTTGTGAAGATATAGTAGTAGAACCATCCATAGGGCATGATGACCATGCTCATGGCACAGGTCCTCGCAATGGCTGTAGAGGTAGTTTTGAAGCTGAAACTCATGGTGATGGCCCAGATAACGTGTTCTATGTGTTAGGCGCTACTTTTGAAGATGATGGTGCTGGATTAGGAAAAGGGCTTAAAGGAAGTGATGTAGTTGTGTTAAATATGAAACGTAAACAAGCACAACACGCAAATGAATTAATCGATCTTCAAACCGAAAATACAAGCGATTTTTTAGGGGGTGGATTAAACATTGGATGGTCTAAACCAAATTCAGCCCTTAAATATGAGAATATGAACTTGACTAATATCGACTTTGCTACCATACGATATGCCTCTCAACCATATGCAGCTAATATTGAAATCAGAGCAAATGGTATAAATGGAGAACTTTTAGGTACGATAGGAACTCAATTAACAGGTGGTTGGCAAAATTTTGATTTCTTTACTACTAGTCTTAAAAAGACTGAGGAATTACTAGATCTTTATTTTGTATTCAAAAGTAATGAAGGTACTGATGCACTTGGCAATATTAATTTTATTGATTTTCATGGTAAAGGTGTTGCTTCAAGTAATCAAGACTCCTTAAGAGGATTAGCAGCTACCTATTACTCAAATTCAGATTTTACTGGAGAAAAATTCATCCGTAAAGATCCAATGATCGCTTTTAATTGGGGTGATAGAGGAGTAAATGAAACAATTGGGAAAAATGGATTTAGTGTACGATGGCAGGGAGAAATTAAAGTGAAGCGTAGTGGATCTTATAAACTATATTCAGAACCTATTAACGGAAATGCTAAAATTTGGTTAAATAACGAGCAAGTCCTCAGCGGTGGTACTTCTGAAAGTGGGATTATTTCTTTATCTGCAAATTCAACTTATAAACTACAAGTTGAGTATAGCCATAATAATGGTGATGCAGGAATGTTTTTGCGCTGGAGCAGTTCAACACCAAAAAATGTCATACCAACAAATTCCCTAATTCCGGATACTAAAATATTAAACATTAGCAATGATATTGAAAATTATATCCCAAATGACTTACATCTAGCACAAAACTATCCTAATCCATTCAATCCAACCACCCAAATTAACTTTAATCTACCCTCTAGTGGGCATGTGAGACTATCAGTATTTAACATGTTAGGTCAAGAGGTTGAAAGATTGATAAATGAACAATTAGGAGCCGGTTCTCATAGCTTAAGCTTTAATGCAGCCGGTTATTCAAGTGGAGTTTATATATACAGATTAATATATAAAGAACACATATTGACTAAAAAATTACTTCTAGTAAAATAGTTCTGATTTGTTTCTAGCTTAAAATTTCTGTACGAAATCAATATTTTCTTTTGTAACTATTTCAATTGGGAAGTAATTATTTGGCTCAATATCATAGTTAAAAAAATGATTCTTATAAATTGTTTGTACTGCCATATAACCTTGTAGTTCAGGATTCTGATTTATAAGAATATCAATCTTATCATTCCTTAATAAATACTCATTATCATTAGTTATATCATAACCAATGGTTAGATTCAACTTAGATAGTTGTTTTAAATTTAACTCTTCAATAATCTTATTTGCTCGAGAATGAGGAATAAATAGAATATTTTTTTGATTTACAGTACCTGAATTTAATTCACTGTAAATCTGTTTTGTTGTCATTTTATATGGTTCACACAAAATGTTATTATTCTTGATGTATTCTAATAACCCTTCTATACGATCTTGAATAGTTTTTTGAATAATAACATCATCATTCTGAATATATAAATTGAATTTTTTATTTGAATACCCAGATAAAGACATCAATTTACCGCATAAAGCCCCACTTTTAAATGCATCCTGACCAAAGAAAGCCAAAGGCTGTAAATCTTCATAATTAGTGTCTACAAAAATATATTTAAACTTTTCACATGACGTTTTTAGGTAGTCTATAATTTTAAGACAAACATATTTACTAGAAGGCGATAATATCAATCTAATTGGTTCATCAAGTTGTATTTTACTGATACGCTTGAATAAAGCTTCCGGCTTCTTTATGTCATAAAATATAGGTTCTAATGAAAGAGATTGTCCTTTCAATTCATTTTCAGCTCTATGAATTCCTTGCCAAACCTTAGACCAATAACCCCCAGCTTGGTAAGTTGGTAATATTGAAACAATCTTTAATTTTTTCTTTTGTACAAGATTTCTTGCAATAAGATTTGGTTCATAACCATTTTTATCAATAATCTCCTGAATTTTTTTTCTTGTCTTATCTGCTACCTGTCCCCTATTATGAATAACTCTATCGACTGTACCAACAGATACTCCTGCGAGATTAGCTATTTCTTTAGTTGTTATTTGGCTCATTATTTAAACAGAAAGTTTAGATAGAATATTACAAGCCTAAATACTTAGGCAGCCACAAAGAAAGATTTGGAATAAAAGTAACAGCTAACAAAACTATTATTAAGACCAAAAAAAATGGGATCAAAGGTTTAATCACATCTTCAATTTTTAAATTTGAGATACTACACCCTACAAATAAAACAGACCCAACTGGTGGTGTGCATAATCCAATACATAGATTCATAATCATCATGATACCAAAATGTAATGGATCCATTCCAGTGGCTGTAACTATTGGTAAAAATATTGGGGTAAATATCAATACAGCAGGAGTCATATCCATGAAAATACCTATCAATAAAAGAATAGTGTTTATAATTAGAATTATAATTATTGGATTGTCGCTAAATCCTAAAATGATTTCATTTATCAAAGAGGGCAAATCTTCATATGACATGACCCAAGACATACTCATAGATGTTGCTATCAAGAACAAGACTATACTTGATATTTTGATGGTTTCAATAAAAATATCTGAAAGATCCCCGATTGATATTTCTTTATAAAAAAAGGAGAGTACCATAGCATAAATAACAGATATTGCTGAAGCTTCAGTAGCGGTAAATAAACCAGCAACAATACCACCTATAACTAAAATAAGCATAAATAAACTGGGTAACGCACTCAGAAAAGACTTAATAACATTACTCATAGTTGTCCTCTCTGAACGTGGAAATTGCTTATAAATTGAAAAGATTGATGCTAAAACCATCAAAGATAATCCCATCAATAATCCGGGTATATATCCAGCTAAAAAAAGCGCCCCAATAGAAACACCCCCACTTGCTAGAGAATAAACAATAAGAATATTTGAAGGAGGGATAATTAATCCAGTCGTTGCACTACTAATATTGACTGCAGCAGAAAATGATCTATCATATCCTTCTTTTTCCATCATTGGACTCATAAATCCACCAATCGCAGAAGCAGCAGCAACTGCCGAACCAGATATAGCACCAAATAACATACATGATATAATATTAACAAATGCTAACCCACCAGGGATTGACCCGAATATTGATTTAGCAAAGGCTATGAGTCGATCAGCTATACCTCCCTGGTTCATAAATTGACCTGCGAGAATAAAAAAAGGTATTGCAAGTAATGTAAAACTGTCCAATGAGGTAGCCATTTGTTGAGCTAAAGTAGTCAAAGCAGGAACAGATTCAATAGTCAATAAAATAGTAATTTGAGATGCAATACCTATCGAGAATGCTATTGGAACGCCAATACCTAATAGTAAAAAAAAGCTAATGATTAATATAATTGCCTCAACCCATTCCATCTTATTTGACCTTTAAAGCAATTAAGTTTTCAAAGCAATGAAAGGAAATGAATAATCCACTAATTGGTATAACCAAGTAGATATGACCCATCTGGATTCCTAAACCAGCTGTTAATTGACCTAATTGATAATTGATAATTATTAAATTAAGCCCTCCAACTATTAGAACACTAAAACTAAAAATAAGAATTAGAAGATTGATTAATATTGAAAAGAAGATCTTTGTTTTATTTTGAGTAGACTCAATTAATACATCAATTGCTAAATGTAATCCTTTACTATTTGCATATACCGCACCCAGAAAACCAAACCAAATAAGACCAAACCTAGATATTTCTTCTGTAATGGTACTAGGTGAATTAAATAAGTAGCGTGTAATAACTTGCCACATAACATTAATCAAAATAATTGCAATTAGACCTACCAGTATAATTTCAAGAAAACGATCTAATTTAGTTCGCATATTCATTTTCAGATCTCAACATTTCTTCAATTCCATTAATGTAATATGCATATAAAGAATCCGATTTGATTTCATCAATCATAGGTGAGATCAATTCCACAAAACTATCTTTTGAAATTTGAATAATCTCAACATTTTCTTTTAAAAGTTCGGAAAGAGCTAAATTTTCAGCCTCTTTCCATAGTTTTTTTTGTATCTGAGAAGACGCTTTTGCTGAATCTAAAATCCATTTCTGCTCTTTTTCACTTAGACTATTCCATATACTTGAACCTATTACAAGTATATCCGGAATACGTGTATGCTCATCAAGTGTTAAGTAGGGCGATATTTCATAGTGTTTAGATAGAAAAAAAGATGGCAAATTGTTTTCAGCCCCATCAACGACTCCTTGTTGAAGTGCAGTATATAATTCACTCCAATCAATTGGGGTTGGTGATGCATCTAAATGACGAATCATTTGAATTGCCATATTTGACTTTTGAGTCCTAATTTTTAATCCTCTTAGATCAGTAGCTGAGTAAATAGGTTTTTCTGTAGTATAAAATGACCTACTGCCTGCATCGTAATAGCATAATCCTCTGAGACGAACAGACTCCCCTTTTGTTAATAAGCTTTGACCCAACTCACTACCATAAAATTGATACGCATGCTCTCTACTTCTAAATAGATAAGGGATTGAAAGCACCTTGTAGTCAGGAACAAAATTCTCAAGTACAGCTGCATTTACTTTTGTTATCTCTAAACTACCAATTTGAAGTAACTCAAGAAGCTCTCTTTCATCGCCAAGTTGCCCATTAGGATAAATCTTTATAATCAAGGATCCATTTGATCTTTTATTGAGATCCTCTGCAAAAAAAACAATTCCTTTATGAACAGGATGACTGACATCAAGTCCGTGACCAAGCTTCAAAGTTTTAATATTTTGTTTTGGTTTACAACCAACTATCAAAACAATAACACTAAGTATCAATTTTAGATAAGTTCTCAAAGGTTAGATCTCACTTGTTTAAGATTTTTTGAAACTTCAATCAGATATTCCTGGAGTGTATTTTCATCATTTATCATTTCATTTGGTATTAGATTAGAACCAATTCCTACACAATGAACACCTGCTTCAAACCATGAATATAAATTATCTTTTTCAGTTGTAACTCCACCTGTTGGCATAATACTTGTCCATGGAGATGGGCCTTTTATATCTTTAACAAATTGAGGACCACCTACTGATAAACTTGGGAAAATTTTTATCACTTCAGCACCCATCGTTTCAGCATTTGAAATTTCTGTAAGCGTTCCACATCCGGGTATCCATCCAATTTTTTGGCGATTACATACTTTTGCCATTTCACTTGATAGTATTGGTGAGACAACAAAATCTGCACCTATTCCAATATAATATGCGGCTGTTGAAGCATCCACTACAGAGCCAATACCTAACATTAAATCTTCAAATTCTTCACGAACATATTCAATAAGTTCTTTAAAAATTAAGTTGGCCTGTTCTCCTCGATTTGTAAATTCAAAAACAGTAAAGCCTGCATTATAACAAAGTCGTACAATTCGTTTACAAATCATCAAATTTGGATGATAAAAAACGGGCACTATACCACTTTTTTTCATTTCATTAAACACATCTATTCTTGTAAAATTTGCCATCATTATCTCCTACCTAGAAACTCTTCCCGATTGATCTCCCGACATTAATTTATTCACCTCATCTATTGATACTAAATTTGCATCTCCATGTATAGTATGTTTCAAACATGATGCAGCAGTTGCGAAATGAAGTGCTTTTTCGTCATCTTCAGGCCATGTCATCAAACCATAAATTAATCCAGCCATAAATGAATCACCACTGCCTACTCTATCAACTATATCTGTGATATTATAGACTGGGGCTGTATAAAAATCTTTTCCATTGTAAAGAATACCTGACCAAGTATTGTAATTGGCATTAGTTGATCCACGAAGTGTGGTGATAATTTTCTTGGCATTTGGAAATTTTTCTTTCAACTGTCTACATACTGATTGATATCTAATTGCATCAATTGATTGAGCATCCCTAACATCCACATCTTCTGGATGAATATTAAAGTGCTTTTTCGCGTCCTCTTCATTACCTAAAATGATATCACAGTATTTAGTTAATTCTTCCATGATGTCATTACTTCTTTTTCCATATTTCCATAATTTTTTACGGTAATTAAGATCAGTTGAGATTGTAATACCTAGTTCTTTTGCAGCAATTATTGCTTCTAAACATGTATCAGCAGCTGATTGTGAAACAGCCGGTGATATACCAGTCCAATGAAACCATGATGCCTTCTCAAAAATAGAACCCCAATTAAACATACCAGGTTTTACCTCAGAGAATGATGAATTCATTCTATCATAAATGACATTACTTGCTCGTGCTACCGCTCCTGTTTCCAAGAAATAAATTCCTAGCCTTTCGCCACCTCGTATAATATTTTGAGTGCCAACACCACGTTTTCTTAATTCCAAAAATGCAGCCTCAGCTAAATCATTTTTAGGGAACTGAGTGACAAATTCCACAGAGATTCCAAAATTAGCTAGCGATATGGCTACATTTGACTCTCCACCACCATAATGTACATTAAAGGAATTCGATTGAGAAAAACGCTCATAATTAGGAGTACTTAATCGAAGCATCATTTCACCAAAAGTAATTACTGAATTCATAATTTGAACCTATTAGTTAAAAAGAAAGAAATTTTTTTGCGTTTTTGTAAGAAATACCCTCCACTAGCTCAATTAATAGATCTTTATCGTACGGTATTAAACCATTTTCAACATCATCTGCAATGACCTGACAAAGTATTCGTCTGAAATATTCATGCCTAGAAAATGAAAGAAAAGATCTTGAGTCTGTTACCATCCCTATGAAGTTGCTTAAAATTCCAAATGCAGATATCGCATTTATTTGTTCTTTAATTCCATGATATTGATCTAAATACCACCAAGGCGCACCAATCTTAATTATTTCATTGTTGTAACCACTATTGAAATTACCCGCCATGGTTGTAAAAATTGAGTTATCGACTGGATTTAAATTATACAGTATAGATTTTGTAAGGGTATCATTCTTATCGAGTGAATCAATAAATTTTGAAATTGATACAGTGTGATCAAATCCTCCAATTGAATCACTTCCAGCATCAAGTCCTAATTTTTCCAATAATCTAGTCGAATTATTTCTCAATGCTCCAATATGAAATTGTTGAACCCATTCTTTTTCATAATTCCAACTAGCTATTGTATACAATAAAAATCCTTGGAGTTGATTTTTACTTTTTTTTGATACTTTTTCTTCTTCTAATAATTTTGCAAATGTTGATGAAGCAATTAGTTTGTTGTTGTTTATGTAACTAAACACTGATAGACCATGGTCTGAAAGTCTACAGCCTTTTTCATGAAAGTAATCATGCCTAGATTTCAGAAAAACCAAATAATGATCAAGACTAGAAATATTTTCATTAGATTCTACCTCAATCTCTCTGATGTAGTTCCTAAAATGATTTTCATCGTGAACATTAATTGCTTTATCTGGTCTAAATGTTGGGCGAACTTGAATATCTATTTGTTTGTCTAGAAGAATTTGATCATGATATATCAACGTATCCAATGGATCGTCAGTAGTACATAGCACTTGAACTTTCATTTTCTTTAATAACTCTCTTACTGAGAACTTCTTTGTGCTCAGAAAACTATTTACTTGTCTATAAATTTTTCTACCTGTTTCTTCTGACAATAGATCATGCACATCAAAGTATCTCTTTAACTCAAGATGAGTCCAGTGATATAGTGGATTACGAAATAAATGAGGAACACAACTGGACCATGCTATAAATTTATCTTCATCAGATGCTGAACCGGTAATATATTCTTCATCAATTCCTAGAGCTCTCATAGCTCTCCATTTATAATGATCGTCCGTTAACCAAGCTTGGGTAAAGTTTTCAAACTGCGTATTATCTGCAATATCTTTAGGAGAAAGATGATTGTGGAAATCAATTATAGGCAATGATTTTACTACATCATGATAAAGCCATTCTGCTGTAGAATTATTCAGAAAAAAATTATCATTTAAGAAAGTCTTCATAATAAAACTGGTTCTAATTTATCGATAGCGCAAACCTATCTCTAAACCGCGCAATTCCGCGAGACCTTTTAATCTACCTATTGCAGAGTAACCAGGATTTTGATCTTTATTAAGATCATCTAGCATTTGATGCCCATGATCAGGTCGCATAGGTATCTTTGCATCCGAAGCATATCCTTCATTATCTATGATTGCTTTCATTATTGCTACGAGATTGGTATCACCTTCCAAATGATTTGCTTCATAAAAAGATCCTTCATGCCCATGTTTAACTGATCTTAAATGAAAAAAATGTATCCTAGTTGAAAATGTATTTATTATATCTATTAAATCATTCTTCTTGGTTGCCCCGAGTGAACCTGAACAAAAGCAAAGCCCATTAGAATTCGATGGGAGTCTTTCATAAATGAATTCTAGATCTTTTTTGGTTGAAACAATTCTTGGTAATCCAAAAATATCAAATGGGGGGTCATCTGGATGAATTGCAAGTTTAATAGAAAACTTCTCTGCAACTGGAATGATTTCACTCAAAAAGTGAATTAAATTTGATCTTAATTGCTCATGAGAAATTAAGCTATAGGCATCGATCATGGTTCTAAATGTCTCTATAGAATAGGTTTCTTCTGAACCAGGAAGTCCCGCCAAAATCACATTCTTTAACTCATCTATAGACTTAGCCGACATTCGAGAAAATCTATCTTCAGCTAATTTATTAATACTATCAGAATAGCTAATTGTAGATTTGTACCTCTTTAATATATATTGATCAAAAACCGCAATATCGATAATGTCAAATCTTAGTGCCTTTGAACCATCCTCTAAGGTATAGTTGATGTCAGTTCTTGTCCAGTCAAGAACAGGCATAAAATTAAAGCATACCGTAGATATTCCTATTTTCCCTAAGTTTTCAAGAGTTAATTTATAATTGTTTATATAGTGTTCATAATTACCTATTTGCATTTTGATATTTTCATGCACAGGTACACTTTCAACTACAAGCCACTCAAGATTCTTGGCTTCAATTTGATTTTTATGTAATAATATATTTTCTAAAGGCCATGATTCACCATTTTGAATATCATGTAGGGCAGAGACTATTCCTTTAGCTCCAGCTTGTTTGATATCATCCAAAGATACCGAATCTTTTGGGCCATACCATCTAAAACTTTCAATAATATTCATAATTAGATTCCTGAAAAAGCACTAAATCCACCATCCACTGGTACAATAATTCCTGTGACAAATGACGTACTAGGGTCACATAACCAAGTGATAGTTGTATCTAAATCTTCAGGTTCGCCGAATCTACCCAACGGGGTATGATTAATAATTTTTTTGCCACGTTCCGTAAAAGAGTTATCATCATTTACTAAAAGACTATTATTCTGTTTTGTTAAAAAAAACCCTGGTGCTATTGCATTTACTCTAATACCAACATCAGCAAAATGTGTAGCAAGCCATTGTGTGAAATTACTAACTGCAGCTTTTGCTGCGCTGTATGCAGGAATTTTTGTTAATGGTTTAAATGCATTCATACTTGAAATATTCACAATTGAAGGATTTGGTGAATTCATTAATAATGGCGCAAATTTCTGGATTGGTAAAAGTGTTCCCATAAAATTCAAATCAAACACAAATTGAATACCTTCTTTATCCAATTCAAAAAATGTTTTTAGATTTTCAGTTTTATCATCTCCTATTTTAAATCTAGTCTTATCGGTGGTTCCTTTTGGATGATTACCTCCTGCTGCATTGATTAGTATATCAATCGACCGAATTGAAAATTCTTTAATAATATTTAAAGCATTTTCTATGGATGATTCATCTAACACATTCATTTCAACTCCTCTAGCATCAATAGCATGCTCTCGTAAATACGAGACTGAGGTAGCAATTTTTTTAGCATTTAAACCTGAAATAATTACTGTTGCTCCTTCTTTACCCAATGCATAAGCCATTCTATTGCCCAGAATTCCAGTCCCCCCAGTAATTAGGACAGTTAAGTTTTTTAGTTTCCCCATAAAATTTATATTCGTGTACGTGCACGATTGTATTTTCAGCTTTTTTCATTACATTTGCAAATAATATTTGAACTCACAATTTTCTAACTACAAATCCCTCTATTGATGATAAAAAAACACTTATCTACATTTTTTTTGGTAGCTGCCATTTCTTCTTCTTTACAAGGCCATCAGGTTACCAATGATTTTTTCTTACAAAATATTCAGAATAGAGATTCACAAACATTAGATGGACTTTGGAGTATAATAATTGATCCACTAGAAAATGGATACTATAACCATAGATATCAACCAAAAGAAGATGGATATTTTATTGATCGTCAGATGAAACATCCTTCTGATTTGATTGAATATAATTTTGATTCAGATTATCAAATTATGGTTCCTGGAGATTGGAATACTCAAATGGAGAAGCTCTATTACTATGAAGGCACTATATGGTACAAGAGAAACTTCAACCATAATTTAGTCAGTGGGGAAACCACATACCTATATTTTGGAGCAGTAAATTACCACGCTGTCGTTTATTTAAATGGGGAAAAAATTGGAGAACATGTGGGTGGCTATACTCCTTTTTATTTTGATGTAACTGGAAAACTCAAAGAAAAAGACAATTTAATTGTAATAAAGGTAGACAATAAAAGATTAAGAGAAGCTGTTCCAACTGTTAATACTGATTGGTGGAATTACGGTGGGATCACCAGATCTGTATCAATAATTAACGTGCCTAAAACGCACATATACGATTATAAAATACAATTAGATAATAATGACCCAAAAAAAATTACTGGTTGGATTAAATTAAAAAATTCAAATCTTGAAGATGAAGTCTCTATAAAAATTCCTGAGCTAAAAATTGACGAAACATACTATGCTGATGATAGGGGAATCGTTGAATTTGAAACTAAAGCTAACCCGGTTTATTGGTCTACAAAAAATCCAAAACTCTATGATGTAATTCTTTCTTCAAACAATAATCCAATAAATGATCAAATTGGTTTTAGAACTATAGAGACTAAGGGAACAAAAATTCTATTAAATGGTGAAGAAATATTTCTCAAAGGTATTAGTATACATGAAGAGGCTCCATTTAAAACAGGTCGGGTTACTTCTAAAGAAGAAGCTCAAATTTTACTTCAATGGGCAACAGATCTTGGTAGTAATTTTGTTCGTTTAGCACACTATCCTCATAATGAATACATGGTTAGAGAAGCCGAAAAAATGGGGTTACTTATTTGGTCAGAAATACCTGTTTATTGGACCGTATTATTTGAGAATGCAGACACCTACACAAATGCAGAACGGCAACTAAAAGAAATGATAGCTAGAGATAAAAATCGAGCTGCTGTTGTTCTTTGGTCAATTGCTAATGAGACACCTGAAGGCGAAGCAAGATTAAATTTTTTGAAAAAATTAGCCTCAAAGGCAAGAGAGATGGATAATACCCGTTTAATTACTGCGGCACTTGACACCCAAACTAGAAGAAAAGGAGTCAATCACATAGAAGATCTGTTTGGGGAATTTGTAGATGTGATAGGTATCAATAGCTATTGCGGTTGGTATGGAGGAACACCCACATCGTGTAGTAACATAAAATGGGAATCTGAATATAATAAACCAGTGATCATGAGTGAATTTGGTGCGGGCGCTTTACAAGGTAATCATGGAAACGAGATTGATAGGTGGACAGAAGAATATCAAGATGCTGTCTACATAAATAATATTGAAATGCTAAAAAATATTGAATTTCTGGCAGGTACTTCACCCTGGATTTTAATGGATTTTAGGTCTCCAAGGAGACACTTACGTAAGATTCAAGCTGACTTCAATAGAAAAGGACTCATTTCTGAACAAGGTGTTCGTAAAAAAGCTTTCTATACACTTAGAAACTACTATGAATCTATCGATAATTAATGCCTACGTCTTTAGGAAATTTTTTTAATAGAAACCATACTCTGATGATGAAAATCCTAATTTCTTCAGTCCATGTTGTATGTCCGGTGCATTCATGAATAAATTCCAAAAAAGCTGAGTTTTATAATTTTCTATCATAGGTCCAATAGTTCCCTGATCTACAGCTAAATATCTTTCTGCCTTCCATTTATAATGTATAGAAAAAGAATCATATGGTCCTGCTAGCCCTAAATACTCACCATTTGAATTATCGTACAAATAATCTAAAAATTTAGCTGATTTTTCTGGTGTATACGGAAATGAAGACAAAGCTGCAGTAGGTGTAATGACTCCTTTATCATTGTTAGGATCATGTACACTATACCCAGTTGTCCCATCAGAATTTCTTGTATAGCTTGCTGTCAAACCCCATACTGACTCGCTATAACCTTCATAATTTTTAGGATTTTCTACACAGTGTTGATAAACTATTTCTGTATGATTTTTAACAACATTCCAATAATTTTCTACATATTGATCACTGAGTCCTCTTGGATCCAGTACTAAATTCGAGTAGTGTGAAAAGAATAATGGGCCAACGTGCCCATTAGTTCCCCCGTGTTTTAATAGAATAGGAATTTCATAGACTTCTTCTTCTGTCTTTATCCCACCTGAATTAGCCCATCCTTGATGATATACTTCATGGGAAATAGAATATGTAGGAGATGCAGCTGCTAAAATATAAGTGATAAGAGCTTCATTGTAACCTGTAATTGGCAGATTAATTGCCCATTGATAATTAGGAGACCAATGCCAATAAAGTACATTTTGCTCATTTGTATACCAATCCCATTCAACACCTTTCCACAATTTGTCGGCTTTTTCAGCAAGTTCAATTTCTCTAGCATTACCATCTTTAAAGTATTCTCTTATACAGATTAATGCTTGAACAAGAAAAGCTGTTTCAACTAGATCACCTCCATCATCTAAATCACTGAATGGAATCACTGATCCAGTACTACCATTTATCCAATGTGGCCAAGCTCCGTGAAATCGATCCGCTTTCTCCAAAAAATCTAATGCTACTTCTAAGTGTTCAACTGCTTCATCTTTATCTATAAAGTCATTTTCTATACCCATTAAAATATTTAAAATGCCAAATCCCGATCCACCAATAGTCACCCTATTGTAATCATAGATCAAATCACTTACATGAAGCCTTTCTCGTGATAGATTGGAAATTGGATGTGCATAATCCCAAAAATACTTCAACACATCTTTTTGCAATTCATTCAAGTTGTCAGAGCTTCTTTTAGCATTATCATTACCAGTTGGAGGGCTACAAAATATTAGGAGTAATGCTAATAACAACGTGAACAAAAGTTTCATCTATCACAACTTAGTTTTAAACTAAAAAAGGCAATCAGATTTATTCCGATTGCCTTTAAATGAGCGGGAAACGAGATTCGAACTCGCGACCCCAACCTTGGCAAGGTTGTGCTCTACCACTGAGCTATTCCCGCCAAACCGTCCATAGAAGGTTGACAAATATAAGGCCATCTGCACCTCTTGAGCAAATCATTTTTTACAAAGAAATTTCAGAAAGAGCATTTAAAAATCGGGCCATAAATTTACCTCTGTAAACTTTTTTCATATGGTTCATATCAGCAATGATGACTAAAAGCTTCTTACTCCGTGTACAAGCGACATTTAATAGTCGGGGCACTGCCATGCCATTCTTAGTTTCGTCAAATGGACGGACGCTATAATCACGCCTCTTGCCATATTGAATTTCTGCGGTCATAATGGTATCTAAAATAATGGCCTCTTTCTCCCTACCCTGAAAGGTATGAATAGTCCCCACCTCTATACCAAGTGCCCCGGGTAGAATACTTTCCCTAAGCGCCGTGCGATACTGATATACGGAATACCGGAACGGTACTATTAAGCCAATTTCTGAGGCATCATATTTTTTCAGTAGCCGTTCCACTGACTCCATCATAACGCGTTGATGAACCTCGTTAACTGGCCTAAAACCACGCTCACTTTTGTCTTGTATGAGCTCGGGACTATATTTACCTGTGTTTACTAGTGCTACAGATGCTTGAAACCACGCATCCAATTCACCTGAATTCTCTGGCTGTTGGCCAAGCTGCTCACTTTTAAGCCTACCTTCGTAGAATACCTTTGAGATAACCCCTGCCAGATCTGATTGCAATCGATACTGTGTATCAAAAAAAGCAGTGTTGTTCGGATACTGGTCGTGCCATTCAAAAAGTTGGGAGCTATCTTGGGCGTCTGCTACCCATGTGAATATATCTTGCTCAAGAAAAGCACGAGCTTCTACATCTTCAGTAATTGCTATGGGTGGTAATTGCATTGGATCGCCAGTAATAATGACATGAGATTTTGCTTTCGATGCCATGACCAGTAAAAAACCTAGATTCGCCATGGATGCCTCATCCACAACAACAGCGTCAAATTTTAAACCAAAAAATAACTCAGATGTGCACACTTTAGCCAAGGTAGTCGCCACCAAGTTTCTTTTTTTTAGTTCATGACGCTCATTCACAGTTGAGAGCCGTTCTACTTCTTGTTCTAAAAATGCTACCCCCCCAACATCATCAACCCGCTTGCCTAACTCTTGGCACTCTAGCTCTAAGGCATTGGGTATTGGTTCATCCTTATCCATCAAATGATCCACTGTATCTTGCGCTTGCTCATAACGGTGTAATAATGAATCCCACTGTGCGGCTCGATGTATACGCTCTTGTAACTCTTTTTCCATTTGAGCTTCAAAAGAATGTTCAACCAAGTGTTCGTCATCCAACCAAGATTCTCCAAAGCGAGAAACAGACGCGGAATGCTGATGTAAGCCGATTTCACTTATAGATTGTAGTACACTCAATAAGCTTACATCCACAGCCCTATTGGTATTCGATACCATGAGCACTTTTTTACCTTGCCTAAGATATTCCGCCACCATTCTTCCAATACTGGCCGTTTTACCTGTCCCAGGAGGACCCCAAATATAGAGTATGGGCTGATGCATAGCCAATTGTATAGCCTGCCTCTGCGAAGGATTAAACCGTCCTAGGTCGGCTGTCTGAATAATTTCTTCATGGTGAAGCGGTCCTTTATCCAAATCCAACATCTGTTCCAACAAGGCTATACTCTGTTCATTTTTCTTACTACTAGCTTGCTGTTCCTGAATAGATTCTAATTGCTCTCGAAGTTTTATCCAGACAAAATCATTTTCCCATTCAACTTCTACCCGATCGATTTCTATTCCAAAATCCTTATCAAATTCTATCCAAATGACACCATCTTTGAACTCTAAAATTTCAACAGCTTTCCACCCTTCACTGTCTTGCTCAGCTGAGTTACCTTTATTTTGACCTTGAAATCTCGCTTTGACCTGGTCGGCAAAACGTAAGCCAAGTTGATTGGTCTCAAACCCATATACAAACTGCCCTCGATCCGTTTTTTTCTGACCATTATAAAGCCATTCTCTAGAAGGCAGAGACCGTACTGCTTCTAACTCGCTATCAATTGCATCCAAGGCTTGTTGTATTACCTCACTTAGGTCTTTTTGTGATTTGAGCATTTTTTATTGCTCCCAGAGTTCGTTTCGAATCATCTCAGCGCTTCGATCGCTTAGTCTGTAAGCCAATTTTAAACGGTTTTTCTCTGGAATTTTTTGTTCAACAAGGCGGGCACTCTCAGGGGTGTATAAAATTAGATCGGTATCCCGGACAAATAAGGGAAGTGATTTACCGTATATGCTCCCCGCTACAAATGACCCATCAAAGGCTAGGGTGGGTTTAAGCTCATTGATAATTTTTGGGATGCTATCCTCCTGCGCGGTTACAAGACCTATGGTTTGCAAACTTGCACGTTCGGTTACGGATAAAATTAGTTCAGGCTCGTAATGGTAAATAATCGGTATGACCATCGTATGCTCCTGCAAAGGACGAAACTGAGTCATAAAGCGTATAGGAATAAAAATTGCGTCATAGGTAGCCGCTTTTTCATACTCACTCACAAGTACCTGTTCCGATTTCACCCCCACTTGCGTACGAATGGCTGTGGAGAGCATCGAGGCCATTTCAGCATTTTCCCCCACACAAGCACAGCTTTGTATTCGATCAGGCCAATCCATGTAATCCAACTGCTCCTGAAACAACAACTCAATCTCGGCATCATCTAAGCCATAGCCCACCAACTCCTCAACCAGTGATTGTACTTTCGCACCTCCCACTTCTAATCGCTGTTCCTTGTCCAATAGTGTTCGCTGGCGCATTACTAAAAAGCCTTTCCCCTTCTCACTTTTCAGTAGTCCTTCCTCAGCCAAGGAGTGATAAGCTTTGCGAACGGTATGAAAACTAGCCTCCAGCTGCCGACCCAGCTCCCGGGTAGATGGCAAAGCCTCCCCTATTTGAAATTGCTTGGTAGCAATCATTAACCTGATACGATCGGCAATGTATTTAGCTGAGTTTTTCATGGTTATGACACCGAGCGACAGCCCACATTTGGTTGGTAGAGTTTATTGGCTTGAGAGTTTATTGGTCTAATAACTTTTTCCATTCATCTATGAGTAATAAAGCCTGCATTGGACTGAGTTTATTTGGATCAATGGCCTCTAATTTGTTGCGCAATTCTTCGAGTACTGGATCTGTTGCAACGGCAAATAAACTCATTTGATCACTTTCTGCCATAGGCTGAACCTTATAAGATAGATGCTTTCCGGTGTCTTTCTTTACCATTGTTTGGGCAATATTTTCTGAGCTGTCTTGGATTTCTAAACGTTGCCCTTCAAGTTCTTCCAATATCACTTGTGCTCTTTGAATTAATTCCTTGGGAAGCCCAGCCATGTTGGCTACTTGAATTCCATAACTATGATCAGCCCCACCTCGAACAAGCTTTCGCAAAAAAACTACTTTACCCTCATGTTCGCGAACTTGGACATTGTAATTAATAATGCGCTTATACATCGACTCAAGGGCATTTAATTCATGATAATGAGTCGCAAATAAGGTCTTTGCTGCGACTGGTATATGATTATGAAGGTATTCGGCCAAGGCCCACGCGATACTTAATCCATCAAAGGTGCTAGTTCCTCTTCCCACTTCATCAAGCAGAATGAGGGAGTGTTCAGTAGCATTATTTAATATGTTGGCCGCCTCGTTCATCTCAACCAGGAACGTGCTTTCACCCGCTGCTAAATTATCTGAAGCGCCGACCCTGGTAAATATCTTATCGACCAAACCAATTCGAGCACGTTCAGCCGGTACATAGCTCCCAATTTGTGCTAGCAAAACAATGAGCCCTGTTTGACGGAGTATAATACTTTTACCTGCCATATTTGGGCCGGTAATAATCATAATTTGTTCGTCTTGCTGATCTAAACAAATATCGTTGGGAATAAAAGGTTCACCCACCGGCAAGCTTCGTTCCACCACAGGATGCCGGCCTTTTATTATTTCGAGTGTGCTATCTTGATTTAATTCCGGTTTTACATACGTATTCGTGAAAGCAATCTGTGCCAGTGACTGGTATACATCCAAAGTTGAGATGGCCGATGCGATGCCCAGAATTCCGTCCGAAAATTGTGCTATATGCGCTCGGACTTGTTCAAATAAATCGGCTTCTAATGCCTTACTCTTGTCCTCAGCGGAAAGTATCTTTTCCTCAATTTCTTTTAACTCAGGGGTTATATAACGCTCGGCGTTTACTAATGTTTGTTTGCGAATAAAATGATCCGGCACCTTTTCTTTGTGGGCATTAGTCACTTCTATGTAATACCCGAAAACCTTATTGTATCCAATTTTTAGAGAGGGAATCCCTGCCTCTTGAGTAAGGGTATCTTTTATCTTTGCAATATATTTCTTGCCATTTTGCGCGATATCTCTAAGTTCATCTAACTCTTGATTCCAACCAGACTTAATGATTCCGCCATCTCGAAGTGTTGCGGGAGGTTCATCGCTTATATGTTTTTCTATGAAGTGAACCCACTCGGAAGTATCCGGTAATCTTTGGAGTTCATTATAAATTAAATCGGAATCTAATTCTTTAGTATGTGCCAATAAATCTGGGATTACCTGGAGGGAAAAACCCAATTGCCGAATATCCCTAGCGCTACAACGTCCCACACAAATCCTAGATATTAGTCGTTCTAAATCTCCTAATTTTTTTAAGGATTCACGAATTTCGTTACGCACTGTTCGCTGCTCAAATAGTATTTCTACTCGTTTTAAGCGTTCTTGAATTGGTTCTAATTGCTTTAATGGGTGCGTTAACCAGCGCCTAAGCAATCGCCCACCCATTGGGGTTATGGTTTGATCCAAAATTGAAATTAAGGAGCCTTCCAATTTCCCCTCATGCATCGAGGCACTAAGCTCGAGATTTCTTTTAGTAGAAGGATCTAAGCTCATGTAATCACTTTGCTCATAGCGATACAGCCGGCGGATATGCCCCATAACTCTCTTCTGGTTATTTTTTATGTATTCTAACAGAACACCTGCTGCCCGTTGGGCTAGTTGCATGGACTCTACTCCAAAACCTTTAAGAGAGTGAGTGTTAAAATGGGCTAGAAGTTGATCTCTTGCATACTCCCCCTCATACATCCAAGATTCAGCTAAACTGATGTTTAATTCAGTAAAATGCTCATATGCCCATTTTTTTTGAGAGGCTGAAACGACTATTTCAGAGGGTTCAAACATGGATAAAATAGAGTGTATCTGATCATATTCACACTCTAAGGCCCCAAATTCTCCAGTGGATATATCGGCAAAAGAAGCACCCAGTTTGGTCCCTTCTTTATATATAGAAAAAATGTAGTTATTCCGATTATGACTCAATACTTTTTCTGATAGGCTGAGCCCGGGCGTGGTAATTTCAGTGACCTGACGCTCTACAATTTTACGGCCTGCATTTTTTGCACTTTCTGGATCCTCGGTCTGCTCACATATTGCCACCTTATATCCCTTACTAACTAATTTGGGCAAATAAGAATCCAGTGCATGAAATGGGAATCCTGCTAAAGGAGTTTGATCCCCCCCATTGTTACGTTTGGTTAAGGTAATTCCAAGTTCTTTACTAACCAATTCTGCGTCCGACCCAAAGATTTCATAAAAATCCCCCACCCGAAATAACAAAATGGTTTCAGGATGTCTTTCTTTAATCTGACTGTACTGCCTCATCAAAGGCGTCTGCTTTTTAGCGCTCATGGGGATGTGCTAACAAAATTTATTCAATAAACTAATTCCATAATAAAAGTGAAACATACCAAACCCATTACTTAAAAACACAGTGTCCAAGCGCTATTTTTACCCCAATAAGGATGCATACTGACTTTTTAGTGCTATTATCCTACATTACTAGCTCGTTACACCGAATTCATGAATGCATCGTGTCAAAAATTAGTTTTTGCGCATATTGGAATAGAGTTAAAGAACTAATCAAACGGGTTGATGTGATATTCAATGCCTCTGCGATAACCTTTAATTTATTCATCTGCGCCATTCCCTTCACCCTTATTCTTATATCTATTATTGGGTATGTACTCTCTATTGACGCAGCCTACGCTGAATTAGTGCGGTATGGTACCGAACTACTCCCGGATATTACCTACGAACAAACCAATTCGGTCACTCTTGAAAGTGAACGCATAGTACAGACACTTTTAGCCCCATTGATTCAGGGCAGGAATGTTTTAGGAGTGTCGGGTATTATTATCATGCTATTTTTTACGCAAAGTCTATTTCACAGCCTTAAAGCAGTCTTATTCAACGTTTTTGACATACAAAAAAAACAGCATCCCGTAAAAGGATTAATGACCAACGTTGTAGGGATCGGACTTTTAGGCTCCGTGTTCTTATTTTTTAGCCTGTTAGTCTCTTTAGTATCACTATTCGAATTACGAACTATTGCCGTTCCATTAACTGACATTGTCATCGAACTTCCATGGGTATACGAATTACTGGATATATTACTTCCTCTATTGTTCACCTATATGCTCGCCTTTGTAATCTTTCGTTTTATGAGTGAACGAGAAATATCTATCCCCGATGCATTGCAAGGAGCCGCTTTATTCACCATGCTCTTTGAAAGTGCCAAATTACTTCTAAGTCTATATCTAAGCTACGCCTTAACACGCTATGAATTCGTTTACCAGGGATATACCGTTATTATTGTATTGGCATTATGGGTTTTTTATCTATCTATTTTATTTGTACTTAGCGCGATTTTACTACGTGCCAAAATTGATCAGCAAAAAATAGTTTAATGTTAAACTATTTTTTATCTTAAATGAACTCTGTATTAAAATACGTGTTATACTAATGTGACTTCAGATAAGATAAATAGTGTATCTCTTACCTTGCATATTGCAAGGTGTAAGTTACCTCCACTTATGGGGCTTCACAATTGATTCAAAAACCTATTCAAAAAGACACAATACAATGAAAAAGAACCATTTTTTTATCCTAGGCCTACTTTTTTTAGGCACTATTAGCTTTGCAGCCACTAAGTTTGCAGCTATTTCTTGGACAATAGACAAATCACACACAGCAATAACCTTTGAAGCAAAACACTTTTTTACGAGTGTTCCAGGTGCATTTGAGCAGTTTGATGCCGAAGTAAATTTCGATCCTGAAAATCTAGATGAGTCTAATATAAACGTACAGATTGATGTAAAATCCATCAATACCAAGAACGAGCGACGGGATGGCCATTTACAATCAGCTGATTTTTTCCAATCTGATATGTATCCTCACATCACCTTTACTAGCGATAAAATAGTCTCCACAGGTGACAATAACTTCGAAGCTCATGGAACCCTGACCATCAAAGACGTGAGTACCAAATTCATCATGCCTTTTACTTTATTAGGTATTATGGATAGCCCATGGCAAGAAAACACGCTAATAGCTGGATTTGAATCTGAGTTTTCTTTGCTTCGTAACGATTATAATGTTGGGGCTGGTGACTGGATTTCTGACGCAGTTGTAGGTGATGAAATCAAAGTCAAAATTGATGTTGAGGTAAAGACACAGAAAAACTAAGTTTTTTGAAAATATTTTCAACTTAGCAGTCATAACCCATTATTTTAAGGCATTGCATAAGCAGTGCCTTTTTTTTATTAACCGGAAAATTGTACTTTTAATCATGAACAAAAAGTATCTCATATTAATATTGTTGTTAGTTGTAGCAGCAGTCACACGCCTTTTTCCACATCCCTTTAACTTTGCCCCCATAGGAGCTATGGCTCTTGCTTCAGGAGCCTATTTTGGACGTACTGTCTGGGGATTTTTAGCTCCATTAGGTATTTATTGGATAAGTGATTTATTAGTAAATAACATTCTTTATGCAGAGTTTTATAACAGCTTTGTCCTTTTTACCCCTGGATTTGGTTGGCTTTATTTTAGTTTTGCTGCGATCATTGTATTGGGGTCAATCATGCTGAGCAAAGTCTCCATCCCTAGAGTGCTTGGAGGCGCTATTGGTGCATCCATACTATTTTTTATTATATCTAATTTTGGTGTTTGGCTCTCTGATCCAGATTACCCGCTCACTTGGGGTGGATTAGTTCTATGTTATGAAATGGCCATCCCATTTTTTCGCAACACCTTAGCTAGTGACCTATTGTATGCAGGTGCTTTCTTTGGTCTTATGGAGTGGGCTAAACGTTCCTCGTATTCTTGGGCTTGGGGCGATAGAACCACCTAATTCCTTTTTTTAAACTTACTACATGTTTGAGTTATTCCCTGATCAGCCGGTTTACGACTATCCCACGTTTATAAACGTAGGATATTCTCTAGTATGGGCTTTTGCTCTTTCCTCCTTAATAGCGATTACACATCGGATTACCTATTCAGGTCCTGAGTATCCTAAACACTTATTCCAATCTCTAGCACTTGGTTCTATCGTTGCAGCTATGGTTATGATGGCGATAGGTGATAGTCTTGCCCGAGGTCTTGGAGCATTTGGTGCTCTTGCCATGATTCGTTTTCGAACTAGAGTTCAAGATCCTAGGAATATACTATTTATATTTGCCTCTTTAAGTAGTGGTCTGGCGGTTGGAGTGTATGGGTTCACTATAGCCTTTGCTGGCACCATCCTATTTTGTGGGATGGCCTTAGTACTTCACTATACTAACTTTACCACACGCGGACAAATCAAAGCTGAGCTAAGCATAAGAATGCAAAATGCGGATGCTCGTTCAAGTATTCAACAATCGCTTGAGGTCTACACTCAGCAGTATCACGAAAAAGGCACTACCATCCGCGAAAATCGAATCAATGCTCGGTTTTCCATTGTATTACCCTACCCAAGTGACCATTTCCAATTATTAGAATCTCTTCGGGCTTTAGAAGGTGTTGATCGTGTATCCATTTCATACAATGAAACTATGGAAGAGATATAGAGGTACCAAATGAACCAAAAATATTCTTTTTACTGGTTTGCAGGTCTACTTTTAATATCACTCCTATTAATTAATACCCAATTCTTCAAGGGTAATACATCTTTTTTAGGGGTTAGTTATTCTGACGCTTACACCATAAATTCTGACCGTGCTGCTACCATAATCAGAACGTATGTGTCTCCAGGCGAAACTGTTTCCGCCGGTGATACCCTAATTACGCTATACAGCCCCGAACTAGAATTAGATATAGAAAAGTTGCGCAAAGAACTCATTCTGATGCAGTCTGAGATCGAAGAAAAAAATGAATTACTCGAGTCTGAACTTGCACTATTTGACTCTGAGAAACAACAAAGTACGCAATCATTCAATGCAGAAATCAATCAGCTGGCTCAACGCTTAGCCCTTCAGAAGCAGCTCGTTGGTATTGAATCGGCTCTGGGTGATAGTGATCAAAACAATGAATTAGAACTACAAATTGAATCCCTCAAACAACAACTTTCTTTAGAACTACAAGCTATTGAGATTCGGGTAAATGATGTTACTCAAGAACATTTGTTTGATGTTTCCCAAATTCGTGCTCGTCAGGAGCTCGCACGCCAAGAGTTGCAGTGGAAAGAGCGCATGGTAGATAATCTAACCCGTGTGGCTCAGGCCGATGGGGTGGTCGAACGGGTATATGTAAAGCCACAGGAACAAGTAGATTCCTTCACCCCTCTATTAACCTTAAACCCTCGACACCCAACCTCTATTGTAGGATATCTTGTAGGTCAAAAAGACAGAAACAAGGAGCTCGGTGACACGGTTTTAGTTCGTTCCTCAGAGCAATCAAGTTTAATTAGTTCTGGGGTTATCACCGGATTTGGTTCTGTAGTTGCCCTTCCCAACATACTTCAAAATTCAAGCTCTATTACTACCTTTGGGCTCGAAATATTTATTGAAATCCCAGAAGATAATCCACTACCTGTCGGTGAGAAAGTAATCATTGAGTAGGATGAAAGTACTCGTATTACTCATAGGAGCCTTCCTCTTTGGTGCTAATTCAACCACTCATGCCCACAGCTATGAAGAGCTTTTAACACATAGCTTCTACCTTCCTTTTCATCGCGAAGCCAATCACACTAACCCATTAGATACGCTAGATCGTTTGCGATTCATTCGTCTTTCTAAGGAAGATAAAAATGTGCAAACTCTACATGACCAAATTAATCTTTTAGAACCAAAAAAAGCACGGCCAACGGTATTAGAGGAAATTGAGTTTCGGGTTTCAAATGACGAGTTCCAACCCCAAGACCAACGCTATGATCTGCGATTCCGTCCCACAAACCCCCTAATTAGGAAAAAGACGGAAGAACTTTATAACATTCGAAAATTGCAGCTTAGGGCAGACGCATCAAAAGAGTTGGATCAAGAGATACTTGAACGCTATGAACTCATTATTGCTTGGTTAGAAATCCAGCAAGAACGTACATTTGTCAATGAACGTATATCTATTAACCAAAAGAGAATCGACTGGTTAAAAGAATTTCCTGGAGCTAATTTTTTTGATGCTAAAAACTTTACTCAAGCCCATGCGGATGTGCTAAAATTGTGGAGTAAGAAAACCAATTTAGAGATCAGATTAGATGAGCTCGAACGTATTATTGCCTCAAAATTAGGGGATAAGATGACGAGTAATTACATCCTCTCGTGGGGGCTTCGCAGTACGATAACGACCGCACATATTCATACTTTTTTACGAACCACCCAAAATGAATCGCTTTCACAACCTCTTCAAGTATATTTAGCTCAACTTGCCCTTCAAGAAACGCAAATAGAGCAAGACATAGAACGGGCCAATTTCGACCTTGGTTTTATTCAAACTGAATACTTCCCAAATAGAACGAATACAAGTTTATTGGGAATATCAGCTGGAATCAGTCTTCCATTATTTCAAAGAGACCGGGCCGACCTTATGGATTTATCACTAGAAGAAAAAGAGCGCAGCCTTGAAGTAGTAGCCGAGCAAGATGAGGCAAATCAGGAACAGAATAACTGGAAAGTACATTTAGAATTACTCTTAGCTAAAAACACAGAATTACAACAACTTTATTCCCAATTGAACCTTCAGGAGATGCAACAAACTCTTCAAACAATGGATGAATATGAGCCACTAGAAGCTCTCGAGTGGCAAGAAATGCAACTAGACTGGCAAGAAATTGAGCATCAATGGTATTTTGAAATGATTAAGACCTATATTGGTTATCTGAGCAGTAAGGGGTTCCTTTCATCCGAGCCACTGATAGACTGGTTAGATAGTGAGTCCTATTAATTTCAACATCATCTAAGATTAATGTCAATCACACATCCGCCAAGGTATATTATTACTGGCGCAAGCTCTGGAATTGGTGAAGAATTGGCTCGTCAACTAGCGGCCAAAGGATATGTTCTTGGACTCGTTGCTCGTAGAGAGAAACGCTTAATTCGCTTGAAGGAAGAGTTAGTGGATAAACCAGGCAAGGTATTTATATACCCTGTGGACCTTTCTGATGAGTTCGAAAGTGCGAAAGCATATACTGATCTAGTCTCAGCTATGGGCGGAATCGATGGTATTATTTTAAATGCTGGAGTTGGCCGAGATGATCTGAAGGCACCTTGGGACTCCGATGCCCAAACCATTGACATAAATGTACGTGCCTTTGCACATGGTTTGCATTGGGCTTTTGCACGCTTTCAAGAGCAGGGTATTGGGCATATTGTGGGCATGTCATCCATCGCCTCGCATCTTGCTTCTGGGCATGCACCCGTATATACAGCAAGTAAACACTTTGTGTCTAATTATATGACAGGTTTTCGCATGAAAGCCAACGCCTTAAATTTAAAACTCGATATCACTGATATTCGCCCTGGCTATGTGGTCTCGGAGATGACCCAAGACAATCCACATACTTTTTGGATGGCTTCCACTGAGCGAGCAGCCAGGATGATGATAAAAGGAATAGAAAAAAAGAAAAAGCGAATTTATATTACCAAACGTTGGCGCTTGTTAGCTGAACTTGCCGATCTTGTTCCTTATTTCATTTGGAACCGATTGTCTTTTTAGACCTTCTACAGCGCTCACTGCAATATTTCACCTGATCCCAGTCTTTTTTCCATTTTTTTCTCCACACAAATGGGCGCTCACAAACTGGACAAATTTTGGTTGGTAGCTCTGATTTTTTCAAACCGATGTGGAGTTAATGATGCTCTCATTTTTCAAACATGAAAAATTTAACCCTTGTTATCTTGTTGCTTTTTGCGTGCGCTAATTTTCATTTTCGCTAGTTCACGTTTGTTTAACGTTTTGATACGGTTTTCATTCACGTGCCTAGCTACCATGTAGACCTCGTCTAAATAGCTGCGCCAAGCATCCGAAAACAAACTTCTTGTAATATCTGAAAGGTTTGTTTTAACACTTTTATAGTCCAGTGGATGTTTTGTTTTCGGCTTTTTCCCTGGGATTAAATACAACTTATGCTCTCTTTCTGATTTCTTCATAACTCTTTTCTAAATCTATAATAGGCGCCGCAAACATTGACTGGTTATATACATAAGGCTCATGACGTAACGATTTAGGCACCTTCTTTAATTTCCTACACCATAACATAACATATTCTCCGGAAGAATCGTAACGATCGGCCTGTAATTCAATGTTAAAAAATCTATTTCTAGGATCATGGCCCAGTGTGGCATTATACATCCAATTACCATAATTGGATGCAGGATCATAATCCAGCAACATAGACTCAAAATATTCTGCCCCCCAACGCCAGTCCATATTTAAATTTTGCGTAAAAAAACTAGCAACATTTTGGCGCCCTCGATTACTCATAAAACCCGTTGTGGCCAATTCACGCATATTAGCATCCACGAATGAAAAACCCGTTTGTCCAGTTATCCATGCTTCAAAATAATCTTCCTTGTTATCATAGTCACGAACATTGGATTGGATACCTCCTTTCGAAAACCACTTTTTCCCGTATTGGTATGCTGCAAATCGAAAGAAATCTCTCCATAAGAGCTCAAAAATGACCCAGTATGTCGAATCATTTTTCGTACGCTGACGCTCGTAATCATGTATTTGGCTAGCAATCATGCGTGCCGACAGGCTTCCGTTTGCTAACCAAGGTGAAAATTTAGTCGAATAATCTGTACCTACCAGACCATTTCTTGTTTTCTTATATCTCGCCACCAAATTGGTCTGCCATACATAGTATTCCAATCTTGCTAAACCTGCCTCTTCCCCTCCTTTAAATAATTCTTCCCATTCGGATCTATGCCTATTGAGCTCTTCTTCGATTTCCGCCACAGGATTTATGGGAGCGAGGCCGAGTGTTTCAATATCTTGAAGATGTGTGCTTGTCTGATCTAATTCCGCAAAAATAGAAAGTGCAAAAGAATCCCTGCCCCAATCATCCACCTTAAAACTTTTTGCTTGGCTAGGTGTAGGCACTGGAACAGGTATATCTGCATATTTTTCCACTTTTTTGCGAAAAGAACTAAAGCCATTTGGTAAGTTTTCAAGAGTAAACGGAAGACTCTCAGGATCCATTAAGGTACCAGACCAAAATCCCTCCCAACGGCTCGAGGAAAGTTCATATGCCAAAGCATCTTCAATCTGTGTTTCTTCATACGCATACTCATATGAAAAAAAGAGCTTGGCGGTGGGTAGGGCCTGAAGCAACTTAGGTAATAGTTCTTCCGGCTTCGCACTTAAGACGAGTAAATTTAATCCGATACTTTTTAATTGTGAGCGTAGATTCTCCAAAGATTCACGTAAAAACCGGCGTCGATGTTTCCCCATTCTTGGCAATCCAAAAGCAGTAGACTGAAACATTCTTGGATCGATTACATATATGGGTTGAACCCTACCTTGTTGGATTGCAGCATGTAAGCACGGATTGTCGTGAATTCGAAGATCATTTCGAAACCAGACAAAAATGGGGTTATCTGGCGAAGTATCGCTCATAAGTAAATTCCTGACTAGTTAGGGAAACCAAATAAGGTTGTTCATTAAAATTTCTTTACATAACAAAACGAGAAGCACGTACAGGTTGTTCCCATAGTCCGTATCTTTCAAAAAAAAATAATTATGCAAAAAGTCGTACGTATTGCCGGAGACGGTATCGGAATTGAAATAACAGAAGCGGTTAGCACTATTTTAGAACAAGCAGGTGCTCAAATAGAATGGATAGATGCCCGCGCTGGACTAGGGGCCTATGAAGAATTGGGAAGCCCACTACCCGATGAAACTGTTGCGGCCATTCGAGAGCATAAGGTATTATTAAAGGGGCCACTTACAACTCCAGTTGGGACGGGCTTTAGATCGGTCAATGTAGCCCTAAGACAACACTTTGACTTATACGCTAATATCCGCCCAGCCCGCACCTTACCAAGTATAGACAGCCCATTTAAGCAAGTTGATATGGTAATCTTTCGGGAAAATACACAAGGGCTATACATTGGAAAAGAACACTGGATAGATGACAACCAAAAAAACCATGCAGAAAGTATTGCTGTGGTCACCGAACAAGCAAGTGAACGTATTATTCGGTCAGCCTTCGAATATGCACTCACCCATGACCGCCAAAAAGTAAGCTTGGTCCATAAAGCCAATATTCTAAAATACACTACCGGTTTGTTCTTAGAGGTTGGTAGACGGGTATCTAAAGATTATAGTGATATAGAATTTGAAGACTTAATTGTAGATAATATGGCCATGCAAATGGTTATGCGACCAGAGCGTTTCGATGTAGTGGTTACCACCAACTTGTTCGGTGATATTCTTTCTGATTTGGCTTCGGGTTTGGTGGGTGGTTTGGGTGTTACTGGAGCTGCAAACATGGGGGATGATCAGGCGATGTTCGAGGCCGTCCATGGTTCCGCACCGGATATCTCGGGCCTGGGTAAGGCAAATCCCATGGCGCTTTTATTTTCTTCCTTAATGCTTTTAGAACATATCGACCAAAAACCAGTGGCCAGTAACATCGCCAAAGCTATCTACAAAACCTTGGTGGAAAAGAAAGTGTATTGCACGCCAGACATTGGCGGAAAAGGCACCACCCAAACGTTTACACAGGCAGTTATTGATAACCTTTAGAGCAGTGCGTTAAGTCCTGTATTTACTAGGGATATTAGCAGGCTGAATATAGCTGCCCAAGTAAAATTACGAATTCGAAGTCCATCAACCAGTTTGTCAATAAGCATGATTAAGGCTGCATTTATGACAAGCATAAATAAACCAAGAGTCAACACGATGAAAGGGATGCTTAGCACTACAAGAATGGGCTTTAAGAGTACATTGACTAAGGATAAACCAAAGGCAACACCCAATGCGGTCCAATAACTGCGAATTTCAACTCCATCTAAAAGGCGAGCTGATATAAATACGGCTAAGCTAAGTACAAGAAAATTTACCATAAGAACGCATTTTATTTTCTGGTGTATACGCTGTTTACTCAATTTTGTTAGCAACAAATGCTACTTAGCCGCAAAAATTTGAAATAGCTTAGAGTTAGTTTTTTTTACTACATTCAAATTCATTCGATAAATAATAGCCCAATAAGCTGAGAAGTTCGTTGAATTATCTACTAAAATCATTTGGAGAACTCACCCCTACAGAAAGCATGTGTATCTACCAACTTCGTCAAGAGGTATTTATGCTCGAGCAAGAATGTCTTTATGCCGACATTGACGGTATGGATCCTTCTTGTTTGCACCTACTCGGAGTGCAGGAAGATCAGCTAATTTCTTACTTAAGGATAGTCCCTCCTGGACACCATTTTAAAGAACCCGCACTTGGAAGAATTATAGTTTCTCAAAAATATCGTGGGAGTAATTTGGGCCCAGAACTTATTCAAAATGGCATTCAACTCTGCCGCCAAACCTATCCAAATGAGGCTATATCCATCGAGGCGCAGCATCCGCTGCAGGCATATTATGAGCAGTTTGGATTTGCCGCTCTAGGCCCGGTATACGATGTAGATGATATACCACACATCCACATGAAATTGGAGTTTTTTGATGAATCCTAATGTGGATCATTATTTTTCGAATGGTTGCGGTCGCTGTCCACATTATCAAACGCCCGCTTGTAAAGTACATCCATGGGCCGATTTACTTATACAATTGCGGGAATATCTGTTAGCATCTGACCTTACTGAAGAATTCAAGTGGTCCCAACCCTGTTATACCTTGAACGGAAAAAATGTGGTAATTTTGACTGCTTTTAAGAATTTTGCCTGCCTAGCTTTTTTCAAGGGCTCCTTGATGAACGATCCCGCAACTAGGCTCATAAGTCCTGGAATGAATTCACGTCATGGGCGCCAATTACGATGGACTAAGCTGGCACAGATAAATGAGGATCACTCCTTAATTATGCAGTATTTAGCAGAAGCTATTCGCATCGAAAAGGCGGGTTTACAGGTTCCACCAAGTCCTCCTATATCAGATGTTCCGGATGAATTACAAACCGCTTTTATAGAAGATCCGCCCTTTGAACAAGCCTTTTATGCCCTAAGCTCTGGCAGGCAGCGTGGCTATATTATTTTCTTCAGCCAAGCAAAAAAGAGTCAAACTCGACTTAATAGAATAAACAAATATCGATCCCAAATACTATCGGGTTTAGGTATGCATGATGTCTATCGATCATCCCAAAATAAATCACTTAAATAAGCACTAAGCTTTACTTATGCATGTCAGTACTAGCGAATGTTTCGTCAATACCATCGATTTCGCGCGTAGTGTTGTAAATCTACAACTCGATCTCTCTAATCTACAATTTCTAACCCAAGTAAGGATTCAATGATATCTTCCATCCCATAATCTTACTCCACGGTAACCGATTTAGCTAAATTTCTAGGCTGGTCCACATCGCAACCTCGATTTACAGCGATATAATAGGAAAGTAATTGTAGTGGAATGACACTCAACAATGGGCTTAATTCGTCCATGGTCTGAGGAATTTCAATCACAAACTCCGCTAAATTTTTTACTTCCTCATGGGAGGGATTTACCACCGCAATAATACGTCCCTTACGTGCTTTTACTTCCTCAATATTACTGACCATTTTATCGTTGGTGTGCTCGGTTGCCGAAATTACCATTACTGGCATCATTTCATCAATGAGAGCAATAGGACCATGCTTCATTTCAGCAGCTGGGTATCCTTCGGCATGGATATAGGAAATCTCTTTGAGCTTCAGGGCCCCTTCCAATGCAACAGGAAAACTATAGGATCGTCCTAGATACAAGAAGTTAGGTGCATAGGTAAATAGCTGAGAAATACGTTCTATTTCCTCATGTTGATCCAATATTTCTTGGATTTTTATGGGTATTTGGTTCAGCGCTTTAATGAGTGCGTCCGCTTTCTTGGCCGAGATTGTTTCACGGTACTGAGCCAGTTGTATAGCCATCATGGTTAACACGGTAACCTGCCCAGTAAAAGCTTTGGTTGACGCTACCCCGATTTCTGGTCCTGTGTGTAAATATACCCCCGCATCGGTTTCTCTGGCTATGGTAGAGCCCACCACATTTACCACCCCAAGAACGGTAGCCCCTTTTGATTTTGCTTCCCTTAAAGCTGCTAGAGTGTCAGCCGTCTCGCCACTCTGTGAAATAACAATAACCACATCATCGGGGAAGATAAGCGGATTTTTATACCTGAATTCTGATGCATATTCCACTTCAACAGGTATTTGTGCTAACTCCTCAAATAAATATTCTGCAACCAATCCAGAATGCCAAGAAGTACCACAAGCGGCGATAATAATACGACGTGCCCCATGCAATTTATCCATGACCTCCACTAAACCGCCCAATACTATTTTACCCTCTTCGGGTAGAATTCGCCCCCGTAGCGAATCGCCCACTGTTTTGGGCTGCTCAAAAATTTCTTTTAACATAAAATAGGGATATCCACCCTTTTCTATTTCTTCGAGGCTCATTTGAAGCTCATGTACTTTTTTATCCATTAACACATATGAATTATCTTGCACTTCGTAGCTATCTCGCCTAATTACTGCCGTCTCATTGTCATCTAAATAGACCACCTTATCGGTATATTCGGCCACCGCAGAAGCGTCACTAGCAACAATCATTTCGTTGTCTCCAACCCCCAACAATAAAGGCGAGCCACGTCTAGATACTACCATCAAATCTGGAAAATCTTCATGCAATACCGCTAATCCATAGGTTCCATTTACCTGCTGTGTCGCCAATTGAACGGCCTTTTCAAGGCTCAGTACATCTGGATCTTTATAAAATTGTTCTATTAATTTGGCCATAATTTCTGTATCCGTTTCCGAATAAAAAACATGACCTTGAGATTGAAGCTGCACCTTTAATGCCGTGTAATTTTCAATGATGCCATTGTGCACAACCGCTATTTTACCATTGGTTGATGTATGAGGATGTGAATTTGTATCATTTGGTTCGCCATGTGTAGCCCAGCGAGTATGCCCTATTCCAATCTCTGCATCGTTGGTGTTCGACAGCATGGCCTCTAATTTGGCTACCTTACCTTTACATTTAGTTACGGTTAATTCATCTTGAATAACGGCAACCCCGGCTGAATCGTAGCCCCTATATTCTAAGCGTTTTAATCCTTTTACAACCACATCTTGGGCGCTTCGCGCTCCAATGTACCCAACTATTCCACACATAAAATTCTAAATTTATAGATTAATACCAGTAATTTAGCCTAAAATATGACTATTATGCTTAAATAATAAGTATTGAATCAATAAAATCCATAACGCGACTATGCAGCTGTGTTTTTTTTCCGACGCAAAAGGTCAGCGGTTCGATCCATTAACACTTACGCGCCCAGTGGAAGACTTACGGGTTGGTATCTTAACCGTTCAAGAAAAATGGGAAAGATGGTTACACCTAAGCACCAACGAGCGAATGTGCCGGCCTTACCTAAAAAAAGTATATAACGACCACACCATTCAACCTGAGCAAGACTGTTTATGGCTAAATGCTCGTTTTTTACCCGATAATTCCCTTTCAGAGCAGCTTAAGAATCTTCCCAAAGGTCAAGCCCTTTTATCTTCGGCGACGAAACAAGACGGTACAGAGGCTGAAAACACCGAGCTAATTGCCGTTGTTCTTTCAGGACAAGAAAGTCTTGATTGTCTATCAACATCTGAGCAAATAAACGATCCTAAACATTGGGTAAACTCTCTTTTGAGTGCATCAGAAAGCTCAAAAGTTTATAAAAATAAGCCTAGAAAGCTAGAGTACTTATGGGATTTATTACAATTTAATAGCAGTGAAATTGAAGTTGATGGTAAGCTCCTACCTTTACCAACTGTAGAGGAGCACGCACTTAGGTCTAACATTCATGTCATGCATCCAGAGCGAATTTTCGTTCATCCATCTGCCCATTTGGAACCTGGGGTTATTTTGGTGGCCAAAGACGGCCCCATTCACATTGGCGAAGGAGCAACCATCGAAGCTGGAAGTATTTTAAAGGGGCCACTAGCAATTTGTGAGGGCGCCGTGACAAAAATGGGATGCCGAATATACGGAGGCACTACCATAGGACCGGTAAGTAAAGTAGGTGGCGAGATATCCAATACAATTTTTCATTCGTACTCAAATAAGGCTCATGATGGATATATGGGTAATACCTTGGTTGGGCAATGGTGTAATATGGGGGCTGACAGTAATACCTCTAATCTGAAAACCAATTATGGACTAATTTATTTAGAGGATTGGAATTCACGGCAGGCCTATGATATTGGTTTTCAATTTTTTGGTTCGGTTCTGGGTGATCATTCAAAAACAGCCATTAACGCCATGCTAAATACCGGAACCTTGTGTGGAGTATGCTCCAATATTTTTTTATCGCAGTTTACCCCTAAACACATTCCTTCCTTTAGTTGGCTCACAGATGCTGGAAACAGTACCTACCGATTCGATAAAGCAGTAGAAACTATGAAGGCGATGATGGCAAGGCGTGATATCCCATTTACATCAAGCTACCAAAACATGATGAAACATCTTTTTGATCAGGCTACGCTGAATGGAGCTCAAAGTACTCGCCTAGCAGACAAATAACGAACGCTCCAGTAACGCGCGTTAAGATCTGAAATCATGACCCCTCCTGTGGTACCAGCATGTAAAAAGTGACGCCAATCTACCATTACACCCACATGATAGGTAGTTGGTCCTGTCTTAAAAAAAACCAAATCCCCTAAGTCTACCCGCTTATGCCGCACTTTTTTTCCAACCCTCATTTGTTCTAGGGTTGTGCGAGGAAGTGTTTCGCCTAGGTATTCATCAAATACCACCTGCATAAAAGCAGAACAATCTATCCCTTTTAGAGTGGTTCCACCCAATTGATAAGGAGTTCCTCTCCACTCTGTATACGCTTTTTTTAACCGGTTAAAGGTTCTTACATCACCCAGGCCTGCCGAGCGGCTCATGGCAGGAATGAAACGCTCAGAGGGCTCACTAGATGTAGCCGTTATCAGGGAATTAGAGCTACCACAAGCACCTAACAGCAAACTGACCGTCATAAATAGATATAGTGCAGAAAACTTCAAACGATTTAATACGTTATTTAGGTTAACCATAGTAGATATATAAATTTAGTAAATTATTTCTACAACTAAATTCTGCTAATTCATTATGCCAATACAACTCCTAGTGAATATTGATCATATTGCTACCTTGCGAAACGCACGGGGTGAAGGTTACCCAGTACCAGCCAAAGCTGCGGAAATTTGCGAGCAAGCTGGCGCAGCTGGTATCGTGTTTCATTTAAGAGGCGATCGTCGTCATATAATGGACCAAGACTTACCTGAACTCAAGCATTCGGTAAAAGGGGTATTGGACTTTGAAATGGCCGCTACTGATGAAATGATTGCTTTACTGCATCAGGTACAACCCGATATATGCACCTTGGTTCCAGAGGGTCGAGAAGAACTCACTACCGAGGGTGGATTGCATTTAGCTGCGGTCTACCAAGACTTCAAAAATCGAGTTTTTCCTGCAATACGAGGAGGAGCTGGGGCAAAGGTTGAAATCAGTTTATTCGTAGACCCTAATCCAGACGACATAAAAGGGGCGATAAACCTAGGCAGCGACGCCATCGAGCTACACACCGGAACCTACGCAAACGCCACCACCACATCCGCCGCACAGAAAGAACTCAACCGCCTTACAGAGGCCGCTAAAATGGCGCACGCTGCCGGGCTAAAAGTAAACGCGGGGCATGGTTTAAATCAACAAAACCTAGCCGCCTTTCTCCGTGCTGTACCACACCTAGCTGATATCAGCATAGGACATGCACTCATAAGCGAAGCGGTTTATGATGGCTTAGCCAAGACCGTTAAAGCCTACCTATCCATAATAGAACAGATCAAAGAGGAGCAACACCATTGAGTTCCAGTCATTTTTCTGGATACGCTGCTATTCTTGGACGGCCCAATGCGGGCAAATCCACTCTTATGAATGCCCTGCTTGGAAGTAAACTCTCCATTGCCACTCATAAAGCACAGACCACTCGGCATCAAATTATGGGCATTTACAGTGAGCAGGATTGCCAGATAATTTTTTTGGATACCCCAGGGATTATCCAGCCAAAATATGAGCTTCAAAAAGCGATGATGCGCTTTGTTGAAAAGGCCGAAAAAGAGGCGGATATCGTACTATTGTTAATCGATCTAAAGCGAAGTTTTGTGCAGCAGGAACGCAGCAGAAAAAATGAATCAAACGCCCCTACTGAATTAGTTGATCTAGAATTACTAGAACATGTACGATCTCTACACAAACCCGTTTTACTGGTGCTAAATAAGATGGATTCCGTACCTGAAACATGGCTTAAAAAGGTCCAAGAAGCTTACGAAAAGGACTACACTTTCAAGGGTATTCAAGCGATATCTGCATTAGAGGAACACGGTATTCCTTCATTAATAAACCAGTTAAAATCCACTCTTCCACTAGGTCCAGCCTTCTACCCAAAGGAAGAACTAAGTGAGCATCCAATACGATTTTTTGTCACCGAATTCATTCGTGAACAACTATTCCTGAACTATCACGAGGAATTACCTTATTCGACCACAGTGGAAATTATGCAGTACCAAGAATCTCCGGATATAGACCGCATCATGGCCGACATTATTGTCAATAGAACCTCACAGAAGGGAATGATAATAGGGAAAAAAGGGGCTGCAATTAAGCAGTTGGGAATACAATCACGAAAGAGCATTGAATCCTTTCTAGATAAACAAGTCCATTTAGAATTACATGTGAAAGTGCGGGAAAAATGGCGAGAAAAAGAAAATATGGTGCGGAATCTGGGGTATAGAGAATAATTTTTTCAGTCTCTCTTGCATCAAAACAATAACTGTGTTAGTATTACGATTCAAGCTCATTAAGCTTGTGTGTTCTTTAAAAGTCTAGCTTCTCATTACGAAAGGCGGAGGGATCAGGCCCTGTGAAGCCTTGGCAACCGGCTATGTATGTCACTCGATTACGAGCACATGCAAAGAAAAGGTGCCACATCCTGCTTTGCGATTGATCCATTCAATCCAAAGAAAGATGAGTTCGACCCGCTTTTAGCTAAGCCTTGTTCGAATTCATCCGAGCAAGGCTTTTTTCGTTTCATACATGTTGTTAATGAATCATTACAATCAATCACTCACAAAAAAACGAAAAATACTATGAGTACTCTAAACAAACGAAATTTACGATTTGAAACCCAGCAACTTCATGCTGGTCAACAGCCCGACCCAACCACTGGTTCACGGGCGGTTCCTATTTACCAAACCACTTCCTATACCTTCAAAAACACCGAACACGCGGCAAATTTATTCGGGTTAAAAGAATTCGGAAACATCTACACGCGAATTATGAATCCCACTACGGATGTTTTTGAACAACGCATTGCCGCTTTAGAAGGAGGCGCTGCTGCTGTGGCTACGGCATCGGGACAGTCAGCACAGTTTTTAGCTATCACCACCATTGCTCAAGCCGGAGACAATATCCTCTCCACTCAAAATCTCTATGGCGGAACCTACAACCAATTCAAAGTAACTCTCCCCCGATTAGGTATTGATGTTCGATTTGCAGAAGAAGATACGGTTGAGGCTTTTGAAGCATTAATCGATGATCAAACCAAAGCCATCTACGTGGAATCCATCGGAAATCCACGAGGGAATGTGGCCGATTTTGAAGGTTTAGCCGCTTTAGGCCAAAAATACGGAATTGCCCTTGTGGTGGATAATACCTTTGGCGCTGGCGGTGCCCTGGTTCAACCCATTGCTCATGGTGCAAATATTGTTACCGAATCCGCTACCAAGTGGATAGGCGGTCATGGAACATCAGTGGGGGGTATCATCGTAGATGCTGGGAATTTCAATTGGGGAAATGGACGCTATCCGTTGTTTACTGATCCCGCTCCCGGCTACCATGGCATTAATTTTTGGGAAATTTTTGGTGCCGATGGACCTTTTGGGAACATCGCTCTTGCAATTCGAGCTCGGGTCGAAGGTCTTCGAGATGTCGGTCCTGCCCTTTCTCCGTTTAATAGCTTTTTGCTTTTACAAGGCTTAGAAACCCTTTCCTTAAGAATTGAGCGACACACGTCCAACGCATTGGCTTTGGCTAAATTTCTGAACGAACACGATAAAATTGCTTGGGTCAATTACAATGGATTAGAGGATCACCCTTACCATGAACGAGCAAAAAAATATCTCAAAAACGGTCAATTTGGAACCTTGTTCACCTTTGGTGTAAAAGGTGGATATGAAGCCGCAAAAACCTTTATCAATGAGGTTCAACTTGCAAGTCACCTAGCGAATGTGGGGGATGCCAAAACCTTGGTGATACACCCCTCATCGACCACCCATCAACAGCTCAGCGAAAGCGAGCAAGAAGCCAGCGGTGTTCGCTCAGATCTCATTAGAGTTTCGGTAGGCATCGAACACATAGAAGACATAAAAGAAGACTTTGATCTTGCATTAGCGAAGATTTAAGCCTCTCATGTATACCAATCCGTTGACCTACTACACAGACGCATAAGAATGAGTATCCAAAAAACATTTCTGGTCCCCGACCCATACACTACCGAGTCTGGTTTTGTATTTAATGGGTTTGAGCTGAGCTACCGCAGCTGGGGAAGCTTAAATAAGAACAGAGATAATGTGATACTCATTTTTCATGCATTAACTGGAGATAGTAATGCAGAAGATTGGTTTCATGGCTTTTTCACCCCTCAAAGTCCTATCGATTTAGATAGGCATTTTATTTTATGCATTAATACCCCAGGAAGTTGCTATGGCTCTACTGGACCAAAAAGTCTGAACCCACAAACTCAAAAAGCCTACGGTTCCCAATTTCCTGTGCTAAGCATTCGGGATATCGTTCGAATGGAACAACTCTTACTTGATCATCTCCAGATCAACTCTATTCAATGTGCTTTAGGAGGATCTATGGGCGGGATGATTGCTTTAGAATTTGCCCTAATGGATTCAAGAATTAAGCGTGCTTTCCTCATGGCAATGGGTAAAGCACATACGGCTTGGTCCATCGGACTAAGTCATTTACAGCGCCAGGCTATTTACCAAGATCCTTATTGGAAAGGTGGTGATTACTCCAATGATGCGCCTCCAAGTCAAGGCTTATCTCTAGCGCGGCAAATCGGAATGATGAGCTATCGTTCTCCTGAAAACTATGAGACTAAGTTTGGTAGGGAGATTAGAGAAAATATGCATACCCCTTACTATCAGGTTGAATCCTACCTTGATTATCAGGGTATGAAACTCAACAGACGATTCGATGCACTAAGCTATGAACGACTCACACGCTCCATGGATACCCATGATATATCCAGAGGTCGTGGTAGTTTTGAAGAGGTGGCAAAACTACTCACCATACCCATTCATGTAGTTGGCATACTGTCCGACGCTTTGTATCCAATTACCGAACAAAAAGAATTGGCCCAACTGCTACCTAAGGGCCAATTTACGGCACTAGAATCCCCCTATGGTCATGATGCCTTTTTAATCGAGTTTAAACAACTCATACAAATATTGACTCAATTTCTTGCCTCCACATAAAAAATTATTCTCTTAGAACTTTGTACACCCATCCATAGAAAGATATCAGGTTAATCCGTATCAAGATGTCTCATTTTTTTAAAAACTATTGAAACGCCTCCCTGTTGCCAAAGCGATTCAAACCACAGCCGTTTTTGCCAAAGCTAATCAAAGATCCGTTTTTAGCTATACATACCTTCTAATAAAATAGCTTAACAAAGACCTAAAGTGGAATCCTTGACCACTTCCTCCCACCAAAAATACACCTTATATATAGGGCCTAATTACAGTGATTTGGTATTTTTTTTATTTTCCAACGTTTTTTTCTTGACAGATTAGAGAATTTTAGAGTACATTGTGGGGTAAAGTGGGAGATAGTGGGGACTTTCTCTCAGCGAATATATAGCAATCATAATTCCACGTTTAGTCACCTTGCATAGCTTCAAAGGTCAATACGAGCATAGTATAGATGCAAAAGGCCGCATAGCCTTTCCGGCTAAAATGCGAAAAGTGTTAAGCCCAGACGCTCAGGAACGCTTTGTGGTGGTACGTGGATTAGAAACCTGTCTTTATCTATACCCCGAAAATGAGTGGCGTGACGTGGAAAACGCCCTCTCTAAGGCTAATAATTTTACCCGAGCTAGCCGAATTGCCAAGCGGAATTTCTTACGCTATGCTGAAGACGCCGCCTTGGACAAACAACATCGCATTGCTCTCCCCACTGAGCATGCCAACTATGCTCAAATCAATGGGAAAGCTATATTCATTGGTATGGGGCAATACATCGAGATTTGGTCCCCCGACATCCTCGCAAAAGTGGATGCCGATTTAGATTCCGATACTTTTGAAGCTATTTTTGAACAAGTAATGGGAGGCGGATCTGAATCCGATGGTGAATAATATGGTTGCATATTACGAACACACTCCGGTAATGCTTCAAGAGTGTATTGAGCATTTAATCACCGACTCGAACGGCATCTACGTTGACGCGACTTTGGGCGGTGGTGGTCACACGCTGGCCATACTCAAGAACCTAGGCTCTGATGCCAGAGTTTTTGGAGTGGACCAAGACCAGCAAGCCATTGAGGCTGCCAGCGAGCGAATTGGAGAAGATCCGAGGTGTACGATTTTAAAAGGAAACTTTGGCTACCTGTCTACTCTTTTACCTCCCCCCTATAAAGGACAGGTAGCCGGAATCCTTTTGGACTTGGGAGTTTCCACTCATCAACTTAAAGAGGCTGACAGAGGATTTAGCTTTCAGCAAGAAGGGCCTCTTGATATGCGAATGGGATCCTATACGGGATTAACGGCATATGATGTTATAAACACCTACGATTATGAGCGACTCAGAGATATAATATTTCATTTTGGTGAAGAGCGAGGAAGTCGCAAAATTGCTCAAAGTATAATCGATGCTAGACCGATTGAAAGCACACAGGAGCTCTCCGCCATAATTAGTGAGCAGGTACCCCCTAAATTTAGAATTAAAAGCTTAGCTAGAGTCTTTCAGGCCATTCGAATTGAGGTGAACCAAGAATTAGAGGTACTAAAAAAAGTCTTACAGCAAGGCCTTGAGCTCTTAGCCCCAGGCGGACGAATGGTGGTCATGAGCTACCACTCGCTCGAGGATCGACTGGTAAAAAACTTCATAAAAAGTGGGAATTTTGAAGGTATCATCGAAAAAGATTTTTACGGTAACCCTGTCTGTCCCCTTACGCCTATCAACCGGCAGGTAATTACCCCGAATGATCAAGAAATTGATCGAAATCCAGCCTCCCGAAGTGCAAAACTAAGAGTGGCTGAAAAAGTAGGAGACCCTGGCTCATGATGGTATCGTCTCCACTGCATAGGCAGAACGTGAAGCCAAACCTCCGAAAAGTCAATTCCACTGATTCCATACCCCCTCCGTCTCATAAATTCAGTAAAAAAACTGGCGCAATAACTGGGATCAAATTATCGGCTTTCAAACCTACCAAAATTATTGCCTACACCTTGCTGGGAGCATGTATTGGTTTCATCTATCTAACGCATGTTTTTGCCACACAAGAGCTCCTTGGACAAGTTCAGCAGCTCCAAAGAGAATTCGAACAAACCCAACAAATGCATGATGAGTTAAAACTTCGTTACGACCGGATGACAGGCCCTGCAAATATGTATCGTAAAGCGAGAGAATTGGGCTTTATTAATGCAGGCCCTGCTGACCAGATATTGGAGGGCCGTTAAATGCAGGAATTTAGAGGCGCAATAATGGGGCGAATGTTTGTGATGTTAGGAATCCTGCTATTATTACCTGCGGCTTTATTGGTCCAACTAGTAAGAATTAATTTCATTGAAGGCGAAGGGCTTCGCCAACTTTGGAATAAACAAGCCATCACCGAAATAGCGATACCTGCAGAACGTGGCAATATTTACGACCGAAATGGCACCTTGCTAGCCACCAATACCATAGATTACAGAATGGCCCTTGACCCAAAAGTACCGGGCATGACACAGGCTCAGATTGACAGCGTTTTAGCCACCCTAGGCCGAACCACCGGAAAAGGAAAAGCCTATTACCAAGGCATTCTAAAGGATGCCCCTACCCGATCCCGCTATGTAGTGTTAGAAAAAACCATGAATAGCATGCAGAAGGAAGAACTGGCTAATCTGGGAATCCGAGGGGTAATATTGGAAGAAAACTATCGGCGAAGCTATACATTTGGCTCTCTTGCTGCCCATGCCATGGGCTTCGTAAATCATGAAATGAAGGGACGAATCGGTCTGGAATCTCATTATGATAAAGAACTCAAAGGGGTTGACGGAGTTCAGCAAGTGCGTAAGGATGCTTTTCAAAGAGTATTTGAATATGTAGGAGCACCCAAAAAGCTCCCCATTGAAGGCTATGATCTACACACGACCATCGACGCCTCGATCCAGGCCATATTAGAAGATGAATTACAAGTAGGTGTGCAACGGTATCAGGCTAACTATGGCACTGGAATTATCATGAACCCCACGACCGGTGAAATCTTAGCTATGGCCAACTATCCAAGCTATGATCCGAATGTCCCTGGCGATATCAACGAAGAAAACCGACGAAATTTTGCCATTGCAGACATGGTAGAACCTGGATCTACCTTTAAATTAGTTACCGCCATTGCCGCCGTTGAGCAAGGTGTGATTGAAGATGGTGAGCTTTTCGAAACGCCTGAGGACGGAGCTGTTCATATTCATGGACTTACTTTACGTGATCATGACCCGCTAGGAACCATGAACTTTGAGGAGGTCATTCAACAGTCCTCCAATGTGGCTACTGCTGAAATTGCGATGCGATTGGATAATGATACCTTCTACCAATATGCCCGTAATCTAGGTTTTGGAACTCCTACCCATGTAGATATTGCTGGGGAAGAAAGTGGACGTATGGCTAAGCCTTTCGAATGGAGTTTGGTAAGTCTGCCTTGGATGTCTCATGGCTATGAGCTTCTTTCAACCCCACTTCAAACTACTCAAGCCTATGCTGCCTTTGCCAATCGGGGTGATTTGATGCGTCCTTACTTAGTAAAAGAAATCACCAATTCAAATGGTCAGGTCGTTGAACAATTCCAACCAACTCGTATCCGTAGGGTAGCCAAAGCTACAACCTTAGATAAACTTTATCCTGTTTTTGAGAGTGTTGTTAGCGATTCCGGTACCGGGGATTTGGCTCAAATACCCGGGCTTCGAATTGCGGGTAAAACTGGTACCGCCAAGAAAGTAGTAAATGGGATGTACTCCAATCGTTACCGAGGATCTTTTGTCGGATTTTTCCCAGTTGACGCACCCCAATATGTACTATACATTATGTTAGACGAACCAAAACCGGTTGGTTATGGTGGCTATACTGCAGGTCCTATTTTCAAGCAAGTAGCCCTACGTATTGCCGGTTTGGATCAAGATTTACAGCAGCAACTGGTGCAACGCGATAATAATAATAACACCTTTGCTATCGCTCCCTCCCTTTTAGGCCTATCACCTGAACAAGCCGGAGACCTATTGGAATCATTATACATCCCTTATGATATTGAAGGTGAGGGAGAATGGGTGGTGAAACAGCATCCAGCCCCCGGGGATACTCTTTTCACAAAAAAGCGACTACAACTTCAAATTCACCCCAAATCAGGTCTTATAAATCCACACAAGGATTCACAAACAGCGTTAAAAGTTGCTGAAACTAATGAGATTGAACGTATAGAACTACCCGATCTGCGGGGGATGAGTATGCGAACAGCGCATAGCATGTTAGCTGAACTAGGTCTAAAGACACAACGAATAGGCTCAGGTACCATATATGCACAGTTTCCACTAGCCGGTGAATTTACACGCCCAGGGCGAACGGTTACCCTGAGAGGTAAAGCACGTTCCTTCGAACAAATTAGCGGACAAACAAAGGGGCTGCAATGAGCCAATCCACCTCTAACATATCTCCTTTAGTGTCACGCCAGATGAGTATCCAGGACATTCAAGTTATATGTCAACCTCATGCCAAACGCATTAAACAGCCAGATACGGTCTACACTCAGCTTAGCCAGGATTCAAGAAAAATAGTGCCCAACACTGCTTTTGTAGCTGTCCGAGGCACAAAAGTAGATGGACATGATTTTATCAATGAGCTATCGAACTCGCCCAAGCTACTTATAATAGGCGAGGAAGCTCCTGAAAAGTATCCCGATGTGGAAAACTACATGCAGGTGGCAAATACTAGAGAAGTTATTGGACCGCTAGCCCAAGCTTTTGCTGGGGATCCATGGCAACGCTTGCAAGTCATTGGCATAACAGGCACCAATGGAAAAACAACAACGGCGACCTTATTATATGAATTATTGACGCGCTCAGGTAAGGCTGCGAGCTTGTTGGGTACGGTGTCCAAGCGTATTTTAGACCGTGAAATCCCATCTTCACTCACGACCTCGGATCCAATTGAGCTAGCTAATGATATGCAAGCCATGGTAAATGCAGGCAGTACCCATTTGGTCATGGAAGTGTCTTCCCACGCTTTGGATCAGTACCGTGTGGAAGGAATTCCTTTTACCATCGCCATATTCACCAATATTTCCCACGATCATTTGGATTATCATGATGATTTTGAATCCTACATGAGGGCAAAAAAGAAATTATTCGATGGCTTAAAGCCAGGATCTTGGGCTATTATTAACACTGATGATCCCCATAGCGGCTACATGATACAAGATACCGATGCCCAAATTTTCTCCATCGGGTTAATCGATGCCCAAGGCGATCAATTAAGACAACATAGCCCTTCGGTGAAACCGGCAAATTCGCCTTATCCCCCCCTACCTGCATGGGCTCAAGGGCGCAGCTACACCATAGAATCATTGGGATTAGCTGGAACTACATTACTGGACAAAACAGCCAACCTACGATTTGAACTACCACTGGTGGGTTTATTTAATGCGTATAACGCGTTACAAGCAATCACTGCCGCGCAGTTATTAGGCATTAATTCCAATGAATTAGAAAAGCAAACTCAGGTTTTGGGTGGTGCTCCTGGACGTTTAGAACGAGTCCACATCGAAGCTAAAGCTCAGGATAAGGTATTAAAAGCCCCATCAGACGGGCCTACATTAACTCAACGGCAAGGAACCGAAGTCGCTTCATCAGCAGATATGGAGTCAATTGAGAAGAACTATCCATCGGTATTTATCGACTATGCACATACTCCCGATGCCCTTGAAAATATATGTTCCACCTTGGCTGAATTAAAAAAACCTCACCAAAAGCTACTTGTTGTTTTTGGGGCGGGTGGTGACCGGGATGCAACTAAACGGCCCATTATGGCTCAAGCTTGCGAAAAATGGGGTGACCTAGCTATCGTAACTACCGATAATCCTCGGTCTGAATCACCTGAGTCTATTATCGAGGAGATTTGTTCTGGATTTAGTGAGCATTTTAGTGCTGAGCAAGTTCATGTAGAGGTCGAGCGTGCAAAAGCCATTGGTATAGCTTTAGATTTAGCTACGGCCGATGATATTATCGTAATTGCAGGCAAAGGGCATGAGAATTACCAAGAAATCAAGGGGGTTAAGCATCCCTTTGATGATCGTGAGATAGCCTTAGAACTTCTAAAAAGATGGAAGGAGGCGGCCTAATGCTTTACGAATTATTCAATTGGTTAGAACAGACTTTTGCACTTCCAGGTGCCACAGCCATGGCTTTTATATCGACTAGGACCGGTTTGGCGGCAGTGACTTCCTTACTCATTAGTTTATTTATTGGTAAGCGTATCATTGCGTGGTTACGTAGAATGCAACTGGGTGAGGTGGTACGGGATGACATTGGATTAGATCATCAAAGCAAGCAGGGTACACCCACAATGGGCGGCGTAATTATTTTATTGTCAACCCTAATTCCCTCCCTGTTGTTTGTGAGAATGGACAGCATCTATGGCTGGCTCATATTCTTTGTCATGCTAACGCTTGGTTTGGTTGGCTTTATAGATGACTATATAAAAGTGGTTAAGAAGAATAAAAGTGGCCTTGCAGGAAGGTTTAAAATTGCTGGACAGGTAAGCGTTGGCTTGGTATTGGGATTGGTGCTGTATTCTCATCCAAACTTTGAAACCGTGAATACCTTAAGCACGGTACCTTTTGCAAAAAATTTAACCATCGATTATGCCTATTTCGGGGAAACTCTGGGATGGTTTATTTACCTAGGGGTTTCCATCTTTATTATTACCGCCGTTAGTAATGCCACCAACTTAACAGACGGATTAGATGGATTAGCTACTGGGATATCAGCTATTTGCGGTATTGTATTTGCGATTTTTGCCTATGTTTCTGGACGAATCGATTTTTCTGGTTTCTTAGATATCATGTATTTACCCGGTGCAGGCGAACTTACCGTATTCGCAGCGGCCTTAATTGGAGCCTGTATGGGCTTTTTATGGTATAACACTCATCCTGCCAGCGTTTTCATGGGTGATACCGGCTCACTTGCCCTTGGCGGTGCCTTCGGTGCTTTAGCTTTAATGCTGCACAAAGAGCTATTACTACCTTTTATTTGCGGTGTGTTTTTCTTTGAGACTGTTTCGGTCATAATCCAAACCACTTATTTCAAGTATACCAAATGGACAACGGGAGAAGGCCAACGATTTTTCTTAATGGCACCCATCCATCATCATTTCGAGAAAAAAGGCTGGAGCGAGAGTAAAATTGTGGTCCGTTTTTGGATTGTAGCTATCCTGATGGCCCTAATTAGCTTACTAACTCTGAAGATTCGCTAATATGATCTTGGATACAACACATATAACCCAGCTAAAGCAACAACTACCCGGTACCAAGGTGGTTGTTATTGGCGCTGCCCGGAGTGGTGTGGGGGCGGCCGAACTGCTCCACACAGCTGGAGCAGCCGTGTTTGTAAGCGATCATGGCACTATTGCCAAACCGATGAAAGAACGCTTACAAACACGCGGAATCGCCTTCGAGGAAGGCGGGCATTCCGCGGCCGCCTTTGACGGAGCCTTTGCTGTGCTCAGCCCAGGAGTACCCACACAGACCGCTTTAGTGCAAGAATACCTCCACGCCCAAAAAGCCGTGGTCTCTGAAATTGAACTGGCTAGTTGGTATTCCCCATCTCCTATTATTGCAGTGACCGGCAGTAATGGTAAAACTACCGTGAGCTCATGGTTAGAGGATTGTTTTGCCCGCGCAGAACGCCCTCATCAACTCGCGGGCAACATCGGTATGGCCTTTAGTGAGCAGTGTACGAAGCTTGGGCTAGTACATTCAGCCGATGACCATATAGATGATACAGCCAGCATACTCACTGTGAACACGAACTCGCTAGACCTAACTGGGCATCAATCGACCCGAGGGGAATTTTACTGGATTTTAGAAGTGAGTAGTTTCCAATTGGATCATATTCACACCTTTAGTCCCAATGTAAGTGTACTGTTGAATATTACCCCGGATCATCTAGACCGGTATAACTATTCTATGGATAATTATGCCGCTTCGAAATTTCGAATTACTCAGCAGCAAACTGCCAAACAGACCTATATCTATAATTATGACGATCTGCGGGTGCGTGTACATGCCCAGCAGCTTTTAGAGGAACCTAATGCCCCTAAACTTTGGGCTTTTTCTACCCAACAAACAGTGGAACAGGGCGCTTACCTGCACAATAATCATATCATCTTCCGATTTAATAACCACGAGGAAATACTCATGTCACCCTTTGAATTATCATTACAAGGACATCATAATCTACAGAATGGGCTTGCTACGGCTCTTGCCGCTCGAGCCTGTGAAATAAAAAATGAGATTATTCGCGAGAGTCTTTCTCACTTTTTGGGCGTAGAACATCGCTTGGAGCTAGTACGCGAATTGGATGGAGTGAAATATATAAACGACAGCAAAGCTACCAATGTAAATGCCGTATGGTTTGCATTGGACAGCATTAAAACTCCATTGACGCTCATTTTAGGTGGACGCGATAAAGGCAACGATTATACTGAGCTGCGCGATCAACTCATCGATAAGGTGCACACCGTTATTGCCATTGGAGAATCTCGAGAACGCATTGAAGAACAAATTGGTGATATGGTTCCACATTTTATGAAAGCAGATGACATGCGCGCGGCCGTCCGAATGGCTCAAAAACAAGCTAAAAGAGGAGAAACAGTGCTACTAAGCCCTGCATGTTCTTCTTTTGACATGTTCGATAATTATGAGCATCGAGGTCGGAAATTTAAGGAGTGCGTTCAACACCTGAGCTAGATGAATCCAACAAAACAACCCAAATAACACCAAGCAAAACTCATTGATTCATACCAGTCCAAATAGAAACATTCATCAAATTCTTGGTACTACCCCTGAAGAATTGGATACGCGTAGTCAAGGCAGTGACCGCTACATTCTCATGGCGGTTATCATGCTACTTAGTTTTGGTTTGTTGGCGGTATATTCATCGATCGCTTTTTTTGCGCAAAATAACGACACCTCGGCCTTTGAGATGATTACTCGTCATTTGGTGAAAATCGGTATTGCCGTGGTGGTTATTCTGCTGGGATCGAAGATTAATTATCATACAGTTGCGAAGTTTTCTAGGCCTTTCATGGTAGTTAGTTTGTTATTATTGGTCATGGTATTGGTGTTTGGCGAGGAACAGTTTGGGGCTAAACGATGGCTTTCTATTGGTGGATTTGGATTTCAGCCTTCCACCGTAGCCGCGGTATCACTGATCATACATGTAAGTGTGCTCTTGAATGAAAAACAAGAATACATCAAAGACTTTCAACGAGCATTCATGCCTATTATGATTTGGGTGTTCATCACCTGTGCTCTTATCGGAGTAGAGGACTTTTCAACGGCAGGCTTGCTTATGGGAATTTGTCTCATTCTCATGTTTGTTGGACGAATCAGTATTGTGCAATTAGGCACCATGATTCTACTGGCTATTTTTGGTGGCTTTTTACTGATTAACCAGTCAGCTACTCGCCAGGATCGAATCGAGCAGTATGTAGGACAAATTAAACAAATTGAAACCGAGCGTTTACTCGATGGCAGCAGGCGGCAAGCACAACAGGCTCATATTGCGATTGCTCAGGGTGAGATTACAGGGGTGGGAATTGGCAAAAGTACGCAGCGCGATTTTTTACCAACTCCCTATAATGATTTCATATTTGCCATAATTGCGGAGGAATATGGACTTTTGGGAGCTACTACCCTCATCGCAATTTTTGTGTTTTTATTGATTCGAGGAGTGGCCTTTATAGCCAGGAATGCAGAGGATTATTTGGGTTCTCTATTGGCTTTAGGTTGCACCCTATACCTCTGTCTTTATGGTTTTGTCAACGCAGCAGTTGCTAGCGGTTTGTTTCCAGTTACTGGTTTACCGATGCCTTTTGTGAGCTATGGAGGCACAAATTTATTATTTGCTGGCGCCATAGTTGGCATACTGCTCAATATTTCCAAGCATAAAAAAGATAGGAGACCCTTGTTTTATGCCTAGAAATGACACCAAATATCGAGTGATGATTGCAGCCGGGGGAACAGGAGGTCATGTATACCCAGCTATTTCAATAGCCGATGCCCTGAAGGCTAAAATGGAGCAGGTAGAAATTGCTTTCGTGGGAACTAAAACCCACATGGAATGGACCGCGGTCCCTAAAGCGGGTTATCAAATTCATCCTATCTGGGTAAGTGGATTGCAACGGCGATTTACCCTATCCAACCTACTGTTTCCGTTAAAATTGATGGTGTCGTTGATTCAATCTTTTTGGCTGTTGAAACGATTAAAACCTGCTGTCATGATCTCTTGCGGAGGATATGTGGCAGGACCTGTGGGATGGATGGCCAGCCGATTTGGAATTCCGGTGATGATTCAGGAGCAAAATTCATACCCAGGGGTCACTAATCGTATGCTAGCTTCTTCTGCCCAACGAATTTTTACTGCCTTTCCGGATGCCGAGGACTTCTTTCCCCCAAAAAAAGTGCGAATGGTCGGTAATCCAACCCGGAAAAACCTAGTCCAGACAAAGCCCTCAAAAGCACGTTCGTTATTCAGCTTTTCTGAAGACCGATCTGTATTGCTGGTCTTAGGTGGTAGTTTAGGGGCAAAAAGTATTAATGAGGCCATGTTGCATAGCCTAGAAACCTTGCATGACCATGCCGGATTGTATATAATTTGGCAATGTGGCAAGCGTTACATCGATGCTCTTAGTCAGAACATTGATATAGAAGAGTATCCACGACTTCGCCTACATGCCTATTTGAATGATATGCCCGCCGCCTATGCAGCAGCTGATTTGGTGGTGAGTCGGGCAGGAGCGAGTTCTTGCTCAGAGCTCATGGTTACAGGCAAACCGAGTATACTTATACCCTCACCATATGTTGCTGGGGATCATCAAACCATGAATGCGCGCTCGATGCAGGAGCAAGGAGCCGCCGAGATGCTCTCCGATGAAGAGGCTAAAGATACACTGACAGAACTTGTTACACGTCTACTTGCAGACCAAGAACAATTGCGACGAATGAACGACGCTGCATTGGCTATGGCTAAACCCTTTGCCGCCAAACATATTGCCGAAGAAATTTTACATGAAATCGAAGGAAGCCATGACTAAGTCTACTGACCATCTCACTTCTGGAACCCTTCGCCTCGAAAAACAACCTAGTTTTGGACGAACTCGTCATATCCACATGGTGGGTATTGGAGGAATAGGGATGAGTGGTATGGCTGAAATCCTACTTCATCGTGGCTATACGGTTTCGGGTTCGGATGGGCAACTGGGTGAAACAACCCAGCGCTTAGCTGAGCTAGGAGCTACAATTTATGAAGGGCACCACGCCGATCAAATAAAGGATGCCGATGTAGTAGTGTATACATCAGCCGTTCAGGCCCATGAGAACGAAGAAACAATAGCGGCCATTGAACAGCGAATTCCCACCATCAAGCGTGCGGAAATGTTAGCCGAACTTATGCGTATGAAGTACGGAATTGGAATTGCTGGTACGCATGGTAAAACCACCACAACTACCATGACGGGTTTGGTTATACAAGAGGGTAATTTTGATCCTACCATCATGGTGGGTGGTAAAGTTCACAGTTTTGACAAAACCAATGCCGTGGTAGGTAAAGGCGATATTATCATCGTTGAAGCCGATGAATTCGATCGCACCTTTTTACGTCTTACCCCCTCGGTTGCGGTCATAACAAATATTGAGGCGGAACATCTAGACATTTATGATGATTTAGCCGACGTAAAACAAGCATTCATTGACTATGCAAATAAAGTTCCATTCTATGGATCGGTCATTGTTTGCCTAGATGATGAGAATGTGCGCAGTATTTTACCTGATCTAAAGCGCAGAATTATTAGTTACGGACTCACACCTCAGGCACTGCTACGGGCTACTGATATTCAGGCTACGCAATTTACCACTACCTTCACGGTGATTTACAAAGGCCAAAAGTTAGGTGTGGTGAGTTTACAAGCTCCCGGTGAGCACAATGTTAAGAATGCCTTGGCCTCTATAGCCTGCGGGTTGGAAATGGGAATGGAGTTTAAAACGATCAAGCGTGGCTTAGAACGTTTTGAAGGGGTTTATCGCCGTTTTCAAAAAAAATATTCAAATGGGCTTATGCTCATCGATGACTACGCTCATCATCCCACGGAAGTTCAAGCCACCCTACAAGCAGCCCATCGCGGCTGGCCAGATCGACGTGTGATTGCCGTTTTTCAACCTCATTTATATTCCAGAACTCAGGAGTTATATAAAGAGTTTGGACTTTCGTTTTTCGACGCCGAAGTGTTGGTGGTAACCGATGTTTATCCCTCACGAGAAAAACCTATTGAAGGTATCACAGGCGAATTAATTGCAAACACAGCTGAGCAGTATGGACATAAAAATGTGCATTATGTGCATGATAAACAGAATGTGGCTGATGCGCTTAAAAGCATCGTGCAATCGGGAGATATCGTCATAACCATGGGAGCAGGCGATATTTATCGTATGGGCGAAAAGTTTGCGGAATGGCTGGAAATAGCTAAACCTTTTGAAGAATGAGTGTAAAGAAAAAACATACCATATCGGGCATTTCTAGACCTGCATTACTCACAGGAGTATTTTTACTGGTTGGACTAGGAATTGTTGGTGGTTTTTATTGGCAACAAACACTCAAGGTAGACTCCCTACGCGTATCCGGAATTTGGTTTCATCAGGAAACGGAAATCATAGAAGCGGCTCAAGTGTCCATGGGAATTGCCCCTGATAGTTTGAATTTGGAAGAACTCAAAAACAGGGTGAAGCAACTGGCCTATGTGAAATCTGTACAACCCTATGTAGAACCCGGTGGTACCCTTCATCTTTCTGTTGAGGAACGAATACCTATAGCCTTATTGGTAGGTGGGGAAACAGAGCGATATGCCGATGGTGAAGGTATACAATTACCAATTATTACCGGTAAAACGATCGATGTTCCGCTGGTTTACGGTTTTTCTACAGCTCGACCATCCGACACTTTACATACAGAAGCTTTTGAGCAGGTAGCCCGTTTTTTGAAGGAAGCAAAAGAACATGAGTTTTCTTGGACTACCTTAAGCGAAGTAGCCTACGACCCTGTTGAAGGTGTAGTGGCACTGAGTCATGAAAATGGCGTTAAACTTCTTTTTGGTACCGAATCATTTACGAATAAACTCGCGAATTGGGAACTGTTCTACACACAGGTTATCCGAGAAAAGGGTATTGCCCGTATCGCGCAAATTGACCTACGCTTTAACGATCAAATCATAACGAGGGAATCATGACAGAAACAGAACGCATAATGGTAGGGCTCGACATTGGAACTACAAAAATTTGTGCCATTGTAGCTTCTATAGACGAGCAGGAACGTATCAATATTTTGGGGGTCGGTAAAGCTCCTAGCGACGGACTCAATCGTGGAGTCGTTGTGAATATTGATAAAACGGTCAATGCGATAAAGGAGGCCATAGCCCAGGCCGAATTAGCCTCTGGGATAGAGGTCAATTCGGTGAATGTGGGCATAGCCGGGGATCATATTAGGAGTATGCGAAGCAAAGGGGTTATTACCATCAATAACCGAGATAATGAAATCACTTCTAAGGATGTTGAACGACTTTTAGAAGATTGTCAACGCATCATGCTCCCAACCGATCAACAAATTCTGCACGTCATCCCTCAGGAATTTGTTGTGGATGGTCAGGATGGAATTAGTGACCCTGTGGGAATGAGTGGTATGCGTATGGAGGCCGAAGTGCATATTATTACTGGCTTGGTCTCTGCGGCTAAGAATATATACCGTTGTGTAGAACGGGCAGGCTATCAAGTAGCGGATATAATCCTTGAACCATTAGCGTCTTCTTATTCAGCCTTAGATACCGAAGAAAAAGAAGCCGGAGTCGTATTAGTCGATATTGGTGGGGGCACTACCGATGTGGCTATCTTCCAAGAAAGTACTATCCGGCACACAGCCGTGATTGCCGTCGCTGGGCAGAAAGTCACCGATGACATCCGAATAGGATTAAGTGTATTAGATGACCAAGCAGAAAATTTAAAGCGAAAGCATGGGGAAAGCTATGCCGACTTGATCCAGGAAGACGAAGTAATTACCGTTCCTGGCATAGCCGGCCGACCTCCCAAAGAAATAACCAAGAGTATACTTGGAAAGATTATCCAAGCCAGAATGGAAGAAATTCTTGAAATCGTAGGCATAGAGATTAAACGAAGTGGATACTCCGATGCACTAAGTGCTGGAGTCGTCCTAACAGGTGGTGGATCATTGGTTAAAAATATTTGTCCTCTAGCGAATGAAAGCTTGGGGATGGACGCTAAGATTGGTCTACCTTTAGGAATTACCGGTGGCTTAGTAGAAGAGGTAAACTCTCCAATTTATGCTACCGCCGTTGGTTTGGTCATTCATGCCTTAAAAACAGGTATGAATAACCAAAAAACTATGATCCCTGCTTCTTCTAAAGCAACCAGTGTGGAGCAGGTAATGAACAAAATAGCCGATCGTATGAAAGGCTGGTTCAAAGAACTTTAATCGCATGAACAACATGCAGTCATCTACAGAATATCCAGTAAACAAAACAATCATAAGGAGTAGACATGTCAAATTCTAGATTCTACTTTGACGAAAAAAGTCAGGAAAATGCCAAGATCAAGGTTATTGGTGTTGGCGGTGGTGGCGGAAATGCCATCAATAATATGATAAATATGGGTTTAGACAGTGTGGAATACATTGCTCTAAATACCGATGCACAGGCACTTAAAAACAGCTTAGCTGATATTAAAGTACAGGTGGGCACGGCCCTTACCAGCGGATTGGGAGCAGGAGCACGACCAGAAGTTGGCCGAGAAGCCGTAGAAGAAAATCGACACGATATTGAGGAAACCATAGAAAGTGCCGACATGATCTTCGTGACTGCCGGTATGGGTGGTGGAACCGGAACCGGTGGCGCTCCAGTAGTTGCTGGAATGGCGAAGCGTAAAGGAATTCTAACCGTAGGTATTGTAACTACCCCTTTTGAATGCGAAGGGCGTATAAGAAAGAAATATGCTTTGGAAGGGATATCCGAATTAAAAAAACAATGCGATACCGTAATTGTTATTCCAAATGAGCGCCTTTTAGACATCGGCGATGAATCAACCTCTCTGATCGAAGCTTTTGCCATGGCCAACGAGGTTTTATATAACGCTACCCGAGGCATAAGCGACTTGATTCTAATGCCAGGTCTTATCAACCTGGATTTCGCGGATGTTCGAACTACCATGACCGATGGAGGAGCCGCAATTATGGGTTCTGCCACCGCTGAAGGCTCTGATCGAGCGGAAATAGCAGCTAGAGATGCCATTAATTCCCCTCTTTTAGACGGGGTTAGCATACGAGGAGCACGTAATGTACTCGTGAATATATCCGCTGGATCTAAACTAGGTATGCGTGAGACCACTACGGCAACCAGTATTATCCAACAGGAAGCTGGTGATGATGCAGAAATCATTCTAGGTACCGTACTGGATGAGTCTTTTGGTGAACAAATGCGGGTCACCGTCATTGCGACAGGTTTTGAGTTGGCTGAAGATCGAAATAGTGTTCGAGTTGCTCCAAATAAAGCTCCTAATCGAGTAGCACAGGCTTTTCAACAGGCTAATCAAGCTAATAATGAACAAGCTGTACCCGCACCCGAGCAAACTACCGCAGTTAAAACAGGAGTGGATGCTGAAGAGGCCTCCAAATTTTCGCGGCCTAATAAAGACTATTACAAAGGGGAAGGCAACCTCAAACGGTTGGATACCCCATCGTATCTACGTCGAGATATAAATGCACGCAAAGAGGATACTCAGAGTCATGCCGCCGAACCAACGGCTCCAAATCAAGCGGCACGAGTGGCAAACTTTCAGCAAAGAGCAGAAAGTACTCGAAGAGATGATTCGGAACAACCCGCCTTCTTAAGAAGGATAATGGACTAAACGTCAAATTTTTGCCGGTATCCCCACAGTACCCTTGGAAGAGGTGTCTGTATCCGGCATTGTTTACTGGATTATAGCCATGTACGTTGCAAGGACGTACATGCCATCAGACGGCAGGCTATAGATTGCTAACAATAAAAGAAGCCTCTTGAACAGGGGCTTCTTTTTTTTTACGATGGTTGATGTAGATAGCTGACTGATTGGGCGGGCGTATCGATTATATACCATTATTAGGTGTCATATGTCCAACAAGTACTATAATGTCAACAGAAGCCGGGTACCCATAGCCAGGGCTAATAGTCCAAAACCCAACTGCAGATAATGACGTGGTATTTTGTGATTCAGCCATGCCCCGCCATAAGCGCCCAACAGTGCGGTCCACCCCATTGAATTCACCGCACCTAAATCGACGTATCCTAGGGTCCACTGTGTTAAACTTTGTCCTGCCCCCGTTAATGCTGGATGCTCTGCCATCAACTGAAGAACGCCTACAGTAATCATGCTGAACATACCTAAATGTGAAATACTTACCGCTTTACGAAAGTGCTGCTTATAGAATAGATTCATTATTGGAACCATAGTACCTCCACCTCCTACACCGGCCAACGAAGCTATTCCACCTCCAATTAAACCCGTAACGGAGGCTTGTTTAGGGCTAAAGGTTGGTGAGCTTGCTTCGGCGCTCGCATCGGTATGGGTATCAGTTTTACGGCCTCTTATGAACATTAATACAGCGCTGTAGAATAACAGACTACTAAATACCACGATAAATTCCGTCCTACTGTAGTAGGGGGAAAGAAGTACCCACTTTCCTAAGCTAATACCTAAGGCACCAAAGAATCCCAGCAGTAAACCCTCTTTTACAAATAAATGGTGTTGTTTATACTGCCTCACCACACTAGCTAGCGAGGTAATCCAAGTACACATGAGCCCTGATGCCACTGCCCATGGGACTGAATTGGGTATACCGGCTTGCTCGAATAAGAAAAATAGCACCGGTGTAAATATGATACCCCCTCCTACTCCAAATAATCCTGCAATGAGTCCTGCCAAAAGTCCTAGTAGTAAGAGAATAAAAGTCATATTTGTGAGCTGCTAGAAACTGGGTCTTTGGCCTCTGGAATGGTACTTTCTCCTCTAGAAAATCGTATCGCATTTCCAGTTATAAGCACCCTATCACCGCTGATTTCTAGGGCTAAAACTCCCCCTCTCTTAGATAATTGTTTAGCCTTGAGCTTAGGTTTACCCAGCTTTTCAGCCCAGAATGGGGCTAATTTGGTGTGAGCTGAACCCGTCACGGCATCCTCATTTACCCCTACTCTTGGTCCAAAAAAACGGGAGACAAAGTCGATTTCATCTGATGTTGGTAATGCCGTTACAATCACTCCTCTAGTGGGTATTTCAGCTAAGGCCTGCATATCTGGTACAAGATCAATTAACTCGGATTGACTAGAAAGTTCAACCAGTATATCGTCCGCTTGCCAGATAGATACGGGTGTGCGCTCCAAACCCAAGGCAGCAATTAATGCCTGTTGATCTCCCGTAAATTTTTCCACACGAAGTAGTGGAAAATCCATCATGTACCCATCCTCGGTTTGCTTTACGGTAAGTGTTCCTGAACGGGTAAAAAATTGTAGTACTTCATGCTGAACTCCTATCTCTTTGAAAAGTACATAGGCGGCAGCCAGAGTCGCATGCCCGCATAAATCTACCTCTGTTTCTGGACTGAACCAGCGCAACTCATAGGCAGTGCCTGATGGGACAAAGAAGGCGGTTTCAGCGAGTTGATGTTCCATAGCTATAGCCTGTAGTTGTGTATCCGGCAACCAATATGGCAAGGGATACACCGCAGCGGGATTCCCCGAAAACGCTACCGAGCTAAATGCATCTATTTGAAAAAATGAGAGAATCATAGGTTGTTTTCTAATCAGATAAAGAAAGTAAAGCTATGCTCACCGCTTAGCAAATGAAAACCGTATATTTATGGTTGCTATATTTTAAGAATACTATGTTTTGTGACGACTACCTACTTAAACGATGATAAGCTTATCTCACACTCTTAATAAACTTGGCTTGCAAGCCATAAAAACCCAAACTCTTCGCTATTGTAGGAGTGAACTTGGAAAGGAAGGCATATCTAATCTTCTACCCAGTACCACTGAGGCTCGCATTCAAAAAGATATGTCACGCACCCAAGAACTGATGCTGGTGCTACAAAGTGGGGACGCCTACCCGAGTGAACATCAACCCGAAATACGCAGTCATTTAAAACGGGTTAGAATAGAAGGAACGGTGCTAAATTTGGCCAGTTTTCAGGACTTGCTGAGCATTGCTGGGCTGAGTAGGCGTATGAAAAGTTTTTTTAAGCAACGTGAGGAAATGTGCCCTGAGCTGACTGAAATTGCTCAAATGTTAATTCCCATGAAGGATTTAGAGGATCATATTCAATCCAAGATCTCTGAACGTGGGGATCTGAGAAATGATGCGAGTCCAGAACTTCAACAGCTCAGAAAAAGTCTAAGCACTAAGCGTAATCAACTCCGAACTGCGATTCAAAAAGCACTTAAACGGGCTCAAAAAGATGGAATGAGTGGAGACGAAGGCGCTACTATAAGGAACGGTCGAATGGTCATCCCCATACAAGTGGAATATAAACGGAAAATTGCAGGTTTTGTTCATGATGTATCAGCGACCGGGCAAACGGTGTACTTGGAACCTGCGGAGGCCCTCCATCTAAATAATGACATTAGAGAGTTAGAGATTGCCGAGCAAAAAGAAATAGAACGTATTTTGAAGGCATTAACCGATCATGTACGAATATATGTAGATTGGTTTTCTGATAATATTTCTTATCTGGCTCAGTTAGATCAGATATACGCCAAGGCTCAGTTTACGCTCGAATTATCAGGTGCTATCCCCCTACTCTCTCCCAATGGCACGTTAGATCTAAAGCAGGCATACAATCCCCTGTTAAAGATTAAGAGCTCCACCCAAAAGGAAGTCGAGCCTGTTGTTCCTCTGCGACTTAGAATGGAACCGAGTGAACGTTGCCTTATGATAACGGGACCAAATGCCGGGGGTAAATCAGTTGCAATGAAAACGATAGGTATTTCCACCGTAATGGTTCAATGTGGGTGGGGTATCCCTGCAGATCCAAACTCTGAGGTTCCCATAGTTACCGGTTGGTTTGTTGATATGGGCGATGATCAGTCTATTGAGAATGATTTAAGTACATTTTCGTCCCGCCTACAATGGATGCGCTTTACCAGTCTCAAGGCAAAAAAAGGAGCCTTAGTATTAATTGATGAAGCCGCTGCTGGTACTGACCCAGAAGAAGGGGGTGCGCTATATCAATCATTTATTGAATCTATGCTCAATAAGGAAGCGTTTTTGGTGGTTACTACTCACCATGGGTCACTGAAAGTATTCGCGCATGAGCATGAAAAAGCAGTCAACGGATCAATGGAATTTGATCAAGTAAATCTAGCCCCCACCTATCAGTTTAAGAAAGGAATTCCGGGGAGTTCGTACGCCTTTGATATTGCTCAGAGAATGCACCTACCTTCAGCCATGCTTACCAGAGCCCGAGGGGTCTTGGGTATTCAAAAAAATACCTTAGAATCACTAATAAGTGAAATGGAAAGCAAAACCCAAGAAGTGACCAAGCTTGAAGAGCACTTAAATGAACTTCAGGAAAAAACACGAAAGCAAAAGCGCACGTATGAGCATAAATTAGAGTCACTCTATAAAGAGAAAACAGCTATTCGAGAGAAAGCTTTGAACGAAGCTAAGCGAATTATGGATGGCGCAAATAAAAAGGTAGAAAAGGCTGTTCAACAGATTATGGAGGAGAACAAAAGCTCAAAGAAAGAGCTTAAGGCTATCCGTAATGATTTAGAAACGCATAAGAAAGAAGTATCATCTGAGCTGGTCAAGATACAGGAACAAAAATCGGATGAATTGGCCATGCAGACCTCTAAAAAACCTCCAAGGATAGGTGACCTTGTTCGATTTTTAGACGGAAGTACCCATGGTGAACTGATTGAGATGAAAGGAAAGCAGGCCATTGTACAGGCAAATGGACTTCGCTTAAAAACCACTTACAAAAATTTGGTACGTGTCCAAGCAACTAAACCAAAGAAGCGAGGCGCATCAAAAACTCCAAAGACCCAGCACCATATCGATTCATTGCGCACACCACTTCCCGTGAGTTTGGATCTTCGGGGTAAACGCGCCGATCAAGCCATCAATGAACTACAAGACTACATAGACAAAGCTCTATTTCGAGGCTTAGGTAGCATTGAATTAGTTCATGGTAAAGGAGATGGTATTCTAAAAGAGGTTGTCCATGGATATTTGAACGACAGAAGTGATGTTCCGAGCTTTGAACTAGCCAATGAAGACATGGGTGGTGCCGGTTGCACGATTGTGCAATTGCAATAGTATTTTTCTTATCTTTACACTCTTATAAGAATCACAATGTCTTCGAGATATTATAGGCTCATTCGCTGTCAGGTCAGTTAGTCAAGTTAAATTTATTGACTAATTAAACCAATTGGAAGACTGGTTTCATTGACTCATTGGTCTTACAAGAAAGCGACTTCTTAGTCTGTAATGTTAAACAACAAATGTACTATTCATGCGATTATTCACTCTTTCCTTAATCATATTAGGCGTTGGCCTTTATGCTTGTTCCTCTCCTGAACCATCCGAGGCCCCATATAACAGGGCTCAGGATAGTCTTCGTTATGATAATGAAGAACATATCCGAAATTTACGTCAATTGACTTTTGGAGCAGATAATGCTGAAGCATACTTCGGTTTTGGTGATGAAAAAATTGTTTTCCAATCAAATAATCCTGAGTGGGGAGTAGGCTGTGATCAGATTTTTTACATGGACACCTCTAAAAAGGACGAAAACTTCATGCCCAAGATGATTTCTACTGGAACAGGTAGAACAACCTGTGCTTTTTTTCTACCTGGCGATACGACTATCGTTTATGGCTCTACTCACTTAGCTGATGTTAATTGCCCTGCTGTTCCAGAACGAGGACCAAATGGCGCATATGTATGGCCGATTTATGAAGGCTATGATATCTTTACAGCTAACCTAGAAGGTGAAATCATTGACACCTTAACTTATGAACCAGGTTATGATGCCGAGGCAACCCTCTCCCCTGACGGTAAATCGATTGTCTTCACCTCCATGAGAACCGGTGATTTAGAATTATTTATCATGGATACCGATGGAGGAAATGTCCGCCAAATTACTTCGGAATTAGGCTATGATGGAGGGGCATTTTTCTCTCCTGATGGCAAGCAATTGGTTTTCCGCTCTTCGCGTCCTAAAACCGAGGAAGAAATTGAAAAATACACTTCCTTACTTGAACAGGGACTTGTAGAACCCACGAATATGGAACTCTATGTAGTTAATGTAGATGGCACCGGGTTACGTCAAATCACTGATTTAGGCAACGCAAATTGGGCTCCTTATTTTCATCCATCCGGGGAAAAAATCGTGTTCGCATCCAATCACAAATCATCCAGAGGTTTCCCTTTTAATTTGTTTATGATAAACATAGACGGGACCGGCTTAAAGCAGCTGAGTTTTGATGATACCTTCGATTCTTTCCCGATGTTCTCTTATGACGGAACTAAGCTTATATTTGCCTCTAACCGCTTTAATGGAGGCGACCGGTCTACTAATGTGTTTATTGCTGACTGGGTCGAATAAGAAAGATATTTTGAGCAATTGTAAAGCCTAGAGAGATAAGCTCGCCATCAATCTTTAGGTTTATTGGACCGTCGAAAGGGGCTTTTTCTATGATTGTGAGCTCAACTCCTGGCAACACGCCCTGCTGTTCTAGGTAGCGAAGTAGTTCAGGATTTTGATCACGAACCCGTCCTACCATATACAAGGTATTTATATCTGCCTCATTGAGCGCTAGGGTTGCTTTTTCTGGCATAACGCCATCTTTAGTTGGAATAGGATCCCCGTGCGGATCGTGCGTTGGATGATTGAGTAATTCTGCAATACGATCCTCAAATTGTTCTGAAATATGGTGCTCTAGTTTTTCAGCCTCATCATGCACTTCATCCCATGAGTAGCCCATAACCTCTTTTAGGTATAACTCTAATAAACGATGATGACGCAGGATTTCAAGAGCTACCTTTTTCCCAGCAGGACTTAATTCTGCACCCTTGTATGACTCATGAACGATTAAGTTCATCCCCGCAAGTTTCTTTAACATATTAGTCACCGAAGCATTCGAAACATCTAAGGCCTGAGCAATTGCAGTAGTCGTTGCTTTCTCACCATCTGCCTCCAATACATAAATAACTTTTAGGTAGTCTTCTAGGGCTTGGCTTAATCGCATTACATATTTAGTTCTATATATTCATCAAAAGTAATCCGCTCAAAGGCATCGCTTCCTACATAACGCAAAAGGAGCGCATAAATATCAGGCTCAATGTATCCGGGCTGTGCCCCCAGCACCCCACCTTCGGTATCCACAAAATAATGGGTGGGGAAGGATTGAAGTTGCAGGCCACGAGCCAACTGATTTTTCGTATACTCCGTACCATTGAACACCACTGGATCTGTGGATTCACCGTCCAACTGAACAGGGATAAAATATCGATTAATGGCGTCTACAACAGACAAATCGGGTAGGCTTTCTTTTCTCATCTTAAGGCAGTAGGTACACCACTCGGCATAGCCAAAAATCAGTACTTTTTTTTGGGATTCTGCAGCTATTCTTTGGGCCTCTTCTAGGTCTACCCACTCAAATCCAGAGTCAATGGCAGATTGGATTTGATCATGTGCTGAGGCCGGTTTGTCGCTATTAGTGTTACTTTGATTGTGTAGTAACTGAGCGTGAACAAGCGAAGGGCTTAATAAAAGGGCAAATAAAACAAATGAAAGTATTGTTCGCATCAGGAAAATTGTTTTTATGTCTTCTAATATAGAGTATTTCGTTATGCATTGAAATAACTACCCTCGTTTCATTATCTTCAAGCTTTATAACGTGTATTTAATTCATCATCCCTTTTTTTATGGCAGATAACAAAGCGACCATTAAACCACTTAAGCCTACCATATTACAAGCTTTATTACCCATCCTGTTTTTAATAGTCGCCTTATTTATTAACGTTCGAATCTTTGGAGATGCCGCACTGGATGGATCCAATCAAATCATTTTAATGCTATCTGCAGGAGTAGCATCGATAGTCGCTATTCGCTTAGGGTATAAATGGAAAAAAATACGTACCAGTATTGTAAAGAGTATTTCTTCCGCTCTCTCCTCAATTATTATACTTCTGCTGATTGGTTCCTTAGCGGGAACTTGGTTATTAAGTGGTGTGGTACCTGCCATGATTTACTATGGATTACAAGTATTAAACCCTACCATATTTTTAGTTGCTGCCACTATTGTTTGCGCCATAGTCTCTGTGGCCACTGGATCTTCATGGACAACAGCAGCTACGGTTGGGATTGCTCTAATCGGAATTGGTACGGCTCTTGGCCTAAGTCCGGGGATGGTTGCTGGCGCTATTATTTCTGGGGCCTATTTCGGTGATAAAATGTCTCCACTCTCCGATACTACCAACTTAGCACCTGCCATGGTTGGTTCCGATCTATTCACTCATATAAGGTATATGGCGTATACTACTGTACCTTCGATCACCATCACACTGATTATCTTTTTGATTATCGGACTTACGCAAGACTCTAGTGGAACTACGGCGAGTACGCAAGAGATCCTTGAGGCAATTAATGGGAGTTTCTACATTTCTCCTGTACTATTCCTTGTACCTATAGCCGTCATATTTATGATAGTTCGCAAAATTCCTGCCATTCCAGCAATAATGTTTGGAGCTATATTAGGTGGAATTTTTGCAGCTGTATTTCAGCCAGAAGTGGTTTTAAGTGTATCAGAATACGAGAGCCTATCGGCAGAAGCCTATTATGTGGGAATTATGAAAGCATTTTATGGTGATATACAAATAATAACTGGCCAAGAGATTGTAGACGATTTATTGAGCTCAGGAGGTATGTATGGTATGCTGGGTACGGTGTGGCTCATCGTGTCAGCCATGATATTTGGGGGTGTGATGGAAGGTACTGGAATGCTTAAAAGAATAGCAGAATCGATCATAAGCCTTGTTAACTCCACAGGTTCTTTGGTTGCGTCAACGGCAGGTACTTGTGTGTTTTTCAATATTACTGCATCTGATCAGTATTTAGCGATTGTGGTGCCAGGTCGTATGTATACTGACACCTATAAGGAGAAAGGCTTAGCCCCAGAAAACCTGAGTCGAACCCTTGAAGATTCAGGTACTGTAACCTCTGCCCTTATCCCTTGGAATACATGTGGAGCATATCATGCAAATGTATTAGGTGTAGCCACCTTTGCCTACCTACCATTCGCATTTTTTAACCTAATTAGTCCTTTTATGACTATTTTTTATGCCTATATGGGTATAAAAATACGTACGCTAAAGGATGCTAAAACAGAGGCGAGTTAAGCTAAACGCTCTACCGCAGTTTGGAGGCGCAAAAGACATTCGGTTTTTCCAATTAACTCCATGGCAGGAAATAAATCTGGGCCAAATCCCTGGCCCGATAAAGCGATTCTAACGGGCATCATAACCTTCCCGAATCCTACAGATTCGGCCTCAACCGTTGCTTCTAACCCTTGTTTTATGACGGGCGCCGTAAATTCCTGTTCTGTGATTTCAACTAGGCGGCCTGCAAATGATTGGACAAGTGCAGCGCTTTGATCATTCCACTTTTTTAACGCTTTTTCATCATAATCGGTTGGCGCTTCGTAGAAAAAACGACCCATAGGAACAAATTCATCTACCTTTGAGACTCGTTCATGCAACAGTGCTAGTACTGACTTTAAAAAAGTGCCATCATCGGCTTTAATGCCACTGTTACTAAACAAGTCTTGTACTTGGGGCAGCAAGTCGTCAATAGTGCGATGATGTACGTAGTATTCATTATACCACATGAGTTTTTTGTAGTTAAAGACTGCCCCACCTTTACTAACCCGATCCAAAGTAAATTTATCACATAGGGAGTTCATATCATGTACTTCACTATCATCACCAGGATTCCAGCCTAAAAATGCCAAGAAATTGATCAATGCTTCCGGTTCATAATGCCCAAATCGGTATTCCTTAGTATTCACAGGAATACCCTCGCTTTCGGCTTTACGCTTAGATAATTTACCCCCACTAGGTGACATAATCAGAGGCAAATGGGCCATGGTAGGCGCTTCCCAACCGAAAGCTTTATACAATAGCATATGCTTAGGCGCTGAACTAAGCCATTCTTCCCCACGTATTACATGAGTTATCTCCATGGTGTGATCATCCACTACGTTGGCTAAGTGATATGTGGGCATACCATCGGATTTAAGAAGCACTTGATCGTCCAATCCAGCCGTGTCGAATGAAACAATCCCTCTAATTTCATCTGCAAATTTAATTGTTTCGCGACGTGGGACTTTTAAGCGAATGACATATTCATCCCCATTTTCTAGTTTTTTTTGGACCTCATCCTGCGGCAGGGTTAAGCTATTTTTCATACTCTGGCGAGTAATAGAATCGTACTTTGGTGAGGGATTTCCCGACTTCTTCAATCGCTCCCTCATTTCTTCTATTTCTTCTGTAGTATCAAAGGCATAGTACGCATCACCCTGCTTAATGAGTTGTTGCGCAAAGCTAAGATAGAGTTCTTTTCGCTCACTCTGCCGATATGGGCCAAAAGACCCAGGTTTATGAGGCCCTTCATCGATCTGAATACCAGCCCATTCTAATGACTCAATAATATCTTGCTCAGCGCCGGAAACATACCTTGATTGATCGGTATCCTCTATCCGAAGCACAAAACTACCTTGATGATGCCGGGCAAACAGATAATTATATAGGGCTGTACGTAATCCACCAATATGTAAAAACCCCGTTGGAGAGGGGGCAAAACGAACTCTTACACTCATAATCTCAAAATATTTAACAGTTAAACTAAGATACGAATAATCCACTTTGATAAAGGCATAATCCAAGACGGTTTTAGGGTGTTTCTCTATCCGTTTTTTGCCACCAAGAGAGCGCTTTTTTTATGTACTTTATAACCGATACAGCTCCCTTCCCGGGTTAGTGTGAATCCGAATCCACCAGTAACCAAATTATGAGCACAAAATTACTCATTCAAAGTAGCTTTGCCCCTAATGTATACGACCTAGCCGCATTCTTTCGTGTGGATCAAGTGCTAATGCTAGGTGGACAACCTTGGTCGCGAAAAGGTCGGACTCATCGCGCGGCTATTCGAAATAAAGATCAACGACAGTGGATTGGGCTGCCTATTCGGACCGAGGACAAAAAAAATATAGTATCGCAGGTTCGTATCGATTCTAAGCAAGATTGGATAGGAGTCTTTTTAAATGCGGTACAACACAGTTATACCAAGGCACGTTATTTTAATTACTATTGGAAGGAGTTTGATGCCTTGATTAAGGAGGCTGCAACAAAGGAACGATTATGGGATTTTAACGAGCATGTATTTTACGGATTGCTAGAATTCATTTCCCTGAATTATCTACTAGAAAAAGTTATGCTATTACCCGAACCTTACAACCTTTATAAAAACGCTGAGATACTACTTGAACATAAACAATTTGAGAATTTGGAAACGAGTATAGCTGAAAAAACTAGTATAAATTCAGGAGCTACCTACATTCAAGAGTGCCTTTCAAAAACCTACATGAGTCCTATTCCTGAAGCCAAAACTAGTTATGACTCCGGGTTACGCTATCCACAGCACCATGGTGAATTCATCGAACACTGCAGTCTAATCGATTTACTCTTCGAACAAGGTCCTGAAAGTTATCGCTACCTCAAAGCTGCGCCATTTAAGAGTTAACCCACTCCGGTAGCACACCTATTTCAACTCCAAAAACTAGACCGAACAATGTAAGTGCACCAACGGATAGTAAAACGATAAAAAGAAGATTAAGCAACAGACCGGCTCTACTCATTTCTGGAATAGTAATACGCCCACTTCCATAAACAATTGCATTAGGGGGAGTTGCGACAGGAAGCATAAAAGCACAACTAGCTGCAAGTACCGTTGGAATTGCAAAAAGTAAGGGGTTTTCGCCTAATCCTATGGCTATTGACGCTAATATGGGTAAAAAGGTAGCCGTTGATGCCGTGTTACTGGTCATTTCAGTTAAAAATACCATAAGGGCTATCACTATCACAATTAATAAAACTATAGGCCAGTTTTGTAAACCACCAATTCCACTACCGATCCATGCAGCTAAACCTGTTGAGCTAATTGCAGAGGCCATACTCAGTCCCCCTCCAAATAATAACAAGATACCCCATGGTAAGCGCTGCGCGTCTTTCCATTCCAAAATTCCCTTGTAATTACCACCTTGTTCATCTTCGCTCGACGAAACATCCCTACTGTTAGTGCTAGTTGAATTTGAATCCGTTTCATCCATTTCATCAGTAGTCACGCGCTGCTTTCCTGCGGGAACTAAAAACAAGGCAACACCAATAGCAATGGCAATTCCCGCATCCGATAAACCTGGTAAATAGGGAGCCAAAGCTGGTCTGAACATCCAAAGCAGTGCCGCTGAAACGAACAGAGTACCCACTTTCTTTTCTTGATTAGTCATCACCCCCAACTGATCAAGTTCTTTTGCAATCAGTTTTTTACCACCAGGTATTTCGGTAATCCGAATGGTGTAAATCCATCGGGTAAGTACAAAATAGAGCAAAGGGACAGATACTACCAAGAGTGGAACCCCCACTTTCATCCAGTCCAAGAAGCCTATTTCAATTCCATAATTCTCCAACATAAAAGCGGCAAGTAGAGCATTGGGTGGAGTACCGATTAGTGTTCCCATTCCCCCAATATTACAGGCGTAAGCAATGCTAAGAATGAGAGCGAGTTCAAAATTTGTTTTTTCTTTGGTTGAATTCGAAACTGAATGATCAGCATCTTCCATTCCTCTATCTATTAATGCGAGTATGGAAAGAGCTATAGGTAGCATCATTATGGCTGTAGCAGTGTTACTTACCCACATACTAAGGAGGGCCGCTGCGACAATAAATCCTAAGATTATAGACTTGGGTGCCACACCAACCCTAGATACAATTACTAGAGCTACTCTACGATGTAAATCCCATTTTTCCATAGCAATGGCTAGAATGAAGCCACCCAAAAATAAAAATATTAACGGGTTGGCATAGGGCGCCGTGGTAGCCGCTATAGCTTGCACCCCAAGCACTGGGAATAGTACAATAGGTAGTAAAGCGGTGACTGAAATAGGTACGGCTTCGGTAATCCACCAAATACCCATAAAAACAGTAACCGCAGCGGCATACCAACCTTCCTGGCTAAGCCCTTCGGGTGGTGACAAAAAAAGCATCATTATGAGCATTAAAGGGCCCAAGATCATGCCAAAACGCCCCAAATCAATGTTATTAATCATCTAACCAATATTCTAAGTAAGGTATATTATAAATGCTTGTCCAACCAAAAATGCGTAATCCATTACTCATTTGCCAAATAGCTGGACGAAATCCACCTTCCCTTTTTGGTAAATGACTAGCCTCTTCTAAGGCTTCTGATAAAACTGCTTGATTGGCATAATTCCAGAGATTTTTCTCTAATGGATCATTCTTCAGAACTTGGGCTCGCTGGATTGCTTCCTCTAATAAGCTCTGCTCTCCTGAATACTCATAACCTAGTACTAGGCTACTAATGGAAGATAGGTACGATTCCATATCATGATTGTATGGTGGAACATCCCGTACTCGAATAGCATGATCGATGATCGATTGTCGATATCTTGGCTCGTCGGTCATTTGGATTACCTTCCTCATACCATTACTCACATATACTTGGGAATACCCATAGCGATTGATGACGATGGAATGCCCCTGATCCGCGTCATATTGAAACTGTATCATTCGTTCGACCCGATCCATTAATTCGGCTTTATAAATGGGATCTTTGGTAGCATCTACCACTTCTGCTAAATTCCATACCGATAAATAAAGCCTTCGACCTGTCAGTCCATGCTCATCAAATACCCGTTTTACATAATAATTAGCGGTTTCTTTAGCGACTTCTAAGCCTCTATGGTTTCCATCTAAGTAATAGGATGAGACCCAGCCAGCCACCCATACATGAGCACTCAATAACGAAGTGTAGTGTTGATCGGCATGACGACGCCCCATTCCAATATACGGTGATCCTTTTGGCTGAGCAGCCCATTGCAAGGCATGAAGAGATTCATTGGTATCTCCAACATACGCTGCATCTTTTGGCCAGTGTACATTATCAACGTCCATGGTGTGTTTGGAATTAGCTTTAGCCACTCTATAATAATCTGGATTTCCAGTGCGTATAAATTGCAACCACCACATGTAGTCATTGGCCGGCTCATTATTGGTCCACATTTGCCATTCATTTCGATAGTAATAGGTCAGGAAGTCTCCATAGTTAAGCATTCCATACCACGGCTCCCATTGTTGGTTATACCGCATCCACTCAAATTTATGGTCTAGATGTCGCTCATAATCAGCAAAAGTGTCTGAAGCAGCAGCCATTTTACCAAAAGCATGTGATTTTGCATACCATTCTGGGCTGGCATGAGCCACAGGAGGTTTCATAAGTGCTTTCACCTGATTAGTCGCATACGCTAAAGGCTGAGCTGAGCCTGATCTTGCTTTAACAGCACCATGAAAGTAGAAAATCATGTCAGTGGTTTTAGCTAAGCCTTGTGCAAAATTAGCTATCATCCCGCTGTCGGTATTATTGTCTTGCCTAGCAAAACTCATCGGCTCCACCTTGGGGGACCATACATAGGCGTGTAGGGTTTTTGCGGCGTCATCCACAAACAATTCTTTTGGATATTCCTCGAAAAATTGATCAAAGGCTACCGTGATTCCCCGCTCATCATCAGCTACGGTTACCCATCCTGGTGCCCGCTCTGCCGTTGACTTTGCATCCCCTTCTAAACCCCAACTTGTTTCAAATACACCCTCCATTCGAGCATCTGAAGCAGAATTTTCAAGAGGAGGAATTTGCGAAGGATTAGGTCCCGATTGCAATAGTGAAAAAGCGTTCTTTCCCTCTAGAGAAGTACTGAATGACTTAGTAGTCATTGGATTATACCAAGCTTCATTATAGGCTTCTGTGTATACCCTTGCATTATCCTTGAGCTTATAATCCAAACGTAGTCCTAAGGCCGCTATTCGATCATTGGGCTGAGTGAAACCAGGATCTTGACTTAGTGGCTCCTCATCGATGATATCTTCCATTTGCGTTGCAATTGCCTCATATTCCCCGGACGGCTTCTGGTGTTTATCGGGGACCCCGGTGTAAACAAAAGTATGTTGTACACGCACATAACTTTTCCCTGCATAGGCGTGAACACGCATTACAAAAGGAGCAGCATTATTATCCTCTCGTTCATAATGATATTCCCCTTCAACCCTAATTATTGCATGAAGCGGCCCAGTACCTAATTCCTTAACCGTACGAGTCACCACGGCTTTAGATGGATCCAGACCTGCGTCATCCAGTAAGTCCAAAAAATTAGCACGCTGGGCGGCACCTGTGGCTATAAGATCATCCTCCTCAAAGCCATCTCCTTCTAAATCTAGTTCCACTTTATCCATAAATCCACTGCTTGGTGGTGCATTGAAAAATCCGCCTCCCATCCCTTTTTCGATGGTAAAACGCAGTGGTCCTGTATTCACTTCCACCTCACCGGTCGGACGCTGATTGTTATTCACGGTAAGTACTTGATCATACAATCGTCCGTTTCGAATATCATCCCCGTATTCAACCGTGTATGAATCGTCTTCCTCTGAGAAGAAAAATACCCAAATCCATTTGATGGAAACATCTGCTGGCTCCCATGTACTTACCTTAGTGATTTGTGAGGGTATTTCTTGCCCATAAACATCTAATACTCGCACATGATCCGGTGAATAGAGGGTACCTTCTGGAATAGGTATGCCAAGTAGTTGTGGGGTATCCGGAACGTTATCTTTCACCTCTATTGGAATGCTGTGAGATATACTCTGTGCCTGTATATACACTTGTTGATGAAGGATAAAAATCCCAATCAAAAGTAGGATAATAGGTTTAATGGTCAGCGACTGGTAGTTTTTCATAGGTTCTTTCCTTGGTAAATGGGATGAAAATAGTAGCATTAGTTCGAGAGTTTGTCGTTAGTTGAGTCCAAAGCCAGAGCAGCGGCACCTAGCACCGCAACATGATCGAGGGTTGAGGGTAAAATACGGAGATCTTTGAGTGAATTTGGGTAAGCAAAGCTTTCTAGTCCCTTCCACACTTTTTGTTCAATGAACGGCCATATCTGAGCAGTCGCTCCTCCAAGGACGATCATTTCTGGATCATAAGCATATAAAACGGCCTTAATTCCTTCCGATATATGATGCGCATACTCAGAAAACCTATCAATGGCTTCTTGGTCACCTTGTTGAGCTTTTTCGTATATCGAAGCTCCTTTTTCACCAAAAATCCGTTCAAAAAATTGCCCAGAACAGTAGTGCTCCAAAATGGATGCCTTATATGGCAACATCCCCACTTCGCCTGCGCCGCAATGAGTACCTGATACCAAAGTTCCATTAAGGATTATACCCGCCCCAAAACCGGTGCCAATTATTAGTCCAATTACATTTTTTTTCCCTTTTGCTTGTCCATAATATTGCTCTCCAAGAACAAAACAATTTGCATCGTTATTAACCCAAGTAGGCACTGAAAAACGTTCTTCTAAGATATCTTTGAGATGTACTTCTTTCCATGATGGTATATTTTGAACGTCATATACAATTCCATTTTCTACATCAACCACACTTGGAACCCCTACCCCAATTGATTTAATAGCTGGATGCCAACTAGTTTCAATAAGTGAGACAATCTGATTTATTAACGTATCCGGATCATCGGTTTGATCAATAGGAGCCTGTTCCATGGTTTCTATTTTATCCTGAAGAACCCGGCCAACCCGTACGTTTGTCGCCCCTAAATCAATACCCAATAACATGGCTAGTTATCTTTATTACCGAATTCTATGGTTTTATTAGTAATGATAGGTTTAGCCCAGAACCCTATGCTTAGAATATACCCATAGGTCAAGAAAAGAAAGATCATCCCGACTCGGAGACCAAAGACATCGCCCAATGAACCTACAATTAGTGGAACAATAGCCCCACCAGCAATTCCTGTGACCAAAATACCAGAAAATGAACCATGATGCTCTTCCATGGAGTTCAGGGCTAAAGAGAAAATAATGGGCCACATAACCGCAATAAAGAATCCAATGGCTGGAAAAGCCACTCTAGCAATATTCGTAGGACCGAATAAAGCGGCTCCCAGACAAACAAGTACAATAGAAGTGAACAAGATGAGTACTTTCCGAGAATCCATGATTTTTAACAAGAATAGACCCAATACCGTACCCGCTGTCATTAATCCCCAAAATGTGGACACCGCAGAAGCCCCAACCGTTTGGGGATCTAAGCCATGATACGTAGACAAAAATTCTGACATCCAGTTAGCCACTCCCTGTTCGGTACCTACGTAACAAAATATCCCAAAGAAGAATAATAGTACTTTTTTGTTCTTCAATAAATCGATGTGAGTTTGCAAAGCACCAACTTTTTCATCGTCCGTTTTGATTACTTCAGGAAATTTGGAGACCGCAATAATGACCATCATTACTAGCGATACCAAAGCAAATAACCAATAAAGTGATACCCATGGTAAATTATCGGGCACCACCGAACTCAGCATTTGTAAAAACCAACCATTGTCATCTTGCCCCATATTTAAAACCAAATAGGAATAGGCTAAGGGACTTAAAAAAGAGGCTGCACCGAAAAATAACTGACCGATTAATGAATTGAATGCAAAATGCTCTTCTCCACCTGACACTCTAAGTAGCGGGTTAATGGCAACTTGGAGCATAGCCATACCCGTCCCAATTAGAAATAGGGATAAGACTGCAATTCGGTAACTAGGGTTTATAGAAAATAACAAGGCCCCAAAAAATGCTACCCCAAAGGCTAAAATCATGACTTTTTTTTCTGCAAATCGCTCAATTAGCATCCCGGCTGGGATAGACATAACCCCATAAGCAATAAAAAAGGCGAAAGGAAGTAAGGCAACCAACGTGAGGCTAAGCTCAAAGTCTTCAATAATCTCTGGCACAAGTGGACCAATAATGTTGGTTAAAAATGAAATCACAAAAAAGGTGAGCAGAATAAGCCCAACCATAAAATAATTACGAGTCATGGTATTGGTTAGTTTAATAAAGAGTAAAAAAGATGAATCCCTTTCATAGGATTCAACTAAAGTCTTTAATTATCGTTGAGCATGGGAAAAATTGCTCGAATTTCATCTTCACTTGGCTGGTGTCCATATTCACATATTTCAAAGGACTCCACAAACTGGAAGTTGGCTGCCTTCTCTTTCCCGTACCACTTTTCAAGTGACGCGCGCTGTTCATCAGAAACAGAGCTACGATTCGTGTAAGAATTCAATAAGTACTGAAAACGCTCATTAGGATTGTCTGGTACTTCGTCTGCTCGTCCCCCAACCCATGGTAACCACTCGTACATCTGCGAATCATGAGCATCTAGACCACGTACCTTTTGCTCGAATACTTCGTCTATACCTACCACAATATCATGCGAAAATGGGTTTGGCTTTTGAAAACGATCGTTCATATACAAGAAGACCGGATTTTTGGTTAGTGGTGGAGTATCAGGAGTGACATTTGGAACCACAACCATGTAGGCAGCATCTTGTACCAACACACCCGCATAACGGTGATCGGGATGATAGTCATTAGGGCGTAAGCCTAATACCACATCAGCATTCCATTTACGGATCTCACGAATTACTTGTTGACGAATGTGCAACTCTGGTAAAAGTTCTCCATCGTGATTATCTAGGACGGTATACTCGGCTATACCTAATTGTCGGGCTGCTTCTTGAGCTTCCGCTCTTCTTCTTTTAGCTAGCATTCCACCCCCTTCCTCGTGGTGACCTGCATCTCCGTTAGTAATGGAAACAAATTTTACGTTATGTCCCATTTTAGCCATCATAGCAGCTGTTCCACCCATTTTAGAATCAGCATCATCGGGATGTGCAAAAACGGCTATAATATTTAATGGCCCATCTTTTACTTGTGCGTAAGTGCCAGTGGACAAGAGACCAACAAGCATAAGAACTAGTAAGGATTTCATAATTAGTGGTTCTAAGTTATATTAATTGTGCATTTCTCTGAGAATATTATTAAAAGTAAATTCCTAGAGTAAAAAAAACCGGGATACCTTTTAAGCACCCCGGTTAAGGTCATCTAGCAAGATTAATGTTCCGCATTTTGTGACATTTCGTCTGGTGCAACATCAATTTGACTTTGAGGTATCGGAAACAGTAATGTCACTGATCCTTCACCTATACCCAAGTGTGATGCCATCACACTCTTTGCTTTACCATGACGCAGAAGATCTGGCCAACGCTTGTTTTCAAAGGCAAGCTCAACTCTTCGTTCTTGTAGTAACTTATCATCATACGAACCTGGAGTGGTACCATCAATAGCAGCTAAGCCAGCGCGTGCACGTACTTGGTTAATGTAACCGTACCCTTCAGCTCCTTCACCAACCGCCTCAGCAAGATTCAATAGGACCTCCGCATATCGAATTTCTACCCAATTAACATCCGAATCGAATGGCGAACTTGGTGAGTCTTCATATTTTTCGACGGTTGCACTATCAGAGAGGGTAGCTGCTTGTCGCAAATCACCCACTTCGTAAGAATCAATAAAGTCTTGAGTGACTGTTTGTGGCGCAACACCACCACCAACACCACCAGCTACGCCGGAGGCAGTAAACATATCAGTAAATGAACTACCTTCACCAACATTACCACTCATGAATTCTACTTGAAAAAGGATTTCGCTACTGCCTTCATTGCCTGGACCCCAAATGTCAGCATAGTTTGCTTCTAATGAGTACACATTTGAAGATACAACTCGCTTGAGTGGTGCCACAGCAGACGCCTTGTCACCAGCCTGTAAGTGTACACGTCCTAATAATGCGGCAGCAGCCCCTGAACTCACGCGACCGGTAGAAGGTAAGAGTCCTTCAGCAGCAGTTAAGTCAGTAGCTATTTGAGTCATCACCTCAGCAGCAGAAACTTGATTCAGATTCATATTTTGGGGGGCTGTAACCTCAGCTGTAATTAGAGGTACATTCCCAAAGATTACTGCCAAGTGATAATATAAGATAGATCGAATAAAGTGAGCTTCACCTTTGATTCTATTTTTAACGTCATCACTTGTGAAAGTAACATCATCTATTCGTGAAATTATAGTGTTTGCTCTTGCAATACCATCATAGGAAGCTATCCAAGAGTCATTCAATTCGCTTGCAGTTGGTATTTCTGCAAATTTATCGATGTCTTCAAGAGTCTCAGCTAGCCCGGTAGCTCCGCCACCATTAGCTGTATTATCAGCTCGCATTTCCATGAATAGAACATATTTAACACCGAATGTTCCATTAGATTGTAAAGCATCAAAAGCTCCATTTATGGCAACTTCAAAATCAGATTGTGTTTTGTAGTAGTTAACCACATTTCTTTCAGATATTGGTCCTAATACTGTAAAGTCATCGCTACATGAGATAAACAGTAAAGGGAGTAATAGTGTAAGTATTAATTTTTTCATGACTATTTCCTTATTTATCATTGCGATTAAAATGCGAGGTCTATACCGACCTGTATTGTTCTAGATAATGGATAAGCTCCATAATCCTGACCAGGTGTTAGACTGCTGTTTCTTTGAATATTTACTTCAGGATTAAATCCTATATAATCCGTAAATATTGCCAAATTTGTCATTGCTGTATAAATTCTTGCTCGTGAGAAAGCACCATTCAAGAAGTCTTCTGGGAGAGTATAACCAAATGATAAATTTTTGATTTTTAGATAACTACCATCTTCAACCTGATAGCTAGATGGTCTATTGTTGTTACCATGTGTGTTACCTCTTCTGTCAGCTCTTGGATGTATACCATTACCTGGATCTGATTCTGATCTCCAACGATCATTAAGAACGGCATAGGAACCAAAATTTGCTTCACCATTTTTTAGGTGGCGCGCCGTTAAATTTAGAACCTCACGACCCATTACACCTTGTATAAAGATGTTTAAGTCAAAGTTTTTATAGTTAAATCTATTTGTTATACCATAAGTATAATCAGGATGGTAACTACCTGTTACAGTTCGATCGTCAGATGTAATTTTACCGTCACCATTGATATCTTTAAACCTAAAATCGCCAGGTCTTGCGCCTCCAGACCCAACCAATTCATCTACAGGTGCTGCATCAATTTCTGCTTGACTCTGGTAAATACCATCAACAACATATCCATAATAACTACCTATTGGATCACCAATTCGGGTTATATGCCTAGCACCAGCAACTCCACTGCTTAGAATATCATCACCTTCTGGACCAAGTTTAGTTACGGTATTTTCATTAGCTGCAAAGTTGAAATCAGTAGCCCAACTAAATTGCCCTACCATATTTCTACTAGTCAAAGAAAATTCAAAACCTTTGTTCTCCACTTCACCGATATTGGTCAATGCTACATCAAATCCACTTGCAGCAGGTACGGTTACAAATAATAATAGATCTTGTGTAGTTGAGTTGTATACGTCAATTGAACCATAAATTCTGTCTTCAAGTAGTGAATAGTCTAGACCAAAATTTGTTTGGTATGTAGTTTCCCAAGTTAAATCAGCATTACTTGAAGTACTTGGAGCTACACCATTAATTTGAGAAGAGCCATCCACATAGTTAGCTCCACCAAGTAAACCTATAGCGCCATAATTAGGTATCTCAAAGTTACCCGTTACTCCATAACTAGCTCTAAATTTTAATTCACTAATTTCATCAACACTATTTAAGAAGCTTTCTTCATTAGCTCTCCATCCAAGTGAAAATGATGGAAAAATACCAGTTTGGTTATTGGCACCAAATCTAGAGGATCTATCTGAACGAACAGTTGCTGTTAAGAGATATTTATCCTTAAATACGTAGTTTAGTCTGGCAAGGGCTGAAACTAAACTCCATTCCTCAATTACTTCCTCACCACTATTTACAATACCGCCATTAATGGTAGTTATTTGATCATCAGTAAACCCATTGGACTCAATTACACTTCTTTCAATACGCTCCTTTTGGGCAGTATAACCTGCTATCAAATTCACCTTGTGGTTCATTCCAAAATTGTTAGAATAATTGACCGTATTCTCCCATATCCAATTAAATAAATTACCCGAACCAGTTTGAGCAAATGGCTGAGGAGAACTCTGAGTTCTATAGAGAAACTCTGTACCTCTGTAAAAACTTTGCTGCATAGTCTCTACGTTATAACCCAATAAGGATTTAAAGGTGATATTTTCATTAAGATTGTAATCTGTAAACATATTGCCAAAAACACGAGTATTTTGAATGTCTTCGCTTATATATTTCATGATAGCTAGAGGATTACTAGCAGATGAAGTACCACCACCCAAAAAGCCTTGATTATTTCGTTGATTAATAGTTCCATCATCATTGTATGGTGCTACTACTGGCGAATGAACCATTGCGGAATATACTATCCCAGGAGGTTGACCAAAATATGCTGCATTAGCTGGTAGACGATCATGCTGAGCTAAGGCTGAATTCATGTTAGCACCAATAGTAAGATCATCATTCATCTTATGCGTTAAACCCAATCGGAGAGTATAACGTTGGAATGCGGAACCTTCAATAATCCCTTCTTGATCCAAATAACCTGTAGAAAAAGCATATGTCGTGCTAGAATTTCCACCGCTAATAGATAAGTCATAATTTTGCATAGATGCTGGGCTAAAAATTAAATCTAGCCAGTCTGTATCCGTTCCATTCCAATTAACATACTGTTCAGGAATTAAGAAATGAGACACATTTGGTCGACCTGCATTTGTATTTGGATCATAATCTGGGTTAGCAGCTTGGTTACCAACTTCTATTTCTTGTAGATAATTATTGTTACGAGATTCTTTTGTGTATTGAATTAGCTCCTCAGCATTCATCATATCTGGCTTGTTAAACACATTAGAAACGCCCACATAAGAGCTAAAGTTAACTGTTGTTCTTCCTGCAGCCCCTTGTTTGGTGGTAATTAGTATTACCCCGTTAGAACCTCTAGAACCATAAATTGCGGCTGCTGAAGCATCCTTTAATACTTCAATAGATTCTATATCATTTGGATTTATCGTAGCCAATGGATTCGCACTTGGTGGCTGAAACGATGAACGCTGACTACCAATATCGGATTGTAAATTCCGATTTGTTGTAATTGGAACACCATCTATTACATAGAGAGGAGAATTTCCTGCCGAAATAGAACCTGTACCACGGATAGTAATCTGAGGAGAAGCTCCTGGCTCCCCTGTTGACTCTGCAACATTTACTCCTGCCATTCTACCTTGCAAAGCATTTTCAAAACTAGAAACAGGAATGTTTTGAATTTCTTCTGAACGGACAGAAGTAATTGCTCCTGTCACTTCCTGTCGTTGTTGGGTACCATATCCAACTACTACCAGATCATCTAAAAACAATAAATCTTGCTCCAGGCTTACATCAATGACAGATCGACCATTTACAGGAACCTCTAGTGTTACATAACCTAAATAGCTGAATTGTAAAATTTCTGCATCATCTGGTACGTTTAAAGAGTATTCTCCTTCAGCATTGGTACTGGTACCAATAGTTGTACCCAATACAATAATATTTGCTGCAGGGATTGGCTCTCCTGTTTGTGCGTCTGTAACAGTTCCTGTCACATCAATGATTCTATAATTATCAGTAGAATTATAGGCTAATTGTGTTGTTTCTGATTCAAAATTACTCGCTTGAGCAAATAATAATGAACTACCTACATGTGTAATAAAAATTGATGCTAAAGCACACATGGATGCAATAGACCATACCTTCACATATTGTTTATTCATAATGTTTCTATTAATTGTTTAAGACAATCTAGTTTGGAAGAGCAATTTTTTTAGAAGCGCTTCCATAATGAATAAAAACTTTTACATCATTAATTGCAAATTATTGGCATGTATAATTTTAGGAGTATTTAGGTTTTTTATACATGGAGAAATACAGATAGTACATAGCCAATAATGAGAATCCAGATTTAATTGATTAGCTATTCATTTTTTGTGGTATCAGAAAACTTAGAACCAACAGGTGGTCTATAGGATTGAAATGGTATTTTCAAGAGATTGACCACGTCCTCATTCTCTTTAGGATCCATGTGTGTGTCAATTCCATATATTAATTGGGTAGAGTCCTCTACCTGAGCAAAAGTCCCAAATAATCGATCCCACACCGCAAAGATATTTCCATAATTGGTATCCGTGTAAGGCTGAGTATAATGATGATGTACCTTGTGCATGTTTGGGGTTACCAAAACCCAAGATAAAGTTCTATCTAATTTCAATGGTAAACGAATATTGGCATGATTAAAATGAGTAAAGAAAGCAGAGCAGGTTTGGTATACAAATACCATCCATATCGGTGCACCTACCACAATTACTCCAAGTATCGTAAAAAGCATTCGAAATACAGCTTCTCCTGGATGATGCCGAAGCCCGGTGGTCACATCCACGTGGGTATCGCTGTGATGAACAAGATGAAACTTCCATAGAAACTTCACTTTATGCTCTACCCAATGCACCAAATAAGCACCAAAGAAATCAAGTAAGAGAACCGCCAACACGGCCTGCAACCAAACCGGCATCGCTATCCAGTGTATCAATCCTATTTGCTGAGTACTTACCCAATCAGAACTCCATAAAAGAATTCCAGCAAAGCCCAGTCCAATAATCACAAAAAATAAGGTTAAAACACCGTTAATAAGCGCATGTCGTACTTTTTCATAACCGATTTCGAAGAGTGGGAACACTCCCTCAATAATCCAAAAAATGAAAATACCTCCCACCAAGATTCCAGCACGGAAGGTGGAAGGTATATGTTCAAAAAAATCGATGAACGATTCCATAGTTTGGATTAGTTATCCTCGCCTGTAAGTGACTTAAAAGGACTTAAATTGGCCTCAATAATGGCAGTCTCGTAAGCTGGCCAATCTTCTGTGAGGAACCCATCAATAGTTTCCATCGCCTCAGCAACCGCCTCTTTTGCCAGTCTGAGTAGATTTTGCTCGGTAACTCCTGGGCCATCTATATCATTACCCAAGTAACGACCTGCCCCATAAAGACGTGACATTACGGTAACCTCTGGGTTTCTAACGATTCCTTGACGATCATCATCGTTACTTCCAAAAATCATGGCAAAAATAGCATCTAGTTCCTCGCTTGTGGCTTTATGAACATCTCGAACCGCCTTAAGCTCGTCTGCAGATCTCGAATCCGCATCTAATAGCCCCTTATTCACCTTCATAATGGATTCTGCAGTTACCAGAGATTGAACAGCTTTCGCTAATTCAGCACCCAACATAGCCGCCTCATCTTCTAATGCAGCAGTGGCTTCCAATGCTTCCTTCGTAATTTCAATTCGAGGATCATAAAGAACGGTAACCATAGTTGAATCTTTGCTACCAGCATAGCTCAAGACAACTTTATAGGTACCTGGTAATACACTACCACCTCGTGGTTCTGGCATATTTGGGCGAGCTGCTCTGCGTGATGGACGCTGCATACCTTTTCGATCTAAGCCCCACTGCATTCGGTTTATTCCATTATGCTCTGGAGTTAGCTCAAAATTACGGATATTCTCACCTGATTCATCAAAGATGGCCACTTTAACTTGCTCCTCATTCGACCCTCTTCTTCCCCATGAACGACTGCTAGCAGCTGGGGTGTCCGCTTTGTCGGACTTTTTGGACAACTCTTTGTTTACTGAAAACGTGATCATGGCCCCACGAGGTCTATTATCACCCGAATATATTGCGTCGGCAGCAAAACGAGTTCCCATTGCTTGACGCCAGTTTGCCAGGTACGCATCTGGGCTATCAAAGGCTTTAATAGGTTTTTCTAACTCGTCAATTCCTTCCGCTGCTAATTCTCGAAGTGGCCGGATATCATCCAGAACCCAAAAAGAGCGCCCAAAAGTGCCAATTACAAGGTCATGTTCACGTGGATGCATAACCATGTCATACGTAGAAACGGTTGGATACCCATTGGTCCACCGGGTCCAGCTATCACCGCCATCAATGGTGAAATATAGTCCGAACTCGGTTCCTACAAACATTAGATTTGGTTCAACCAAATCCTGCACAAAAGAAAGAGCATACCCTTCTAGGCCTTTCGCTTCAACAATGTTGGACCACTTTTTTCCATAGTTGGTTGTATGCATAACATAAGGTGTCCAGTCTCCACGGCGATAATTATTGATAACCGCTACCGCTTCACCTTCGTTAAAGCGAGATGCTTTTACCTGAGCCACATAACTACCCTCAGGAATATCTTTGAGATTACCAGCGGTATTGGTCCAGTTTTCTCCCCCATCGGTGGTTACTTGAATGTTGCCATCATCCGTACCAACCCAAATAACATTTTTCTCAAGCGGGCTAGGCTCGATGGCCAATATAGTAGTATGATTTTCAGCACCAGTAGCATCCATGGTTAGCCCACCACTCTCATGCTGCATTTGCTTGGTCGTATCGTTGGTAGTTAGATCTGGAGAAATAATGGACCAACTTTCTCCTCGGTCTGTACTTTTGTGTACATATTGGCTACCAAAATAGATGGTCTCCTCATCAAAAGGATCAAAATTAATGGCCGCATTCCAATTAAACCGTAAATTTTCTCCGTCAGGATGGGTTGGTTTAACAAAGCGTGCGCTTCCGGTTTCCCGATCAACTCGTCCCACATTACCTTGTTGCGACATCGCATAAAGATAGCGAGAATCACTAGGATCCATCATTACATCGAAGCCATCCCCAAAGAATAATTCATCCCAATAGGCATTTCTAATTCCACCATCTCTCCACACATAAGCAGGACCTTCCCATGACCCGTTATCTTGCATACCACCGTATACATTATAAGGGATTTCCATATCTACACTTACATGATAATATTGGCCAACAGGAATATTTTCAGCAAAGCGCCATGTTTTTCCACCATCGTGAGAAATATTAAGCCCACCATCGTTTCCTTGCACAATAAAGCCTGGGTTCGATGGACTCATCCAAAAAGCATGGTGATCTGGATGTACCCAATTATAAAATGGGTAAAGACTCTCAAAGCTTTTTGCTCCGTCCTCACTCACGGACATATAGGTATAAATACTAAATACTCGGTTTTCATTAAATGGATCTACATAAATTTCAAAATAATAGAATGGCCGGTTCCCTACATCTGGGTCATCTTTGACTGTTTGTCGTTGTTCCCATGTAAATCCACCATCCTCACTTCTGTATATAGCATTCGCGCTAGACTCAATAATGGCATACACAATATTTGGTTTGGACGATGAAAAAGCGATCCCCATTCTCCCTAATTCTCCTTCTGGTAATCCATCCTCGTCCGTAATTTCGTTCCAAGTTTCACCACCATCCAAGGTCATAAACATTCCGGAACCTTCACCACCTGATTTAAAAAACCAAGGCCAACGACGGAACTCCCACATGTTAACCAAGATTTTGTTGGGGTTGCTAGGATCCATCACCATGTCACCCACACCCGTACGGCTATTAACGTAGAGAATTTTATCCCATGTTTTACCGCCATCGGTTGTTTTATACACACCACGATGCTCGCTATCGGCCCAAGCATCACCCTGTCCACCAACCCAAACAGTATTTGGATCGGTAGGGTGAACAATAATTCGATGGATATTACGAACCCCTTCAAGACCCATAAATTCAAAACTTCGTCCACCATCTAAACTCCGATACACCCCAGCACCCGAGCTCTGAGAGTTACGCGGGTTACCCTCACCAGTACCTACCCAAACAATATCTGGACTGGCTTGATATATATCAATAGCACCAATTGAGGCTACCGCATATTCATCAAAAATTGGTTCCCAGGCTACACCACCACTCATCGATTTCCAAATACCTCCAGATGCGGACCCAGCATACATAATGTCGTGGTTAGATTCCACCACGTCAATGGCGGTAATTCTACCTGACATTCCAGCGGGTCCAATATTACGAGGTTCTATGGATTTCATTAATTCCATATCAACCTGTTGAGCGCTTAGCATCGTTGACAGAGTCACAACTAAGGCTACATTAAAAAGAAAAATTCGTTGTAAGGCTTTCATAGTTAGAAGGGTTTGGTTAGAAATACTATAGACGCTGTTGGCCTATCATGTACATGTAAAAAAAGCCTCCTGGACTACAGGAGACTTCGTAACAAATAAAAATTAATTAATCATTCTCTTCAAGAATATTGTCAATTCGGGCGATGGTATCTTCTAAGTGAACCCGAGTGGCCCGATCAATATTTCCTGCACTGATTCTTCTTCCAGAATCTCTACGTAGTAAAGTTAGCTGATTTCGTACAGCAGGTCGAATATCTGACTGGCTTATATCTACACGGGAGCCAAAAAATCCAGAAGGCTCTTGTGTCATTAGATATTCCATTCGCTCTACATAAGCTCGTTGTAAATGCCGGCGATGTACATCCACATTTTCATTGGCACGTAATTCACTAAATATACCGTTACGCAAATCATCCATCATCTCAAAAAGAGTATAGGTATTAGCATCGGTACGTACTTCTGCTTCAGTTAAACGTGCAATTCTGGTTGGGTTCAATACCCCATTAAGTACACCCGATTGAGCTGAACGGAAAGTTTCAACAGCAGTAGATTCATTGATGCGGTCTAAAATGTCTCTGTTAAAGGCCCATGTAGGTGTTGAAAAGGCGTACTCTTGAAGGAATTGCATCGACCGCCGTTGATCGGATTCATCGACAACTTCATATACAACTCCATCCTGGTCAAATGTTTTATAGGTCTCGTATACCCCGCCTATATAGGTGGTTACATGACCCATGTACCGTCTCCACTGTGAAATGACATTACTATATAGTTCGGCTAAATCATCGAAGTCTTGGCCAGGCTCTTCAATCCATTCAATAAGGTTTCCAGTAATTCGCTCTAGGTTGGCTATCCCTAACTCACTGGCTTCCATCGCATCATCACCGATGGCTTCGGTTTGTGAACGTGGGTCGGATCCATTGGCATACCCGAAGAAATACAATGGATCATCTCCATTTGCAACAATCCAATCGTGAAGTACTTCATTTTCATCGTCCGCCTCTTCCACATCGGGGAACCATGTATAACCCCATTTAATTGACCAGATATCGTATTCGCCGACCATGGGGAAGAAATTTGTCACCCCATCACCAGGCTGTGCTACATAGTTAAATCGCGCATAATCCATAATGGATGGTGCTACCCCGTGAGTGGATGTGAATGCTGGATCACGAAGCTGTTCTACGGTGTAACCAGCACTAGAACCCATATTATGTGGTAAACCTAATGTATGACCAACTTCATGCGCAGATACAAAGCGAACTAATTCACCCATTAACTCCGTATCAAAATCTACATGTCGAGCATCTGGGTTTACCGCCGCTGTCTGTATAAAGAACCAGTTCCGTAATAGGTTCATCACGTTATGATACCATAAAATATCACTTTCTAAGATTTGACCCGTTCTTGGGTCATGCACGTGTGGACCTTGAGCATTCTGAATTGGGTTAGTGATATAACGAATGACGGAGTAACGAACATCTTCTGGTGAAAACTCTGGATCTTCTTCAGGAGTTGGTGCCTCACGTCCAATAATGGCATTTTTGAACCCTGCGGCTTCAAAGGCTACGTTCCAATCCTCAATCCCTTGTATAAGATACTTTCTCCATTTTTCAGGGGTTGCAGGATCTAAATAGTAGACAATGGGTTCTTCAGGCTCAACCAGTTCCCCTCTAAGATACGCTTCCTTATCAGAAGGAACTAACTTCCACCGGGTGATGAATCTGTCTTGAGCTGCTCGGTGTTTTTCAGAGCTATAGTCGTATTGGGAAATTGAAAAATAACCAACCCTCATATCATGATTTCGAGGTGTATGAGGCTCTTCTGGTAATAAAATCATAGATTGGTTCATTTCCAGAGAGATAGTTCCCGTAGTAGCATCATCTGGTGGATTTGCTGCGTCATAGGTCAACACATGACGTACTTCTAAATTTTCTGGGTAACTGGCCATCCTCTCGATAAAAGTTCTAGATCCGTCTAGTCTTCGAACCTGAAAATTTCTGCGCTGAAATGAGCTCATTCCACTTAATAAGGGTATATCAGAGGTATACAAACCAGAGGCATCAATAACAATGGATGAACTATCATCGCTCATGGTTTCGATTTTAAAGGTGGCAACTACCGGCTCGAAATTGTTGTTTTTAACAGAATTATAGACTGGATCGTCCGCATCAGCTACACTTGAGTATGAAACATGACGCAAGAGTATTTGCTTCTCTTTTTGTTGCCACCGAATCACCTGCTGAGAACGAGCCTTTTGCCCAGCCCCACCAAAGCTAAAGTTTTGAGTGGTTCCTGCCACTCTACTAACCAGTAACATTTCTCGCTCGAGCATTTCCATTGGGATCTCGAAATAGTACTTGTCATCTACTTTATGGACGGTAAAAACCCCCTCATCAGAAATGGCTTTATCTGTTATAACATCGGAAAAGGCTTTCATATCACCTTTTTTAGAAGGTGGTTTAGGAGCGCTTGCTGTTGGCTTTGGCGCTTCTGCTTTTTTAAAGGTCGAACAAGCCGAAAAAGTGAATGTTGACACAATGAGTAAGGTGGCCAATCGCCACATAGTTGATTTACCGTAGTTCATGCTAATGGATTTCGTTATTTATTATTCCGCTTAGGGTTTTGCCACCTATACAAATCTGCACTTAAAGTATCATAAGTCGTATGTCAGGGAAGCATCGCTTAGTTTTCTAATCTATGCTGCTAAATCATATTCTTTTTAATATACCACAGTACGACCAAGGTCACAAAATGAATAGCTTAAGTTTAGATAGCAAGTGTGAAACATGTAAAAAAGTTAAAAACACGTCACAAAATTAGGCTTAGTATAGAATGTACCTGAACCTGTGCTACTATCTCTTCTTACGCTTTTTTCTTCTTTTAGATTTTTTTGATGCTTGCTTTTTTAATGTGACAGTTTTTTCCAGTGGTTTTAGTTTAACCAAAACACGTAAATCCGTTATCTCTTTATCGCGAAGAAACCGCCAACGCCCAGGAGGTACTCCCTTCAAATCTAATCCAGCATATTGAATTCGCTTTAATTTAATCACTTCGGTACCATAATATTCTACCATACGCCTGATTAGGCGATTTCTTCCTTCAAATACAGATAGCTGAAACCGATCCGGTGCATCGGCAAATCCCTGAACGTTATGAGCTTTTGCAACACCATCATCCAGTGGGATACCTTTCCTAAATCCGGCTAATTCTTCGTCGCTTAATATGCGTTCACTAACCACTTCATAGGTCTTACGAACTTTGTAGGAAGGGTGCATTAGTCGATGGGCTAAATCTCCGTCATTGGTTAACAAGAGTAAGCCTGTGGTATTTCTATCCAATCGACCAACGGGGTATACTCGAAACCCAGTTGCATCTTCAATTTCATCCATGACGGTATTGCGGTCACGCTCATCGGATGTGGTGGTAATGGTATTTTTAGGCTTGTTTAGCAACAAATACACCGGTGGTTCGGGATTCAGGGCCTTTCCTTCAACCTCCACCTTATCTTCCATAGTCACCTTAAATCCCATCTCGGTGACGAACTCTCCGTTGACAGTAACCTCACCGTTTGCAATACGAACATCTGCCTCACGCCGAGAACATAAGCCCGATTGTGCAATAAATTTGTTTAATCGAAATTGTTCCCCTTTTTTGGGAATCGATCTAAGACTCATATTTAATTATCCTCTTTGGCAGCGTCATTGGATTCACCGGATGGCGAGTCTTTTTGTGATTCTACGTCTTCTATCTGAGCGGTTTCTTCAAGTTCTATTGTTGTTTCTCTTGAGTCTTCTACTGCTGTAATATCCGTTTCCTCGGGTGCTTTTTCAAGCATTTCTTCCGCTAATCCCTCGTAAATATCACCCTTTAATTCAACCCGGCCCTCTTCCTCTGCTTCTAGCATCAACTGTCGTGACATAAGCAATTGCCGGTGTTCGGCCATATCATCATCCTTCAGAATCTCTTCAATTTCTCTAGGCTTTGGTAAGTCTTGAACCGAATTCAACCCAAAGTGTCGTAAGAAATGACGGCTGCTTTTATAAAGTAACGGTTTTCCAGGTCCATCTGCTCTACCTGCTACCTCAATAAGAGCTTTCTCCATTAACTGACGCAAAATATACCCAGAGTCTACCCCTCTAATTTGGTCAACTTCTGGCTTGGTAATTGGTTGCCTATATGCTACGATAGCTAGGGTTTCTATAGCTGATTGGGATAATTTTCTGTAGGCATTTTCATGTTGAAAAATACTTAACCAGTAGTGGTACTTCTTTTGGGTCAGAAAAGTGTATCCTCCACCTATACGCTCGATACGAAAACTACTTCCGCTTTGTTCATATCGCTCGTTAAGTTGCTGAACAAATTCATCTACGGTCTCCTCTGAAATCTCAATGTTTTGCTCATTATCAACGATAATCGTGCGAATTTTAGATGCACTAAGAGGTTCATTACTAGCAAAAATCAGGGCTTCGATTACCGAAGAAAGTCGACTACCATCTATAAATTCATAATCCTGCATGCCTGATATATCTAATTAATCTACACTATACTAATATACATGATTGCATAAACGGTACAAGGTAACACCCTTTTTACTTTATTGCATAGAGCGAATACCCCATAACCAAACTATTGTATAGCGTCCACATGAATATTCACTCTCACTGAACGATGCTCAGGATACAATGACTCGTAGACTTCTAGCACTTGATCTAACATAGCTTCCATGTAGTGGGCTCCCTTTTCTGGATCTACTTTGGCTATGAGTTCCCAATAATAATGACCTTGCATCCATTCTATGGGCGCCGGAGAGGGTCCTAGTAACGCCCATTGCGGAACGACCTGCTGCCATGCTTGATACAATGCCATAGAAGCGGCTGATACTTGTTCATTTTTAGAACCTTTTAGCACACATTTTATTAATCGGGAGAAAGGTGGATAATTTAAAGGCTTTCGCAAGGCCATTTCATGTCGAGCAAATCCCTGATGATCGTGACTAGGCACAAAATGTAAGGCAGGCTGTTCGGGCAGACGCGTCTGAATAAATACTTTACCAGGTTTTTGCCCTCTTCCCGATCGACCCGCGACCTGAGAAAGTAGTTGATACAACCTCTCTGAGGATTGAAAACTAGGATATGCCTGCTCGGTATCTGCATCAAGCACCACCACGAGAGTAACATTGGGGAAGTCCAAGCCTTTGGCGACGATTTGCGTACCTACTAAAATATCGGCTTTACCCCGACCAAAGGATTCCAAAATTCTAGCATGAGCTCCTTTTTTAGATGTACTATCTCGATCGAAACGAGCGACTCGAGCCCCGGGAAAAAGAGCCTCAATTTGATCCTCTGCTTGTTGAGTACCCGAGCCACATTCCTTTACATTAGGCGAACCGCAGGCCTCGCAATGGGTATCTACCCGTCGTGCATAACCGGAGTAGTGGCATAAAAGTATACCTTTACGCTTATGAAGCGTTAAACTCACCGAACATTCCGGACTTATTGGGATGTGCCCACAGTCCTCGCACTGAAGATAAGAGGCAAAACCACGCCTATTAAGAAGAAAAATGACCTGCTCTTTTCGTTCTAGAGCTTCTTTGGCGGCTAAATATGCAGGTACGGCCATAGGGCCGTTCATCGCAGATTTGTATTGTTTAAGGTCCAACATATGTACCGCAGGCAAGCAGGCCTCAGCATGCCTTTGAGTTAAACGTAGCATGATCACTTTGTTTTTAGCAACCCGGTGTAGTGTTTGCAAACTGGGGGTAGCTGAACCCATAACCACAATGGCATCCTCTAAGTGAGCTCGCATTACTGCTGTTTCTCTAGCATGGTAGCGGGGCGCCGGATCCATTTGTTTGTAGGAAGAGTCGTGTTCTTCATCAATTATGATGAGTCCTAATGGGTTAATCGGGGCAAACAGAGCCGATCGAGGTCCAATAGCTATATTCTTTTTTCCTTTCTTAAGCGCATTCCATGCGGATAAACGTTCAGAAGCACTTAGTTGACTGTGAAAAACAGCGATATCTTCCCCAAAAACTTTATAAAAACGAGCTACTGTACCCGGCGTAAGTGCTATCTCTGGCACCAATACAATGGCACCTTTACCTAATTCACGGGCCCTTTTTATGGCATGTATGTACACCTCTGTTTTTCCACTACCCGTTATGCCATATAGCAAAAATTGGCCGAACTTTTGATCCTCTAGCTGCTGTACAATAGCATCGGTTGCTGTGCTCTGCTGATCATTGAGTACATTTATGGTGGAAGGGTCATAAATGAGTTGTTGGCTCTGCATTTCAAAGCGACTTTTTTCAAACTTTCGCAGATATCCTTTTTGCGCTAATGTTCGAAGCTCAGATGCCCCAAGTTTTTCTAGCATTTTTAAATCTTTGTGGCGAGCTGGTAAGTTCTGCTCTTGCACTACCATTAAGGCTTGCTCCCACTTAAACTTCTTTTCGGAGGGTATATAAATGGACGCCTTATTCTTTGCATCCTCATTTTTCCAATCCCACCATATCTCTTTTGCCTCTTTGGACTTTATCTCTGGTTGTTCCCAAATTTCTAAACAGCCCTTTTTAATTAAACTATGTAAAACACCCAATTCTCCCTGAGCTCTGCTTCGCTTTCGAAGTTCCTCTGCGGTGGGTTCCTCGGCTAAAGAAGCCACCCAACTCCATAGTTTTTTCTCTTTTTTTGTCAACTCTACAAGAGTGTTATCGGTAGCAGACACGGATTTTGATTCTGGGCTCGATTTTGATTCTGGGCTGAGAATAGTTTCTTTATCGGACAGAGAAATCGCTCGAACATATTGTTTTGATACCATGTTAAGCCCACTAGGTAATACAGCTTGAATGGCCTCACCCCAACTACAATAGTAAAAGCGATGCATCCATTCGGTAAGCTTAAGTAGGGATTCATCCAAAATAGCTTCGTTATCAAGCACCTTTCGTATAGATTTATATTCAAAAGATGGCTCCTCACGATGCACTCGTACTACCATTCCTATAGCATTGTAATTTCGAAAAGGAGACCAAACCCTTTTACCTATGGATACCAGCTCGCATAGCTCCTCTGGTACTCTATAGGTATAGAGTTGTCTTGGCGCCGAAGCATAAGCAATGTCTACAAATATGGGCAATGAAAGAGTATCCAAAGTGGACTATAAGATTCAACCATCAACAAATGTGCCGGGCCTTAGAAGTGATTCATCTGAATAGTGCTGCCTTCAACTGAAACTAGACCTCAATACAGCCAAGCCTAAACTAAATCTATTGATATTCGCACTTAATAGCTTCCTCTACAAAACCCCTTTTAACCGGTTTATGCTTCTAAACTGTATGGCTTCTGCTAAGTGATGTGCGGAAATCTGTTGTTGCCCCTCTAGGTCAGCTATGGTTCGCGAAACTTTTAAAAGTTGAATATATGCTCGTGTACTTAATGAGTGTTTTTCTACCGCATGCTTTACCAGCCGTTTGCCGCTAGTCGTTAAGCTACAATTCCGATCTAATTCAGATGCATCCATTTGTGCATTTGTATGTATAAAAGTACGGCTAGTATAGCGGTGGGTCATCCGGTTTCGTGCCTCTGTCACTCTATCAGCTATATCTTCACTACTTTCCTGCTTTCTAGTCCACCATACACTTAGATCTTGAGAACTCACCTCTATTTGAAGTTCTATGCGATCCCATAAGGGCCCACTAATCTTAGATACATATCGCTTCATTTCATGTAAACTAGGACTTTCCACCCTAGCTGGGTCGTACCATGTACCTTTTGAAGATGGATTCATGGTGGCCAATAAGCTAAATTTTGCGGGATAGTTCATGTTTCGATTCCCCCAACTTAAATCGATAAAGCCTTCTTCTAAAGGCCTTCGCAGGGATTCTAAAACCTTCTTCGAAAACTCTGGCCATTCATCTAAGAGTAAGACTCCATTATGCGCCAAGGATAGTTCCCCCGGCTTAAGTAATCTTCCTCCTCCTAGTAAATGCCTACGCGTTACTGTGTGATGGGGTGAACGAAGCGGGCGTTTGACCCCTAATATCTGCTCGGTACGTAATAAGCTAGCAGCTGACTGAACATGTAACACCTCTAAAGCTTCATGCCTAGTCAAAGGAGGTAAAATACCAGCAAAGCGCGTCGCCATCATCGTTTTACCAGAACCAGGAGGCCCAATTAATACCACATTATGCCCACCAGCCGCCGAAATTTCTAACCCTCTTTTTGCTAAACTGTGACCTTTGACCTGAGAATAATTATGAGCTTTCCTTGCATTATGCGTGTTTGGAAACGGACTAAACCGAACGCATTGCTCAAATTTTTTGACCCCATTCAACCACAGAATAACTTCGGAAAGATACTCAAAGGATACTACTTTAATACCTGAAACCAATGCCGCTTCATGGGCATTTTCACGGGCAACCACCAGATAGGATAATCCCGCTTTTTTTGCTTTTAATGCCATCGCTAATACTCCTTGCACCGGCCTCATTCGACCGTCCAAAGCTAATTCTGCCATCATCATGATGGAAGAAAGTTTTTCGGTAGATATTTGTCTAGACATAGCGAGCAGTCCAATGGCAATAGGTAAATCGTACCCATTGCCTTCTTTATGGACATTTGCTGGGGCTAAATTTACGGTTATACGTCCCAAAGGATAGTTGTAACCAGCACTTCGAATGGCCGCTTCTACCCGATCTCTCGATTCAGAAACCGCCCTAGAAGGAAGCCCAACCAAATAAAAACGGACCA
>JAYPBC010000005.1:100513-101905 GCA_038124025.1 Balneola sp. | reverse complement strand
CTATGTGTAACGGTCACTAGGGTGAATTCATTCCAAAAAAAAGCCCATCTTCAAGTGAAGAGGGGCTTAATGATAGCATTAGATAAATTATTAGTCAGCTGTACGAACCGTTTTAATGATTCTTGCTGCTACTTTATAAGGATCCGCATTTGACGCAGGGCGACGATCTTCTAGTCGTCCTAACCATCCATCTTCAACGGTACCCACTGGAATTCGGATTGATGCACCCCGATCAGACACACCATAGCTGTACTTCTCAATGGACTGTGTTTCATGCTTACCGGTTAAACGCATGTGATTATCGGCTCCATATACGTCAATGTGTTCTTGTATGTAATTACCAAAAGCCTCACACACTGCGGTGAAGTAGGTCTCTCCACCCTCATCTCGCATCTTACCGTTTGAGAAGTTGGCATGCATACCTGAACCATTCCAGTCTGTATCGCCCAATGGTTTTGGATGATAATCTACAGCAACCCCATATTTTTCAGCTGTCCGCTCGATCAGGTAACGTCCAACCCATATTTGGTCCCCTGCTTTTGCAGCACCTTTAGCAAAAATTTGAAATTCCCACTGTCCTGCCGCTACCTCAGCATTGATACCCTCAATATTTAAACCAGCTTTTAAGCATAGATCTAAATGCTCCTCTATAATTTCTCTTCCGTAAGCAGATTTGGCTCCTACCCCACAATAATAGGGGCCTTGAGGCGCTGGATATCCTCCTGCAGGGAAACCAAGTGGCAAGTTAGTTTCAGGATCAATCAGAAAATACTCTTGTTCGAAACCAAACCAAAAATCCTCGTCATCCTCGTCAATAGTTGCACGACCATTAGATTCATGAGGGCTGCCATCTGCATTGAGTACTTCCGTCATTACCAAATAAGAATGCTCCCGATCTGGATCTGGATGAATCGCTACTGGCTTGAGTAGACAATCAGAACTGCTACCTTCTGCCTGCTCGGTGGAACTACCATCGAAAGACCACATAGGACAATCCTCCAGGTTTCCACTAAAGTTGTGTACAACTTTAGTTTTGCTTCTTAATGTTTGAGTAGGCTTATATCCATCTAGCCAGATGTATTCAAGTTTTGCGTAAGACATAAATAATAAAATTCAGTTGTTTGAGTTTGACATTTAAATATAAAGAGATTTAATGAAATCACCCAATTTATTTAAGCAAAATTATAAATAATCTATAATATAAGTTGATTGAAAGCGCTTTTATCTAATTTATTTATGTAAAATAGTGTATTTACAAAATTATTTGTGAATTTCTTAGGCTGCTAACCTTTGGCTCATTATTTTTTTAAGCTATTCACCTTTACATCTAATTAAGCTGTATTTTAATTCCATCATGGGAATATCTTTTTCATTAAAAAACTGGATACACGC
>JAYPBC010000005.1:0-100413 GCA_038124025.1 Balneola sp. | reverse complement strand
ATGAAATGGGCGGCCTACATTACCATGCTCTTTGCTTTCCTTACCGGACTATACTTGGTAAAGGTAGGTGGGCTCATCATACTGGCAATTGGAATTAGTTCACTGGTATTCGGTATAATGTATACTGGAGGACCTTTCCCACTTGGCTATAATGGTCTGGGGGATATTTTTGTGTTTGTGTATTTCGGAATCGTCGCAACTATGACTACCTACTATCTCAATACACTAGAATGGTCCAACATGAGTTTTTGGGCGTCTGTTATCCCTGGCGCTCTGAGTACGAATATACTGGTGGTGAATAATCTACGCGATGTAGCACAAGATAAGCTCAGTGGCAAGAAAACTTTAGGAGTTTTATTGGGTGAAAAAGCCTTAAAGAAGGAGTACACATTATTACTTATACTTGCCCTAGCGATCCCTCCTCACTTTTTTTTCCGCTTAAGCGCCAGTTTATGGATTTTTTTACCTTATCTAAGTGCTCCACTATCCATAAAATTGCTTAGCGAGATTTGGTCGCATCAAAAAAAATCAATGCTCAATGGAACCTTGGAAAAAACAGCCGCATTTATGTTTATTTATGGAGTCCTATTTACGGTAGGACTGCTCATTCGATATTGAGTTATTCAAACTAGGTACTTAGCCCTGAAGATTAAATAGATATAGCAAAACAATACTACTATATCGACTCAAGTGGAGTCTTATATATTGTATTCAACGTATGACCAGAATAAGTCAATGAGTCTTCATTTTTATCGCTACCAAAGCCCATTCGTTTCTGAATTTATTCAGGCTAACGGAAGTATGGGCTCATACCGAGAAGGCATTCTTATTGAATGGAAACACTCGAGGGGTTCAGCTTGGGGCGAATGCGCGCCACTACCCGGCTTTTCCAAAGAAAGTCTAGCAGATTGTATACAACTTCTTGTTACACACAAAGCAGAAATTGAAAAACAGGTAGACTTTTTAGAGGATAGTGCCGCTCAGAACAAGAAAACCTTGCCCACATTTTTTAACGTTGAATGTGCAATTAAGGCGGCAGATGCACTTTATACAATTATTCAGCGTAGTGTACCTTCCGTGCAATTTGCCTTAAGTATGCTTCTCTACGATTGGGCAAGTCAAATAGAAAATCGCCCCCTAAACAACCTAATTAGTGATCACGCTCATGAATTAGCCACCAAAATAATCGTAGCTGCTAATTCTACTCCCTCCACTGCTCAAGCAAACACCCTAATCGATTCGCATCAGAAAACCGGCTCTTTTTCAGACCCAAAAAACCGCCAGCTACAAATCCCAATAAATACCCTAATCCCAATTACCGGCCCAGAAGAATCTTTGGAGTTAGCAGAAAATGCCTGGTTAATGGGATTTAGGACTATAAAAATGAAAGTTGGCCCGAATCACGAATCAAACCTACAAAGATTGGCCAACATTCAGGATGCCTTACCAGGACTACGTTACCGACTAGATCCAAATGGGCAGTGGGAATCCGAGACCTTTAAGCCATTTGAACATGACTACAAACGCTATCCCATTGAATACATAGAACAGGCCGTACCCCCTGATACGTTTATTAAGTTTTGCCATGAACGCTCATCCGAAGCATCAGCAATGGCCGCTGACGAAAGCAGTGTCAAATTCTCGTCCTTTATCTCACTCTTAGACAAAAAAAACATCACCTACTTTGTGCTAAAACCAACACTAAGTGGTGGAATTCCAGAGATGATTCAACGCTGCCTTTTAGCCAATGAGAAGGGTCAATCATGCATCTTTAGTAGTGCATTCGATGGTATTATTGCCCGACATACCTTAGCCTGCCTAGGATGGATGAATAACCAACTTTGCGGCCGAAATCTGGCGCATGGGATAGATACGGGTCGCTGGCTTTCCGAACACTATGCAAGTCCTGAACGTGCACTTATCCCTGAGGTATATGAAGGAAGGTACAGCTTAAATCCTAGCTTTTTTGACGGTCAAACTTATAATTCAAGCCCTGAATTCAGTAATGATTTTCAAACGCTTGATACGCTAGTCATAAGTAGTGGACTTACATCCATAGCAGATTAGACTAATGAGTAATTCAGTGAATATACCACATAAATTTACCTTTCCATGTTCCACCGATGCCATTTTCATATATGATGGACGTGCCAAAAAGCAGCCCCTTAACTATTCCGATATAGCCGTGTATAGCCAGCTTCTTCCCAATTGGCTACAAGTGCATGAATCCGATGACCATACCTTTATTCTTCAGAGCAAAAATTCGGTAGAACTTTGCTGCCTCATAGCTGGATTATTCATAGCGGGCATCCCTTTTTGTTGCATTGATCCCACATGGACACCTGAACAAGTATTGGAATCGACCAAAGAAATGCCACAGGCAAACTATTTGAGTAGCGCTGATATTTCAGCACTACACAATCAATGGATAACCTCTTTATCTAATCATAAAGTATCTCATAAGGAACTCAGCTTAACGCTTAAAACTACACCATTTGCTTTTTTATTTACCTCAGGAAGTAGCTCGAAACCGAAACGAATTCCACTTCGACATAAACAACTTTGGGCAGCCTATCAGGCCACACAAGCAAAGGTACAACTACGTCCAAACCTGAGTTGGGGACTGTGCCTACCCCTGCACCATATTGGAGCTCTGAGCATTGTGTTAAAATCACTACTCTCTCACTCAGCTATAAGTCTTAGTAGCTCTTCGGATGCTCAGCACTGGAATTCTTGGCTTAGTGGACGGCATAAATGTAAGGTAATCTCCATGGTACCTACACAGCTGCATAATTGGCTGGAGTACAATCGCTCCAGAAAATTAAGCCCATCTATTTCTAATAGCTTCCGCTTTATTATCTTGGGAGGCGGACCGGCAAACGCTGCCGATGTACAAAGGTCCGAAGAGCTTGGATGGCCTACATTACTAAGCTATGGCATGACAGAAACCTTCGCCCACCTATGCTCTGTGCCCGCTTCACAACTCCCAAGACCACTTGAAGATCCGCTACCGGTCGGGCATATGCATCCCGGTCAATCCCTAGAATTACGTGCAGATGAAGATGCTAAAGATTCTGTTCTCTGGGTAAAAGGTACCCAAATTTTCTCTCCAGAGCCCACGCAACATCACCTCCAAAAAAGTTTTGATGAACAGGGATGGTTTTGCACTGGAGACATTGGAAATACGGATATAAATGGTCTCTTGTACATCCAGGCACGTAGAACAGATCGTATAGTGAGTGGTGGGGAAAACGTAGCTGTTGACTGGGTTATTCATTGCCTAGAGCAGCATCCGACCGTGCTGGAATGCGCCATTATTGGAGTAGCTGACCCAAAATGGGGACAAAAAGTGGTGGCCTTCATTGTGCCAAATCGAAGCATATCACCCCCTGACACCCAAAAGGATATTATGGCTCATTCATCTTTTGCACTTATCGAGCTAAAACCCATTATAGCAGAAAAACTAATACAAAAATGTCGCGAAACATCCCTACCTGCATCCCATCACCCCAAAGAATTTTATTACCTTAGCGCACTCCCACGTACTTCACTTGGTAAGCTAAACATGCCAAGATTACAGAATCTGTACGCATCAGCCCGAGGAAAATAGATGTAAGATGTGAAATAAAGCTTGTTATTCAAGACCAACGCGGGCAAAAATCTGATCGACCTGTCTGCTGTGATGGGTTAAATCAAACAATTCGTCAATCACCTCCGAACTAAGCTGGCTGCTGATGAAGGGGTCCTCTTGAACCAGTGGCTTGAATGATATTTGTTCTTTCCAGGCGCGCATCGCTAGTGGTTGCACAGCGTCATAAGCTTGTTCACGCACCATTCCCTGATCGATAAGTTTATTCAGGACCCGCTGAGAGAAAACAAGCCCATGGGTTTTCCATATGTTTGCTTCCATGTTGTCCTCAAAAACAACCAAATTCTCCATCACATTAGAAAAACGATGAAGCATGTAATCCAATAACATGGTGGAGTCAGGTAGTATAATGCGCTCGGCAGATGAATGGGAAATATCGCGTTCATGCCAAAGAGGAATATTTTCGTAGGCGGTTATCATATATCCTCGAAGTACTCGGGCACAACCTGTGATATTTTCAGAACTTATTGGATTGCGTTTGTGCGGCATGGAGGAGGAACCTTTTTGACCTTTACGAAACGCTTCTTCTACTTCGCGTACCTCGCTGCGCTGTAAATGACGCACTTCTACGGCCATTTTTTCTAGGCTAGATCCAATTAAGGCTAAAGTGGACAAATACTGGGCATGGCGATCGCGTTGTAAGGTTTGGGTGGAAATAGGCGCTGGCTTGAGGCCTAATTTTTCACAGGTATGTGCCTCCACTTCGGGAGGGATATTTGCAAAAGTTCCTACCGATCCGGATAGCTTTCCAAATTCAACTGCACTGGCTGCTTGCTCAAAACGATCTAGATTTCTTTGCATCTCTGCGTACCATAAGGCACATTTTAAACCAAAAGTAGTGGGCTCGGCATGTATCCCATGAGTTCTCCCCATCATCATGGAATACTTATAATCTAACGCTTTGTTTTTTAGCACGTCAATCATCCGATGGAGATCATTTCGGAGTATTTGGTTTGCTTTCTTTAAACGAACACCCCAAGCAGTATCTACCACATCGGTAGACGTTAGTCCGTAGTGCACCCATTTTTTCTCATCACCCAGAGTTTCAGAAACTGCGCGAGTAAAGGCTACTACATCATGTCGTGTTTGGGCTTCAATTTCTTTTATTCGGTCCAATGAAAAACTAGCCTTTTGGTAAAGAGTATCCACATCCTTTTGAGGTATCACCCCTATTTGCGACCATGCCCAACAAGCCGCTAATTCAACATCGAGCCAAGCTTCAAACTGTGCTTGCTCCGTCCAAATTGCTATCATTTCTTCGCGAGAATATCGTTCTAACATAAAATTTATAGAATTAATGCACTTTATTTAAGATAGGGTTTCTGCACATGTATTAAGGATTAAATATTGATGAAATTAGCTTAATTCAACATAATATGTTTACCTAACAATACTTAAATAATAAATACAAATAAATCTAACACCTAAATAATTCATTAAAAAAAGCGCTTACACAAAAATTAAAAACGCTTTCATAAAAAAAAAGTTAATTATTTTATTTTCTTTTACGTTTTCTCTAATTACTTTTGTTGCGTTAACAATCACAAATTTTCACAGAATGAAAGAATTACTCTCTCTAACAACTCTACTTCTTTTAAGTAGTCAATCGTTATTTGCACAAGAAGCAGATGCAGCATCAGTACAGGATAATTTAAACTACGTATGGACAATTATAGCTGCCTGTATGGTATTTTTTATGCAAGCGGGATTTACTCTTGTTGAAACAGGCTTCACAAGAGCGAAAAATGCCTTAAATATAGTAATGAAAAACGTCATGGATGTCTCCGCAGGTGGATTAGCATTCTTTTTTATAGGTTTTGGCCTAATGTTCGGAACTACAGCTGGCGGATGGATAGGAACTGATGGATTTGCTTTGACTGAAATCGGAGACTACTCAGCTGAATGGTCATGGACTTTCTTCTTTTTTCAAGCAGTATTTGCTGCTACAGCAGCCACTATTGTATCTGGTGCAGTTGCCGAAAGAACATCTTTTAAAGCCTATCTGATATTTTCTGTTATTATAACTGCTTTTATTTATCCAGTCTTTGGCTCATGGGCTTGGGGAAGCTTATTTAACGGTAGTGGATGGTTAGAGGATGTTGGAGGGCTTTATTTAATCGATTTTGCTGGTTCTACTGTGGTACACTCAGTAGGTGGATGGGCAGCTCTAGCCGGTGCTTTAGTAGTTGGTCCTAGGGTAGGCAAATATATCGATAAAGTACCACAAGAAATTAAAGGCCATAGTTTACCACTAGCTGCTTTGGGGGTTTTTATATTATGGCTAGGGTGGTTTGGATTTAATGCTGGTTCTACCACTACTGGTGATACATCAATAGCCTTAATCGCTATTAATACGTTTTTAGCTGCCGCAGCTGGGGCTACAGCAGCTATGCTGATTACTTGGTTTACTACTGGTAAACCTGATGGGGCAGTGACATTAAATGGAGTCTTAGCTGGACTTGTTGGTATAACTGCAGGTTGTGCTAATTTAACTCCTGGTTTTGCAATTCTTACCGGGGCATTAGCTGGTGTTTTAGTTCATTACTCAATGAAATTACTCGAGAAATATGTTGATGACGCTGTTGGTGCGGTATCCGTTCATGGTGTATGCGGTGCATGGGGTACTTTAGCTGCAGGTATGTTCAACACCGGTGATCTTTTTAACATTGAACAAATTGGTGTACAAATGATAGGAATTGGAGCTGCATTTGTATGGGCATTTGGTGTCTCTTATCTAGTATTCAAACTAATTGATTCTATAGTCCCGCTTAGAGTAAGCGAAGAATTAGAGCTAAAAGGTCTCGACATAATGGAGCATGACGCAGAGTCATATCCTGAATTTGTATAGTCTTCTCTTTAATTGAAATCTTACCAATAAAAAATTCTTAACATTTAAAACTATAATTATGAAATTACTAATTAACAATATCACAAAATTATTCTCTGTTTTAATACTCACTTTGCTCATCAGTGTCTCTGGGAGTAAAGAAGCCTCTGCTCAGCTAGAAGTAAGTACCGGTGTAGATCTAGTTAGCACTTACGTATGGAGAGGAGTGGCTTATTCTGGGCCATCTTGGCAACCTTATGTAGAAGCGGCAGCGGGAAATCTAACGGTGGGTGCATGGGGCTCTCAAGGCTACGATGGTTTTCAGGAAATGGACCTCTATGCTTCCTTTAGCCTGGGTGATTTAAGCATCGGATTAACCGATTACTACTACCCAGGTAGTGATTACCTCGATGGAGATAGTCATGCCTTTGAAGTGAATCTAGGATATAGCATGGGCAACCTTTCTATTGGTGCTAATTACATACTTAATGAAGCTGCTGGCGCAGGTTCTGCAGGTGGTGATATGTACTTTGAGTTAGGTTATTCAGGTTCAGCAGCCGATGTATTTATAGGTGCCGGCGACGGTTGGCATTCAAGTACTGGAGATTTTGGACTTGTGAATATTGGGGTTACAAAATCGAAGGAGCTTAAGATAACCGATAGTTTCAGTCTACCTATTAGCGGTGCGGTTATCTTCAATCCAGATTCGGAACAGCTATACATATTAGCAGGTATTTCTCTCTAAATTCTCCGTTTAGATAAGGACCTGTGTTTAGCCTCGCAGTCCCATTGCGAGGCTGTATATTATTTAAAAGATATGTTATATCGACTGACTAAATCAAAAGTGAGAGGCTTGATTGCCTCTCACTTTTTTAAAAAAATACCTAATCTTTTTCTATCCCTTAGTTGCTGAAATTATTTGCACTTCAACTTCCAAAGAGATTCCAAACATTTCTACTACCTTAGAACGAACGAAGCTGGCAAATTCCCGAACAGCATCTCCATCTGCCCCTCCATAATGCACAATGACTAAGGCCTGTTGTTCATAGGTGCCTATTTGACCAGTTCTAAACCCTTTTCCCACCGCTTTATCTATAAGCCAACCCGCTGCCACCTTGGAATAACCACCCTCCATAGGATAGGTTTTTATGTCGGGAAAGCGAGATTTTAAATTCTGAACCTGCTCGTTGGGAACAAAAGGATTCTTAAAGAAGCTCCCACAACTCCCAAGTACTTGCGTATCAGGAAGTCGTGACTGACGCACCTGAATAACCGCATCAAAAATCTGTTTTTGGCTAGGTTTTTGGATTCCCTGTTGGTTCAAAAAGTGTCGTAAGGATTCATAATCAGCTTTAGTGTCAGCCTTTTTGGGCAGCCTAAAGTGTACACCTGTAATGACGGCCTTAGCTTTGAGTTCTTTTTTAAAAATGCTATTTCTGTAACTAAAATCACACTGACTTCTATCTATCCAACAAAGTTCCATGCTTTCAGTGTGAATGTATTGTACTTTGGCAATGTACTCTTCAACTTCGACACCATAAGCCCCTATATTCTGAATAGGCGCTGCGCCAACACTACCCGGTATAAGTGCTAGATTTTCTAGTCCCATCCACCCATTTTCTACCGTCCATCTAACCAAATCGTGCCAATTCTCACCGGCGCCTATTAGCAGGTCTATCGTATCCTCATCCTCCTCGATAATCTCTCTTCTATGAAGCTCAATAAGCAGGACTAAGCCTTCATAATACGTAGGCAGAAGTACATTAGACCCACCTCCTAGCACTAGAACAGCCACCTCATTTTTTTTAGCCCAATTGAGTGCTTCAACCAAGGCCTCCACACTGCCAATCCGGGCAACATATCGAGCCGTCGCGGATACCCCCATGGTGGTATGGGATGATAATTCTACCTGTTTCTCAATCGTAACTACCATAAGAAACTAGCTTGAAGCGGGTAGTAACTTGACCCGAACTTTTTTAATCCTATTTTTTTGGACTGAGTGGACGGTGAGTTCGATATCCTTATAAATTACTCGCTCACCTACCATTGGTAAATTTTCAGTAATACTATAGATAAGCCCACCTAGTGTTTCAAAATCGTCTTTCTCAGAAGTAAGATCCCGTTCTAATATGTCCTCCATATCATCCAGGTCGATATGAGCTTCAAAGACATATACTCCATTTTTAAATCTTTTATATAGCCTTTCTTCTTCGTCTCCCTCGTCCACCATCTCACCGACTAACTCCTCTAAGATGTCATCCATGGTTATTACACCTTCGGTTCCCCCATATTCGTCCACCACTATAGCCATGTGAGTTTTCTCTTGCTGAAAATCTCGAAGTAGGTCATCCAACTTCTTGGTTACCGGTATGAATAATGCTTTTCGCGAAATAGTCTTCCAGTTTATGGCTTGATCATCACCCTCTGAGTCTATAAATGGTAGAATATCCTTGGCATAGATGACGCCATGAATGGAATCTAAATCATTTTCATATAGTGGCATTCTAGAAAGGCTGTGCTCGCGTATTCTAGCGAGTACGTCCGAGAGTGAATCCTCTACAGAAACACCTATTATATTGACTCTTGACGTCATTATTTCACGAACAATTATGTTTCCAAATTCGATTACATTTTCAATAATTTCCCGCTCATCTTCTTTAATAGACCCTTCTTGCTCACTAACTTCAGCCATCATTTTAATGTCATCTGAACTAAATGATTTGGTACTCTTAGGTAAGACTCGTTCCAAATTAATGGTACTCTCGGCAATTAACTTAGCTAAGGGCTTAAGTAAAATAAAATAGAAGTAAATAAATCCACTTAACTTTCTTGATATGCGAAGCGGATTGTTAATAGATATGACCTTTGGGGTGATTTCACTCAGAATCAATATCACAAAGGTAAGCACAATCACTTCAATAGTGTACACCAAAAATTCGGGTACTGCCGTAAAGCCCATTAGTGAACCCGTTATCACCGCTGCCATAACTGAGGCTATAATATTGGCAAAAGTATTACCAATGAGTACGGTAGCGAGCAGCCTTCTTGGTTGATCAAGCATGCTTACCACTCTTCTGTCAATCTGGGAGAATGCTTCTTCCTTTCCGAGTAAATCTTGCTTATTTACAAGAGAAAAAAAAGCTACCTCAGACCCTGAGAAAACGGCTGAAAACACCAATCCAAGGAACATGATGGCTAATTGGATAGACAAGGTGGTTAATTCAAACTCACCACCCTGAATCCATCCAACATACATCAACCAATTAGAAAGGTAAATCGTCATCGATATCGTCTAAATTGACGGTTTTATTAACTCCCTGACTCGCACTAGCACCACTGCTTTGAGCATTGTTTGAATTAGGAGCTGATGGCATTCCCGACATACTACCATCATTTCCTCCTCGGGTATCTAACATAGTCATCTGTAAGGCCTTAACCTCAGTGGTGTAGCGTTTTTGACCTTGTTTATCTTCCCACTCTCGAGTTTGCAAAGGGCCTTCAACATAAATCATAGAACCTTTTGATAGATATTGTTGGCAAACTTCGGCCGTTCTTCCCCATGCCACGACTCGGTGCCACTCCGTTTTATCTTGGTATTCGCCATTACTATCACGGTAGCGTTCGTTGGTCGCTAGGTTAAGGGTGGCTACTGCTGTATTTGACTGTGTATATCGGACTTCGGGATCCTGTCCCAATCGCCCAATCAACATAACTTTATTTAATGAACTCATATGATTCTGTTTTATTTGATATTGGTATAAGGTAAGACCCTTAGGTCAATCATTCCTTACCAATTATATATTTTTAGTGAGTAATTGGTACCTGATATCTAGTCTACGTTAAACAAATGTGGTGCGTCGAGCATCCCATTTTCATGTACTTTTGATAATAAAGCATAATTAAATCCTGGATGAATAGCACTCCCACCTACTTCTCCTTGCTTGTTTAGAGCTATAACACCCACCTGCAGCGATTTAGGGTCTTTTTCCTTTGATATTATTCGAGCGATGACTTCCTCACATGCCTGCTGAGGAGTGTACCCTTGGCGCATCAACTCCACAGCTACCGAGGCTCCAGCAGATCGAATGACTGCTTCTCCAAGTCCAGTAGCTACCGCACCCCCTATCTCATTATCCAAGTACAAACCTGCGCCAATTATGGGGGAATCCCCTACACGGCCATGCATTTTATAGGCAGCGCCACTTGTGGTGCAGGCACCGGACAAATTACCGAGTTCATCTAAAGCTAGCATTCCGATGGTGTCATGATTTTCCACATTGATCACCGGTGCGTACTTAGAATCTTCTAGCCACTTTCGCCAGGCTTTTTCAGAGGCTTCAGTGAGTAAGTTTTCACGTTTAAAACCCTGTTGTTCAGCAAATTGTAATGCCCCTTTTCCCACCAGCATAACATGAGGTGTTTCCTCCATCACTTTTCTAGCCACCGATATAGGATGTACAATATGTTCTAAGAATGCTACTGAACCACACTGCTGTTCATGGTTCATGATGCAGGCATCCAAGGTGACACGCCCTTCACGATCAGGAAAACCACCCAGTCCTACCGATTGATTCTCGGGGTCCGCTTCAGCAGTTTTGACGCCTAATTCTACTGCATCTAAAGAGCTGCCTCCTTTTCCTAGTACACTCCAAGCTTCTTCATTTGCTTTAATACCATGAATCCAAGTCGAAATTACTACTGGTTTTGTAGGACTAACTTGGTCAGTGTTCTTTTGAATTATGCCGTTCCCCGCCAAGTTATCCTTATTTGCAGCTACCTCAGTTGCCCTGAATGCACCAATACCAGCCAATCCAGCTATGCCTGTTTTTAAAAACTCCTTTCTACTTTGACTCATGTATGCTCCACTATCTCATTTACTTGCTCATATCCATTGAACAAAAACCATTAAGCCCTAAAACCTAAAGGCTGTGTACTATAAATCGTTATTTTTATAAACCTAAACTGCCGGTAATAAACCAATGCTAAAATCTTCGTCCAGCGAAATATCTTAAGACAATGTATTATTTATCGCTTAGATGAGAAAGCCCTGGTAACTCTTTTCCCTCTAAATACTCTAAACTAGCGCCTCCACCTGTAGAAACATGAGATACTTGATCACTCAAGCCAGCCTGCTTTATTGCCGATGCAGAGTCTCCTCCCCCAATAATGGTGGTAGCACCATGCTCGGTTGCTGAAACTAGGGCCTTGGCTATAGATTGAGTACCTATGGCAAAATTAGGCATTTCAAATACCCCCATAGGCCCATTCCAAAGTACGGTTTTTGCCTGGGTGATTGCAGCAGCAAATAATGAAATGGTTTCAGGCCCTATATCCAGTGACTCCCAATTATCTAAAATTCCATCTGAAGCCACCACTTTTCTATTCGCATCATTTGAAAAATCATCGGCAATAACCAAATCAACCGGTAACATTAAATTAACTCCTGCCTCGAGTGCCTGATTCATTAATGATTGTGCCATCGGTATTTTATCTTCTTCCAAAAGGGAGTTTCCTACCGAGTATCCTTTGGTAGCAAGGAAAGTATAAGCCATCCCACCACCGATAATGATGGTATCTACTTTCGTCAATAATCGCTGGATAACAGGTATTTTGTCCGACACCTTTGCCCCACCTAAAATTGCCACAAATGGTCGCTTAGGATCATTCACACTGTCACTTAGATAGGTGATCTCTTTTTCTAACAAAAATCCTGAAACCGATTCGTTCATGTAGGCAGTTACCCCTGCGACGGATGCATGGGCTCGATGGGACGAACCGAAGGCGTCGTTCACAAAAATATCGGCATGGGCTGCAAGTTGTTGGGCAAATTGTGGATCATTTTCAGTTTCTCCTGTATGGAATCGAACGTTCTCGAGCACCACAATTTCACCCGCCGTCGCATCAGAAATTGCTTTTTCAGCAGCCTCCCCAACACAGTCACTAGCAAAATGTACCGGCGCACTCACTAAGCCTGCTAGATGTTGAGAAACTGGCTCTAAAGAAAATTCCGGGTTTGGCTTCCCTTTTGGCCTGCCCAGGTGAGAGGTCAACACAAGCTTCGCTCCTTGGTCTACAATATATGTAATAGAGGGAAGTGCTTGAACCACTCGGTTATCATCTGTGATGGTGCCATCAATAATGGGTACGTTAAAATCGACCCGCATTAGCACTGTTTTACCCTTTATGTCAATATCATGTAGCGTTTTCTTTGCCATTTCTAACCTTTAATAACTATATATGATGAATGATAGACCAAAATTTCGGTAGGCTCTAGATTTCTCCTACCCTAATTATTGGTATTAACTAGTTATTGCTAAATAGATTGTCAATTTACGCAACCCTATAACCATTTAAAACTTTTCCTATACTTAGCTTTGGTAAAGATGAGCTAGGTTTTGCGGTATTTACCTTTAATTGATTTCCCTAATTTATTATATATTAACCCGCACAGCCTGTATGGTTGTTCAAATTCACAATAGGCTAGCGCAATTGATATGAGTTCAAATTCTACCCTTTATTTTGATTATGCTGCAACTACACCTCTGGATAAAGAAGTGCTAGAAGCTATGCTCCCATTTCTGACTACCGAATATGGAAACGCAAATTCGGCCCATCATCTCGGGCAACGTGCAAAGGTAATAGTAGAAGATGCTCGAGAGCAAATTGCCGAGTTAATAGGAGCAGAACCCTCAGAAATCATATTTACCTCAGGTGGAACAGAAAGTGATAATGCCGTAGTTCAGGGTGTAATGGCTCTTGCTGGTGAAAAAAACGAACTTATTACCTCCCACGGGGAACACCATGCCGTTTTACACCCCATAGAACTTTCCAAATTGAAAGGTTTTAAACCCGTAATGGTCCCCTTAAATAACGACGGTATAGTTGAGTTAGGAACGCTAGAACAACACTTAAGCGAGAAAACCTGCTTGGTTAGCCTAATGCATGTTAACAACGAAATTGGATCTGTAAATGACCTCAATGGACTTTCGAATCTTTGCCATGAAAAAGGAGTTCTTTTCCATACCGATGCCGTCCAAAGTTTGGGAAAAATACCCGTAAATGTTCAGGAATTAGGGGTCGATTTTCTAAGTGGGAGTGCCCATAAAATATATGGGCCAAAAGGAATTGGACTGATGTATGTACGTAATGGAAGTCGCTGGATGCCTTGGCTTACAGGAGGCTCTCAAGAGCGCCGCAGAAGAGGAGGCACCACCAATGTACCCGGTGTCATAGGGTTTGCAAAAGCCTTGGAAATTGCAACGCGTACCATGGAGCAGCAGCTAAAAGCCTATCAAGCACTCAACGAACATCTCCTTGGTGAACTAAATACCCATTTACGTGCCTGCGAATGGGAGATAAACGGAAAACCTGGGGTTCATCACATAACCAACATCTGCTTTCATAATGACGAAAAACGCGGAATTGACGGTGAAATGCTGCTATTAAACTTGGACATAGAAGGTATTTGCGTTTCTAATGGTTCGGCCTGTACCTCAGGGGCGGTTGAACCCTCACATGTTTTGTTAGCCCTAGGACGAGAAGCCGAACAAGCGAAATCTAGCATACGAATCAGCTTTGGGAAGCATACTACCAAAGAAGACATAAGCCGATTGGTTCACTCACTAGAGTCCGTACTATCTAGAATGTTTACCCTGGTCTAATTCTAAGCACTTGATGTATGACTAGAATTTGTGTGTACTGTGGATCTCGCACCTCCCAACAGCCTGTTTTTGGTAAATCTGCCGATCAGCTAGGCAAAGAAATTGCCAAGCGATCTTGGGGGCTTGTTTTTGGAGGAGGAAAAATAGGTATGATGGGACGGGTAGCCGAGGCCGCACTTAGCCAAAACGGAGAAGTTATAGGTGTAATCCCAACTGCATTGAAGGTTAAGGAGGTGGCACATACAGGGCTAACCGAGCTTATCGAAACCCCAGATATGCATACACGAAAGGCAAAAATGGAGGAATTATCCCATGCCTTCGTCGTTTTGCCGGGGGGATTTGGCACACTTGATGAATTTTTTGAAATACTAACGTGGCGACAATTAGGCTTGCACAACAAGCCTATTATTCTGGTTGATATTAACGGCTATTTTTCCGGTTTAGAACACTTTATCCAGCGCGCCGTAGATGAAGATTATGTACGCAGATCGAATTTGGGGCTCTTTCATTGGGTAAGTACCGTTGAAGAATGCATAACTGTTTTAGACGGATATTTTCAAAAACATACCGATTAAAGCTGTATTTTTATCTTAGCTCATGGTACCTATGACAAAAAGATTGCCGGTAGGACGGCCGTAATATCATATCACCAATTTTGTCTTTATTCGTGGCTTAGTTTGCATCAACCAGAAAACCCAAGCTTTAAAACTTATCACATCATGCAAAATTTAACCTTATCTTTAGGCATATTACTCATCATTTTAGGTGCCGCATCCTATCTAGGAACAGGTCAGGAAAGTGTTACTGCGCTAATTCCATCCTTTTTCGGTATTCTGTTTGTACTCTTCGGATGGTTAGGCAAAAAAGAATCCTTACGTAAGCACATGATGCATGCCGCTGCAGGACTCGCACTACTAGGCATATTTGGTACCATAGGGGCCGTACCAGGGTTAATAGAAGTTATTGGAGGTGGAGAGGTAGAACGCCCACTAGCTACCATAGCCCGCTCAGCGATGTTTATTATGTGTGTAGGCTTTTTAATCCGAGCGGTACAATCCTTTATTGCGGCACGAAAAAAAGCCTAAAACAGGGACTTTGCCCTAGTCATCTTTAAAAATATCGCTTATCAAATGAGCGTACTTTTCGGCGATGACCCGACGTTTCACCTTCATTGTTGGGGTAATCTCGCCGTTATCAACCGTGAATTCATTGGGAAGTAGGCGGAAATCCCTGATTTTTTCGTGGGAAGCCAGACTCCTAGAAAAGGTAGCCATTTCTTTTTTGTATATTGATTTCACCTCGTCAAGTTCTAGTAATTCATCGGTGTCGGCATACGATAAGCCTTCTGAATCGGCATTTTTTTTAAGCACTTCAAAATCCGGCACAATAAGAGCTGCCATGAAGTTTTGTGCCTCCCCTACGACTACCAACTGATCAATCCACTTACTTGACTTAAACATGTCTTCAATGGGTCCTGGATAGATGTTTTTTCCACCGGCATTCACAAGCATGTGTTTTATACGATCGGTGATTTTAAGATATCCATCCACAAATCTTCCTACATCACCCGTGTGCAGCCAACCATCCGGGTCTATCATCTCTTTAGTTGCCTCTTCATTACGCCAATATCCCTTCATGATGTTTGGCCCCTTACATAATATTTCTCCTGCGTCTGAGCTAAGATTGGTCGGATATTCTTCCCCACTTATTTGAGCAATAATTTTTCCTGTTTCTAAGTTTTGTATACCCACAGTTACACCAGGTATAACCGTACCGACCATTCCAACTTTTAAATCTCCTGGACGATTAGCAGTCATAACCGGTGAGGTCTCGGTAAGACCATAGCCCTGCAAAATGGGTAATCCTGCGCATTGGAAAAAGGTATCTATATCCGGTGGTAAAGCGGCGCCACCAGAAACAAATAACCGAACACGGCCCCCTGTTTTATCTTTTAATTTATCGAACACCAGTTTGTCGGCAAGTAATTTCTGTACCGACACCAAGCCTCTTTTTCCATCCACATATTTTTGACCTGTGCTTAGCGCCCATTTAAAAATTTTCTGCTTAACAGCGCTGCCTTCTTCTACATTTTTATTAATCACATTAAAAATTTTCTCAAATAGACGAGGTACCGAGATTACCACGGTAGGTTGTACCTCTGGCAAGTTTCTGGATACTGTATCCACACTCTCCGCATAATAAATTTCAGCGCCACAGGAAATAATCGCATAGTACCCAGCGGTTCGTTCAAAAGAATGACATAAGGGCAAAAATGACAAACAGGTATCTTTGTCATCCCAATATATATGATGGGTAGCTGCCTTAACATTACTACAAATGTTATTGTGCGTGAGCATAGCTCCTTTCGGCTTACCTGTGGTTCCTGAAGTGTAGATTAACGTACAAACATCATCGGGCTTCACTTTTTTTGCATAACCCTGTATTGTTTCTTCATGCTCTTTATACAGCTTTTTTCCTTCCCGCATGGCATGATCAAACAAGCGTACATACTCGTTCTCCATGAGCTTTTTATTTTTGGGCATTTCAAAAGCCACTACCTCCTGCAAATCCGAACAATTTTCAAAAACCTCTACTGCCTTTTTTAGCTGAATCCCTGTCGAAACAAAAAATATTTTCACCTGCGAATCCTGTAAAATATACTCACACTGATTCGGAGGTAAAGTAGTATATAATGAAACATTAATTCCGCCTATTAATTGAATAGCTAAGTCGACTACCGCCCACTCGTAACGGTTTTCACTAAGTATACCAATGGGGTCTCCGTTTTTTATTCCCTTACTTACTAAATATCCCGCAATAGCTTGAACATCCTCGGTGACCTGATCCCAGTACACCGGTTCATAACCTATGGAAGCATCTAATTTATGATGAAAAACGGCCTTATTTTGACCGGCATATTTGTTAGAAAGATTCTTGTATAAATCTGTTAGCGTATCAAAAGGTACAATAGTAGGCATAACAACTAAACTAAATGAATGTTGACTTTATTGGAATATAGCATTCCCGGGCTGAAAATCTCTACATTTTTCATTACCAATCTATTTTACAGGATCTACCAGTAAATGATTAGAAAAAAGCTCAAAGGATTTCAAAGGCTTCTTATTCCCATCTTGTTTCCTTCATATTGCAACATTTGGTATATTAGACGAAACTGAATAACTAATTACACAATGTCATTCAGACAATACGAGCCTAATAACCATTTGAATATTCCTTATGGCGCACCCGGCACATGAAGAAACGATCGCTTTAGTAAAAGAAATCTTTAGATCATACTTAAAAGAAGGCAACCAACGTCAAACCCCCGAGCGGTTCATGGTATTGGAAGAAATCTATCGTTCCGATGGTCATTTTGATGCGGATGAACTTTTTTTCAGCATGCAGCAAAAAGGCACTCGCGTGAGCCGCGCTACTGTATATAACACCCTAGATCTTCTGGTTGAATCTGGACTGGTACAACGCCAACAATTTGGAAAAAGTCAGTATCATTACGAACGAGCTTATGCCTATCAACAACACGATCACATTATCTGCAATGAATGTGGACATGTACTAGAATTTTGTGATCCTCGCATTGGTGAAATTCAACAGCTTATTGGGAAAATCCACGGGATGAATATTGAATCTCACTCTCTCCATTTCTATGGGCATTGTGAAGATAAAGCAGCTTGTGAACATCGAACAAGTGCCCAAGAAAAGGGTGTTCAAACACAATAGAAGCATCGCGTATTTGAAAAACTGCTTCGGATTGCATGCCATAAAGCCTGCTACGAATTGCGCGCCAGCAATATGCCTGTACTGTTCACACGAAGCGAATTTTTCTAAGTTAAAGCTGAGTTCTTCGAATGAAGGTCCCTGCTGCCCATCGACTCCCAAGCCAACCTAGTAGGACGGATAAAGCTACCATAGCTCCTATCAAATAATACCATTGCCCAAATGGCCAAACCAACAAGCCAAACTCTGGGGCTAGTCTGGGAAATACACGTTCAAAACTCAGATGGAGCACGGCGGTACTTATTCCACTAGCGATAAGACCTTGTAAAATTCCTTCTATCACAAAAGGAGCGCGAATGAACCCATTGGTTGCCCCCACTAATTTCATTGCTTTAATGACATCCCGACGTGCATAGACTGTTAATCGTATGGTGTTAAAAACCAGTAACATGGCAGCTATGAGGACGAGTAAACCAATACCCGCTCCCAAACGTGTTAGCGTTTGGAGATTCGTCTCTAAGATTTGTAGCAATGAGGCATTGTATTTCACATTTTCAACACCAATCCAGCCTTCCAATTCGACAGCAAGGTCGACAATTTCCTCTGCAGGAATATCTCTATTCAAGCTCAGTTTAAATGAAGCGGGTAGAAAATCCAATGCAACTAAATCCTCAACACCTGATCCAAATTCAGCCCTCATTATACTAGCAGCACTGTCCTTGGAAATGAAACTACTGGCTTCTACCTGCTTCAAGGATAGCATGGCCTGCTCCATGGAGCGAAGCTCTTCTTCGTCTAAATCGTACAAAAAAACCTCTAACTCGACCGAATCTCGCAGACTTAAGGCCCTTTCGTACAAATTATAGGAGAGTCGAAATAATATCCCGATAAGTAAGAGTGCTAAACTTAGAGAGATTATGGATGTCATGGACGCCCATTTTGTTCGTCTAAGTCCTGCAAATCCTTCCTTAACTAAATAATTCATAGGCTGTTAATTATTTGATGCAAAATAGAATTAATTTCGAAATGTCGCTTTAATACTTACTACCAATCTTCGACCTGGCATTGGAAAGCTATCGGCTCCAAAATATCCTGGGCCCAATACTCCTTGGCCCACATTTTCCCATCGTAAAAAGACCATCATAGAACGTACTCTAGAGGATATTTCAAGATCTGTTCGAAGAAATGCAGCTTGTTCCGCCAGTCCATCTTGCTGCACCGACCACCACTGAGCTGCGGTATCAAAGGCTAGGCTGCGACTTGTAAAGGGGGAGCCGTATAGACGAATTCCCATCTTCGTATAGGCTGCTCGTTCAAACACATAGCCTTTCCAAAAAGCATGAGAGCGTACACGAAACTGCATATCTGTTTCGAAAAAATCCGCAGATTGCGATTGAATTTGCCCATTTCCACGACTAAAAGCCGTGGCACTCATACCATATTCCCAACGTAAGGAGTGGGCGTCAAAACCAATGCTTGTTACCCAAAAGTTATGTTCCTTCGCATAGTAGATCCGCATCCCATCCGCGGCCACTTCTGCCGGTGCTAATATCGCCGTCCCAGATTCTATACTGTATCGCGCATTCCCCCAGACCGACAGAAAGCCTTCGGGCCATAGATCCACCGATGCCGAAATAAATTGACTGTGTTGAAGCGAATTTTTTGAATTATTTAGCCCAACATCAAACTCATCAACCCGCCAGCTATTAGACGTCCAATACTCTTCTTGAATACTGCGGACTTGTGATCCTTGTCCCAGCCTCAGATTTGCCTTAACCATCTTTCTTTTAATATCTATGCCCATCCAGGCACTTAAAGCAGCCCCACGGTCACCAGTTAAAACCTGTTCAACACCCATTCTCAAGTGTGCAGTCGGTATCACCTGCCAATATCCCTGTAGATTCGTATTTGTTTCCCACCAGCTAGATTGGTCAATAGAATGAAATCCAGCATCTGACCCTGCCCTATTGGTATAGCTCGATAAACGCCCCTCGGCGCTAAGCCCCCAATTGGTACGTTCTAAGGTAGTCGCACCCGCCAACCAAAAGGAACGAATATTCCAGGCCGTCGTGTCCGTACCAAAAGGCAAACTAAATTCATGAGTGCTTCGACCAATCTGAAGAGAAGATTGAGCGGAAGAGCTAGAGTCTGGTCGGTGTCCCAAGCGTATATACCAATCACTTCGAGAGCTATTGCTACTCACGGAATTACGCCGTGAACTGGGTCCGTACTCCGAAAAAGGAAACGACTCAGGTGAATTGGAATAACCAAAAGATTCATCGGCTTCAAAGGAATTATTCGCCGCCCATACATCCAGGCGTAAGGTATTGTTCAGGTGATAATAGCCCTTGGCAAATACCTGACTACCCTTAATTTCATTAGCAGGATAGTTACCACCTGCCCTCCGGTCCCAAAAAGATAGTTCCAAATGACTACGCTCAGAGAAATTATGCCCCACACCAAATTCCAAATTACGGAAGGTAAAGCTGGACTCATCGTAGTTAAGAGTACTTATGGGTTTAACTAGATAATAATCCCGAATTCGCCAATCGCTGCGCAATCGGTGAGTAGGCTGTTCTTGAATACTCGATACTTTATATATAGGTACGTACTGCAGCTCTGGGAGCCCTGTTATGGGGTTGCTAAGGTCAATTCCCTCCAAATAAACTACCTGATCACCCGGCCCATACCCCTGCACATAATGCCCCGATTGACGACCCACGGTGCCCATCTCATACGCTATACCATCTGCTCGCCGCGCCCAAAATGCATGCCCGTCTGTATAATGTTCCCACCTCAATAAGCTATCCGTACTCACCTCGTTCGCTCCCCAGTTAGTGCGCCCAGCCCATTGCCAAGGAATAATCCCAAGTACTTCCAGGCCCTCTTGCATGGCAGCTAAACCGATTGTATCCGCCTGAATACTCCCCAAACCCGATAAATTCGGCTGCGCCTGCAGCCTTTGTGCAGATCCTAAAAGTGCAGATCCAAATGGCAGAAAAAATAATCCCACTAAAAGTAGCCGCACATACGCTATGAAAGCCCATTGATTCATGAATGCAGTGAATCCCCTCTGATTGATGTGTCCGCCGCCCCTTTTTGAGTCTGATTCATTGTAGCTGAAGAGGCGGGATACACCTTCTGAAGATTATAAGGTAACTCTTCAATGTTTAGCAAACAGCGCCGTAAAATTTCAAAACTAGTTATCACCGATCGTTTTTTGTTAAGGCTACGAGAATGACTGAATTCCGCTCGAACAGCAAAATGTTCTGCAGGAGTATAGAAACCAAGCCAAACGGTTCCAACTGGTTTGTCGGGACTTCCCCCACCAGGACCAGCCACGCCGGTAGAAGAAATACCGCAGTCGACACCCAGCCGCTCAGCCACCCCTTTGGCCATTTGAAGAGCTACTTCTGCACTAACGGCCCCTTTTTGCTCAAGAATACGGGCTTCAACTCCTAGTTCATTCATTTTTACCGCGTTATCATAGGCAATAATACCTCCTTGGACGTAGGCACTTGAACCGGGAGTCTCAGTCAACAAATGCCCCATTAACCCGCCCGTACAACTTTCGGCGGTAGCCAAACGATATCCAAACTGTGACAAAATCTGTCCCAGTGCCCCCTCCAATGTCCCTTCTTTTTCATTGCTATATATTAAATTGCCTAATTGATACTGAATCTTCGAACATAGCTCCTCTACCCTGGACCTAGCCTCATCACGAGACTTCCCACGAGCAGTCAGTCGCAAACGCACCTGCCCGGTAGAAGGTAAAAAAGCTAAATCAGTGTGCTCATTTAACGACGCCTCAATATCCCGCAACCAATAATCAGCCAGATGACTCTCACCTATACCAGCCACCTTTAGGTAACGGGTTTCCAACACATTTAAGGCCCCCCATTCCTGTAATCGCGGGGCCACCTGAGTGGTTATGAGATGCTTCATTTCATGGGGTACACCCGGAAGTACAACGAGTAATGAGTTTTGTTCCTTAAACAACATTCCCGGTGCGGTTCCAGAAACATTAAATAAAAGCTCGGCATTTTCAGGTACCAGTGACTGTCCCTGATTGGATTTAGAATAGGGTAGGTTTCTACGCCGAAAAAGTTCTTTTATATGCTCTTCGACTCTGGGCTCGTGACGCATATCCACCCCAAATAACTCGGCTATACTTTTCTTTGTAACATCATCTAAGGTCGGTCCTAAGCCCCCGGTAGAAATCACCAAATCAGCCCCCTTCAATGCCTGTTGAATGGTAGATTTAATCTGTTCAGGAGCGTCGGTAATGGTGTGAACCTCAGAAACCTGAATCCCTCTTTCATACAAAAATTGCCCTAACCAGCTCGCATTGGTATTCACCGTGTCTCCCATCAGGAGTTCATTTCCAATAGATATTAGGTGTGCAATCATATACAGATAACTTGGGATAATTTTAGCCGAAAATTAGTAGGTATATAATACGAAGTAAAATGCAGAAAGGTCGCCCCCATTGATTTTCCCACTAGGCTTTAAGCATACCCCTCTAAAGTGGTATAAAAAAATAGTATCTTCATCATCATGGAGCGATTACCAAACATATTAAGTACGATTCGCATACTGTTAACCCCCGTTTTTTTGGTCCTTTTTTTCGAACCAGAATTATGGATTAAACTAATTGCGCTTGGGGTGTACATCATTGCGGCGATAACTGATTTTTTTGATGGCTATTACGCACGAAAATACAATATCGAAACCTCGATAGGTGCCTTTTTAGATCCATTTGCAGATAAATTGCTCACCCTTAGTGGCTTTGCTGTTCTCCCATTTATCGCTGCCGATCAGTTTCCATGGTGGGCAATTATCGTCATTGCGGTTAGAGATGTCTCTATCACTCTACTTCGATTATGGGCTCGCCGCAAAAATCTCGAAATGCAAACCTCTTCTTTGGCTAAGTTTAAAACCACGGTACAAATGATTTTTCTGTATCTGGGTCTTATTCTTGGGGTATTCAAAGGTGCTCCTATCTTTCTAGGCGACTGGGTAACGCTCATTTTAAGCACCAATCTTATGTTTTGGCTATTGATCGTTGTAACCGGTATAACCGTATATAGCGGACTTCAATATCTAAGCCAAAATCGGCATTTGTTTCAACCAGCTTAAACACCATGCTCCCTACTATCCAACGATTCCTAGCTACTGGACTGGGTTCTGGTTATAGCCCCATTGCCCCGGGTACGGCAGGAAGCATTGCTGCCTGCATACTCCTCTTTTTCGGGTTAATGCTATTCGGAATCCTTTTTTTAGTGAGTTTCGTAGTTTTTAGCATAGTTGCTAATTTCTGGACGGCACCGGCAGCCGAAACAGCCTGGGGAAAAGATCCAGGGGCCATGGTATTAGACGAATGGGTAGGTATGGGCGTAAGCTTATGGACTTGGCTATGGACCATAGGCATAGAGGGAGGAGAACTAAGCGTAATTCATTTAGTAGTAGCCTTTGGCTTTTTCCGGCTATTTGATATTTGGAAGCCTTTTGGTGTGAATAGTATGCAGAAATTGAACGGGGGATTTGGTATATTGATGGATGATATTTTGGCTGGATTGTATGCTGGCATAGGCTGGTACCTCGTTTTTCAAATTTGGTAAGCAAACCTTAAGACAACTTACACGCTTAGGCAGCTCTTTCCTCGATTACATCATCTACATAGCTAGAAAGCACCAACATAGTGAATATGATTATAGATACCACATTTGCAAGAGAATTAGCCGCTGATTTATTAGAAATAAATGCGGTCATATTACGCCCTAATGAACCTTTTACTTGGGCTTCAGGATGGCATTCTCCGATTTATTGTGACAATCGCCTCACCCTAAGACAGCCGCATATTCGCTCTAAAGTTGCCGCCAAATTTAGTGATTTTATAAGCCAAGAATTTCCCGATATCGACGTAGTTACTGGCACAGCAACTGCTGGTATTCCGCACGCAGCTTGGGTTGCTGATAAGGTCAACAAACCCATGGCCTATGTGCGTGCCAAGCCTAAAAGTTATGGTATGGGCAATCAAATCGAAGGGGGCGTCGCCAAAGGAGAAAAAACCGTAGTAATCGAAGATTTGGTTTCCACCGGTGGTTCTGCCATTTCGGTGATCAACGCCCTCCAGTTTGTAGGTGCCAATGTTCAGGCCATTATATCCATATTCAATTATGGCTTCGATAAATCGATCGAAAATTTCTCCAAAGTACAAGTTCCCGTTTTTAATCTCACCGATTATACCATCCTGGTTGATGTAGCTGTCGAAAAAGGCTTTGTTACAAGCGACGATTTAGAGCATTTAGCCAATTGGAGAAATAGCCCCGATACTTGGCCCAATTAGTAGGGTCCTAAAAGTTTAATGTCACTAGAGTACTAGCTAGTTATTTTTAGTTATCACTGACTAGTATTATGTCCAAGCTCAACCAACACCGGAAGATGGTCGGACGGGTATCGGTCTTCGAGTTTATCGGTTAAAATAGCATGATAGTGAATGGGCAGATCTTCACTAGCAAAGATATAATCAATGCGCCGTTCAGCTTCAATTTTAGTAAACCCCGTCCAGGTAGATGCTGGACCATGATGTGGCTGAATACTATGATCAAACCCATCGTGTAGAGAGCGGCCATCAGATAAAGGAGTATCTGAAAGCAATACAAGAGGCGGCTGTTCCGAGGTTGCATTTAAATCCCCCATCACTATAACCGGTAACCCATTCGCTAATTTGGAAACCTGTTCTTTTATCAATCGTGCACTTTCAAGACGAGCTTGCTCTCCTCTATGATCAAAATGGGTATTTAATACAAAGAGCTCTCGTCCATCGGAGCTTGTTACAAAATGGGCCCACGTAGCAATACGTGGAAGAGACGAATCCCATGACTTACTACCGGGTTCGTCCGGAGTTTCTGAAAGCCAAAAGGTTTGAGCTGCTTTCACTGCAACTACGGAGCTTCGATAAAGAATAGCACTAAATTCGCCGCCGCCATCCTCGTTACGTCCTACTCCCACCCAATCATACCCCGGTAGTAAATCTATTACATCCTGAATTTGGTGCTCCAAAGCTTCTTGTACACCTATGATATCCGCTTTATGGAAACGTATCACACTGGCTACTAATTCTTTTCTATTAGGCCATGCATGTACCCCATCGGCCGGATTATCGAAGCGTATATTGTAGGTCATTACTCGTAGTTTGTTTGGTCCTTGGGTATTCGCGTTAGCTTGGACCGGCGGAGTCGTCATGTTAAACATTAAGCTCTGCACTGAGTTATTAACTGGAAAAAAAATGACCAAAAAAAATAGTGTAAGCGTTTTATACATAATAAATTAGAGATTTAATCATTGGATAATATTAATGGAACTCTGTTTAAATTAAGGATCCACTTTATGCACTTAGGTTAATTTGCTTATTTATCTACTAACGAGTTTTATTCCACTAATAAATTTTTAGTACCTGTATTGCAAATGTGATAATTTTACTTTTACTACGTTGCTCAATTCTTCAATTTTCTTTAATCGATAATAAAATTCGATTAATAAAAATATACATTTTGTTAAGAGGCTTCCGAATTCACTAAAAATAATTCATAAGCTGATGTTAATGTTGTGTAACTGATGAGAATTTTGCATTCAGGTATTTTACTATTTGTATTATCACAAAGTTGTTGGATCAAATTCGTATCTTTACTATGATATATGCAAAGAAATATCCGACACGCTATACTCATAGGTACGTAAATTTTATATGTCAAATAAAAACAATAATATAAGTAGTCAGAAAAAGTTCTACATAGAAACCTACGGGTGCCAGATGAACTTTGCGGATTCAGAAATCGTGAATGCTATACTCCTTGAAAAGGGAATGAATCCAGTTACTGAGGCCGAACTTGCAGACATTATTCTAGTGAATACCTGTTCCATTCGTGAAAATGCTGAAACAAAAGTGTGGAACCGTTTAAAAGAGTTTAGAGGACTTAAAGCGCAAAATAAATCGCTGACGGTCGGAGTATTAGGGTGTATGGCCGAACGAATTAAGGACCAGATTATCGAAGAAGAACAGTTGGTAGATATTGTTGTAGGCCCCGATGCGTACAGGGATATTCCACGGCTTATCGAAGAGGTGGAAGATGGGCGTAAAGCGGTAAACGTCCTACTTTCCCTTGAAGAAACCTATGCCGATATTGCCCCCGTTCGGACTACCGGTAACGGAGTAAGTGCTTTTGTATCTATCATGCGAGGATGCGACAATATGTGCTCATTTTGTGTGGTACCATTCACCCGTGGCCGAGAACGAAGTCGCCCCTTAGAAAGCATACTCACCGAGATTCGACAACTTTCTGATCAAGGCTACAAGGAAGTAACGTTATTGGGGCAAAATGTGAATTCCTACAAAGATGGTATCCATACCTTCAGTACCCTTATGGACAAGGCTAGTCTTTTAGATCCTGAAATGAGGTTTCGATTCTCCTCTCCCCACCCAAAAGATTTTCCAGACGAACTACTTCATCTCATAGCTGAACGGCCCAACCTTTGTAGTTACATTCACATTCCGGCCCAAGCTGGGAGCGACAGTATGTTAGAACGTATGCGCCGTCCCTATACGCGTGATCAGTATCTCCAGCTCATCGAAAAAATGAAGGGAATTATTCCAGGCCTCTCTCTGTCTACCGATATTATTGCCGGCTTTTGTGGAGAAACCGAAGAGGAACATCAGCAGACCTTATCACTTATGCGAGAAGTAGAGTACGATCTAGCCTACATGTTTGCATACTCAGAGCGTGAGCGGACCTTGGCATATAGAAAATTTGAAGACGACGTAACGGATGATGTAAAAAAACGTCGATTATCCGAGATTATAAGCCAACAAATGTCCATACAACATCGACGCAATCAAGATGAAATTGGACAGCGACATGTGGTCTTGGTTGAAGGCACATCAAAACGTTCCGAACAGCAAATGAGTGGTCGAACAGACACTAATAAAATAGCCGTTTTTGATCGTAAAGATTTTAAAAAGGGTGATTATGTGGAAGTAGAAATCACAGGAGCGACCTCTGCCACACTCATTGCCAAACCCATAGCAAATACTAGCCTCGAAGAATATTATTCGGCCGCTTTGGAAGCCTAAACGGTATGCTCTGTACCAACCTGCGTTCGAAAAATCCATCACTTCCGACTCATTCATGGTCGTCATCTTTCAGTTGGAACATTTTTTTTCGAACCATATTTTTATTGATCATCACATGGTTTATTGGCTTTCCAAATGCGGACACTAAAGCTCAAGAATTAGGGCTTTGGATTCCCTCCCACCACTCAAATGAAACGGAATGGACGTTAAACCTTCCTGACTCTAGTCTAACTTTCCTTGACGATTTAGGTATTAAGACGCTCATTCTTCCTCTTGATGTACTTTCAGAAGGCAGTACGCTCTCCAACCTTACAGACCTATGGGACGGTGAGATTGTGATAGATTATGGCATTCAGTTTTTGGATGCCTATCACCTTGAATTAGAACAGGATTCGTTGCTGAATAACTATGCATCAGGTATGATACTAGCAAGACAACAGCCCTCCATTACAGGTCACCTTGTGCATCGCTATAGTCCAATTCAGGATAGCTTATTCAATCAAGTTTGGGGGCAGGTAAGTCAGATTCTGAAACAGTTTAACCCGAATACATTTTTTTATGTAATCCCCGAGAATTTAGAACGCCTTGCACCCAGCGAGAACGCGGAGGCCATGACAAGCCAATGGATTTATAACCGTCATATTTTTGACTCTCCCTTTCAATGGGAAGACCTAGACCGATTCGAAGAAGCGTTCAGTACTGACTCAACAGCAGAGTATATATGGTTTACCCAAGCATGGTTGAACGAGGCATTTATAACCCATCCCAGCTTAGAAGAAAGTCTTATATTCTGGGAAGAAACAGGGGATTTTATGCTAGCAGCACCCGCCGAAAAAATGGGCACAGCCGTTACCCACTGGAGCAGCCCCTTTATGGTGGCACTTATTCTACTATTCCTTGGCATATATCAACAATCACAAGTGTATAGGCAAACACCAGTTCGCTATTTTACCCATTACAGTTTTCTGGTTGATGACATGCTTCGTTACTCTGAACGATACGCTCCAACAGGCTTTCTATTATTCGTAGTTAGAGCAGGTGTTGTAAGTCTGAGTTGTATCATTTGGGGTTTATCGAATGGAACCGATTTAGATTGGAGGTATTTGGGACATCTGCTCATTGGGCAACCAGGAGAATCTTCGAACACCTTTTTAATATGGAGCCTGCTAAGTTTCATGCTACTGGTGTTACAATTCGTGGAATTACTCTTACTTCGAATACCCAAAAGCGGTTACCGTTCTCTGCGTGAAATATTCACAATATATAGTTGGAATGTACACCTCAATCTGTTTGTATTGGTACTCACCTTCATTGCTTTTGTCAATGAGTTCACCATTATCAATGGAATGATCATCATATATTTAATCGGCCTTAGTTGGTTTATTGGTTTTGTTATTTCAGCGATTCAAGGAGTTAAAACAACCAATAGAGGGGGCAAAAGGTATCTGTTTTGGTGCTGTGGTAGCTATTTACTACTTATAAGCCTAGGGCTATATTTATTCAACCAATCCGATGCGATTTACGGAATCATGAGTATGTTTGAAGCCCTTTAGCGGGTCAAACATTGCTAATGGGCCAAAGAAAGCTTACCCAATGAGACGTTTCGATTATTGACCAAAAAAGTCTTTCCTACAATCATCGCATCCGCTAAAAAGGCGATAAGAGCGGCTTCTTTTGCATCTGGAGAGAGCCCAAGTTTCTCAAATTGATACGGTGGAGAGTCGGGAAAGTGGGCTCTTAGTCCATCCATTATCATCGAATTGTACAATCCTCCCCCACTCACATACCATTCAAATGGTATATTATTACTTATTTCCTTCATCGCTAATGCCACACTGTCGATGGTGAACTGAGTTAGCGTTGCTACTAAATCTTTGGGTTGCAAGTGTACTCCCAAGCTATCCATTTGATGATGAATGTAGCCTAAATTGAATACCTCTTGGCCAGTTGTTTTCGGAAAACTTTTTTTAAAAAAATCGTCGCTTAATAAGGCTTTAACAAACTCTTTGTTGACTTCACCCTGCCTAGCAACAGCTCCATTTTCATCGTATTCTTTCCCAAAATAAAGGGCCATAGCTTCATTGATAAGAGTGTTTGCCGGTCCCGTATCACTGCTCAGCACTTCTTCACCAGACGTAATAGCAGGCAACCAACTCAGATTAGCGATCCCTCCCAAGTTCAAAAGCATTCGGGAAATTGAGCTATCCCGAAACAAATCCTCATCCATCAGGGAAACTAAAGGAGCTCCTTTCCCTCCCACTGCAGTATGTTTTTGACGGAAGTCGGAAACAACCGGTAGTTCCGCTGCAATGGCTAGTTGATCTCCATCGACTATTTGCAGTGTCGCTGTTCGCTCTTTGGTAGGATAATGATAAACGGTTTGCCCATGGGAGCCTATAAAATCTACCTCATCATGGCCAAGATTCCACTTTTTTAGTGCCATCTTAATATAACTAGCATAGCTATGAGCTAACTTGGTATGCAAAATACACAAGGTACCCAGTGGAATTTGGTCTTTAGACTGAACCGATACCAATAAAGAACGTATTTTATCATCATACGGCACCGTTAGGTATTCCTTCACTTCGAGTCCTTGCCTGGAACAATGACAGTAGGCAATATCAAGGCCATCGAGTGAGGTGCCTGACATAAGTCCAATTACCCGACGCACAGGTTTAGCAGAGAGTTCATAAATTTGTTTAAACTGCTTGTTCATAGAGCCTTAGTGAAGTATTTTAACGAAAATAATCATTACGCCATGCAAACCAAAGAAGAACAGGAATACGAATCATTTGAGCAGGATGTAGATTTGCTCGTAAAGGCACTCAAAGATAGCTTCGAGTCAACTGAGGCTAACTACCGAATTGACGACCTAAACAACGCCCTATATGTCTATTTAGAAGGCTTAAAGGATTACTCCGAGCAGGAAATAGAAGAATTTGCAGCCCCTCTTCTAGAGGAATTAGATCTTGATTTCGAGCATATTTTTTTGCTCCCTTTTGCGGATTAGCTTTTTTGGACTTACTTAGTCGGTAAAAAATATTGAACAAGCTGGTTTACATCAACCCGATCTGGGACATGCCTGAATCTAGGAACTCAGCTGAATCGTGGGACTGACACAGGATATCAGGAGTGTATTTATAGCCCGAAAATTTCTACCTGAGCGCCTGCTCTAATTCAGTGGATGCATCCGTGGACTCATCTCGATATTTGACAATGATAGGACACTGCATGCTAAGGCCTTGCGAGCTAGCCCAATCTCCTTTCATGGGACGTGCTCCCGGGATGACCACGGCCCCCTCCGGAATAGCGGCACCTCTTGGCCGTATCTCCTCATTAACTGCGTCGTATACTGGTATGGATTTTGAAAGAATTACACCAGGTGCAATGATAGCTCTTTTCTGCACCAAGATTCCTTCTACTATTGACACTCCGGCTCCAATGAAACATTCATCTTCAATAATGACTGGGTTCATACCTATGGGTTCCAACACTCCACCAAGTTGCACGGCTGCAGATAGATGAACTCCTTTTCCGATCTGTGCACATGAGCCTACTAAAGCATGGGAGTCTACCATAGAACCCTCGCCTACATAGGCCCCCACATTTATGTATGCCGGGGGCATGATGATAACAGAGGGCGCGACATAAGCCCCTCGACGCACCGAAGAACCACCGGGCACGAGTCGGACCTGATCTTCTGGGCTAAAATACCGAGGAGGGAGGTTATGCTTGTCCACAAAGCCTTCGTAGATCCCTTCGTATGAGGTATTTACTCCCTCTTTGAAGGATTGCAGGATTGCTTGTTTAACTTCAACATTTACTACCCATCCATCTTCGCTCGGCGATGCTGCCCGCATACTTCCAGTTTCTAGTGCATATAAAATTTCTTCGTAATTCATGGTTCTTGGATTATGTTTAGGATTCCCAATCTTGGAGTGTCTTGTCGGCTTCAATAAGAGTGTGTAGCGTGTTAGCTTGCAAATCGTTCCCATCTAAGGGCAGACGAACATGTGCCGAGTGAATTTGACCTTTGTGCTGCATAATAGCTTTTGCAGGAATCGGACTGGGTGCATGAAATAAGGTATCCACAATAGAAACCCAGTTTTTAAGTAGTCTTGAAGAATCCAGGCTACATAAATTCCAGTAATGATGCGTTTTTACTGGCCATATGTTGGAGGCCACGGATACATGACCAATGGCTCCTTCGGTTACAAATTCTTTAATTAAATTATCATCGCCACAATACAATGGACTTTTTGGGGCCGCAGCTTTAAATGCCCTTACATGATCCATATTGCCACTAGCCTCCTTGAGCCCCAGATAATGAGGAAAGGTAGCAAAAATGTGTGCTGGAACCTCTGGATCCATGTGAATACCGGTTCTCGACGGTACATTATACAACATACATGGTGTCTTTGTAGCTTTCATTAAGTGAGAAAACCAGGCCAATTGCCCTTCTTTTTTGGGCTTTGCATAGATTGGTGCAACCAGTAAGAACGCATCTACCCCTTCCTGATCGCAGTAATGCATAAAATGAAGCTGCTCTTCTAATAAAAATCCTCCTAAGCCCGCCATAATAGGCACTTCTACATCTAATCGTGTACAAAAACTAATCACACCCTTTTTCTGCTCAAGTGGAATGTTTAGCCCCTCGCCAGTACTGCCGAGAAGGAGTATTCCGTTTTGAGCATTCGACTGAGCCATGACTAGTTGCTCTAATGTTTCAAAATCAATACGCCCATCATCGAAGAAGGGTGTTATCAGGGCTGTCCAAATAGGAAATTTCTGCAATTCATTTATACTATACGCCATCTGCATTCACCTTATCAAATAAATATTCAAATGTTAGTAATCCATTTTCTTCGAAGTCGCTCAACTGCTCGGCTGCCCAAATAGCTCCGGAAGCAAAAATTGATCGGTCTTTGGCTTGGTGCCGCACACCCAATTCTTCTCCGGCTGTTTCAATATGTAGCTCATGTATCCCATGAACATCCCCCACCCGTTCAGAATGAATTGGATATTCCTTGCCAAGCCATTGTTGCCATTTTAGGGCCGTTCCACTAGGAGCATCTAATTTTTCGGTATGATGAACGTCTTTAATTTGAACCCTTGCCTTGTCTAAACGTGACAAATCGTTGGACATGGATTGCAGAGCTCGCCGGATCACCTGCATTCCCAAACTAAAATTTTGCCCATGCACCCACTTAAATCCATTTTTCTTTAGCTGCTCATCCATATCGGATGGCCATTCGAAGCCTGTACTCCCCCAAACCACGGGTTTGCCTATTTTCAAAAGCTCTGGAATAAGAGAGTGAACAGCTGTTCCAGGAACAAAGGCAATGATTGCGTCAACATCACGTAGTTCTTCGGGTTGAACCGGCCTACTACGTCCATATACCGCTTTACAGCGATCTCCTAAGGCTTTGACTACATAGCTGCCTGTTTTTCCACTTCCAATGACCGCAAATCTTTCCATGCTATCCAATAAAACTCTGATGAAGGGTTTGTACCACCGCTTGTGCTTCGGATTCTTGGACCAAAAAACACACATTATTAGCCGAAGCCCCATGACAAACAAGTCGTATGTTATAGTCTTCTAAGGTACTAAAAAGTTGTCCACTAATCCCCGATGTTTGATTCATAGCGTTCCCGATTACTGCCACTAGAGCTAAGTTATATTCTACCTCCACATCACAAAAGTCATTTAATTCGCGAAGGACTGCCTCGGAAAGGTCTACCTTGTTGGAGGCTTTGTGTGCGGTATCTAGCGTAAGTGACACACTAACCTCCGAAGTTGTTACCAAATCGACCGAAATTCTATGCTCGGAGAGGATGGTGAATACTTTGGCTAAAAACCCTGGTTGATGTAACATCTCCAAGCTGTGCAGAGTCATCAGCGTTTGCTCCTTGCGTACCGACAATGCCCGTACTACAGGATGATGCGTTGGGGATGTGACGATTTTTGTCCCAGGTAATTCAGGCTGTACACTGGATGCGACCCTTACTGGAATATTCGCTCTTCTCACCGGTTTCATCGTGGCCGGATGCAACACTTTACCCCCAAATATGGATAGCTCTGCTGCTTCATCGAAACTAATTTCATCGATGGCATGCGCCGTCGGAACCACTCTAGGATCGGTGGTATACACCCCTGCAACATCGGTCCAAATTTCTAAACACTCCGCCCCCAACGCCTCAGCAAATAGCGCGGCTGAATAATCGCTACCCCCTCTCCCCAATGTTGTTATTCGGCCTTGGGGATCACCCCCAATAAACCCTTGCGTTAGCCGTATTATACTGGGTACTTGATCGCTATTGAAGTCATTTTGACCATTCAAATACTGTTGCAACTTCGTATAGCTTGCTTCTAAGTCTACTACTGCTGAGCCAAAACGAGAATCTGTTTCAATGAAATCACCCGCCCATTGCAGTTGTACTTCTTTGCCTTTTCCGCGGAGCACCCAAGCGAAGAGTTGGGTAGAAAGATCCTCTCCAAAAGCCAATAAAGTGTCGATCCATTCGGCGTGAGTATACTCATCGGATTCATGAGATTTGCTATGATGCTCTTTTAATTTATCCAGACGCTCTTTTACCGCATGAATTGCTTCTTTTGCATAGCTACACTGCGATGCGATGTCCAAATGGCGACGGGCTATTTCTTCCATTAATCCCTCGCTATTTGCGGTATTTGGTGGCAAATTAGATAAGCGCAGCAAATCATTGGTCGTACCTGAAGTAGCACTTATGACAATCCAACACCGGTTAGGATTATCCGAAATAATTTGGGCACTTCGCGACATAGCTTCAAAAGAACCAACACTGGTTCCTCCGAATTTTGAGACGATCATAAAAGATACTAATGAGTGATTAAGTACTTAGTAAAATACGGAGCTTAATGTTAATAGACATCCTTTATTTATATATTGCCATACGAATGCGTTTTTGAGCCTTTCTATTTCTTAATGTACGCACTACATAACCAAATTTAATTTACAGTTGAACATGTCATTAATCACCAACGATGCCATTGCTTTTGGATTATTGATGATCACTCTAGCAGGCATATTTGCCACCGCAAACAGCACTCATCCATTTTGGAAAAAATTCTACACCTTCGTTCCCTCTCTACTGCTGTGTTATTTTATTCCCTCAATCTATTCAACTCTAGGGTGGATTGATCCCAGTAGCTCTCAACTCTACTACGTGGCTTCTAGATATTTACTCCCGGCTTCGCTCGTGCTCTTAACCCTGAGTATCGATCTCAAAGCCGTTCTTAGCTTGGGATGGAAAGCCATCGCCATGTTCCTAACAGGCACCCTAGGAATCGTCATTGGCGGACCATTGGCTATGTTAGTCATAGGCACCATAGAACCAAGCATACTTGAAGCAAGCAGTCCAGATAACGAAATTTGGAGGGGTTTAGCCACCGTTGCAGGAAGTTGGATTGGAGGTGGCGCGAACCAAACAGCCATGCTCGAAGTCTATCAACCAAGTTCTAGCTTATTCTCTGCGATGGTAACCGTCGATATCATAATGGCTAATTTATGGTTGGCATTTTTACTTTATGGAGCTAGTATGGCCACCAAAGTAGACCGGTGGTTAGGTTCAGACACTTCAGCCATCTCACATTTACGCAAACAAGTACAGGACTATCAGGACAAAATAAAACGAATACCCAGCCTCCCAGATCTCATGAGCATACTGGCCGTGGCGTTCGGAATAACAGCGCTTGGTCATGTAATTGGCGACAATATTGCCCCTTGGATTACTGAAAACGCCCCTCGATTGCGAGAATTCAGTTTGGACTCTGCTTTCTTTTGGATTGTAGTTACTGCGACCACCGGTGGTTTGCTGGTTTCTTTTACCAAATTACGCACACTGGAAGGTGCAGGTGCATCCAAAATTGGAAGTCTATTCCTTTATATACTCGTGATGACGATTGGTTTAAAAATGGATTTAACAGCTTTCGTTGAAGCTCCTGGGTATTTTCTCATTGGTTTATTGTGGATTTTAGTACATATTACATTGTTGTTATTAGTTGCCAAGTTGATTAAGGCTCCTTTATTTTTCGTAGCTGTTGGTAGTCAAGCTAATGTGGGCGGGGCAGCCTCAGCGCCCATCGTAGCTTCCGCATTTCACCCTGCTTTGGCACCCGTCGGTGTACTTCTCGCCGTGCTTGGCTATGCCCTAGGCACTTACGGAGCGTATGCAACTGCCGAAATTATGCGATTAATTTATTAACTTTATACGCACAATTTATAAGTGCTTACTATACCTATTAGCTAAGACATCAACTATTCATCATCCAGTAAATCCTTGAAACGAGCGCTTCTATTTTTTTTGAGTTTTGTTGCTGTAGCCATCATCATTTATGCCATGGCTATTATCCCTAACTTTAACGCTTTCAAAACCCTTTTTCAAAATGCAGAAGGGATGTCCGAAGGTAGTGAGTATGTGGCAAATACCTATTCACTGGCCGATTTGACCGGCTTCATCGGCAACAAACCAGAACATGTAAGTATAGTTTCAATTTCAGTAGATGAGCCCGATTCAAACCTATATTACGAAGAAAATAGTCCACGTACGATGGGATCTTTGGGTAATCTCATTCTACTGTATGCTTATGTACAAGCGGTGGAATCTGCTCAATTGGATCCGAATGAGGATCTGCAACTTGCTGAACTATCTAGGTTCCGCTTACCCTTGATTAGCCAGAATGCACACGATGGGGCTAGCGAACAGTTGGTCACCGAAGAGAGTCCGACTTTCACTTTGGAAGACGCCGTACATGCTATGGTGGAATTCAACGATCTTGTTATAGCCGATTTTCTCTGGGCTAAATTGGGGGAACCCGCCCTGAAAGCAAGCTTGAGGGAACTCAAAGACTCCCTAAACCTCAAGGTGACCGAATTACCCCTTCCCAATGCTGCTTTATACATGGCTATTGCCGAACCGGCATCCTTTGTGCCTGATTATAGCCCAAAAAATAATTCGCTTCGTACAGACTCTACCTTACGAGTTGCTTTCCACTCACAAGTTTTGGAAAATTTCTATCTAAAAACGGCTAAAGATGAACAATTTAGTGCTGTTCAAGCTGCTTTTAAGGAGAACAGAATTAACCAGAATTTCATGCGAGAAAGAGATGCACTTGCCCTTTTTCCACAAACTACTGCTTTTGAATTAGCTCAGATCATGCGCTTTCTACTTCTTGATGATCGGCTTGATACCAAGCTTCAAACTCGTGTTCTTAATGCGTTGGGCTGGCCTAATGGCTCCACCACCGTTGCAAGAAGCTTTGAATCTTACTATGCCCAGTATGACAGCCGGATGGGATTGCTAAGTGGTGTGGATTTTGGAACATCTATTTACACTGGTGAACAACGGATTCAAGTGGTACTTTTCGATGAAATACCAGTAGCGTTTTGGCATCATATGTCGGCAAACCACATGCAAGAAGATTTTCAACAGCGGTTGATCTGGGATCCCGCCCTTTTTCAAACAACTAAACTCGCATTATGATCCGACGGTTATTATATTTTTTCTGGATTTTACCACTTTACATGGGCTTTATAACGATGCAACAAATAACGGTTCATCTGGGAACACTCCAAACCTATGAACAGGGGGTTAGTATAGCGGCAGATGTAACCGATTTCGACATAAAACAAATAGCTGCCCAAAGTAACGGATATGTAGTCATTAACTTTCCTCTACCCGATGGTACCCAAGCTGAACGTAAGCTCTCCCTCTCTATCCAAATGGCGCAGAGAATTATTGACACCCAAGTAATTCCCATACGGTATCTTGAGGATAGTTGGCAACCTATTGTTATGATTCCCACTTATGAACTCCAAAAAAGCACCTCCTTTTTAAACGCTATTATTGCACTTATTGGATTTATTATCACATTTACTGCGGCTATTTTTGCCACAAAGTACATTCGCAGGTCTAAGCGGGAAAATTCAGATATACAGATTGAGCGGGTGTAAATGCTATTGCAGGCATTTAATTCAGCCATTCTAAAAAAACTTATATTAAGTTATTTCGCTTCGCAACACCCATTATTTTGTAATGCAACACCCAGCCATAAAAACGCTCGCAAACATTTTAGCATCACAAACATTCCTAGCCTATGAGCACTCCTGGAACCCTATATCTTCTTCCCAATACACTAGGTAAAACCAGTAGAAATACTACGCATCCAGAGGTAGTTTTGGAGATCATCCGAAGTTTAGACGTACTCATCGTTGAAAACATCCAAAATGCCACACGATTTTTGCAATGGGTTGGTAATACCGTTCCTGAATTCAAGATTGAATTTTATCCACTCACCAAAAAAACTTCTGATCTTGAGCTGCTCGAATACATTAAACCATTAAGAAAAGGGCAAAATGCGGGAGTGCTATCGGAAGCTGGACTTCCAGCAATCGCAGATCCAGGAGCGCGATTAGTTGAATTAGCCCATAAATTTCAAATTCCGGTTCGACCTTTAGTAGGTCCATCTTCCATATTTTTAGCGCTAATGGGTTCCGGTTTTAACGGACAACAATTTCAATTTAATGGATATTTACCTATCGATGATAAAGCCTGCCGGCAAAAAATCCAGGAACTTGAGGGGCAATCTAAACGGCATGATATATCCCAAATCTTCATGGAAACGCCCTATCGAAACTCGGCCATGATAACTCGTATACTTTCGCAGTGTAGAGATGAAACTCGCCTTTGTATTGCTTGTGATATAAGTTTGGATACCGAAGAAATCATTTCTAAACCTATTTCAGAATGGAAAAAATTGCAGAAGCATCCCGATCATGCCCCAACAAAATGGAACAAACGTCCAGTCATCTATCTTTTATACGCTCGATAAGGTCGTTCTAATCCCTAGCAAGAGAACTTCTTCTAGATCTGATTAGCTTGGATTACACTAAGTTTAGGTTTTCTGAAAACACCTAAAAATAGTATCTTATCGATCATTCAACAGAGCTATTTGCCCAAGTATACATGGATCCAAAGCGGCCTTTTTATTTTTGTTCTACACCACCTTTGTTCGCTTTTTTGTTGCGTAAATTATTTTTACGAGCTTACCCACTATCCCTTCTCTCAACGGTGATATTCATGTTCGGTATGCTAAGCCCACAAGCTCATAGTTTATCTATTGAACGGCCCATAAGTACAACTGATGAGGAATTACCGAAATCTGATCACCCGGTTGATGAAGGTTCTACCAAGGTTGATGACACACTAAAATTGGAGCGAATATCCTTTGCCCCAAGAGGCGATGGAATGGGGTATGTAATTCGCTTTCACCACTCGACCCGATTAGACTCATTTTCTTTAATTCAACCAGCCTCAGACCTCATTCAACTCGAACTGCATCATCCGAACATTGATACTTTAGGCATTCAATTCCCAATATATAACGAAGATGTGCAGGAAGTCCGGCTCTATAAGCTAGAAAACAGCTATGGGGTCGATATTTATCTTGGACAACAACTCCAAGTAATCAGTAATGCTTATCCCGACATACAGAGTCAGGATTTACTGGTGGCGTTAACGTACTCAACCCCTAGAGAAGTAGATGTATTTACACAGCAATTTCTCGCCCGAAATTGGTACCTGAGTATTAATCCGGATAATGCACTCGATATACGAACTCCCGTAACGCCTGGCCCTGCAAACTTAGACCAGGAATATGAAGAAGTCAAAGGTAAACTCCGTTTTGATACTATTATCATTGACCCAGGTCATGGTGGGCATGATCCTGGCAACATAGGTTATAGAAACACCAAGGAAAAAGACGTGGTTCTATCCATATCAAAAAAATTAGGGGGCTATATTGAAGAATACCTGCCCGATGTAGAGGTCATTTACACTCGCGAAACCGATCGCTTTGTGGATCTAGAAGAACGAGGCTCTATCGCCAACCGCTCAGAGGGTGATTTATTTGTTTCCATTCATGCTGACGGATGGACCTCTTCCTCGGTATACGGAAGTTCGGTATTTTTCCTTGGGTTACACCGCAGCGATGCTGCATTTGAGGTAATGAAACGAGAAAACTCAGTGTTCACGACTCATAGTGAAGAACTATTTAATTTAACCGAGGAAGACCTTCTTATATACGAACTTGCTCACTCTGGATACATTGCCACAAGCGAACGAATTGCCTACATGATCGAAGATCAGTTTAGAACCCGAGCGAATCGAAAATCTAGAGGAGTGAAACAAGCAGGTTTTGTCGTCCTTTACCAAGCTTCAATGCCTGCTGTACTTATCGAAACAGGGTTTTTAAGCAACCCAGCAGAACAGCGTTTTTTAACCAGCGACTATGGCCAATCTATCATTGCTTCCGCTATATTTAGAGCCATTCGTGACTATAAAGTAGAGTATGAAAAAACCCAAAACTAGTGCCCTAGTAATTGGTGTGGCTGGAGGAAGTGGTTCAGGGAAAACTACCGTAGTGAATCTAATTTGTGACCATTTTGGCCAGCAAAACATTCTTCGAATCGAACATGATTCGTATTATCGAGATTTGAAACAGATGCCCTTTGAAGATCGTCTTCAACAAAATTTCGATCACCCTGCCTCACTGGAGACAGACCTACTAATCCGGCACCTCAAAGCATTACTTGAGGGGTACCCTGTACAGGTTCCTCAATATGACTTCGCTGAACATATACGCAAAGATGTTCATCTTGAAGTCCAACCCACACCCGTCATTTTAATTGATGGGATTCTCATTTTCAGCGAAGCTGAATTGCGTGAATTAATGGATGTTAAAATTTTTGTGGATACCGATGACGATGTGCGTCTGCTGCGACGTATTCAGCGGGATATTAGTGAGCGCAAACGCGATTTAAATAGCGTTCTCCTACAATACGAAACCTTTGTGCGACCTATGCACTTAAAATTTGTTGAACCCAGCAAGCGATATGCTGACGTAATTATACCGCATGGAGGAAAAAATGAAGTCGCACAAGAAATGCTTATTTCCATGATTCAAAGGCAACTAGATCTTGCGTAATGTTAAACCAAGCCGGAGATTTCTCTTGGTTTAACTACAAGGTATTCATCTAATGGGCCGCTAGTAATTTGGGCCTTCAATTAATCACCTTTTATCCGGCTTAGATACCGTAGTCCTTGAAGCACCAAGTGGGGGCGAAGCACTACCTTTATCCCATTAAATGCCAGATTAACCAGCTTGCCTACATCGCTGTTAAAGATGGGGTCTCTGGTCTCTTTCACTGCACTTTTTTGATGCATTGCCTCAAAAAACCATTCCGCATCACCACCCGTCAGAATGATTTTTTGGGCGTTTGTAGCGTGAGCAACTTCCAAAATGATCCCCTCGAGACCGGATACCCAAAAGGCATACTGCCCCCACCAAAGGGCGTTTTGAGTACTTTTTGGTGGGAAATCAGGGGTTTGCTGATCGAGTGGAATAGGTAAATGTGGTGTCATTTCCTGCATACCTGCTTGTATCGCTTTAAAACCGGGTGCAATGATACCACCATCAAAATGAGTCTCTGAAATCGAATCTATAGTAACCGCACTGCCCAAATCGACCACCACAACCGGTTTAGAACCTTGTACACGCACTCCATATGCAGCAATCAACCGGTCCAAGCCTAGACTATTCGCTGGATTATACATAATATTAAGACCTAGGCCTTCTAAACTAGCATGATCAATCCAAACTACTTGAAAGTCGTACTGCTGTCCAAGTTTTTGGAAAATTTTATTGAGCTCATCTTTGGGAGCCACCTGTACAGAACTAGCTACCATTACATCAACCTGCCTATTCAGATACTCTTTTAGGATGGCTTCTAGGCCCTGCTTATTCTTCCAAGATATCTGCTCTACCGAGAATGCTTGATTCGCGGTATTCCAGTAACCAAGCTTTAAATAGCTACTTCCTCCGTCCAAATAAAGCGTACGTTCTGGATTATTGGTTGGTCTTTTTCCTTGAGTATGTTCACCAAGATCCGCTTGAGGAGTAATCATTGGAGCGTTGGCCAAAAGCTGCTGAATTTGTTCAAGCGTTCGGAATGTTACCATGGTCTAATTAGTTGAGTCCTAACTAAGTCAGAGTTATCTTAATCTTAACGTTAATATACTAAACCCCAGCACAATGAACGTAGCAGATTCAATCGCCATCGTAACAGGAAGCAGCAGCGGGATTGGACAATCATTTACCGAACAATTATTACAAAAAGGGGCCACTGTTTACGGACTATCTCGATCTATCGAGCGCATGGAGGCACATAAAAAACAGCTCGGGGATACTGCAGAGCGTTACATTAGTGTACCAATGGACATTTCCAATCATGATGCGATTGAAGACTGGGTCAAGCAGACCTTCACCGATAAAAACCGCTACCCAGACATTCTCATTAACAATGCTGGACTAGGCTACTTCGATAATGTGGAGGACTTAGCCCTTGAAAAGTTTGAGCAAATGATGCAGGTGAATGTTTCCGGTGTTTTTTATCTGACCCGCCATATTACCCCGCTTATGAAAGCCAATCCTGTTACTTGTCATATTATAAATATCGCCTCGGTTGCCGCGCTTATGGGCAATCCTAAAATTTCTGTATATAACGCGACCAAGTATGCATTGAGAGGATTCAGCGACGCGCTTTTTAAAGAATTACGTTACGATGGTATCAAAGTGAGCTGCTTTTTCCCAGGGTCCATTGCTACCCGCTTTTTTGATAAAATTGACGAAATAGACGTCCATGACGGGATGATGCATCCGGACGAGATTGCTGAAACACTTCTCTTTGTACTCGAACGATCGGATAATTTCTTAATTAGTGAGCTTACCATGCGTCCACTCCAACCCAAAAAGCCATGAGTTTGAGTCAACCTCCTAAACAAGCGCGTAACACAAGTTTTCCAGTGAAAAGCTTTATAACTGTGCTTATTATTTCTGGTGCTTTTTTTTACAGCTCATGCTCGGTCAATACCGAAGGCCCCAGGATTTCACAACCAGCTAAGCTCCTTCCAGATTCAGTGTACATACCTTTGCTTGCTAATATTCAGCTTATGCAAGTTTGGAATAGTAGTACGGACACAGTAGCTCTAGATTCAATAAAACAAGCACTATTTGAAAGTTTTGGTGTAGATGAGAAGCAATTCTTAAACAGTCATCGATATTACCAAAGTGACTTTGAAGGTCAACGAACCCGATTGGATTCGGTGAAAATTCTTATTGAAACCGAAAAAAGGCGGATACAAGAATTCGAGCGAAACTCTGACTAATACATTAATCCTGGGCGGTTGAATAACTCAACTTGTATTTTCAAGGAGTAGGTGATGAAACTTGTTCATCACTTCAATTACATAGACATCTAGCCAATAACACGATAACTGAGTAATTCTTTAGGAATTTCTTCGATGAGCTGTTGACTAAGTAACCAGTGAAGAGCCGAATCTACTCGCTCTTTGCTCCAGGACAACTGTTCTCGAATCTCTGAATAATTAAGACTCTCTGCGGTGGCCATTACATCAAAAAGTTCTTGCACCTGCTCCATAGTCACACCTTGCCGCCTGGATTGTTCAGCTCGCTCACAATTATCACAATGCCCACAATCCTCCGGCTTGGCTTCTCCAAAATAACGTCGTAAAAAAACTTCTCTACAGACCATGGATTCCGCATAGAGCTGCATCCATTCTATCTTTTCTAAGGCATTCTTTTTTCTGCTACGCAGTACTTTTTCGTCCAACGGTATAGTAGCTTGCCTAGCTTGTACTAGTCTTAGTTGGTACACTGACTCTTGGATTCGGTAACGAATCCATTGATCTTGATGGGCTATAATTTCAAGGTATTGCTCGAATTCATCAAAACTTAAACTAGGTAAATCTTGGAAGAGTATTTTAGCATCTTCCCACTCAATACGCAGCTCTTGATGATAAGCATTCAAGCCATACCGACGTAAAAATCGGTCCATAAATACCTGTTTATCCAAGTCGTTTATTCCATCAATAATGCCCTGCATAGCTCCTGGACTGAATAAAAATTGAACCATCAGAATCCGAGACTTCTGTTCTCCAAGCTCGATTAACCCCCAACGTTCAAAAGATTCTAGAATGGATGCCCACCGTTTAGCACTCCATCCACTTCTTCGGCAAAGTGCATCTACTGGAACCGATACGCGGTCTAGCATTTCAGAACCGATCGCTAATCCCAGCGCATCACACAGTATTTGATACTGCTTGGTTAATTCATTTAAGGAAGGGTATGCCTCCTTTATTCGTTCTCTGGCTTTTCGTAGATGAGCTGGACGATAAAATAGAATTGGATAACTTTTTTGCCCATCCCTTCCAGCTCTTCCAGCCTCTTGGTAGTAAGCCTCCAAACTATTTGGTGTAGTCTCATGAAAGACGTACCGGCAATCTGGCTTATCGATTCCCATTCCAAAGGCGTTGGTTGCGGCCACCCAAGGAACTTTGCCCGAAATCCACTGCTGCTGAATACTAGTACGCTCATCGGGTGATAAACCTGCGTGATATGCCTGAGCCGTTATTCCATGTCGCTGCAATCGTTCTGCCCATCGCTCGGTATTTTTTCGTGTCCCGGCATAAATCAACCCGTCACCCTTATTCTTGACTTTTTCTAGGGTGCTCATCATTCGTTCTATGGTATGCTCTGTCCGGAGTACCCACCAGATTACATTTTCTCGTTTAAAAGGCAGACTAATAGCTGTGTGCTCCTCAAAACCAAGTACATTACAGATATCTTTTTGCACTTTGGGCGTGGCTGTAGCCGTCAACGCTAGCCATTGAATATGATTGGACTTAACCGAAATATGACCGGCTAACTGCCTATATGCTGGCCTGAATTCGTGGCCCCACTCCGAAATACAATGCGCTTCATCTACGGCAATCATACTTAGGGGTAAGTGCTCTAATTCCTGTGTAAACCTCTGACTTGTTAGACGTTCTGGTGCACAATATAGCAGGTCATACATCCCATTTCGTGCATTCACCAAACGTTGTTCGCTCTCTTTGTAACTTAATTTGGACGTAATATAAGCCGCAGAAATTCCTCTATCTTGTAACTGCTGAACCTGATCTTCCATCAAGGCCACCAAAGGGCTTATTACCAAACAAAGTCCCTCAAAACTAACGGCAGGAACTTGATAACAAAGAGATTTTCCGGCACCAGTAGGAAATATGGCTAAGGTTTTTTTTCCCTCACACACCGATCGAATCGCCTGATCTTGTCCAGGTCTAAATGCATCATACCCCCAATATTTTCGAAGGGATATAAGGCATTGTTCATACCTTTGCTCACTAAGACTCATCTATCTACTTGGATTCGTGGATTTTGGGCTCAGATTTATATCGATCTTTGCCCCTTTTATGGCATTGTGTCAACTGCTAAACCTCAATAGATACGGTTCAGTAAGCTAGATTAAGGGCAAATTACCTTCGAAGATATTATCGAAAGATGTGTCTTCATCCAAATCAGATTCCACCATCATAGCCACTACATCTCCAACTTTTGAACATGAGATAAAGTGTTCATCATTTAAATCGGGTGTTACCAATCCTTTATCGATGACCAATTCTACTGCTGCTTCTACCCGTCTTGCTTCGTCCACCATTCCTAGGTGTTCAAGTAACATAGCCAAGGATAAAATTGTCGCTAGAGGATTCGCAATATCTTTACCGGCAGCCTCTGGATAACTCCCATGAATAGGCTCAAAAAGGCTGCTACTTAGCCCCAAAGAAGCTGAGGGCAAAAGCCCAATAGATCCAGTAATCACACTGGTTTCATCGGAAATTATATCCCCAAACATATTCTCCGTTAAAATAACATCAAACCTAGAGGGCTGCTGAACCACTTGCATCGCTGCATTATCCACGAATAAATAATCCACTGAGACCTCGGGATATTCAAGGGCCATTTTCTGGACTACCTCTCTCCAAAGTCGCGAACTCTCCAACACGTTGGCTTTATCGATCAGTGTTAATAAACCCCGACGTCTAGACGCAGCCTCAAAGGCCATCTTAGCAATACGGGTAATTTCCTCTACACTATAGTAGCACGTATCAAAGGCAGCATTCCCACCCTCTAAACGCCCTTTGTCACCGAAATAGATCCCACTAGTTAACTCCCGATAGACAACCAAATCTGTACCTGAAATACGTTCCTGTTTTAATGGAGACCGGTTCATTAGCGAAGCAAATAGTCTTACTGGCCGAATGTTAGCATACAAGCCCAAGGATTTACGTAAACGAAGTAGCCCTTGCTCAGGCCGGACTTTCGCACTGGGATTATTATCGTACTTTGGATCGCCTATAGCGCCAAAAAGTACCCCATCGGACATCTTACAAATGTCAATGGTTTCTTGTGGAAGAGGGTCTCCCGTTTCGTCAATTGCAATGGCACCCATGAGAGCATAATCCAAGGTAAATTCATGATTATACCGATTAGAAACTGCTTCCAATACCTTTATGGCCTGCTTTATGACTTCGGGGCCAATTCCGTCTCCAGGAACAACCGCTATGCGTTTTTTCATATTAAAATTCGATATGCTTTCGTTCAAAAGCGCTAATTTTTTCTTTTTGGCTCAATAAATAATCAATGTCATCGTAGCCGTTAAGTAAACAGGTTTTCTTATACCGGTTTATCTCAAAGTGTTCCTCTATCCCGATCTCATCAACCCGAAGTAATTGAGCCTCCAAGTCAATTTCGATGAGTGTCATAGGGTTTGATTGAATGGCTGCTAATACATCTTTCAGGTTACTTGGGGAAATCTGGACGGGCAGTAAGCCGTTATTTAATGCATTTCCCTTAAAAATATCGGCGAAATAGCTCGATATAACGGCCTTAAACCCATAATCGACCAAGGCCCAGGCAGCATGTTCTCGGGAGGATCCGCAACCAAAATTCTCTCCTGCAACCAAGACAGAACCTGAATATGCGGTGTTGTTAAGAATAAAATCAGCTTTGGGTTCACCCTGTTCGTCAAAACGCCAGTCTTTGAATAGATGTTCGCCAAAACCTTCTCTGGAAGTAGCCTTAAGAAAACGAGCAGGAATTATTTGATCGGTATCCACATTCTCTTGGACTAGTGGTATAGCTGGACTTAATAATGTGCTAAATTTTTCCATTAGACCATTGCCTCCTCGTTCAAATAGGTTCTAGGATCGACCACTTTGCCTTCTACTGCAATCACAGCCGCGGTAAATGGGCTAACTAGTAGGGTACGGGCCCCTGGTCCTTGACGACCTTCATAATTTCGGTTCGAAGTGGAAACGCAGTATTCCATTTTAGGGATTTTGTCTTCATTCATCCCCAAACAAGCCGAACATCCTGGGCCTCGGAGTTCAAAGCCCGCCTCAAACAAAATATCATGCAAACCTTCGGCTTTGGCCTGCGCTTCTACCTGCTTGGAGCCAGGCACTATAAACGCCTGTACATTATCGGCTTTTTTCTTGTCTTTCACGTACTCTGCTACAATTCGAAGGTCTTCTATTCTAGAATTGGTGCAGCTACCTATAAATACATGGTCAATGGGAGTATTTAGTAAAGATTGACCAGGAGTAAGTCCCATATATTCTAGTGACTGAAGTAAGTTATCCGGGCGCTCAACTTCTTCGGTAGTTGGTATATGTTGTGTTATTCCCATTCCCATACCAGGATTGGTTCCATAAGTAATCATTGGCTCGATGTCTTCGGCATTGAACACATACTCTTTGTCAAAAACGGCGTCATCATCAGTATATAATGTAGACCAATAGGCCAAGGCTTCCTCCCACAGCTGTCCAGAAGGTGCATAGTCTCTGTCTTTAATGTACTCAAAGGTGGTCTTGTCGGGGGCAATCATTCCCCCACGCGCTCCCATTTCTATACTCATATTGCAAATGGTCATACGCGCTTCCATTGAAAGGGAGCGAATTGCTGAGCCAGCATACTCCACAAAATGTCCGGTTCCACCTGAGGTACTTAATTTGGAGATGATGTACAAAATAATGTCCTTCGAATAAATACCTTTACCCAGTTGACCCTCGATAGTTATTCTCATGGTTTTAGGGCGTTGAACCAACAGGCATTGCGAGGCCATGACTTGCTCTACCTGAGAAGTACCAATACCAAAGGCTACGGCACCGAATGCTCCATGGGTCGATGTGTGACTGTCCCCGCATACAATGGTCATACCTGGTTTGGTAACCCCTAATTCAGGCCCAATTACATGAACTATTCCCTGATTCTTATGCCCAAGGCCGTACAAATCTATGTCAAATTCTTCGCAGTTATGCGTGAGCATGTCCACCTGTAAACGGGATAGCTCGTCTTTGATGGGTAAATGCTGATCTTTGGTGGGCACATTATGATCGGCTGTAGCTACGATTCGGTTTTTATCGTACAGCCCAATTCCTCTTTTTCGAATGCCATCAAATGCTTGAGGCGAGGTAACTTCATGTATAAAATGCCGATCAATAAACAGAATTTCTTGTCCGCCGTCGACTTTGTCTACGATGTGGTTATCCCACACTTTTTCAAAGAGTGTTTTTCCCATATCAAGTTATCTGGGGTTTCCGTACAAAATTTGAGTGGATAATAGGGTTTTTTGCACCTAAGATGAAAATAATGTCAGTAGATCCTGATCTTGAACTACTTTTTTTTCATCCGCTAGCTTTAAAAATGCCTCGTAATATGGTTCCATTTGTTCTCGTTCTACCTCGAAGCCTAATTTTGCCGCTCGGAATTTCAAGGCGGCCCGCCCACTTCGAGCGGTGAGCACTATACTGGATTCATGCACGCCCACCTCTAATGGATCGATGATTTCATAGGTCTCTCGACTCTTTATAACCCCATCTTGGTGTATCCCGGAGGAGTGTGAAAAGGCATTACTCCCGACAATGGCTTTATTTGGTTGTACAGGCATTCTCATTCGGGTAGATACCAACTCACTCATTGATTTTAGCTGACGGCTTTGAATTCGAGTATCATAATTTAAATCCTGATGCTGCCGCAAAATCATGACCACTTCTTCTAAAGATGCATTTCCTGCGCGTTCGCCAATACCGTTAATGGTACACTCTACCTGGGTGGCCCCTTGTTCAACCCCTGCGATGGAATTTGCTGTGGCAAGCCCTAAATCATTATGGCAATGGGTAGAAATATGTACCTTATCAATTCCTTTAACATGCTCTTTTAGGTATTTTATTTTAGCTCCATACTGCCATGGCAAACAATACCCAGTGGTATCCGGTATGTTTACTACGGTTGCTCCCGCCGCAATGACAGCCTCCAACACCTTAGCTAAATATTCATTGTCCGTTCTACCCGCATCTTCCGCATAGAATTCCACATCCTCAACGAAGCGTTTAGCATATTTAACAGCAGCCACACCTCGCTCTATAACGTGCGCTCTGGTGGTTCGCAACTTGTCAAATACATGACTGTCTGAGGTCCCAATTCCGGTATGTATCCGTGGTAATCGTGCATTTTTTATAGCTTCAGCAGCCGCATCAATATCCTTCTCGACGGCTCTTGAAAGTGCGCAAACCGTCGAGTTTTTTACCGTGATGGCTATTTTTGATACCGACTCAAAATCACCTGGTGAAGAAATTGGAAATCCAACCTCCATTATGTCCACTCCTAATTTTTCAAGAGCAAGTGCGATCTCAATTTTTTCATCGGTGTTTAACTGACAACCTGGGACTTGTTCACCATCCCGAAGTGTTGTATCAAATATATGTATGTGCTTGTGAGCCATATTAAGGGCTTTGCTTAGTTTGGGATAGATCGAATATAACGGGTAATAAAGCGACTATAAAGAAGTATAGAAACCGAATTCATACTATATTACAATACCCAAGGACTGTTCAAGGCTTTTAAATTTGCCATATGCAATTGTTAAGCTTAGTTTTATACAAATAAAAACTGGTTTTTTACTACAATGGCCAACCAGCCAAACGATTATTTATTTCAACTTATACGCTCGCTAAGCAAAGCAGAAAAACGCAGCTTCAAAATATATGCGACGCGCAATAGCTCCGAAGAAGCCAAATTCATACAACTCTTCGATGCCATAGACAAATCTAAAGAATACAATGAAGAGCTTATCATTCATAAATTGGATGGGATAAAAAAAACACAACTTTCCAATTTGAAGGCTCATTTATACCGACAGTTACTTACATCACTGCGTTTAAATTACACCAATCACAACATTGATATTCAACTTCGGGAACAAATCGATTATGCCCGCATTCTATATGACAAAGGACTCTACAAGCAAAGCCTTAAAATACTTGATAAAGCAAAATTAGTCGCTCATGAACATCATAGAGTACCAATGAGTTCTGAAATACTTGGCTTCGAAAAACTTATTGAGTCCCAGTATATCACTAGAAGTTTTGACCATAGAGCAGATGATTTAATTGAACAAACCAAAGTGGTACTGCAGTCCGAACAACAATATCACCAGCTATCCAATCTCGCCATACGCCTATACAGCTTGTACATTAAAACGGGGCATGTTCGAAATGAAGCTGATTACCAGAGAATTCATGCTTTTTTTGAACAGGCACTGTCCTCTCTTAGACCTGATAAAATGGGCTTCTATGAACAACACTACATCCATGTATCCCATGCATGGTATAGCCTTATTGTACAGGATTTTTTATTACAATACCGTCATGCCCAGAAGTGGGTAGACCATTTTCACCAACACCCCAGTATGCTTCAAGCCGATCCAATTTGGTATCTAAAAGGGGTTCATGTCCTTCTAGAAGCCTTGTTCATTGTAGGGCATTACGATCGACATGAAGAAGAAATGAAAAAACTCAAAGAATTCTTAGAGAATCCACCTGCTCGAACAAATACAAACTTAAAAACACTTGGTTGGCAGTATTATTACACCTCCCAAATTAACCACTTTTTCATGAATGGTGAATTTGAAAAAGGGATCTGTATTATTCCTGAACTTTCAGCACAAATGCAGCAATGGAGCCATCAAATAGATGCTCATCGAATCCTGGTATTTCATTATAAAATAGCCTGCTTATACTTTGGTGCAGGTGATTTACAAAAGACCATTGAACACTGTGCCCACATTATTCAACACCCAGATCCTCATTTACGTGAAGACTTGCACTGTTTCGCTCGTATTCTGACGTTGATTGCACACATTGAACTTGGAAATGAACAGTTAGTGCAGTATCAAGTACGCAGTACCTACCGCTTCTTACGTCGTATGAACGATCTAAATTCTGTACAGGAAGAGATTCTATTATTTCTACGCAATCTACCTCAAACCAATGAGGATCAGTTAGCTAGAAAGTTCAAAAAACTGCAGTCAACATTAATTGAACTACAGAAAAAACCGTATCAGAAAAGAGCTTTTTTATATTTGGACATCATATCATGGCTTGATTCAAAAATACAGCATAAGACCATTCAAGAGGTCATTAGAGCTAAATTCCGGCAGCGTAAACCCCACTAAGTTCTTTTGGCCATTCCATTTATAGCAAAAGTTTATACTCTGCTTTTATTGCAATTCTAAGGGGATAGCTCGTTATTTGTATCTGAATTTATAACAGTCTTTTGATACAGCAACGCAATATCATCGTCATTAACATAGAGGTCATCGTACAAAAACGATGAGGAAGCGTTGTTCGCATAGTTCTAACTTAATGCACCACAAGCCTTCCTCAAACAAACAGGAAGGCTTTTTTTTTGGTGATCATTAGTACTCCATCACTGATTATATATACGGCAATAAATACGCTCACGAACAAAGTATTAGCTCTCCTACTTCATGAAAAATCTTAACAAACACTCCAAGCAAATTACGCAGGACGGGTCTCAACCGGCTGCACAAGCCATGTTACATGCCATCGGCTTAGATGAATCGGATTTGAATAAAGCCTTTGTTGGCATTGCAAGTACAGGTTTTGAGGGAAACCCTTGCAACATGCATTTAAATGACTTGGCTGTTCATGTGAAACGTGGAGTACACCATGCCGGACTAAATGGACTCATCTTCAATACTATCGGTATATCAGATGGGATTTCCATGGGAACCGCTGGTATGCGGTATTCTCTTCCCTCTCGTGATCTAATAGCCGATTCTATGGAGTCAGTGGTAACAGGGATGAGTTATGATGCGATGGTTGCAATAGTTGGCTGTGACAAGAATATGCCTGGAGCCTTAATGGCCATGCTGCGTGTAAACCGGCCAAGCATCATGGTCTATGGGGGCACCATTGCCCCTGGGTATCATAACGGACAAAAGTTAGATGTGGTTTCTGCCTTTGAGGCGTGGGGGCAAAAAGTATCCGGAGCCATTGATGACGCTACCTTCAAAGATATCGTACAACATGCCTGTCCGGGACCAGGTGCTTGTGGCGGTATGTATACAGCCAATACCATGGCCAGTGCGATTGAGGCTATGGGAATGACTCTCCCGTACAATTCCTCAAATCCAGCAAATAGTTCCGAAAAAGTCATCGAATGTGAAGAGGCTGGTAACAGCATGTTAAGGTTACTCGAATTAGATTTAAAACCCAGAGATATTGTCACTAAGAAATCACTAGAAAACGCATTTAAACTCATCACCTTATTAGGAGGCTCAACCAATGCAGTACTTCACCTATTAGCCATCGCTCGCACCGCCAGCATTGAATTTGAACTTTCTGATATGCAGCATATTAGTGACACTACACCATTTATTGCCGACCTGAAACCAAGTGGAAGCTATGTGATGGAGGACTTACACAAAGCCGGTGGAATCCCCGCCGTATTGAAAACCATGCTGGTTGATGGAATCCTGCATGGGGATCAAATGACCATAACCGGTGCCAGTCTTGCGGAAAACTTAGCCGATGTTGAACCCTTAAACTTTGAAACTCAAAAAGTTGTATTCCCGATAGATAAGCCCATTAAATCAACCGGTCATATTCAAATACTCTATGGAAATCTTGCTTCAGAGGGCGCAGTAGCAAAAATAACTGGAAAAGAAGGCCTTCGTTTTGCTGGTCCCGCTCGCGTGTTCAATTCTGAAGAAGAGGCCAATGAGGGAATTAAATCCAAAACGGTTCAAAAGGGCGATGTCATCGTAATTAGATATGTTGGACCCAAAGGCGGACCTGGTATGCCTGAAATGCTTAAACCTACCTCTGCTATCATGGGAGCAGGTTTAGGGAAAGAGGTTGCCCTAATTACCGATGGCCGATTTTCTGGAGGCTCTCATGGCTTCGTAGTAGGACATATTACCCCGGAGGCGCAAGTGGGGGGTATCATTGGATTGGTACAAGATGGAGATCTTATCCAAATTGACGCCGAAGCAAATACCCTACAAGTTCACGTATCCAACGCCGAATTAGAACAAAGGAAAAGTAGATGGCAAGCTCCCCCGCTCAAAGCGCACACGGGCACACTCTATAAATATGCCCGCACCGTTTCTACCGCCTCCAAAGGTTGCACGACCGACGAATTTTAATTGAATACTTATACATTATGGCAAGCATAGACCTCCAACCCACAGAAAACAAATCTGCCTCACACCAAACTACCATCACAGGCGCAGAAGCGATCGTTCAAGCCCTTATCCAAGAGGGAGTTGACATCGCATTTGGTTATCCCGGTGGAGCAATAATGCCGGTATACGACGCACTCTATGATTATCAGGATCGCCTACATCATGTCCTAGCACGCCACGAACAAGGGTCCATACACGCCGCCCAAGGCTACGCCCGAGCGAGTGGTAAGGTCGGTGTGTGTCTAGCTACCTCAGGTCCAGGAGCCACCAACTTAATTACTGGAATCGCCGATGCACAGATCGATTCCACCCCATTGGTTTGCATCACCGGACAAGTTCCGTCTCATCTTCTTGGTAGCGACGCATTCCAAGAAACCGACGTAATTGGTATTTCTATGCCAGTTACTAAATGGAATTACCAAGTTACCAAAGCCGAAGAGATACCCATGGCCATCGCCAAGGCCTTTTATATTGCCCGCTCTGGACGTCCTGGGCCCGTACTAATCGACATCACCAAAGATGCTCAATTCCAACAATTCGACTTTGAGTACAAGCGATGCACTTCCATTCGAAGCTACCGCGAAGAGCCTGCCATTGAAATGGACCAAATAGAAGCTGCTGCCAAAGCGATTAACGAAGCAAAACGACCCTATGTGTTGTTTGGACAAGGAATTATATTAGCTGAGGCCGAACAGGAGTTCAAAGCCTTTGTTGAACAGGGTAACTTACCAGCTGCATGGACCATTCTTGGCTTATCGGCTATGGATACCAGTCATCCTCTTAACGTTGGTATGCTTGGAATGCACGGTAATTATGGGCCAAATTTACTGACCAATGAATGTGACGTACTCATTGCGATAGGGATGCGATTTGATGATCGAGTAACCGGTAATCTGGATAAATATGCCAAGCAAGCCAAGGTCATACACCTTGAAATTGACCCTGCAGAGATCGACAAAAATGTGCATGCCCATATCCCCGTACTAGGCAACGCAAAAAAAACTCTTCCACTTCTCACCCAAAGACTACAGAAAAAAGACCGAAAGCAATGGTTAGCACGATTTGCTGAATGCGACCTGCTCGAGCATGAAAAAGTCATTCAAGAAGAGCTAAATCCTACTAATGAAATTCTCACCATGGGCGAGGTCATTCGGATATTAAACGAAAAAACAGGAGGAGATGCGATCATTGTTACCGATGTGGGGCAGCATCAGATGGTGGCATGCCGCTATGCTAAGTTTAAGCAATCCAAAAGCAACATTACCTCAGGTGGGCTTGGCACCATGGGATTTGGTCTTCCCGCAGCACTGGGAGCTGCTCTGGGCGCGCCTGAGCGCACGGTGGTTTGCGTAGTAGGCGATGGCGGATTACAAATGACCATCCAAGAACTTGCTACGGTATATCAAACACAAGCCAAGGTCAAAGTGCTCTTACTCAATAACGAATTTTTAGGTATGGTGCGACAATGGCAACAGCTCTTCTTTGACAAACGCTATTCTTCGACCGAAATGATTAACCCTGACTTTCAACTTTTAGCCAAAGGTTTTCGGATGCCCACCAACCAAGTGACCCATCGCGATGAACTAGACCAAGCCTTGACTGAGTTCATCGAAACCGACGGTGCTTATTTCTTGGAGGTTATGGTAGGTAAAGAAAACAATGTCTTTCCCATGGTTCCATCGGGAAGCGGTGTGGCAGAAATAAGATTGGATTAATAATAAGGAGATCATAAAAGTGGAAAAACAAGAATTCACCATTACCGTTTACACCGAAAATCAGGTTGGCTTACTTCATCGGATAACCACCATTTTTACCAAAAGAAAAATTAACCTTGAGAGCCTTACTACCTCTGAGAGTGAAATGGAAGGTATTCATCGGTTTACTATCGCTGTTACAGAGACCGAGGAACAGGTCATTAAGGTTGTCAAGCAAATTGAGAAGCAAGTCGAAGTACTAAAGGCCGATTACTACAAGAAAAAAGAAGTGGTTCAACAGGAGTTAGCTTTATATAAAATTGCGACCGAAACCCTAACCAATGGAATTGAGATAGAGCGTATTGTACGAGAACATAACGCCCGATTTCTTACCATTGAGCGTGAATTTGTCGTTATCGAAAAAGCAGGATATAAACGAGAAACTAAAGCCTTATTCGATGAACTCGAGCCTTACGGCATCAAAGAATTTGTTCGTTCCGGGAGAATTGCTGTTGCACGCCAACAGTTCGGTCCTGGGAAGGATATAGAAGCCTTACTATTCACGAATAGCACTAGCCTTTAAGACAAAGGATGTACAGCTAATAATAAAACAGTATATTAACACAATCGCTCACTAACTAAATTACTAAACAATCATGGCATTATTAAATTTCGGCGGAGTAGAAGAAGAAGTGGTTACACGAGAAGAGTTCCCACTCGCCAAAGCAATTGAAACCCTTAAAGATGAAACCATAGCTATTCTTGGTTATGGAGTCCAAGGTCCAGGACAGGCACTTAATTTAAAAGACAACGGATTTAATGTAATCGTTGGTCAGCGAAAGGGATCAAAAACTTGGGATAAGGCCGTAGCTGATGGATGGGTTCCGGGGGAAACACTCTTTGAAATAGAAGAAGCATGCCAACGGGGAACCATTCTACAGTATTTACTCTCCGATGCCGGCCAAATTTCAGTATGGCCTACCGTTAAAGAACATCTAAGCCCTGGAAAAGCTCTTTACTTTTCACATGGATTTGGAGTAACCTTCAATGAACGAACCGGTATCGTGCCTCCGGATAATGTGGATGTCATACTGGTTGCACCTAAAGGTTCTGGGACCTCTCTACGCCGTATGTTTCTAGAGGGGCGCGGTTTAAATTCTAGCTTTGCCATCTTCCAAGACAGTACTGGCCGCGCAAAAGAACGCGTTGTGGCATTAGGCATAGGCGTGGGTTCAGGATATTTATTCCCAACCACGTTTAAAAAAGAAGTCTATTCTGATTTAACGGGGGAAAGAGGAACACTCATGGGTGCCATACAAGGTATTTTCGCAGCTCAGTATGAGGTGCTTCGTGCTAATGGTCACAGTCCATCCGAAGCATTTAATGAAACAGTAGAGGAACTCACCCAGTCCCTCATGCCATTGGTCGCTGAAAATGGCATGGATTGGATGTATGCCAATTGTTCAACTACCGCCCAGCGTGGGGCCTTAGATTGGTGGAAAAAATTCAAAGATGCTACAAAGCCTGTTTTCGAAGACCTTTATAAGGAAGTTGCTGCGGGTAATGAAGCTCAAAAGTCCATCGATTCCAACAGTAAAGAGGACTACAGAGAAAAATTAGAAATCGAGTTAGCCGAGCTTCGTAATTCCGAAATGTGGCAAGCGGGTAAAACAGTTCGTACTTTGCGACCAGAGAATAATTAATTAGTTCCAATCATTGAGTTCACAACACCGATCCGACATCGATTTACTTCATCCCGAGACACCCTCTGCGAGTGTGACAATACAGGATATTGAGGATGCAGCTCGTAAACTAGAAGGCATCGCTCATCGGACTCCTTTGATTTATAACGAATTATTATCAGAGCAGTATGAAGCCGACATATGGCTAAAAAGAGAGGATCTTCAAGTTGTACGCTCCTATAAAATTCGAGGGGCATACAACATGATCCAATCTCTGCCAGAGACTGAAACCCAACATGGAGTGGTTTGTGCGAGTGCTGGGAATCATGCACAAGGGGTTGCCTTTGCCTGTCGTAAGAAGGGCATCAAAGGAACCATATTTATGCCCGTTACCACGCCAGAGCAAAAGGTAAAACAGGTAAATATGTTTGGCCGAGAGTTTGTAGAGGTAGTCTTAGATGGTGATACATTTGACGATGCATTTGCCCGTGCCAAAGAATTTTGTCAACAGACTAATGCAGCCTTTATTCCGCCCTTCGATCATCCTAAAATCATTGCGGGTCAAGGTACGGTAGGGAAAGAACTTTGGGAAGATGCCGATTTTCCCATCGATTACATCTTAGCTCCTGTTGGTGGTGGTGGGCTTTCGGCTGGAATTGGGAGTTATATAAAAGCATATTCCCCACAAACCCAACTTATTGGAGTAGAACCGGAAGGTGCACCTGCCATGCTAAAATCCATTGAAGCGGGTAAGGTTGTGAGCTTAGATGAGATTGACAAATTTGTAGATGGGGCTGCGATTAAAAAAGTTGGGAAGTTCACCTTTGAAATATGCTCTAATGTTCTAGATGCCATTATTACCGTACCAGAGGGTAAGGTGTGCGGCACCATTCTTAATATGTACAATGAACAGGCCATCGTAGTTGAACCGGCTGGCGCATTATCAATTACTGCTCTGGACGACTGTAGAGAACAGATTAAAGGAAAAAATGTCGTTTGTGTGCTAAGTGGTAGTAACAATGACATTATGCGGACGGCTGAAATCAAAGAACGTTCGCTTATGTACGAAGGGCTAAAGCATTATTTTATTGTTGATTTCCCCCAGAGAGCCGGCGCCCTTCGTGAATTCTTGGGAGATGTACTTGGTCCAGATGATGATATCACCTACTTTGAGTATTCGAAAAAAACGAACAAAGATTTAGGACCTGCACTTATTGGCTTAGAGCTTAAAAATAAAGAGGATATTCAGCCACTCCTAGATCGTATGAAAGAGAAACAACTAAGCTTCGAATACGTGAATGATCATCCAAAGTTATTTCGTTTCATAGCCTAAACCATTGCAAGGCTTAGGTTAAGGTAGTTTTATATCTAGCGTTTTGCCCATATTATCGAAAAGTTTACTTGTATCTAGCCTCGGATGACTGCTCGAGTATAATCACGACGCATATCAGCAATAGCAGCGATAGAAATTTCTTTAGGACAAACTGCTTCGCACTCACCAAAATTTGAACAATCACCGAAGCCCTCTTCTTCCATCTGCTCCACCATGGCTACCACACGATTGCTGCGTTCTACATCGCCTTGTGGAAGATGTGACAAATGAGAAATTTTAGCGCTGGTAAACAGCGATGCTGAGGCGTTAGGACAAGCTGCTACACAAGCCCCGCAACCAATACACGCGGCATAATCGAAAGCGGTATCGGCATCGGTTTTTTGAATGGGTATCGCATTAGCTTCTTGGGCAGAACCCGTTTTAACGGACACATAGCCACCAGCTTCGATAATTCGGTCAAAAGCAGAGCGATCAACCACTAAATCTTTGATCACCGGAAATGCGGATGCTCGAGGGGGTTCAATAGTTATATGATCTCCATCGGAGTAGTTTCTCATGTGTAGCTGACAGCATGCTGTTCCTTTTTTTGGTCCATGCGCTTGCCCGTTTATCACCAAATTACATGAACCACAAATACCCTCTCGACAATCGTAATCAAACTCTACAGGAACTTTGCCTTCCAATTGCAACTCTTCATTGAGCACATCCAACATTTCTAAGAAGGACATATGTTCGTTTACGGTCGAAAGCGTTCTATCTTCAAAATATCCCTTCGCCGTAGGGCCGCTCTGTCTCCAGTATCGTAGATGAATGGTCATATTAGTACTCATAAAAATATCCTCTTATTTGTAACTACGTTGCTTTAGTTCAACAAATTCAAAATTTAACTCTTCTTTGTGGAGAGCTTCTTCAAGAACTCCATTGCGATCTTTAAACTCCCATGCAGATACATAGCTAAAGTCCTTATCATTACGTATAGCTTCCCCTTCTTCGGTTTGGTATTCCTCACGAAGGTGACATCCGCAAGATTCGTCTCGATCTAAGGCATCCATGGCCATTAGCTCGGCTAATTCGAAGAAGTCTGCCACTCTGCCAGCAAATTCTAAGTATTTATTGTAGTTAGCTTTCTCCCCTGGAACATATACATTGGTCCAAAACTCTTCTCGTAAACTACGAATATCAGCAATGGCTTCTTCCAAGCCTTCCTTGGTTCTAGAAATACCAATCTTGTCCCATACAATACGTCCTAGTGTTCGATGGAAATCGATTATAGTTCGTTTACCATTTATGTTAAGGAGTTTGTCTATGGTTTCTTGTGCTTGCTTAGCCGCTGTGTCAAAAGCTTCGTGATCGGTGCCATAACGTGTACCTGGTTTTACATCGGCAAGGTAATTACCTATGGTACTTGGGAGCACAAAATACCCGTCGGATAGCCCTTGCATAAGCGCCGAGGCGCCAAGGCGATTAGCGCCATGATCCGAGAAATTTGCTTCGCCAGCAGCAAAAAGACCTGGTATATTGGTCATTAAGTTGTAATCTACCCAAAGGCCACCCATCGTATAATGTACAGCTGGAAAAATACGCATCGGTCTAGAGTAAGGATCCTCGCCAGCAATGTTGGCATACATATCGAATAGGTTTCCATACTTCGCCGAAATCACATCCTTACCATCGCGGGCAATAGCATCTCGGAAATCTAAGTAAACAGCTAAACCCGTTTCTCCCACTCCTAAACCCTGATCGCAGACAATCTTGGCGTTTCGAGAGGCCACATCACGTGGAACCAAGTTCCCAAAACTTGGATACTTTTCCTCAAGGTAATAGAAGCGTTCATCCTCCGGTATATCATTTGGATGACGATCATCTCCCTTTTTACGAGGGACCCAAACGCGTCCGTCATTTCGCAGACTTTCGCTCATAAGAGTTAGCTTGGATTGATAGTCTCCAGACACAGGAATACAAGTTGGGTGCACTTGTACAAAACTAGGGTTAGCAAACATCGCCCCCTTTTTGTGTGCTCTCCAAGCTGCGGTTACGTTAGAATTTTTAGCATTGGTAGACAAATAAAATACATTACCATATCCACCTGTGGCAAGAATTACCGCATCGGCTTCGTGCCGGCAAATTTCGCCGGTGACTAAATCTCGGGTTATAATACCTCGTGCTTTACCCTCAATAATTACCACCTCAAGCATTTCATGTCGGGTATAGTACTCTATACCGCCTAACTCTACCTGACGCATCATTGCCTGATAGGCACCTAAGAGCAATTGCTGTCCCGTTTGACCCCGTGCATAAAATGTTCTACTCACTTGTGCGCCACCGAAAGAACGGTTGGCTAACAAGCCGGAATACTCTCGAGCAAAAGGAACGCCCTGTGCCACCGCCTGATCAATAATATTATTCGATACTTCCGCCAAACGATAAACATTGGCCTCACGTGAGCGATAATCGCCCCCTTTGATGGTATCATAGAACAGTCTCCAAACACTATCACCATCATTGGGATAATTCTTGGCAGCATTAATTCCACCTTGAGCAGCAATAGAATGAGCACGACGTGCCGAATCCTGTATACAGAAACTCTTCACTTTGTAGCCCATTTCTGCCATGCTTGCCGCAGCAGCACCGCCCGCCAATCCAGTCCCTACAATGATGACCTCATACTTGCGACGATTGTTTGGCGCCACTAGTTTCATTTCTTTTTTGTGGCGACTCCACTTCTGTTCTAACGGTCCATCTGGTATTTTTGCATCTAATGAAATCATAATAAACGCTCCTTACTTAATAGGCAATTAATGAGCCCGTTCCACCTGTGGCAAAGATGTAGACAGGGATGAAAATGAAACCTAACATAAGTACAATAGTAAAGATGTAGGCTCCCAACTTAAACGCTTGAGTATTATTCTTATTAGTTACTCCCAAAGAGGTGAAGGCGCTCCAAGCACCATGGAATAAATGCAGCGTAATGAGACTCAACACCACAATATAACCTAAGGCAATGTACCAGGTTGTAAATGAGTCAATCACCAATTGCCGAAGATCCCTCATTGGTTCCCCATCGGCAGACATAATCATCTCAGTTTCCCCAAATTTAAATGACCATATATGCACCACAAGAAAGAGTAATATGGTTAACCCGGATAATATCATACTTCTCGATGCCAGATTTTGGCGACTTGCTCCACCTCTGGACTTGTACACTTCGTAACCAGCTACTCTAGCTTTACGCTTTCCTAACCATATTGAGATGCCAAGATAAGAGTGATACAATACAAAAAATAATAGACCTGCCTCGGCTATGTATAGCAGAACTCCTAAACTTTCTAATTTCTTGGTATAAATGTTAAACGCTTCAGCAGAAGCAAAAATAGCATAATTACCTGCTAAATGAACAACCAAAAAAAGCATTAAGGCTATTCCGGTTATGCCCGTCATTAGTTTTCTGCCTACCTGCGATTGTAACGCCTTTATAATCGTTGGCATGATGATAGATTTTATACTGTAGTTTGTACTTCCTATAGATACTTAGACTCAGGCTAAGTACTTTCACTTTGGTTACTATGAATATAATAAATTGTATGGCTAAAGTTCTTTAGATTTCATCCATAATTTCATGTAAAAAAGGCTTTTTTTATGTTCTTGCCTCAGCAATGCACATATCCCTCGCTAAAAATAAAATCTTCAGTCTTCAACTGTCACTTGATCCCTATTTCAAGTCCACAAGAAGTCCCCAATCACATAAACCAGTTACGCAAGACCTATTATACAGCAGCTCATCACTGTTGGGCGTGGAGGCTACTGCAACCCTTCGAAGCTGGCTATTACTGGTAGGAACATCAAAGTGACGATGGGGAGCCAAAGGGAACCGCTGGATTTGCAATACTCCATCGACTTCAACATCATGAAATCGTGAATAGCTTGGCCGTTGTTATTCGCAAGTATGGGGGTACAAAATTAGGGAAATCAGGTCTTATTTCAGCCTATGCAGATGCCACAGACCTTGCTATTAGTCATGCTGAGCTTATTCCTCAACAGGCCTGCTATTTATTGCACATAGAAAATTCATACGATCAGGAAAATCTACTTAAACAATGGATGCATCAAAGGCCATTACCTTTGGAATCCTCAGAATACGGGATGCAGGTGCGCCGCACCTTTCAGGTTAGTCGGGAAGAATTCAAGGATGTCGAAGCAGAGCTTAAAAGCTGGGAACATCGCTCGGTTCGGTGGCATTGGAGTGATCTGGCCGTACGTCCGGCCATCTAACGGTGTTTAAGAACCTAGCAATCGTTCAACTACCCTACCAATTAGTTTGCATAAACACCTTACCAGCTGGCCTCTAAAAATGTAGCCGGGTTAAAAATAGCCGAATCCAGCCTTGCTGGCACTTGAATGTTGAAATATTCCTCATAGAGCATGCGCTGTCCATTCATATTAAACACAACCTCAGGAGCTACCCACCCGCCTTTAATAGGCTCATACTTATTAAATTGCACCTCCTGCATGGTTCCAGCCCTGCCTGGTTTTAAACTGCGAACAAATAAAAGCCGTTCTTGCTCAATCCAAAATTGAGCCAAACTATCCGAGGGGGCATCTGCTCCAACTACCCAAACCGCTTTACCTTGCCACTCGTCGGCATATATTTTGGTCATGTCATAGCCAACGGAACTGAGTTGTTCCACACTTTTAGCAGCTGCTTGTTTGTATATATCAAAGCCCAACACCAATAAATCATGTACTCTGGGCATTTCTTGAATGGTCTGACCATTAGCATAACCATATTGCACCCCGTCTTTAAATAATATGCCATTTCCAGAATTTTTTTTATCAAAATGAATGGCAAGTGCCCCAGGAGCTTGCAACGCTTCATACCACCACTGTACTCTTTCTACTTGACCATCAGCTGTATAAAAAGTAGTCTTTTGATCAAAGGTTAAATGGGTGTACCATTTTTGCTCATACCGTACGAGCATCTGCGCAATAAGTTCTACTGGCGTATCTGGTTCTTCAGAGGAACGTGTCTTAGGGGTTTCCGGTTCAACCATTGTTGACATGAACGATGATGAAACAAAGAACAAAACAAGTAAAAAAAAAGACATAATTAGAAGAGGATCTTATGATTGAGAGTTGTAGGCTATTTGTTCCAAACATACTATATATTCAAGATTGTTAACACCGATAATTTTTTAGTACTATAGAACTTATTCAATCAAGACTTTTTTATGAAAATTTATACCAAACAAGGCGATAAAGGCCAAACCGCACTCTTTGGTGGAGATCGCGTATCTAAACATAGCATCCGTATCGAAACCTACGGCACCGTTGACGAACTTAATTCCATATTAGGAGTTGCTATTGCAAACGAACATCAAGCATTCACTGGGGAGGTCATCAACGATGTACAACATCAACTGTTCATTTTAGGAGCAGACCTTGCTACCCCTTTTCATTCAGACGCTCGTATCGATCGAATCTCAGACCAAGAAGTGCAGTATCTGGAACAAAAAATTGATTTCATGGAGGAAAGCCTCCCACCCCTAAAGAATTTTATTTTACCGTCTGGAAGTATGGCTGGTGCAACCCTACATCATGCCCGAACGGTTTGTCGTCGAGCCGAACGATTAGCCGTTGTATGCAGCAATCAAGAAAAAATTAACGCCATGGTACTTCAATACTTGAATCGTCTAAGCGACTTTTTGTTTGTATTGGCGCGCTATGAGAACCATGAAAGCGGATGTCTAGAAAATCCTTGGATTCCACAAAAATAGGTAAAAAGAAAAAGCTAACTTCCTCACCCAAAGGTGAAAAATCTGAGGCTGCAGAAAGGAAAGCTACCCGTTCTAAGGAGCGTACGGCTCTTTTTTATGGAATTACGGCGGCTATTCCCCTCGTTTTCTTTCTGCTACTCGAAACCGGACTCCGATGGGGTAATTACATGGGGGACTTAGCCTTGTTTTCCGATCCCGGAATTGGGAATAATGAATACTATTTACCGAACCCAAATTTTGCCGCCCGTTATTTCTTCTATACCAAAACCGTCCCAAATCCTTCAATAGACGTTTTCAAGCAGGAAAAAACCCCGGATACCTACCGTGTGTTTGCCATGGGTGGTTCATCTGCAGCAGGTTATCCGTACGGGTTTAATGGTACCTATTCTAGGGTGGTCAAAGATATATTGCAAGATCGCATGCCCGATAAGCAGGTAGAAGTAGTAAATGTCGGCATCAGTGCTATCAGCTCATATACCCTATACGATCAGGTAGCTGAAATACTACAGCAGGAACCCGATGCCATTCTCATTTATGCTGGCCATAATGAGTTTTATGGGGCCTTAGGGGTTGGCTCCAACGAAAACCTGGGGGGCTTCCCATGGTTTGTTCGCGGATACCTTAAACTCCAGCAGTACAAAACTTTTCTGTTGCTGCGTAACGCTATCGTGGGGGCAGGTAAATGGACGGCTTCCCTATTTGGAGCCCAGGAAGTGAATCCGAATGCCACCCTCATGGAACGCATTATTAACTCCCGGTCAATTGCCTTGGATGGCCCAAAACACCAACTTGCCATGCATCAATTTGATAGCAATCTAAGTGCCATTTTAGACGCATTTACCCAGCAGGGGGTGCCTGTATGGTTAGGCAGCTTGGCCAGTAATTACAAAGATCAAGTCCCTTTTGTTGACGTGCCAGACGCCGTTGATGCACAGGACCAACCCTTACCACTGGCCTCCAGCGTATTTCAAGAAGGTCAATCCCTCCTGGTTGATGGAAACGCAGACGCCGCTCAAACCCAGTTTGCATACGCAAAGGATCTAGACGGATTAAAATTCAGAGCACCGGAGTCGATTAATCAAATCATACGTAAAAAAGCGAGAGCATACGAGCAGGTTTATTATGTTCCTGTCTATGAACGCTTTGTCGAGCATAGTCCAAATGGAATTATAGGTAATGAGCTCATGCTAGAGCACCTCCACCCCAACGCTAAAGGCTACTTCTTAATGGGAGCAAGCTTTGCCCAAGCCATGCTAGAAAGTGACAGGTTAAATGACCTCATTATTCCTTCCACCAGCGAGATCTCCTCATCGAGTGACCCTGTTAAAGATCGTCAAATGGACAGCGCCCTTTTAGAGCAAGAATTCAAACCATATGAAGAGCGCATGTATCTGAGTGAATTTGACTATTGGGTGGCCTACCATCGGGTGCGAACGCTAAAACAAGGTTTTCCATTTGTTCTCTCCAATACTACCCGGCCCTATCAACAAGGATATAAACCCACTGGGCCGGCCGACTCTTTAGGATTTTTAGCCGTTCATGCTTCCAAAAATTGGGATGAGGCCAAAGTAGAGCTAGGGGGGATGTATGAACGTACTAACCAGTCAGAAAAAGCATTCCTAGAATACATGGGGCTTATCAGAAATCAACCCTGGAACGATTCACCCTATGTGTTCGCCGCTCGAGTTCGATTAAATGAAAACAATTTTGACGCTGCAGAACCTCTACTAGAACAGGCTTATTCGATTCAACCCGAGGATGCCTATACCACCAAAATGCTAGGAGCCATTATGGTCCAGAAAGGGGACTTGCAGCGCGGCATTACCTTACTTTTAGAATCTAGATCCCTCTCTCCTAGAGACCCTCAAATGCTTTACAATTTGTCCGGAGCGTACGGATTAAATAAAAATTATCGGCAAGCATTAGAAATTTCTGAGGAAGTGATCGCAATTAACCCTAATTTTCCAGGGATACAACAGTGGAAGGCACAATTACTACGGGCCTTGAACTAAAAAATATATGGTATGGCATTAATGATTTCCGTCTCGGGTATTCGAGGCATTTTTGGATCCGATCTAACCCCAGAAAATTTGAGCCGATTTACTGCAGCCTATGGCAGCTGGCTAGAGGGCGGAACCGTAGTTGTGGGACGAGATTCTCGAATCTCTGGAAAGCTGTGTGAAGATATCGTAGTCGCCACCCTTCGAAGCGTGGGGTGCACTGTTATTCGTGCGGGTATCGTCCCTACTCCAACGGTTGCGATGGGTGTACTCAAACATAAAGCCCAAGGCGGGATTATCATTTCGGCGAGTCATAACCCCGGAGAGTGGAACGCACTTAAACTACTCAACAATAAAAGTGAATTCTTAGATGCCGAACAAGGCAAAGCAGTAATTGGGCGGGCTGATAAAGGTAATTTCTCCTATGTCGACGCTTTCCATTTGGGTGAAGAAATAGTCGATGATACCCTACTCGATTACCATATTGATACCATCTTAGCCCTACCGTTCATTGATGCCGATCAAATTTCTAGTAAACGCTTTAAAGTAGCTGTTGATGCTGTCAATGGAGCCGGTTCCTATGCCGTGCCCAAGCTTTTAGAACGACTTGGAGTAAGCGTTTCTGCCATTCATTGTACACCCAATGGTCATTTCCCTCACAACCCGGAACCACTACCCGAACATTTAGGTGAAATTTGTGAATTAGTCAAAACCGAACAGGCCGACTTAGGGGTAGTAACCGATCCCGATGCCGATCGTCTTGCCTTGGTTGACGATAAAGGTCGATTATTTGGAGAAGAATATACCCAGGCAACGGCCTTTGATTTTATACTATCAAAAAACCCGGGAGCATCTGCGACTAACCTTTCTTCTTCACGAATTTGTGATGAGGTTGCTGCTAAGTATGGACAAGAATGTTACCGATCGGCCGTTGGAGAGATAAATGTGGTCAAGAAAATGCAAGAAGTTGGGGCCGTAATTGGCGGGGAAGGTAACGGGGGGGTTATCCTCCCAGACTTACACTATGGCCGTGATGCGCTGGTTGGTATTGCCATTACCCTTCAATTACTCGCCGAACGGGAACTCAGCTCCTCAGAATATAGAGACAGCTGGCCAAGCTTTCATATGAGTAAAAATAAAATTCAACTAGACGATTTAGGTGCTCAAGCAAGCCAGGTGCTGGATATGATAGAAAATCACTATGCAAGTCTATCACCCGATACAACAGATGGGATCAAAGTAAATTTTGAGGAAGGATGGGTACATCTACGCCCTTCCAACACCGAACCAATCGTTCGTATCTATGCTGAAGGACCTAGTTTAGAATCAGCACATGCCTTTGCCAAGCGTATTAAGGACCAAATCGCAGCTAGTTTTGGCGTTATTTTGTTGGTTTTATGGGCATTCGTTGGTCTGTCATGTACGCCTGGAGACCAGGAGGCTATACCGGCAAATTCGAGTGTTTATTCTTCCGAGGAAAGTGCCCAACTATACGCCTCTAACTCAGCTTCCCACCAAACCACACTGGATGGATTTAGCAGTGAGAATGAGCAACATCAGGATTGGGTATACACCGAGCAAGATGTGGCTATTTTTCATGAGGTAATGAAGCAATTTAGTCCTAATAAGGATGAAAGAGTAGCCGAGCTTCTTCCTAAAATTGGTCGCTTTTTCGAAGGGCAGCCTTATGTGGCCCATGCCTTGGAGGTCACCGATCAAGAGCAACTCATCATTAATTTACGGGAACTCGATTGCACCACCTATGCGGAACACTTACTGGCTTTATCACGAACCTTAAAATCTGAAGCTCAAAGTTTTGAACATTACGCAAAAGAGTTAGAAGCTATTCGCTATAGAGATAGCAAGCGAGGTGCTTACACAAGTAGACTTCACTATTTTAGTGAATGGATTTACGATAATGCTGAAACAGGTATAGTTGAAACTCCAACCGACCAATTTGGTGCATCCTATGCGAATGAACTTGGGTTCATGTCCGAACATCCCGATGCCTATAAACATTTGGCAAATAACCCAAGCTATGTAGAACAAATTCAACAAATCGAGCAGGAATTATCTAATAAAAACTATTCCTACATCCCAAAGGAAGATTATGCGGCGATGGAAGCTCAGCTTGAGGAAGGGGATATAGTAGGTTTTACCACCGATATTTCCGGGCTCGACGTCTCACATGTAGGTATTATTGTGCAGGTTCAGGGAAAATTTCATCTCATGCATGCCTCTCAATCCAAGCAAAAAGTGGAGGTTTCCAAAGAACCATTGTCCTATTTTTTGCGCCCCGCATCTAAGCATACCGGCATAATGATCGCAAGGCCAACCAACGTTTAAAAACCAAGCTATCATGTCCACTCCCGAAATAATGACCTGGAAAGAAGTAGAAAATAGAGCCATAAAGGGCAATCCTTCACCCCCAAAGCGTATAGAGAAATCTCAAGAAGAGTGGAAAGCGGCCCTAGGTGAGGACGTTTATGCTATTACCCGGCTGAAAGGTACCGAGCGGCCCTGGTCGAGTGAACTCTGCAGCAAATTTGAACCAGGGCGCTATGCCTGCGCCTGTTGCCACACCCAATTATTCGATGCCAGTGAAAAATTCGAAAGCCATTCGGGTTGGCCCTCTTTTACTCAACCAGTCGAAGGCAATGTGGTTGGCTACCTTGCCGATTCTTCCCACGGGATGATGCGCATCGAAATCATTTGTAACTGCTGTGATGCCCACCTAGGTCATGTCTTCCCAGATGGTCCTGCGCCCACGGGTCTTCGTTACTGTGTAAATGCCTTGAGCTTGCAAAAGGTGTAAGCATAGGTCAAAGGTTCTATCAACCCTAGGCTCAACTACCAAGGGAATGTTAAATCCTTAGCGCCATAGGTTTTGTTTCGAATCTGATAATTGGATTGCAGAGGTGGCTTTTTTTGAAGGGGATCATTGCCAAAAAGCCTAAACAAAAAGGCTATAGGACTAATAAAAAGCCAATATACCGCACCTAATACGATTGGATTAACAACCAAACTAAGAACAAAAGCGAGCCGGTACCAAAGCCATACCATCCTAATTCCCACGCTGGGGAGCACGATGAATAACCCACCTAGTCCGATAGCCCCATATTCCAACCACTGAAGTTCTAAAAACCACGCTATGACCCAAAATCCCACCACCATAACGAGCTGAGTCTTGGGAGTCATCGGGTCGTTTTGTAACTCTTTGAGTGTTTTTTGAATCAAGTATTTCTTACCCTAGAATAATGTGTAAATAAATGGAGCAATCGATGAGCCTCCTCCAATAACAATCAAGGCCCCTAAAAGCACCAATACTACAATCACAGGAGCCAACCAGATTTTCTTACGCTCCTTCATAAATCCCCATAAGTCTTTTAATAATTCCATCTGCTTTGCATTTAAATTAGCTTAATCTTTTTCAAATATTCGTTTTTTCACCCACATTGGTTGCTCGGATTTAAGTAGAACATACTCATCCAATACCAAAACATCCATTTCTGTGTCCATAAAACATTCATACGCATCGACCGGATTACAAACAATGGGTTCTCCCCGTACATTGAATGAGGTGTTTATCAACATTCCGAGGCCGGTTTTATCTTTAAAAGCTTGTAGAAGAGAGGCATAATCAGCATTAAACTCGGGATGAACTGTCTGTACTCTCGCCGAGAAATCAATATGAGTAATCGCTGGGACATCCGAACGTTCAACCGCCAATTTTTCACGTAAATTAAACGAATCGAACCCTTCCGGGAGCTCATTCCGATGCTCTTCGGAGACTGGATACACCTGCAACATATATGGAGAGGGGTGTGTTACACCAAAATATGCTTGCGCATCTTCCCAAAGAACGGAAGGTGCAAATGGACGAAAGGATTCCCGATATTTTATCTTTAGATTTAATTTTTTTTGCATGTCTGTGCGCCTTGGATCTGCAATAATACTTCTAGCACCTAGGGCTCGAGGCCCAAACTCCATGCGGCCCTGAAACCAACCAACTACTGCGCCTTCATTTATATGTCCAGCAACTACGTCATAAAGGGCAGGACGAGCGTATTCAGTATAAACCCCAGCATACGGCTTTAAAGCTTTTCTAATGGATTCCTTACTGTAGGACGGGCCAAGGTAGCCCCCCTGCATTTCATCTAGAACTAAACTTGGGAAAGTCGCTGTCTTTGTGTCTGTTTTGCTTCCTGAAACGTGTGGCTTGACCGAGTCTTTCTTTGGTCGACGCTTACCCTCGAAACTCAGATAATACGCAGCTAATGCGGCTCCCAAAGCCCCTCCAGCGTCACCGGCAGCAGGTTGAATATACATATCGCTAAAAATACCTTCGCGTTGGAGCTGACCATTGGCCACACAATTAAGGGCAACCCCACCCGCCAAGCAGACAAAGTCAGACCCGGTGACTTCTTGGGCATGCCGGGCCATTTTTATCACCACTTCTTGGGTAACTTCTTGAATGGCGAGTGCCAAATCAGCTTGCTCAGGACGTAAATCACGTTCATCGTCACGCCGAGGGAATCCAAATAAAGTTTCCCATTTTTTATCTGGAACCATTCTGAGACCGGTAGTATAACTAAAATATGATTCATTCAGCCATATTGAGCCATCCTCATACACCTTAATCAACTGTGTATTAATGATTTCTTTGAACTTCTTCACGCGAGCGCTTCCAGTAACTCCATACGGGGCCAAACCCATTAACTTATACTCACCTGAATTAACTTTAAACCCTAAAAAATAGGTGAAGGCAGAATATAATAAGCCCAGTGAATGGGGAAAATTCAGTTCTTTAATGAGCGTAATTTGAGTCCCAGATCCTTTACTAATCGATGCCGTAGCCCACTCTCCCACTCCATCAATGGTTACTATGGCAGCCTCTTCGAAGGGCGATGGATAAAACGCACTCGCGGCATGCGAAAGATGATGCTCGGGAAAAAGTAAGGGTATTTTTTTAACTCCTTCAAAGCCCATTTCTGTCAATGACTGCCGAATCATTCGCTTCAGGAACATCTTTTCCTTTAACCATACTGGCATTGCTGCAATAAAGGAGCGAATACCACGAGGAGCGTAAGAGAGATAACTTTCTAAAAGCCGTTCTAGTTTTAGAAAGGGTTTATCGTAAAAGACAATAGCATCAACCTGTTGCAAAGAGTACCCAGATTCAGCAAGCACATATTGTATGGCATTGGTAGGAAAACCAGCGTCTTGTTTCTTTCGGGTGAAACGCTCTTCTTGGGCGGCGGCTATAATATCCCCGTCTTCCAAAAATGCGGCAGCTGAGTCGTGATAAAAGGCAGATATACCTAAAATATTCATGCATCTAAGATAGGATTTCAGCCCCAATAAAACATAGTATACGATTGTGTTTTTAATGTACAGCGTTTTTAATCGACATAGGCATTTTGTACTTTTAAATAACTTTTTATTCCATAGACTATGATTATTTCGATGACCGGGTTCGGGCGCGGAGAAGCCAGCGCAAATGGGGTGACTGCCATGGTAGAGCTAAAGACCTTAAATTCTCGCTACCTTGATATAAGTGTGAGATTACCGCAGCACTTTCAAGACAAGGAATTGCAATTCAAAGAAATGTTAACTCAGCAAATCTCACGCGGAAAACTGAACGTCAGTATTCACTTGGACGACACGGAGTCTCAGCGTAAAGTACCTGTAGTAGATGCCCAAAAACTGGCTAACTACATGCAAATTCTGCAGGAAATCCAAACAAGCATTGGAACTGATGCAAAAATTGAATTAAATCAATTACTACAATTCAATGATTTAATTACCCAACCCGAACCGGTACAGGATCCCGAGCATGACAAACTTTGTTGGTCGTTAATCCAGCAAGCTAATGCGATAGCTATAGAAAAATTAATGGAAATGAAGCGTCAAGAAGGAGCCCAATTAAAGGACGACATTAATAGTCGAATATCGGGTATCCGAGAGGCTCTCCATCAGATTCAACAGACAACAGATGGCCGTGGTGAAGACCTAAAAAAGAAATTGCAAGAGCGTATCTCCTCCCTTCTGGATGATGAAAAAATCGACCCCGACAGGCTAGAAATGGAGGTAGCCTTAATGGCAGACAAAATGGATATCACCGAAGAAACGGTCCGTTTAGAGGCGCATTTGAAGTTTTTCACCGAAGCCATTCAGTCAAATGAACATGCCGGTCGTCGATTAAATTTTTTGACCCAAGAGATTAATCGAGAACTCAACACCATTGGATCTAAGGCCAATGATTCCAGTATTGCCCATGAAGTCGTCAAATCCAAGGAAATGCTTGAACAGATTAGAGAACAAGTTCAAAATATCGAGTAATGCAGCCTCTTATCATCTTGCTCGCAGCGCCTAGTGGTACAGGTAAGTCCACAATGGCTAAACGTTTATTTGAAGACTTTCCAAATCTAATATTTAGCATCTCTGCAACGACCCGGCCGCCCCGAGAAGGTGAGTCGCATGGGGTTGATTATTATTTTTTGAATATGGACGAATTCCAGCAAAAAATAGATGATAAGGATTTTTTAGAATGGGAAGAATTTTATGGTGGTACTCGTTATGGAACATTGCGTTCAGAACTTGTAAAAAATACAGAAAAAGGATATTTTACTTTGCTCGATGTGGATGTAAAAGGTGCTGTAAGAATAAAGTCTTTGTTCAATGAACGGTGTTTGGCTTTGTACTTACGACCCCCATCACTCGAGATTTTGGAAGAGCGTCTCAGAAATCGCAATACCGAAAGTGAATCTTCACTAAAACTCCGAATAGATAGAGCAGAAGAAGAACTTAGGTATGCAAGCCACTTCGACAACATTATCACCAATGATGATTTAGAAAAGGCCTACAGCGAATTAAAAGATGTTGTTCAAACCTTCATGAATTCATATTAAATCTATGCCGATTAAAACACTCGATATCGAACACCTAAAGGAAGTAACCGGAAACAAGTACGAACTTATGGTTATTTTGGGTAAGCGAGCCCGTCAAATCGCAGCTCAAGAAAAACTCGAATTAGACGAAAAGCTACAATACTTCGAAGGCTTCGAGGATGACGACGAGTTTTCTTTTAATGAGGAACAAGAGCAAATCTCTAAGGCATTCGAAAAATTACCTCACGCCACTCGTCGTGCGATCAGTGAGATGGAAGACGACGCGATTTATTACCGCAGACCAGAAGTTGACTAATTTATGCTCTCCGGGAGACACATCCTTCTCGGGGTCACCGGAGGTATAGCGGCGTATAAAGCGGCTTATTTAGTACGTGCATTCCAAAAAAAAGGCGCTCTTGTTCGGGTAATAATGACTCCTGCCGCAACCAGGTTCATAGGCGAAGAAACTTTTTCAGCATTGACCGGCCATGAAGTAGGCGTACACACCTTTTTACAGGACGATAGCCTACAATACTCATCCACAGACATAGCGTCGGATAAATCTATTGCCTCTGAACAAGTCCATAATCCTTGGACGCGCCATATTCAGTGGGGCGAATGGGCCGATTTATTTGTGATTGCTCCGTGCACAGCCAATACCATCGCCAAAATTACTCACGGGAATTCCGATAACCTTCTCACTGCCGCTGTTTTAGCATCCAGAGCCCCTATTCTACTCTGTCCTACTATGGATGGAGAAATGATGAATGCACCCGCTACTACTCATAATTTGGAGCTACTAAAAAGTCGTGGTTTCCATCTGCTAGATCCCGAAGAAGGTTATCTAGCCAGTGGGCTCACAGGTAAAGGGCGATTACCCGAGCCCGATGATATTGTGGCTCATGTTGAGTCATTATTAGCCACCGAAAAAGGCCCACTCTATGGAAAAAAAGTGGTTGTTACCGCAGGGCCTACTCGTGAACATATTGATCCAGTCCGTTTCATATCCAACCCAAGTTCGGGTAAGATGGGTGTGGCTATGGCCAAAGCAGCACAACGCTTAGGAGCACAAGTTCACTTGGTACATGGGCCCATTTCACTGCCCATACCAGAGGGTATCCAAGCGTATGCTGTGCTGTCTGCCCAGGATATGTTTGACCAAGTAAAAGCTCTTTATCCCGCTGATGTTTTTATAAAGGCAGCTGCGGTTTCCGATTTCAGTCCCACCACCACGCACAATCATAAGGTCAAAAAAAATCAAGGAGAATCCCACATTTCCTTAGCTCCAACCCCTGATATACTCAAATGGATTGGTGATCATAAAGACTCAGACACCATAAGTATTGGTTTTGCTATGGAAACAACGGATTTAGTTGAACAGGCCAAAAGCAAAAGAATAAAGAAAAATGCTGACTGGATTATTGCTAATTACATCGGATTAGAACAACAGGGATTTGCAGATCAACAGAACTTTGCAAATGAACAAGGATTTGCAAGCGACTACAACAAAGTAACCCTAATTGGTGATGGTGTAGAAGAATTTTTTGAAGGACCTAAAAACGACTTGGCCATGAGTGTACTGCGCAGTATATTTTTTAGTTAATTCACTTTTATGAATAAAAAAATAATACTCGTTGTTCTGCTGATTTTTGCTTGTGTTAGTAGTGCTTATTTACTCCTGTCCATACCTACTACCACACCGATGCGTATTTCCTCACAAGAGCACTTGGATGAAATAATTCAACAAGGGCTACGAGAGCAGGGTATTGCCAATGAGCATTACCGGGTCTATACAGCGGTTCAGGATTCTTTTTTCACTCGTAAAGTATATCAAATTGACACCCCTCCTGGCTTTTCAAAGACTTCGCTGCACTATGAGCTGCATAAGTTATTATATGAATATGGTGTTCAACTACCCGGAAAAGTACAATTCCCAGAACAAGACCTACATCTTTATGTAAGGGTAAATGGCACTATTTTTCGCACCATTCGAGTTCGAACAAACCCAGAATTGTTATCAACTCCAGACTCTACCCAGAACCATCTACCAAATTCATCAGCGTTATGAAAGATAGAAGTGGGCTACTGAAACGACTAGAACTAAAAGAACATCCACAACCAGATGTTTGGTCCCTGCGCCATCCCGTGCTTCTATGCCACGGCTTTGGGGCTATAGGCTCATTGATTAAACCCTCGCCACTACATGACCCTTGTATGTGGATGCGAGAACATGGATTGTTAGCCTTTGCCCCCAACATCGTTCCCTATGCTCCTATTGAAGTTCGGGCACGGAGTTGGACACGGATCATCAATGAGCTAAGCCAACAGCATTCCATACCAAAGTTCAATGTGATTGCCCATAGTATGGGCGGATTAGATATGAGATATGCCCTGGCACATTTAGGCATAGAAGAAAAAGTTGCTTCATTAACTACCATTGCCACCCCGCATAAGGGTACTTATTTGGCGGATTTTGTTCGCAGCACTCCAGAAGTGTTGTCCGAGCGCATAGGTGACATCGTGGACTGGTTTGCTGATAATGTATACGTGAAAGAACGTAACGATGCGTTTGGATCAGTTGAACAATTGACGCGCAAATATGTGCAGGAACACTTTAACCCGAGCACTCCTGAACCGGTGGGTATTCCTATTTATTCCTATTCTGCAGCGGTGGGAAAAGGAACCCAAGAAACCTTGAATCCCGTCTTCCTCTTCCAAAATAATCTAATCCATGAAAAAGAAGGGCCTAATGATTCTTTTGTCTCGGTTGAAAGTGCGCAATGGGGAGAACATTTAGGTACTATTCGCCTGTCACACTTAAACCAAATTAATGTGCAAGTGGGAACCCGAGAAGCAAAAAAACGATATATGGAGTTTTGGATCGGGCTAATAGAACACCTCAGAAGCCGGGAGCTTTAGGGCGATTCTTTGGAGTAGTGCATGTCCTTTTAACTTTTCTAAGCCGATAAGGGGAGGCCCATCGCCTAATAAATGGGCCAATGCAACGTAAATGCTCAGGACTCTAGGCTCTGTTTCATTTTGTTAAGCAGGTCATAATCCGTTAAATCGTACTGAATAGGCGTAACAGCAGCATAACCTTGATTTAGCAATTGTATATCCGCATCGGGTGAGGTGTCCAATAACTCAAATTTTCCAGTCAACCAGTAATATGGCCGCTTCAGCGGATCCTTACGCCCCTCATATTCCTCAACATAACGAGAATCGGCCATTTTCGACCACTTAAGTCCTTTAAAAGGCCCAGAAGGCGCATTTATATTGAGTGTCACTCCTTTTGGTAGACCTTTTTTAAGCACTTGATTAATCATTAAGCGCGCTGCTGCCATACAACCACTCAAGTCTGCGTCGCTATCATAATCAGTGCACGAAACAGCAATAGAAGGATAGCCTAAGACAGTGCCCTCCGTGGCAGCGCTCACCGTACCAGAATACAACAAATTTATACCCGCATTGCTGCCGTGATTAATTCCACTCAATACCAAATCCGGCTTTTCTTCTAAGAGTTGATCGTGTGCCAATTTCACACAATCCGCAGGTGTACCTGTCACCGAGAAACCGCCAATATCATCCACCACATTTATGTGATTGGCTCGCAACGGATCATGAATGGTAACCGCATGCCCAACTGCGCTTTGCTCTCTATCCGGGGCAACAACAACGACCCGGCCAAACTCCGAAGCTACTCGAGCGAGGGCTTGAATCCCTTTTGAAAAGAATCCATCGTCATTAGAAACTAATATATAAGGTATATCTTTAGGCATATTGCTCATTTTCATTAGGAAAATCTTTGGTTTTCACATCTTCAACATATTGTTGAACAGCCTGGGTCATCAGCGATTCTACATCGGCATAACGGCGCAAAAAGCGAGGAGAAAAATTCTTATTCATCCCCAACATATCATGCACAACCAGTACCTGACCGTCACACTCTTGCCCAGCTCCAATTCCAATAGTAGGTATGTGTAATTGTTTGGTCACCTGAGCCGCAAGCTTTGATGGTATTTTTTCTAATACCAGTGCAAAAACACCGGCTTCCTGTAGCTTTAATGCATCTTCCATTAACTGGTCTGCCTCGGCCTGCTCTTTGGCGCGGACTTTATAGGTACCAAACTGATAAATTGATTGAGGCGTCAAACCTAGGTGTCCCATCACTGGAATGCCGGCATCCACAATTTTTTTTACGGTATCGATTATGGTACTGCCCCCTTCCAGTTTCACTGCATGCGCCCCAGCTTCCTTCATTAAGCGACCCGCATTGGTAAGAGCCTCTTTCGGGGTAACCTGGTAACTCATAAATGGCATATCGGCAATGACCAATGCCCTGTCCACACCTCGTACCACACATTGTGTATGATATATCATATGCTCTAAGGTTATTGGGACCGTGGTTTCATTTCCAGCCATTATATTCGATGCAGAATCACCAACAAGTAGCACATCAATTCCAGCGGCATCCACTATTCTAGCCATCGTAAAATCGTATGCGGTGAGCATTGAAATTTTTTCTCCCTTCTGTTTCATTTCAACCACGGTTTGAGTAGTTATTTTAACCGGGTTTGGCATGGAATGCCCAGGTGTGGATTCACTGTTTTTGCTTGTTTCGGTACTCATATCGATTTGGTTGCGTTACTCACCTGTTTTCTCGACCAAAGCAGCTGATGCCTCTAATTCACAACAAATTTGCCCATCTACCGTGGCCTTACCTTTCATGGTGACAAAATTCCTTCTCATACTACCCAATTTTACCTCCAGCATCAACTGATCTCCAGGAACTACTTGACGTCGAAACTTGCAATTATTAATTCCAGTAAACACCATTAAACTCTTGGAAGGGTCCTCTACTTTTTCGGTCATCAATAAAATAGCTCCCGCCTGTGCTAGTGCTTCAACTTGCAGCACTCCAGGCATTATGGGTTGCCCTGGAAAATGACCGTTAAAAAATTCTTCATTCACCGTTACGTTTTTGTACGCTTTTATGGAATCTTCTGTTTTTTCAACCACTCGATCCACTAATAAGAAAGGATAGCGATGAGGGATAATTTTTTTTATGTCTTCGATAGTCATAATGCTCCTGAATTTTGATAAAAGTTATTAGGCAACAATACCAACATAAATGTATGATATTCCGCCAGTCAGTGAAATAGCTTTATGCGAGCTAAACATTTCAGACTCTTCCATTAGCTTTAAAAATTTATCTCCTGCAGGAAAGGCCGCACTTGTTTTCGGTAAATAGGTATAAGCATCTCTATTTCCACTTAGCCATCCACCTACCGTAGGCATAATATGCTGGGAATATAGTTCGTATGGAAATTTCATGAGTCCCTTTGGTTGCCCAAACTCTAAGACCACTACCTTTCCACCTGGCTTAACTACTCGCCCCATTTCTCGAAGAGCCTTTACAGGATCATCTACGTTTCGTATCCCGAAAGAAATACTTGCTAGATCGAATCGATTATCCTCATAGGGTAAATCCATGGCATCGGCCACTTCAAAATCAATCTCAAGACCTTCCTTTTTTGCTTTAGCAGGGGCTGGCTCAATCATTGGAGCACAAAAATCGGTTCCCAATACATATCCGTCAGGTCCTACTGCTTTTTTGAAAGCAATGGCTAAATCACCGGTTCCTGTGGCACAATCCAACACACTCTCACCTTTGGAAACTCCGGATTCAGCAATGGTTCGGTCCCTCCACACATGGTGAATACCAAATGAAAGTACCGTATTCACTCGATCATAATCGGAAGCAATATCGGCAAACATGGAACGTACTTTTTCACTCATAAGCTTTTTGCTGGTGCCCTTTTTAGGCAGATTTGATGATGAATAGACACACAATATACATAAAAACTCAGCATCAAGCCCGAAAAGTGCATTACGATAAATGCTCGGTTATATGCAGTTGCAGGGGAATAAATTCTTGACCATTCCACCCTATTTCATAAATAGCTCCATTACTATGTTCGATGACATCCATTTTACTGAGTCCATAGCCCAACCAAACCGATAGTAAAATTCGAATTAGTCGACCATGTACAACCAGCACAATTCTCTCAAGTTTACTTCCCTGGGGTTCACCTAATCCCAAAATTATTTTTTTCACAAATCCATTGGCTCTCGAATAAACCTGTTCAGGGTGCTCCCCATCACGAACTGGAATAATGGTTTGTCCGGATTTCCATAAATCCTGTAATTCGCGCAGATAAGGCAGATGATCTGCAACATAATCACCCTCTAATGCTCCAAAGTCCATTTCATCTAGATGCTTACTTGACATGATGGGAAGCTCATTTGCCTGAGCCAGAGGTGCAGCCGTCTCTGAAGTGCGCTTCAAACTACTGCAATACAATCGGTTAACTTTTAACTTATACTTCTGAAAATACTGGGCAACCCCCTCTGCCTGCCTGCTTCCTAGTTCATTGAGGCCAGCATCAATTCCCCTACCTTGAAATCGTTGGCTCGCATTATAGTCGGTTTGGCCATGTCGAACTAAATATAGAATAGTTTTAAATGATTCTGACTGCATAGGTAGTGCGAATGACTAGCTTTTGTTCTTTTTTCGGGTTTTATGATAGTTAACTACGCGAATAAACTCGTCTTGCATTGCTTTTAGATTACCCGTCAACAGCCCCTCTTTGTACCCGTAGCGAATCAACACCATATTAAATATACGATCGGTCATCGCAGTCGTATTCTCGTTGCGGAAACGGCCATAAAGAGCCTGAATAGCCATAGAAACCAAACCTGTTTTTATACATAAAAAACTGATAATTAATGCGGTGATTTCTAAGGTAGATAACGCCAACTCAAGCCAAGTTTCCGGTGCAATTGAGTCATAAACTAAGCCACCGATAAATGCCAAATACAACAAGGCATCTTCGCACACCCAGCGAATTGCTGGGTGGCCCCAAGGGTAAATAAATGCGGATAGCTGAGATCTCCAAAACACATAAAAAATAACGCCCAAAACCAAACTTAAAGATTCTGTTAATGGGCTATACACCAGTATCATAAAGAATAAAACGGGGAATTGTTCCCTGCTTCGAAGCCAGTCATCAGCAACTCTAGCCAAATGTTCTAACGAATATTTCTTTAATAAGCCTGGAACATAGCTTTCTATACCCTCTCTGGTTATGGTATACCAGTGTCCAAAACTAGTTCGAAAACCACCTGGTAGTTCCACCAATTCCCATTTAGTCTTCCTCTTTTGATTTGTCATGATTTAAAAATAGCCATTATCTGACTTCGTTGTTAAGACTTTAGTAAAAATTCTAAGTGAGGAAACTATGACTGTGCTAAGGTTATAACATAGGCGTTATTAAAACCAACAGACTTTAGAAAATGCCAAAAAGCAAAACAAGTAGAGCCAGTGGTGTATACATCATCCAGGATGAGAACAGGTCTGTCTGTCCAATCATAAATAGTTGGGCAGACTACTTTATACATCTTTTCCCTATTCATTCTTCGTTCCAATTTACTCTTACCCACCTGATGTACTCTAGATGGCTTCCGTTCTAGTACCCCCTCACCTAGTACAGGAAAAGGCATCAATGCGGTCCAACCCTCAGCTATACTATAACTTTGGTTAAACCCTCTCAAATTCCTTCTTTGACGGGAAAGAGGAATTGGTATCACAATGGGCCTTTCTGTCATAAGCTGCTGGTATTTGTCGGGATGAATTTGTTGAAACAAATCGGCTGCTGCTCTACCTAGGTCTAATCCAATACCATAGGCCCTCTTATATTTTAATTGAACTATTATGCGCTGAATTAAATGGTCTTCTTCGTATTTCCAACAAGCCACTTGCCATTGTATTCCCTCAGGATACATTCCTTTTTTGGGTTCTGGATAAATCCGAGGTAACTCACTTAGAATACAATATCTACATATTTGTTTGGCAGAACCCAATAGCCGAATCCCACAGCATTGGCAATAATCAGGGAAAACCCAGAAATTTTTTCTTTCAACGGTATTATTTGACCATTTTCTAGCACTGAACATAGCTATGTATAAAGGGTATAAAAATAGACTCGTAGATTATTTTTTGGCCGCTAATTCTACTAAATTACCAGCGTTGCTTATTATGGTAAACGAGATTTACTCCTAAAAAGAGCACACAGACAAAAAATCATTACATGCTATATTATGGCTCTAGGAAAAGACTTAGCCGAAATTAGAGAGGAACTAGGTGTTGATACTGATGAGATTCAGGGTCTAACCAAATTATCCTATGAAATTATCTCTGAAATTGAATCCGACGCGATATTTAATTCGGAAACCTACAACCAGGCGTATATTAGAAATTTTGTGCGAAGCTACGCCCGAGGATTAAAAATAAAAGAGGCTGTCATTTTACGAGCCTTGGATGCCATGGAGGAAGGCACTTATGATCATGGAATTTTTAAAGAGGCAGGGGCTCCCAATCCTTCAGACCCATTTGGGAAAGAAGAAAGAAAACGCAGTTTAGAAGCAGACTCAGCCCCAAAAAAGGCCCCCATTAGAACCGAACTTAATTATGACGCTAAGACGAAGGTTGAAGCCATTAATAAAGTCTCTAGCGATTCCGATTTGGGTGCGAATGCTGATGCCGATACTGAAACAGACACAGATAAAGAGAGCATTTCAACAGATTCTGCACCTACTGCATCTAGGTCGACCACAAATAGTAATTCTACACCTGGTGAAACGGATTCAAATCAAGGGGATGATACCACACCTGGGGATTCAGCTGTAGATACCGGCAAAAATACTGGTAGTCTCAATGTTCCAGATGGAGCAACTACGAGCGAAGAGTCTAACAAAGAAAATACTAGGGTTGATCATTCTAAGGCCCCATCTAAGAATTCAAGCGTAGCTAAAACAACAGATAAACCAGTAGCTAATCAACCGGCCATATCTGCGAGTAAAACAGCTGATCAAGTGAATTGGGCTCAAATGGGTAAACGGTTCAACGCTCAACAGGAATCTAAAAGTAATGTGGTACTAATTACCATTTTGGCGGTTATTACGGTAAGTTTACTTGTTTTCGGGTTTTTGTATCGGAGTACTATTTCAAGCTGGTTCAATAGTTTTTCTGACTCCTCATCAGAAATCACAGAGGAGGTAGGAACTCTTAACTCAGACGCCATTATAGCCACCGACTCACTCTCAACTGCGGAAGGTATCGGTTCTAATCCAACCCAAAGCCGACAAGATACTGAAACGTCTACTTCGGATGAAGAGGCCCCTTCTAACTCCGAATCTAATGAGTCTGAAGGGTCTGATAATACGAATGAAATGACCCAGAATAGCCTAGCAACCAGCTCCTTAGACTCTAGCAGTGTTTTGAACCTAGCCCAAGCGCCTGATACCTTGCGAATTGTAATCTATGCTGCCTATGATAAGCTCGAACCAGTGAGAGTGGGCAGTGATTTGAGAGAATCGGTGTATCCACTTTGGATGGAACAAGGCGCAGCATACTATTTCGATTTCAAAGAAGAAATCACCATCAGAGGGCAGTTTAGTAGAATGCTTATTTTGTTCAACAACAATGTGATTGAGGCTCCATTAGAGCGATTTGCCACCGAACAGGAAAACACAGTTCTTCTGAATCGTGAGCGCTTAGGGACGGCGGAATTTAAAGCAAAACCGAATTTAGTTCTACCTGAGGGCGTTTCAGAACCCGACAGTATAGAATATGCTATAGCTTTTTGACGATATCATAATCTCAAAGCATGTATCAGTTACGATCACATAGCTAAAAGCATGACAAGAAACTCATATATTCATGGCTGAAAAACGCGTACTAGAATTAAGAAAATTACTTCAGCAGGCCAACGAAGCCTACTACGATCAGGCTACCCCTTTCATGAGTGATCAACGCTATGATGAATTACTCAAGGAATTAGGCAATCTTGAGAAGGAATACAATCTAGAAGATCCCCAATCTCCAACTGCTCGTGTGGGAGGTGCCGTATCCTCTAATTTCGAAACCGTTACCCACCCTACTCCTCTATTAAGCTTGGATAACACCTATAATGAAGATGAGCTTAATGAGTTTGATGCACGTGTACGCAAAATATTAGGCCATGATTCATTTAGCTACCTAGTAGAACTTAAGTTTGATGGTGCCTCCATCCGTTTGCGCTACGAAAAAGGCGCATTAGTACTTGGAGCCACCCGGGGGGATGGCCAACAGGGCGATGATATCACCAAAAACATACGCACCATTCAAGATATTCCTCTTTTTCTCGAGGGAACACCACCGAAGGTGGTTGAAGTTCGAGGCGAAGCCTTCATGGAAAAAGAAGCCTTTGTTCGCCTAAACCACTATCGCGAAGAAGCCGGCTTAAGTGTGTTTGCCAACCCACGAAATTCAACGGCTGGTTCGTTAAAAATGCAAGATCCCAAAGTAGTAGCTCGCCGTCCAATAAGATTCTTTGCCTTTGATTTATTATTCGAAGACGGAGTCAATCGTAATCAAGATCAAAAATTAGCTCTTATTAAAGAATATGGACTACCTGCTAATGAGTTCCCTACCCTTTGCGAATCCATTGAGCAGGTTCATAACACCATCGAAGTACTGGATCAAATCCGTCATGAGTTGCCCTTCGAAACCGATGGAGTTGTTATTAAAGTGAACGAAGAAGTTCTACGCGAACAACTTGGAAGCACCTCTAAATTTCCTCGTTGGGCTATTGCATATAAATTTCAGGCCGAGCAAGCCGTCAGTCGAATTAATGATATTAGCTTGCAGGTTGGTCGATTGGGGACCATTACTCCAGTAGCCGAATTAGAGCCGGTTTTACTGGCTGGAACAACAGTAAAAAGAGCGTCCTTACACAACGAAGAAGAAATTCAACGCAAAGACATTCGTATTGGAGATCAAGTAAAAGTGGAAAAAGCGGGCGAGATAATTCCTCAAGTAGTTGAAGTCGTTCCCAGTACTACAGAGCGGACTGCTCCCTATCACTTTCCTACAAACTGTCCTGCCTGTCAAGCCTCCCTAATTAAGTACGATGGGGAAGTGGCGTGGCGGTGTATTAACATCCAATGTCCACCCCAGGTACGCATTAAAATTGAACATTTTGCCTCTAGAGATGCCTTGGATATAGATGGCCTTGGGGAATCCATGGTTGACCTACTCGTAAAGGAAGGACTCATCCACAACTATGCTGATTTATACAGTCTGAAAAAAGAGGACCTGCTTCCACTGGAGCGTATGGCTGAAAAAAGTGCGACCAACCTAATCGAAAGTATTGAGCGGAGTATATCACAGCCGTTTGAGCGGGTTCTTTACGGTTTGGGAATTCGTTTTGTAGGTAAGACCGTAGCAAAAGATTTAGCAAAGGCATTCGGAAGCATGAGGACTTTGCAACAGGCAAGTGAGGATGATTTATTGGCTGTTGATGCCATTGGCCCGCGTATAGCCCAATCGGTAATTGAATTTTTTTCCGAGCCTCGTTATTTGGATATACTCGAAAAGCTGGAACAAAGTGGGCTGCAATTTGAGCGGGAAGAAAAAGTCATGAGTTCTAATCTGCTCGAAGGCAAAATCTTTGTTCTCACTGGCACCTTAGCTACACTCTCTAGAAAACAAGCCAGCCAACTTATTGAGGAACATGGCGGTAAAACATCCTCATCGGTGAGTAAAAATACATCTTTTTTACTTGCTGGTGAAGCAGCTGGATCGAAACGAACAAAGGCCGAAAGCCTAGGCATACCAATTTTAGATGAAACAGCATTTCTCTCACTCATTAATGAATCAAGCTGACTATGACTCATCATCGTCCAAAACAAGCACATGAACCCAAGCTGTATTGAACAAGCTGAATTGAAGGAGTTTTCACATGCAAATACATCCATTGGATACCGAAGAAATAGGCCTAAAAACACTTGAAAAGCACCTCATTCGAACCCATACCCAGAAGCAACTTCATATTGGGGTACCCAAGGAGCATTCCGTTGATGAAGGCAGAGTGAGTATTAGCCCCGGCGGCGTACGTATTCTTAGTGCTAATGGCCACAAAATTCGGGTTGAACGGGGTGCTGGGTTCGATGCAAAATTTACCGATGAGGAATATAGCCAAGCGGGTGCAGAGATTGTTGAGTCTACCAAATCTACCTTTGATCAGGCGGATATCATCGTGAAGGTTGCTCCCCTAACCCAAGAGGAAATGAACTGGATTAAGGCAAACCAGACCATTATCTCAGCATTACACTTAGGTTCCCAAGAGGAGGTTTTTTTTACCAACCTCCTTAAAAAATCGGCCACAAGTATTGCATACGAATTCATAAAAGGTGCCGATAACGAGTTTCCATTGGTTCGGATGATGCATGAGATTACTGGTTCAATGGCGGTGCAAATTGCTGCTCACTATTTGGAAACCAGCGATTCCGAAGAAGGTGGGCAAGGAATCATGCTAGGAGGTATTTCAGGGGTTCCACCCGCTACCGTAGCGATTTTAGGTGCAGGTATTACAGCAGAATATGCAGCAAGAACAGCACTGGGGTACGGAGCGCAAGTTTTTGTTATGGATAACGATTTAACAGCCCTACGCCGACTTGAAAATGCCTTAGATCGTCGAATAATTACCGCGGTTGCTAATGAACAATATCTCAGCAATGCTTTAAAATTTGCAGACGTACTTATCGGATCTGCCTTTCAGGAAGGAGAAAAAAGCTCTGTTTGGATTAGCGAAGATTTGGTACGCACGATGAAAACAGGGAGTGTGATTGTGGACACGGTCATTGACCAAGGTGGGTGTATCGAAACATCACGTCCAACAACACATTCTCAACCTATTTATTCCCAGCATGGCGTAACTCATTACTGCGTCCCAAACATCCCCTCGAAGGTCGCAAGAACCGGCACCTATGCCCTAAACAATGTATTGGTTCCGTATGTGTTGGCTATTGGTGAAAATGGAGGTATTCAAGAGTGTTTATGGAGAAATACTGCCTTACGTAACGGAACCTATACCTACCGAGGACACCTAACCAAGCAGTCATTAGGTAAAACCTATGGACTGCCTGTGCGTGAAATTGAACTACTCATAGCGTCGCAAATTTGAGGAATTTTTCAAGAATTGATCGTATGAAATCTGAATTCTCTACTTCTAATTTTGTTCGAATTAGTGTTATAAATTGGGCGCTAACCTTGCCCTTACTCATACTATTTGCGTGGCCTTACTATTATACAGCTAGAGAACTAGGTCTTGATATAAGCTTCCGATATATTGGCGCCTTCATGTTTGCAATGCCTTTTTTATTAACCATAATACATGGGCATGTAACCATGGCCTTGGGCTCTATACACCGATTCCGATATTATGAATGGCTTGCGAGTAAACCCTACACATTCGGACTATTTTTTCATCCAGCCTTAGTCAAAACAAGGTTCCGCTTAATTTTTTTATTGGTCAGTTTGCTCTTTCTTCCCTTTGGTTTCGCCTTAGGGGTATAAGTTGTTACAAATACATGGTGTTTGAGTAGTACATTACATGTAACTCATAATAACGTATCAAAACGTGAGGGCTTCAGCAAAAGTACACCTTGCTTCACCAAGCTTAACCAAGGCTTCAACAAAAGCACTGACATTACTACCAATTAAAGAGCCTCTCCAGAAACGATCGCATCGACCACGCTCGGATCCAACAAGGTAGAGGTATCTCCTAACTGATCCACTTCATTTGATGCGACCTTACGCAATATTCGTCGCATAATTTTCCCTGAACGTGTTTTAGGCAACCCAGGAACAATTTGAATTTTATCTGGCTTAGCAATTGGACCTATTATTTTTGTCACCAAATCCAGTAACTCTTTTTTGAATACAGCCCGGTCTCCTATCTCCCCGTCACAAATCATGAACGCATACACTCCCTGCCCTTTTATATCGTGAGGATAGCCAACAATAGCCGTTTCCACTACTCGCGGATGTTCATCCAGTGCATTTTCAATTTCAGCGGTTCCTAAACGATGACCTGATACATTAAGTACATCATCCACCCGACCCGTTATTCGGTAATAACCATCTTCATCCCTTCGGCACCCATCACCAGTAAAATAATAGCCTTTGTAAGTGGATAGATACGTCTGCTTATACCGCTCGTGATCGCCATAGACCGTACGCGCTATGGAGGGCCAAGGGTACTTGATGCACAGGTTACCTTCTACCCCATTTCCTTCAATTTCCTTACCATGTTCGTCCATGAGCACAGGAAAGACACCTGGTAAGGGCAATGTTGCAAAACCTGGTTTGGTAGGAGTTATTCCAGCTAGAGGAGATATCAAAATACCCCCCGTTTCGGTTTGCCACCAGGTATCCACAATCGGGCAACACTCATTTCCGATATGCTTGTGATACCAATTCCAAGCCTCCTCATTGATAGGTTCACCTACGCTGCCCAAAACTTTAAGCGAGCTTAAATCATATTTATCAACAAAATCTAAATCAAATGACATAAGTGCTCGAATAGCTGTAGGTGCCGTATAGAAATGAGTTACGTTATATTTCTCAACTACTTCCCAAAAACGTCCGGCATCTGGATAAGTAGGTGTTCCCTCAAAAATAATTCCAGTGGTCCCCGTGAATAGTGGCCCATAGATGATGTAACTATGGCCTGTAATCCACCCAGCATCTGCGGTACACCAATACACGTCATCGGCACCAACTTGAAACACATTACGGAAGGAATACGAGGTGTAAACCATATACCCCCCACAGGTATGTACTACTCCTTTTGGTTTACCGGTAGACCCTGAGGTGTATAAAATAAAGAGCGGATCCTCGGCATCCATTTCTACCGCTTCATGATGACGAGATGCATTCCTAATGAGATTATGCCACCAAAAATCGCGTCCTTTTTCCCAGTGAATATCTCTGTTGGTTCGCTGACAAACAATAACATTTTCCACTGAGGGAGAGGTTTTCAGCGCTTGGTCTGAAATATCCTTCAAAGGTACGTGTTTATCCCCTCTTCGAAGTCCATCATTCGTGATGAGCATCTTAGCCTGACAGTCATTAATACGTTCACTAAGCGATTGAGCCGAAAAGCCTGCAAATACAATAGAATGTACCGCACCAATTCGTGCACAAGCCAAGGCCGCGATAATAAGTTCTGGAGTCATGGCCATATAAATGCACACACGATCACCCTTCGTTATTCCCTTACTCTCTAATACATTTGAAAACCTACAAACATCCTCATGTAATTGTCTATACGTGATAGTTCTTCGGAAAGAATCGGGATGATTGGGCTCAAAAATAAACGCTGTTTTATTGCCAATGGTATTCAAATGTCTATCCAGAGCATTCTCTGTAATATTCAATTTACCACCTACAAACCATTTGATATTAGCTTCTTCAAAACTCCCTGTTTGTACCTGATCCCAACGCTTTCGCCAGTAAAACGTACCCGCCTCGTGATCCCAAAAACTAAGCCTATCTTGCTCGCTTTGGTTAAAGGTTTCTTGATAATTGTCAAAGGATTTAATGTTTAACCACATAATGGAACGCTATTTGGAAAGTTTAATGTATTTGGTAATTGTACTAGACAAAAGAATACGTTTACTCAATATCACATTCAGGAGATCTAGCGCAATAAACTCACATTTTCGCAAGCACCTTATACTCTAAAAAAATGAGAAGCTCTGCAAGCGCTTTTATAGATTTTTTCAAAAAGTTTTGATGGACCCAATTACCGGTAATAACGTACTAATAGAACCTTCTTTTTTCCTCCATGTCCTCTGCTAAACAGCCTACAAAATCTTTTACAAGTGGTTTGGATCACGTACAGGACTGGTTTACCAAGAATCATTGGGAAACTTTTACCTTTCAGGAGGAATGCTGGGAATCGGTACTAAACGGAAAAGAAGGAATTTTACACGCTCCTACGGGTTCTGGTAAGACACTTGCCCTTTGGATGCCTCATATTATCCGCTGGTTAGACGCCAAAAAGCAAGCTAATAAAGGCCTACAACTCATTTGGATTACCCCTTTGCGAGCACTTGCTAAAGATACCGAACGACAGTTTAAACAGAGTCTAGCCGAATTCGGGCTAGATATCCAAGTTGGCAGACGGACGGGGGATGTATCGTCCTCGGTACGAAAAAAGCAAGAGCAGTCGATGCCTCAGGTGCTCATTACCACCCCCGAGAGTTTACATGTGCTTATGGCTCAAAAAAAACATGAACGTTATTTTAAACATCTCCATAGCGTAGTCGTCGACGAATGGCATGAGCTTATGGGTAGTAAGCGAGGCACCCAAACCGAACTATTTTTGGCCCGGGCTAGGGCACTACGACCAGAAGTAAAAACATGGGGTATTTCTGCTACTTTGGGCAACATGGAAGAGGCCGCTGAGGTGCTAATGGGAACAGAAAAACGATATCAGGATTCGTTCACCATTAAAGCTCGCATTCAAAAAAGTATACAGGTTACATCCATACTGCCTAAATCCGTTGAACTGTTTCCTTGGCATGGGCATTTAGGCTTACATTTAATCGATGAACTCATTCCCATTTTACAAAAAAGTCGATCGACCTTAGTATTCACCAATACACGCGGACAAGCAGAGCGCTGGTTTCAAGAGTTACTTGAACGAGTCCCTGAGTGGGCCGGTCAAATTGCCCTTCATCATGGTTCATTGGATAGAAAAGTTCGAAATTGGGTGGAAGAAAGTCTTCACGAAGATCGGTTAAAAGTAGTTGTATGTACTTCTAGCCTAGATTTAGGGGTAGATTTTAGCCCTGTAGAAACCGTAGTTCAGGTAGGTAGCCCCAAAGGTGTTGCGCGCTTTATCCAACGCGCTGGTCGAAGTGGACACCAACCAGGGGCAACTAGCGCCATATACTTTTTACCAACCCATGCCCTAGAGCTCTTAGAAGCAGATGCACTTCGCCAAGCTGTACGACAAGATAAGATTGAACCACGGCCCCCTATTCTATCCCCAACAGATGTTTTGGTTCAATATCTAATGACCCGAGCAGTGGGTAGTGGTTTTATGGCCGAAGCCATTTTAAAGGAACTTCATAGCAGCTTTGCTTATCGCCATCTTAGTGAACAGGACTTGCAAAAAATAATACAATTTTTGTGCAGTGGCGGGCCTGCTCTTCAGGCATATCCCGAATTTGCAAAACTCGAATTAGATGAGGATGGCCACTATTTTGTTGGGAATCGTACCGTGGCACGAAGACATCGTATGAACATTGGTACCATTAGTTCTGACGCAAATATGCAAATCAAATACCTGAGCGGTGGACGCATTGGAACGATTGAAGAATGGTTTATTGGTCAATTAAAAGAAGGCGATAGATTCTGGTTCTCTGGACGGCGGCTCGAACTCGTTCGAGTAGAGCAGATGACTGCCTACGTACGTCGTGCTTCCTCGGGTAGCGCTAAAGTGCCAAGCTGGCTAGGAGGACGGATGTCTTTATCGTCTAATATGAGCGAGATGCTCAAAGAAAGTATGCTACGAGCTATTGATCACTACAGTCAAGATACCACCACACAGCTAAAGCAGCAAAGCTCGGCAGAAATCGATTATTTAAAACCCATTCTAGGGGTGCAACAATCTTGGTCCATATTGCCTGGCCCCAACCAATTACTCATCGAAAAAAGCTTTTCTCGAGAAGGATGCCATCTTTTCTTTTACCCTTTTGAAGGCCGAAATGTACATGAAGGTCTCTCCACTTTAGTAGCCCACCGAATAGCTAGACTAGTCCCTATCACCTTCACCATCGCCATGAACGATTATGGTTTTGAACTACTTTCTGACCAAGACATACCCATTCAGCAAGCCCTAAAAGAAGGCCTATTTAGCGCTAAAAACCTACTCAAGGACATAAAAAGTAGCCTCAATAATTCAGAGTTAGCAAAAAGACGTTTTCGTGAAATAGCTCAGATAGCCGGTTTGGTATTTCAAGGCTATCCTGGGCAAGGCCGTACTACACGTCATCTTCAAATGTCCTCTAGTCTCTTTTTTGAGGTATTTCAATCCTATGAACCCGATCACCTACTTTTGCAACAGGCTATCGATGAAGTGCTCTTTTTTCAGTTTGATGAAATCAGGCTCAGGCAAGTGCTCAACCGAATTCAAACTGGACATATCGAATATCGAGAGACCAAGCGATTTACTCCGTACGCCTTTCCCATTATGGTGGATCGATTGCGTGAGAAAATGAGCAGTGAAAAATTGATGGATCGAATAAAAAAAATGCAGGCTCAACTCATTAAACATGTCTGAAGCTGTCAATCAAATAATGCCCATCCGTTTCCAAGAGGAAGAGCTAATCCTTTCGGCCCAGCGTGTATTGTACTATCCGGCAGAAAAAACACTCGTAATCAGCGATGTTCACCTTGGAAAAGCGGGGCACTTTAGACGCTATGGAATTCCCATACCCACCGAAGCTAACCAGGATAATTTATCACGATTAAGCCTGGCAATTGCCCAATTTAACCCTGAAAGAGTTCTTTTTCTGGGTGATTTATTTCATAGCGAAACCAACAGCGAATGGGACGATTTCAAGCGTTGGCGCCTAGACTATTCTACCCTCGAAATGACCTTAATATTAGGTAATCATGAGCTCTATTCAGCACAAAAATACGAAGATCTAGGACTTCACGTACTCCCCTTCCTTGATTGTAAGCACATTCGTTTCCTTCATGATAAAAAGGATAACTTCGCTGGACTCAAGGGGAGTCAAAGGACCAGTGAGTCGTTATCCTTTGGACAGGAAAAGACGCCCCAAGAGCTGGATCTACCCACAGCAGTCCCGATTAAGGGCTCGATTAGTGGACACCTTCATCCTGGAATAAAAATCAAAGGAAAAGGCCGGCAACGGATTATTTTACCTTGTTTTGTTGAACAAGAAAATGAATTGGTGATACCTGCTTTTGGAACGTTCACCGGCCTACATTTAATTACTAATAAAGAGGCTCATATTATTGCAATTGCAGAACATGAGCTCATATCACTGCGCAAAGCCACCTAAGTATTACCTATGATGTTCTCACGTAACCAGTTACGCCAACACCGATTCTTCATCCTATTTCTGCTGTTGTTATTTATGGGAATTCCCTCATGGATTATGGCACAAAATGGACAGCAAAATCCACTTTGGTGGCAGCAGCAGTCACTCAAATTACAGCAAAATGGTATGCTGATATTAGGTTCATGGGCTGGGTTAAACATGATTACAGGAGGTCTTGGATATGCTAGAACACAAGGATCCAGATCCTATTTTCATCAAATGAACGCCGCCTGGAACACCGTTAATGCTGGGATAGCCTATTTTGGTTACAAGGGAACCCTTTCTAACACGAGTGTGATGACTTCTGAAATACTTTATGACATGAACCGTTTTGATACGATTTTGCTCATTAACGCAGGGCTCGATGTGTTATACATAAGTGGAGGAGCATGGTTGGCTTATCGCGGTTATAAAATGGGCAAAGAACGTTGGAAAGGCTATGGGCAAGCAATAATTTTACAAGGCAGTTTCCTCATGGCTTTTGATCTTTTGCTGTATGCAAGCCATACAAAGCTCAGCAAGCAATTATCCTCGCTAGATGGAGAATACCTGAGTTGGAATTGGTCCCTTCAACCCCCACAATTTCACTATCCATGGATAGAACGTTCTTACTCTACAGCCGCTGGTTGGTCCGATACGTTAGCCAACGCACTGCCTGTTCTACACATTCAGATACTATTTTAATTCTTTAAAGAACCTCTAATCCAATCATCCAATAGAGACCGTATGACAATTCAATATTTCAGATTAGTACTAAAAACTCCCATACATATAATCATTGTTGCACTACTGTTAGTGTCTTGTTCAAATTCATCAAGCACAAAACTTACGGTCACCGTAGATTACCTGGGGGATGCAAGCCTTGAGCTGGAAAAAATCCCTCTGCATTATAAATACTCTGAAAAGTCAGTTCTAAGTGGAATTCGGAACAGCAACAGCTTCACTTTCGAGCTACCAAACTCATTTAACGGTGGTAAAATAGATTCCGGTTCACCCAACGGCCCTGTCCAATGGTATCATATAAGGATTCAAGATCAGTTCTTTCCTCTTGCCATACCTGCCGAGGACTCCGGTCAAGGCAAACCCATTATGGTAAAAATTCAGCGCGCCGAATTCCCAAGGGGTTTAAACATCACCGGTGAGAATGATCAGCCATTGCAGACCTATCAAAACTTCCTCCGTTACCAAGAACAAGTAGCTCCCATTGACCAGGCTATCAGCCAAGAAGAACGACTTTTCACCCAAGGGGAAGTAGAACGTATGCTTGATCTCAGCCAGCAAAAAGTTGAGCTGTCTGAAGAACTACTGGCCAATGGAATATATGAACCATGGATGTACCGGGTTCAAGGGGAACATTTGGTCCGCGAAATACGGGCCATTGAATTTCTACAACGATTCAAGGGACTCACTAATGCCGATAAGCGCCGCGATTCTTTATTAGCCAACGCTCAAGAAGATGGCCTCTTTGAGATTAATCACTTGGTAGCACAACGTGCAGGAGTCCGGGATTATACTCATTTTTATTCTCGCACATTTACCTTATATGATTCAGTTATTCAACAGTACGGGGAACTTATGGAATACGACATCAAGCGTCTAGCCTATCCGGCCTTGGATCGCCGCAGGCTCGAAATTCTCGATTACATACAGGATGATCAAGCACGCGCATATGCCGAATTATTTTTAGTGGCCGAGCGGCTTGGCGAAGTAGCTCTGAATATCGCTGAAGCAAGTTATCAGAGGTATTTGACTACATATAGCGATCGATATCCAGCCTATACTAACTTCATAAAGGGCTTTTATCAAGCCATTAAAGCCGTCTCACCAGGCAACCCAGCCATCCCTTTTCGATTATTCGATCGCGATGGTACAGCCTATGAGCTAAGTGACTTTGCAGGAAAATATGTGCTCTTAGATTTTTGGGCAGGATGGTGTCAACCGTGCTTAGATGAATTTGAGGATATGCGACGTATCTACGAACGATTTGACCGTGATGACTTCGAAATATTGGCCATTTCAACCGAAGTGGATAGTGCCATTTGGATTCAAGATATCGATCGATTCCAAAACCCTTGGATCCAGGTGTACGGTGGCGATGGTTTTGAACAAGTCACCTTTAAAAAATACAGGGGAGGCGGTATTCCTTTTTATATCTTACTGAATCCCGAGGGAAAAATTGAGCGATATAATGATATTCGTCCAACATTTAACCTCGAGGAAGTACTCGAAGAACGTATCGATTCAAATTAGCGGATAATCGTTAAACCCAACATATTTATTACACACCAACCCATTGACTCATAGATAAATTTATCTCGGTGAACCAGACTTCTTATACATGTTAAAGGTAAAGAAAGCACGCTTTCATGGAATTAAACTTCCTGAATTATCCATTGGCTTGGATTATAGCGATGCAGACGTACAACATATTTTTGTTTCTCACGCACACGCCGATCATATTCCTAGAAATAGAAAATCATTACGGGAACATACTAATTTAGCCATGTACGCTACCCCACCTACGGCTGCCCTTATGAGGTTAAGAGGGTTTAAAGAAGACATCATCGAATTACCCTTCTACGAGACATTAACCACCGATCAGTTTAAGCTAACTCTATACCCAGCTGGCCATATACTAGGCTCTGCAATGGCGTTTATAGAGTCTGGAGTGGGAAATATTTTATATACAGGCGATTGCAAAACACCCGCTTCCCCAGCAAGCGAAGGCTTCGAATTACCCAAAGACCAGCTGGTTGATCAACTCATCATAGAGGCAACGTTTGGCTTACCTATCTACCGTTGGAAATCCAACGAACAGCTACAATCCGATCTGCTAAACTTCGCACAGGAATCTCTAGATAAAGGTTATACGCCTGTTTTTCTAGGCTATAACTTAGGAAAGGCTCAAGAAATGATGCACATGCTCAGAGATCTCCCACAAACCAAGCAAATCCATGGAGCAGGTTACCCACTTTGCTCAGTCTATGAGGACTATGGCATTGATCTTGGCCCTTACGAGCGCTATAACCGAGCTAGTTCAGAAGGCTGCCTATTGTTTACACCTAATTCTGGCTTAGAATCGGGTTTTGCGAGTCATATAAAGAAGAAAAGGATTGCCTACTGTAGTGGCTGGGCATCGCATGAAGCCAGAAGAACACAAACCCAGGCGCATGCCTTAATTCCACTGAGTGATCATTTAGATTACTTCGAGCTCATCAGGGTCTGCGAGTATCTTCAACCCAAGCGTATCTACATTACCCATACACCAGACCCAAAGGTAGTTTTGCATGAATTACAGCAAAGAGGTCTTGACGCAGTTTACCTAGATATGGACCATGAGGAGTTTGAGTAAATGATGAGCAAAGAACAAGCCGTTGATAACTTTGAGCGATGGGCTCAGCTGGTTCAATCCATAGCTGAAACTCGTGGAAGCAATGCAAAAATCAAACTCTGCGCAGAGTATTTAGCACAATTATCCCCTTCTCAGTTAGCTTTGGCCTGCCAGTACATGGGAGAAGGGGCTTTCTCTACTATTTCTGGAAAACGTGCCTCCATAGGCGCACGAACCATAGGCATAGCCGCTGCCAATTATTGTAAAATCGACTATGACATCGTATTCAAAGCATGCCGAACAGCTACAGGAAGCAGTACCGAAACCATTCAACGCCTCTTTGAAAACCTACCCGAGGCGCGGCAAAAAAATAGCCTGCAGCATTGGGATTTAGCGCGTATTTCTGAGCTCGCCGAAGAACTGGCTCAGACCCGATCCCGCAAAGATAAACAACGCATATTGACTCGCATTTGGAGTGGTTTATCCCCTTTGGCCTCCAAATATTTTCTCCGACTACTTTCTCAAGGTTCGCTGCGGATTGGCTTTGAAAATAGAAGTGTTCTACAGGCCCTAGCGAAGAGTTGCCAAGTAGATTACGAGCAGTTACGCTATGTCCACATGCTCACTGGAAGCATCGCTAAAACAGCCGAATTAGCGTCCACTAACCGTCTGGACCAGGCTCAATTTAAACTATTTAACCCCATCGCTTTCATGCTTGCGGCTCCCATGCAATCCCGTTCGGTAAAGGTTTGGGATGATTTTATTGCCGAAGAGAAATTTGACGGAATGCGTTGTCAACTCCACGCCCATGGTTCTAAGGTTGAATTATTTTCGCGTGATCTAAATGTAATATCCAATCAATTCCCTGAACTCGTCGAATCCTTTGCTAGTAAGGATCTTCCACCCGTTGTTTTAGATGGAGAAATATGTGTATTCCGCGAGAACACCATTCAACCCTTTCAAGAGCTTCAAAAACGTATGGGAGTAAAAAAGCCAACAGAGGCTTTAATAAGCACATATCCAGTCATATTTATCGGCTATGATGTGTTATTCTTAGAACAAGAGTCAAAGGTATCACAACCCTTAACCCAGCGGCGGATTAGCATTGAAAAACTTGCCAAAACCTATGAGTTTTCCATAACTAACCAACATGCTGTTAGTTCAAAAGAGCAGGTGGAACACCTGTTTGAACAAGCCTTAGCTCATGGTAATGAAGGATTAATGCTTAAGCAAAAAAACGCTCCCTATTCTTTCGGAGAACGCAAAAATCATTGGTTAAAAGTCAAACAAGCCTCCGGAAGTATTGACACTGTTATTCTATATGCTCAAGCAGGAAGTGGAAAACGAGGCGGTAGCTATTCCGATTTTACCTTGGGTGTATCAGTCAAAGAAGACGCGCGTTACGAAGAAGAATTCATCCCCATTGGGAAAGCATACGGTGGATATACCGATCAAGAATGGAAGCAATTAAACAAAGCTATTAAGGGTTGTATCATTAACCGATTTGGTCCGACCGCCCAACTACGCCCTGAAATCGTGGTCGAACTCGAATTTGAGGCCATTCAGCCGAATCCACGTACAAAAGCAAAATACACGCTCAGATTCCCTCGATTTAAAGCAATACGATGGGATTTATCACCCAAGGATGTAGACAGCTTAAAACATGTAGAAATGCTGTTTATGCATCATCAATCCAAAGAACGTAGTCCTCAAAAAAGTAGTCAATCATTTCTTAAACCAAAGTGACCGCCTTGAACATAAAATTCTATTGAGGTTTGCAAAATCGATGTATAAATATCATTCAGTTTAAGTCAGTTTTATGGTCTATGTTTTTGTCAATATTTTTTATTTCAGCACAAATATTTTGTTCATAGAATCAATTTTATGATCTTCAGGCATGAGTGAATGGAGCCTTACTTCTACCCCCCCACATGATTGGTATTTATGCTTGGACGTTAGTTCATATTTCGATTTTGAGCATGAACCCGAGCACATGTTCGAGACTGGGTTTATCCGACCGGTACCTATTGGAGATCGAGATGCGGTCCTCACCATTCGATTTAATGGAGATCCTGAGTCACCAGAATTCTTTATTAGTTGTAAAGAATCTCTTTCACAAGAAGAGATAGAATGCGCTAGCCAGCATTTAACCAAAATTTTAGGTTTAGAAATGGATTTGCGCAAATTATATGATCGCGCTGCCAATGATCCTGTTTTAGGTCCAAAATTAAGTGACTACTATGGGCTCAAAAGAATGACAAGAGCCACCTTATTCGAAGATATTCAGAATCGAATAGTTGAAATGCAGATGAATCATAAACCTACTGCAAAAAAGATGATGTATAGGATCCGGGAGCAATATGGTACTCTTCTCGATCATGATGGAGGTAGCTTAGCAGCTTGGCCTCGGCCCCATGAGCTGATGAAAGCCGATCCGCATAATATTCGAGCTTTAGGCCCAACCTTACGCAAAGGGCAATATCTTACCGGCTTAGCACAAGATATCGTCGCGGGCACCACTGATATGCATTGGTTAACTACCTGCGACCCAGTCACTGCGTATAACACCTTGGTTAAAATTAAAGGAATAGGTCCTACGGCTGCTCAAGATCTTATTATGATGCGAGGGCGTACCGATGCGGTCTTTCCCAGCAATAAGAAAAAGAATCAAGAAAAAGGCCTCCGTAGATGGATCATTTGGAGCTACGGTGAAGACCCAGATGCGACCACTGAAGATAGATTTCAGGAACTCACCCAAGCCTGGAAGGGCTACGAGTCTGCCGCACTAGAATTTTTGTACTTGAACTACATAATGACCGAAAAAGAACAACGTCAAAAAAAATCCTAATTACTACCGAATATGTCCATGACTAAGCCACTATCTAATCACAAAACCGTCATGTTACAAAAACTTATTCCATTACTTTGCCTGCTACTTTTCTCCTCCACTAGCATAATTGCTCAAGAACCTGAACCCATCTTACCGGCCCTCATTCCTGTGCCTAAAACCATGGAAGCTATCGGAAATCCATTTACCATAGTGCAAGGGACACCCATCCTGCTTCCCAATGAACTTGAAGGAACCCCCATTCATAGTACCTTAAATGAACTCATGCACACCACCACCTGGTTGAATGGTAATTTTGTATTCTATGAAGGCAACAAGCCTAGTATGATGACAGATTCTGCCATCATACTACTTCTACACAATCCCGAAAATCTGCAAAATGACACCCATTATAAACATCTTAGCCATCAGGAAGGGTATCGCATACACGTCACTCCAGAGCAGCTAAAATTAGAGGCCAGTACAGAGCATGGACTCTTTAATGCCATTATGACTTTACGGCAATTATTACCCACCGAAGTAGAAAAAGAAGATCCGTCTCGGGTATCCAACACCATGATTTGGACTGTGCCAGGCGTACATATCGCCGATCACCCTCGTTTTTCCTATCGGGGACTGCACCTAGATGTAGGACGTCATTTTATGCCTGTATCATTCATAAAACACTACATCGATTTGTTAGCCATGCATAAAATGAATCGATTTCATTGGCACCTGACGGAGGATCAAGGGTGGCGTATTGAAATTAAGGCCTACCCCAAGCTGACTGAAATCGCGGCCTTCCGAAAGGAGACGTTAATTCGAAGATATGGTTCCAACACCTACGACAATCGTCCATATGGGGGTTTTTACACCCAGGAAGAAATTAAAGATGTCGTGAGTTATGCTGCCGAAAAATACATCACCATAGTCCCTGAAATTGAAATGCCTGGACATACCTCAGCTGTACTCGCTGCCTATCCAGAGTATGGTTGCCAAGATAAAGAATACAAAGTACAGACTACCTGGGGAGTATTTGAAGATATATTCTGTCCCTCAGAAAAAACTTTTGGCTTTTTAGAAGATGTTTTAGATGAAGTTATGGCTCTTTTCCCAGGAGAATATATCCATATTGGTGGGGATGAAGCGCCCAAAAAGCAATGGGAAGAAAGCGCATTAGCCCAAGAAGTGATTCGTCGCGAAGGCTTAAAAGACGAGCATGAACTCCAAAGCTACTTTATAAGCCGCATTGAACGATATTTGAATAGTAAAGGGCGTCAAATTATAGGTTGGGATGAAATACTAGAGGGTGGTTTAGCTCCACGAGCTACCGTTATGTCTTGGCGAGGTGAACGAGGTGGTATTGAAGCTGCTAAAATGGGCCATGATGTGATCATGACCCCAGGTAACACCAATTATTTTGATCACTACCAGGGAACTATGTCGAATGAGCCCTTGGCGATTTGTTGTTTTACTTCGGTAGAAGATGTCTATGGCTATGAACCGATCCCCGCTGCCCTGAGTCAAGAAGAGGCCAAACACGTACTTGGAGCGCAAGGCAATGTATGGACAGAATACATTCGTACCCCAGAAAAAGTCGAATACATGGCCTATCCTAGAGCTACTGCCTTATCAGAAGTACTCTGGTCAGACCCCTCGCAAAAAGATTGGTATAGCTTTTGGGCTCGCTTACAGCATCATTTTGAACGGCTCGACAACCGAGGAGTCAACTACGCCCCGCACTACGAAGGCCAGTTAAGCCCTCACGAATAAGCCTGGAAAACATATAATAAAGGGTAAAAGGTAATACTACAAAGAAAAAGCCTTTTTCAATCCAGCCCAAATATTCCGAACCCACTGCCTCTAAGACCAAATAGGCAAGGTAGGCTGTGTAGTAAAAAAGAAACAGGAGGGCATCTTTACGATTTAGATCAAATCCTGTCAAAAATATAGGAATTATACCTATCGCAACGGCGATCATAAAAGGCATATCAAGCAATAAGGCATTCCTTGAAACCTCCAATACCCCAGGAGCCACCACAATAGTGAGCCCAAGAGTTAAGAGCACATTATATATATTGCTTCCCAACACATTAGCAACTGCGATATCTGCATTTCCTTTTCGAGCAGCAGCCATTGATGTAGCAACTTCTGGAAGTGAGGTCCCTATTGAAACGATGGTCAAGCCTACTACCAGCTCTGACATTCCAAGTAACTGCGCTATGCTTACCGCACTATTTACCATCCAATTAGCACCCTGTACAATGAGTGCTAAACCAACCAAGAGTATTCCAAGATTTTTGACATAAAACCAGATTCCTGAGGCTAATTGAACTTCTTCGTCTTGCTCATATAATTCCTCAATCTCTACCTTATTTTTACGCACCTGCAGATACGTGAATACCGAATACGCAAACAAACCCAATAGCAAAACAACCCCGTCGGACAGGCTAAGTATCCCGTCCAGAGCCAAAACATACAGCCCAATACTCATGGCAATCACAATCGGTACGTCAATGCGCACAATACGCTGTTTAATATGCAAAGGGGTAATAAGTCCGCTAATTCCTAAAATAAGTAAGATATTCGCAATATTAGATCCGATAATATTACCCAAGACCAAATCAGCGGAGTCATTCATTGCTGCTTTTAAACTAATGGCAAGTTCAGGAGCACCTGTAGCGAATGCTACCACCGTCAGTCCCATAACCATAGGAGAAACGCCCCACTTCAAGCCAAATCGATCTACTGCTTTTAAAAAAAATTCAGCTCCCACAATAAGACCGCCAAGTCCTAGAATAAAAAGTAAAAGGGTCATAGCTAAGCTAGTTGAATGATTTACGTTGTTTAAATATACGAGTTTTGGATGACTCCATAGCTAACAATCCAGATCGCTTTAAAGCCCAGAGTTCCTTGATTAATGAACCTCAACTATCCTCTTCATTACTAAACTTATCGACTGCAAAAAAAAGCCCCTCCATATTGGAGAGGCTTTTAGATTTTTGCATATGAATGCGCAGCAAGAATTCACATAATGAATTCCATTGCAGGAGTATTTACCTAAGGCAAAACCCCAGCTAGTGGGTTTACATCATGCCACCCATACCGCCCATTCCACCCATGCCGCCCATATCTGGCATAGCAGGTGCTGCTGCAGACTCATCTTTTGGCTTTTCGCTGATAACTGCTTCGGTAGTTAGAAGCAATCCAGCAACAGATGCTGCATTTTGAAGCGCTGTACGAGTCACTTTAGTTGGATCAATAACACCAGCCTTAATCAAGTCTTCGTATACAGCTGTACGTGCATTGTATCCGTATGCGCCTTCGCCGTCGAGTACCTTCTGTACTA